>JAXDHV010000017.1:0-86343 GCA_034664295.1 Solirubrobacteraceae bacterium | reverse complement strand
CGGGGGGGTCGAGGGGGGGCGAGGGGGGGTCGAAGGGGGGCGAGGGGGGCCGGAGGGGTCGGGGGAGAGCCGGGGGCGGCCAGCGCCTGGTGCTCGTCGAGCGCCGGGGGGAGGAGCTGCGGCGGACCGTCTTGCGGGCGGTCCGGTTCGTTCCGCTGGTCGCCGACTGAGTCAGACGTGGACGGGGCCGTGGGGGGAGCGGTCGCCGGAGCGCGGTCCGGGGGAAGGGTCGCGGGAGAGTGGTCCGGGGGAAGGGTCGCGGGTGAGTGGTCCGGGGGAGTGGTCGCAGGAGTGGTTGGGGGGGCGCGGGATTTTCCGGGGGCCGGGTGTGTGGGTCTTCCTTTTGAAAAGTGCTTGCCGGAGTCCGGCAACTACTTTGAAAAGAGAGTGGTCACGCCCCCTCTCCACTCGCTCCCGCCCGCACCCTGCAGATCCCCCCAGGGGCAGGAGGCCCAGCCTGCCCAATCGACCCAAGCGGTAAGTTGACTCTGTGGCGAGAACGGCGACTCGACGGAAGACCATGGCGCTGACCCTCGGGATCGCGCTCCTCTCCGGCACCGGCGCGGGGCTGGCCGGGGCCCCGGCTGGCGTCTCGGCCGCGACCCATCGCCGGGTCACGCCGCCCAAGCTGCCGGCCGTCTGCCCGGACGCCCAGCTCGCGCCAACGGCTTCAAACCTCGTCGCGATCGGCCGGGCGACGATCTGCCTGGTCAACAAGGAGCGCGTCGCACGCGGGCTGGTCGCTCTGGCCGAGAACACCAGACTCGACCGGGCGGCGAAGCTCCACAGCGACAGCATGGTCGCCAAGGCCTACTTCAACGACGTCGGTCCCGGCAGCCAGACGGTCCAGCAGCGTACGCTGCTGACCGGGTACGCGCGGGCGGGCTGGGGATACCGGGTCGGGGAGAACATCGCGATCGGAACGGCCGCGTCCGCCACTCCGGCAGCGATCGTCGCCGGCTGGATGAATCAACCCCAGCACCGAGCGGTGTTGCTCCGCTCGTTCTATCGCGAGACCGGGCTTGGCGTCGCCTCCGCGGTTCCCCGCGGGTTTCTCAACGGCGGGCCTGGGGCCACGTTCACGCAGACATTCGGCGTGATCACGTCAACCTGAGGCGCTCGCGCCTCAAGCTTCCCCGGCGGCGCAGGCAGGACGTCCGGCTGGGTTCCCGCCTATGCTTCGTCGGCCAGTCATGACCGAGCGGATAAGAACAAAGGCGCTGCCTCTCGCCTTGCTCAAGCTTCTACTCGTGGGGATCCTGGCCGGCGGGGCCGGTCTCCTGCTGGGGATCGGGGCTTCGGCGCTCTCAGGTGACGGAGGTCCCCAGGCGGCCGGCGGCGGCAGCGCTCCCGCTCCCAAAGCCGCCCAAAACTCGCCGACCGGCGGAGGCGGTACCACGGCCCCGGCGGCGGCTGCGGCCGCCCAGCCCAACCCGGCCTCCGTGCAGCCACCGAGCCAGGTTCGAGCGAACGTCCTCTCGGCACTCCTCCGGCCGGCTGCGACGGCCTTTGGTCGCCAACAGCACCGGGCTCGCCTGATTGTGCGCGTCCGAGCTCAAAATGTCGGCAAGGTGTCGGTGACGCCCGCGCGGCCCGCCTTGCTCGAGGCAGGCGTGACGGTGCACGCGAACTCCCAGGCGGCCGCCGCCGCCGAGCTCGGATCACTCCGACCAGGCGAGACAAAGCTCGTCGACCTGCAATTCGAGGTCCGCGGAGCGGTCACCACGCAGCTCACGGCTCGACGCACCGCACGCGTCATCCTCGCCGGTCACTCGCTGACCGTGCCGGTGGCGCTCGGCCCTCCCGTTTGAGCCCGGCCATCGTGTCCGCGGACGGGTCCACGATTCATGTCTCGGATACCGACGAGGCGGCCGCCGAGCGAGCCGAAGTGCAGGCGGGACGGCTGCCATATCGCTACGGCCTGCAGTGGCAGGCGCCTTTCCAGGAACGTGTCGCCGCGCAGCTGCGGCCGGGAATCAGGGTTTTGGACGTCGGGTCGGGGGCCAGACCCGCGGTCCCGTCCGACCAGCGGCCGCGCGGCTGCCACTACGTCGGCATGGACGTCTCGGCACGGGAGCTCGAGCGGGCCGGCCCGGATGCGTACGACGAGATTGTCGTCGGAGACGTCTGCACTCCGATTCCGTCTCTCTCCGCCGCCTTCGATCTCGTGGTGAGCTGGCAGGTGCTCGAGCACGTCTCGTCGATGCGGGCGGCACTCGACAATCAGCGTGCCGCGCTCGCTCCCGGAGGTCGGATGATCGCGATGCTGTCAGGCACGTGGGCCATCTACGCCCTCGCAGCCCGCGTCATACCCCACCGGACGAGCATCACGCTGCAAACCCGGTTGCTCGGGGCCGACCCGCGCGACAAGTTCCCGGCACGCTACGACGGCTGCTCGGACCGCAGCCTCCGGCGGCAGCTCACGGAAAGCGGATGGTCGTCGTGGGAAGTCGTGCCCTACTACAAGGCGGGCGGCTATCTTCGCTTCTCCCGTCCGCTACTCCGAAGCTACCTGGCCTATGAGAATTGGGCCGAACGGACTGGTCGCGCGAACCTGGCGACCCACTATCTCGTCGAGGCGGTGGCGTAGCGATGGCGCCGCTGCGGCGTAGCGCGCTGGCCAACTTCGCCCGCTTCGCGCTCGACTTCCGAGGCCAGCGACGAACGATCGGCCGCGGCTACATCTTCGACGCGCTGAGCCGCGTCACCCCGTCGATTGCAGTCGAGACGGACGACCTCTGCCTGTACCTGAGCACCGCCGACCGGGAGATCTCCCGCGGGACCTTTGTCAACGGCGCCTACGATCGCGCCCTCCTCGCCCGCGCGGTCGGCCAACTCGAGAAACGCGGGGATGTCCAGGGCCTCGAGGGGCTCGGATTCCTCGATATCGGCGCGAACATCGGTACGGCGTCATGCCTGGCGCTGCGCTTCCACGGCGCGCGGCACGCCTGGGCGTTCGAGCCCGCGCCGGAGAACGTTCGGCTGCTCCGCCAGAATGTCGTCGCCAACGGCTTCGAGGACCGAATGACCGTCCACGCCTGCGCCCTGTCCGAGCACGACGGCGCCGTCCTGCTCGAGATCTGCGAGGCCAACTCCGGCGACAACCGTGTCCGGACGCCGACTGCGGCGCACTCCCCAGGGCTGATCGGAGAAGCCGAGTGGCCGACGGTCGAGGTGCCGGCGCGGCGCCTGGATTCGCTCATCGAGGAGGGGGCGATCGACCCCGAGTCGATCGGCCTGGCCTGGATCGATGCTCAGGGACATGAGGGCCAGGTGTTCGCCGGCGCCCACAGGCTTCTCGAGGCAAGGGTGCCGATCGTCTGCGAGTTCTGGCCCTACGGACTCGGCCGGGCCGGCGGCCTCGAGCGATTCTGCGAACTCGTCGCCGGCAGCCGCGACAAGTTCATCGATCTCGGCAGGCCCGGGGCCGAGGCTCGGCCGACGAGCGGCCTGCTCGATCTCGCCGGCACCCTCGAGGGCATGCTCTTCACCGATCTGCTGCTCCTGCCGTAGCCATCCGCCGGACGGCGGTAGGCGGCATCGAGAGCAGGAAGCTTGAGGAGCACCCCGACGAGCAGCCAGAAATACACGTTGGTCGGGTCCAGGTCCAGGTATGAAGCCTTGAAATTCGAGACGAGGACAAAGGCGAAGAGCGTCACGATGGCGGCCGAGACCGACCTCAGCTGGGGATCCCGAAGACGTCGATGCACGGCGATCGCCCGGACAAAGATCGTTCCGAGCATCGCCACACCCACGGCAAGCCCGGCGAGGCCGAGTTCGAGGACCAGCTTCACCCACCAGCTCTCCTTGAGGCTCCCGCCGACAAGGGCGTACGGGTCGAAGGTCGGAAGGCCGTAGCGGGCGGAGACGGTATCCACGCCCGGTCCCAGGCCGACCAGCGTCTGACCCACCGCCTGGTGGAACCCCTGGACGGTGTTGACGGCCAGCTCAGCGACCCCATGGTCCCAGACGTTGCTCAGCAGCGGCGCCAGGCTCGTGCCGAAGACGACCGCCGCAAAACTCAGTGCTGCGACTGCGACAACCGGCAGCCAGAGCATCAGGCGGATACTCACGCCGTCGAGCACCAGCATCACGAGGATCATCGCCGGGACGGCGACGATCGCACCACGGGCACCGCTCACCACCGAGGCGAATACGACGAGCAGGAACAGCAGCGCACCGATCCCCGCGGTGCGCTGCGAGTACGAGAGGAACCCCCGCCAGTACGCGTAGACGATCGCCACCATCGAGATCGTGAACAGGTAGTACTGCGCCACGAACGAAAACGTGCTCGGCACACGGTTGATGGTGGCTGTCGCGCCCCCGACGTTCGCGAAGTCCTGTGTTACCGCGCCCGCGGCCTTCCCGTACCATCCGTAGACGATGTTGGCCTGTGGGGTGTTGATGATGATGCCCTCGACGACGCCGATGCACAGCGGGATCACGGCCGCCAAGCACATCAGAAACAACACGCGACGGAGGTCCGCCTTCGTGCGCACGAGGTGGTATCCCAGCAGCGCCATCGGGATGTACATCAGCCACACCTTCGTCCCGATCAGGCCGACCACGAGGCTCGGCAGCGTCGGGTTGAGCAGTTCCAATACGACGAGCACAGCGAACACCAGGACGATGCCGAGTGGGAAGCCGGCCATCGGCTTGCTCGACCCACGGATCAGGGACGTCCCCGCGAACCCGAGGTAGGCGGGAATCACAAACAGGAAGTCCTTCACCAGCGTGGCCGGACCGGTCGCCGGATACGCGGCGATGATCAGCAGTCCCGAGTAGGGCAGGAACAAGAGCAGGCCCAGCAGTGCTCGCCGCCAGTCCCGCACGCCGGCCCAGGTGAACCCACCGCCTACGATCGCGATGATCAGCAACGCGCCGGCGCCAGCGCTGACAGATGCACCGACGAGCACTGCCGTCACGACGAAGAGAAGGGCGATCCGGAGATCGCCCAAGCCCATCGCTGTCGCGCGTTCCTTCAGGAGGCCTCAGTGTGCGTCGGCTTCAGCGTACGAGTAGTAGCCATAGTCCGCCTCGCGCCCGACCTTCACGCCCGTGACGACGACGCCCGTCGGCCGCTCCGGCAGCCGAGCGAGGGCCCGGCTGAGAGCTCGTGCCTGATCGCGCGTTGTCTGGTCTGCCCGAATGCACAGAAGCAGCCCCTCGACGAGCGGAATTATCTCCAGCGTGTCGGCGACCGAGAGCAGCGGCGGCGTGTCGACGATGACGACGTCGTATGCCCGTACGGCGTCGTCGATGAACGTGCGAAAGGGCTGGGAGCACAACAGCTCCGCCGGTCGGATCGACGGCGACCCAGCGGTGACGACGGCGAGCTTCTCGGCCAGCCGTCGAGCCGCGGCCGCGCCTTTCGCGTCGCCGTTTGCAGCCGCAGCATCGCCGGCCGAGAGCTCGACGAGCTGCACGACCTCCGCAAGAGTGGCTTTACCGGCCAGGAGATCGCTGAGGCCCGGTCCGGCGTTGATGCTCAGCCGCCCGGCCAGGCAAGGCCTTCGAAGGTCGCACTCGACCAGGAGCGTCGACGTCCCCGCGGCCGTCAGGGCAAGCGCGAGCGATGCCGCGACCGTCGACTTGCCCTCCTGCGGCAGCGGGCTGGTCACGACGATCGACTTGAGCGGACGCTCGATGTCGAGGAAGACGAGGTTCGTGCGCAGGATGCGAAAGCTCTCGAGGTCCTGATCGCTCATCGATCCAAGGCTGTTCTCGATGTAGGCGGCCTGCCCGAGCGCGTCCTCGCGGATCGACCCGACGATCGCCAGATCGAGCTCCTCCTGGATCTGCTCCGTGAAGCGCAGGCGCCGGTCGACCGACGACCGGACGAAGGCGAAGATCACCCCGAGCAGGAGGCCGATGATCGCGCCGAAGAGCGTGTTGCGTGACGTCCTCGGAGAATCCGGCGACCCGGGCACAGACGCCGGCTGGACGAGGCTCACCGGCGTCGCGTTGACGCTCAGCGTCCGCAGCGACGCGATTCGCGCAAAGAAGCTGAGGGCGAGGGCCTGGTCATTGCCCTGCTGGGTATGACGCAACCGGGTCAACTCGGCCTGTACGCGATTCGCGGCGGACGCAAAGCCCGCGCGCGCGCTCTGGGTCTGGAGGTCGACCGTAGCCTGCGCGAGCGCATTGGCCAGCGCCGCGGCGAACTGCTTGTCGCTCGAGCGGATCTCGACTGTGACCAGATTGCTGGACGGATCGATCTGGGTCGAAACAAGCTTCTGCAGATCGGAGATGCTCCGCGTGGCGCCCAGCTGGGCCCTGGCCCGCTGCAAGGTCGTCGGGCTGAGCACGCTCGTGACGCCGCGAGCCGCCAGCGCCGCGGGCGTCTGCGTCTCCGGCGCGACCACGCCGGCCTCTGCGTTGCTCTGACTGTCCCCCTGAAACGAGAGCTGGGCCGCAGCCAGGTAGATCGGCTTCTGCGCGCTCGAAAACCCGAAGGCGGCCGCGGCGCATAGGATCGTCATGGCATAAACCGCGACCCCGCTCGCGCGAAGCATCCGCACATAGTCCCGAACGGTGACCTGACGGGGTTCGCTCATGCGAGAGCAGCATATTGCACCCGCTCGGGCGTCGATCCCCGCGTCCAGGCGACTTTCAAGCCCGTGAACCAGGGCTCGCGCAAGCCCGTGAACCAGGGCTCGCGCCGCGGCCCCGCGCGCGACCCGAGATCCAGCGTCGCACCGACGCGAACGGGGCTCGTCGGCCCATGTCGCGGGCCTGGGAGCCCGAATTCCCGGGGAGCCACGAAGTCCAAGCCCGGCTGATAGGCTCTCGGCCGATCGCAGGACACAACCGCATTAACGGGCAAGACTTCCAGGTTCTCACCCCTTTCAGGACTCTCCGATTCCCGTCGCCATAGTCACAGGTTCCGGCGGCCTCATCGGGTCCGAGTCAGTCCGTCATCTCGTCAAGTCCGGCTACGACGTCGTCGGCTTGGAAAACGACTTGCGCGCCCGTTTCTTCGGGCCTGCCGCGTCAACGGCCAGGATCACACAAGGGCTTCTCGATGAGTTCCCAAATGAATTTCACTCAGTAGCTCTCGATATTCGTGACAGCTCCGGGGTCATGCGGCTGGTCGGCCGACACGCCGCAGATCTTGCCGTCGTCGTGCACGCGGCCGCCCAACCGTCGCACGACTGGGCCGCGTCAGACGCTCAGACGGACTTCGGAGTCAACGCCAATGGCACGATGAACATGTTGGAAGCCGTCCGCCACCATAATCCGGACGCGACCTTCATCTTCACGTCGACGAACAAGGTCTACGGCGACAATCCCAATCGCCTTCCGCTCCACGAGACCGCGACCCGACTCGAGCTTCCCGAAAGTCACCCCTATTACGATGGGATCGACACGACGATGTCGGTTGATCATTGCATGCACTCGCTCTTCGGGGTATCGAAGATCGCGGCCGACATGATGGTGCAGGAATACGGTCGCTGCTTCGGGATTCCCACGGTCTGTTTTCGCGGCGGCTGCCTGACCGGCGCGGCCCACGCCGGAGCGCCGTTACACGGGTTTCTGAGCTACCTCATGAAATGCACGGTGACGGGCGAGCCGTACACGATCTTCGGCTATGGCGGCAAGCAGGTCCGCGACAACATGCATGCCGCCGATGTCGTCAGCGCATTCGATGCCTTTTCGCGCAACCCCCGGATCGCTGCCGTGTATAACCTTGGCGGCGGTCGCGAGTGCAACGTGTCAATGCTCGAGGCGATCGCCAAGTGCTCGGAGATCTCCGGTCGCCAGCTTGCCTTCACTTTGTCCGATCGGCCCCGGGCAGGAGACCATCGTTGGTACATCAGCGACTTTTCGGCGTTCAAGGTCGACTATCCGCAATTCCAGGTCGAGTACGGGATCGACGCCATACTGCGTGAGATCCACGATGTGAACGTCGAGCGCTGGACAAGCGCCGCCACTCCCGCCTAGGCCCGCCTGTCTATGCGCATTCAGCTGTGGAGCTATAACTACGATCCCGAGCCGTCCGGCATCGCCCCGCTGAGCGGTGTCTGGGCTCGGGCGATGCAGGCCCGAGGCCATACCGTCGAGGTCATCGCGGCACATCCGCACTACCCGGAGCCGGTTTGGGGCAGGCCGCTCAAGCCGTGTCGCGAATGGCGCGACGGCATCCGCGTGCTGCGCCTGCCACTGTGGATAGGCAGGGGCTCTGCGATGCAGCGCGTCCGACAGGAGGCGAGCTTCGCAGCCGCTCTGACGCTGGCCGCGCCGACGCTGGACACGCCGGACGTGATCGTGGCCGTCTCGCCCAGCTTCCCTGCCCTCGTGCCCGCGATGGCCAGCGCGAGTGGTCGACGGATACCGTGGGTTCTTTGGCTCCAGGACATCCTGCCCGACGGCGCCGTCTCGACCGGGCTCGTCAAGGATGGGGCTTTCATCAGGATGGCCCGTCGGCTGGAGAATGCTGCCTATCGGTCAGCCTCGCGGATCTTCGTCGTCTCGGACGGCTTCGCGGAGAATTTGAGGGCCAAGGGCGTGCCGCCGGAGAAGATCGTGCGCTGCTACAACCCCGCGAGCCGCCCGATCCTCGATATACCGCGCGATGAGGCTGCCATCGAACCGACGGCTGTGCTGACGATGGGCAACATCGGCCTCTCGCAGAATCTCGTGACGGTGACTCGGGCGTTCGAGGATTCTGAAGAGCTGCGACGCCTGAATGCGCAATTCGTGATGGCCGGTGACGGCCAGGCCGGGGACGCGGTTCGGTCTGTGATCCGGACCGGCCGCGTTCGCGTCACCGGAGTCCTCGACAGCGACTCCCTCGAGCGGGAGTTGCGGCGGGCGGCAGTCGCGGTCGTCAGCCAGGGCTACGGCGGCGTGGAGTTCAACGTTCCCTCCAAGCTGATGAACTTCATGGGCTACGGAATCCCGGTCGTCGCCTCAGTGCGTCTGGGCTCGGAGGTCGCTCGGATCATCGAGCGCTCAGGAGGTGGGTGGGTGACCGACAGCACGGACCCTGATCGGGGGGCCGTGCAGCTCGCCGCCGTCCTCCGCGACCCACACGGACGGGCTGATCGCGGGCGCAAGGCACTTGAATACGCTCGCGCCAACTTCTCGCCCGAGCGTGCGGCCGAGTGTTTCGAGGCGACGTTACGTGACGTCGTCGGCTGACCCGGGCCGCTGCAGGACCAGATGGAAGCTCGAGGGCCAATCCAGGCGTCGGAGCGCGAAGCGGACCACCGCGAGCCGCGCGTCGCAGGACCGCTCGTGGATGATCACCTGCAGCCCGCTGCGGCCCGCCGCCGCGACGAGCTCGTAGTCGTCGATCCCGGTATATGCGTGGCGCTCGGCCATCCGACCCACGTGCTCGCCCACTTGCCGCGGACCGATCGCCCGCCTCACGACGCCACCAAGCAACCGGATGAAGCGATCCGGGCGGCGGAGCGCGAGCCACGCGACGAAATCCAGCTTGCGGATCAGCCGCATGGCGGCCGTCGCCCGCGTCGGGTCGAAGATCGTCAACACGAAGCCGCCGGGCGCGAGCCTCGCGGCGGCCGCGTTCAGAACTGCGGTGTAGTCGTCGAGGTGATGCAGCGTCGACGAGAACGTGATGAGATCCCAGCGGCGGGTATCGGCGGCGAGGAACTCCTCGATCGGCATGTCGTGGATCTCGGGGGCGAGCCCCAGTCGCGCGGCCTTTCGGCGCCAGATCGTGGTCATCTCCCGGGACACGTCGACGACGACCGGGGTGACGCCGTGTCGATGCAGGGCGGCGCCGACGTTGCCGGACCCGCCACCCACGTCGAGTACCCGCGGAGAGCCGTCGAGGCCCGGGACTACTCGGGTGAGCGCATCGAGCAGACGATCCTGCTGGCGCCGGTCGCGCAGGCACGCCTCGGTCCGGTCGTAGTCGAGGGCCTCGTCCCGATAGAAGATGCGGTTGGCCTCGGCGGCCGTCACGGGTTGCCCTGGCATCGGATTTGAGTGTAGTGACGCCTATCGAGGAGCCACCGCAGACCGAGCTTGAGATCTCGGTGCTGCACGTGCTCCCGCTGATCGCTCCGCGCGCCGGTGGCTATGTCACCTTCGCGCTGCAGGCAAGCGTGGCCCTCCAGACCCACGGCATCCATCCGATCATCTACGCGACCGACCTCGCCCACCTGCCGATGGCGCGCGATCCTGCTCGCATGTCGGTGGCCGACGCGCCGTATGGCGCGGACCGCCTGGACGTCCGACTGGGCCACGCGAGCCCGCCACGGCGCTTCGCGAATTCGTGGCAGATGTGGCGCGAGCTCCCGACCCTGGTCGGAACGGTGGATCTCGTGCACATCCACTCTCTCTGGCTTGCACCCCAGCTCGCCGGATACCTGTCCTGCCGGCTGACGAACGTCCCCTACGTCGTCTCGCCGCACGGTGCGCTCGATCCATACCTACGGCTCAAGGGCCGCGGGCGCAAGTGGATCATCGACCGCGTCTGGCAGCGTCAGATGCTCCGCGACGCCGCAGCCTTGCATGTCACGACCTCTGCGGAGCGTGACCTGGTGGCGGACATCGCCCCCGCAGTCCCGCGCTTCATCGCGCCGGTGGGCATCCATGTCGACGACTACACCAACCTGCCGAACCCGTCCGCCTTTCGAGACGAGCACCTCGGTGGCCACGCGGGCCCGGTTGTGCTGTTCCTTGGTCGCATTACGTTCAAGAAGGCACTCGACGTCCTCCTGCGGGGCTTCGCATCCGCCCTGCCTGACCACCAGGACACACTCCTAGCGATCGTCGGTCCCGATGACGAGGGTCTCTCGCCATCCCTGCACAGACTCGCCGGGCAGCTCGGCATCGCCGACCACGTGCGCCTGGTACCGGCGCTCTATGGGAGCGAGAAGCTTGCAGCGCTCGCGGCCGCGAGCGTCTGGATCCTCGCGTCGCACACGGAGAACTTCGGTGTCAGTGCGCTCGAGGCGGCCGCTGCAGGGCTACCGATCATCCTGTCTCCGCAGGTCAACATCGCAGCGGAGATGCTGGCCGCGGGTGCCGCCGTCGTCGCGGCGGTCGAGCCTGAAGCCGTCGGCGTGGCGATTGGCGAGCTGCTCGACGACGCTCCCCGCCGGCGCAGGTGCGGCGCAGCGGCTCGAACGTTCGCCGCCTCCTATGACTGGACCCGGATCGCGCCGGCGCTGGCTGACGAGTATCGGCAGGTTCTCTCGTCGGCGACCACCGGCGGGACGGCTCCCAGCTCGCGAGCCGAACGGTTGCGCAAGGCGCGCAAGCTGATCCGCCTCTTGCGAACGACGAGCTACCGCGCCGCCCTGCGGCATGGTGTGGCGGCCACCATCGAGCACGAGGAGGTCCCCTTCGGGCACGACTTTCGTAGCGTGATCGATGTCGGCGCTCACCAGGGCCAGTTCGCGGTCTTCGCCTCCACTCGATTTCCACGCGCCGCGCTTTGGGCGATCGAGCCCCTGCCCGAGCCTCGGGCGCGGCTCGAGCGCGTCTTCACGGGCAGATCAGGATTGACGGTGATCGCGGCGGCCGCGTCGCGCCTCCGGGGCAATGCGGCTTTTCACGTGGCGCAGGCCAGCGACTCGTCGTCGCTGCTCGAGATGACGCCCGCCAACCGGCGGGCGTTCGGTCATCCCGACGGTGGAGGCGTGGTCGAGGTCTGGACGGCACCGTTGGATGAGCTCCTCGACGGCGTCGCGCTCGCCCGGCCCTGCCTGCTCAAGATCGACGTCCAGGGGACCGAGCTCGACGTGCTCGCCGGGGCCGAGACCACGTTGCTGAGCGTCGACGAAGCTCTGATCGAGTGCTCCTTCCTCGAGCTGTACCGCGGCCAGGCGCTGGCTGACGATGTGGTGTCCCACATGCGCAGCCGAGGGTTCGCCCTGTCTGGAATCCACTCGCTCGTTCGCGACACCGCTGGCCGGCGGCTCCAGGCGGACTTCCTGTTTCGTCGGTCCGAGGTGACGTAGAAAGCCGGGACCCCGGCGCGACCTCGGAAATCACGGGCTGACCTCGGAACTCCCGCGCCCTCGGAACCCCGCCCGCGCCCTCAGTCCAACAGCTCCTCGTAGATCGCGATATACGCGCCGGCAGCCGCCTCCCAGGAGAAGCGCCGCGCCCACGCGGGCCCCTCGACGTCCAGCCGGCCAGCCGGCAGCTCCCTGAGCCGGTCGAGCATCGCCTCAGCGATCTCGGCGGGTTCACGCGGGTTCACCAGGCGCCCCAGCGATCCCACGGCTTCCGGCAGCGAAGACGTGGCTGACACGATCGGCGGCGTGCCGCATGCGAGCGATTCCAGCGCGGGATATCCGAAGCCCTCGTAGAGCGACGGGAAGACGAGTGCCGCGGCGTTGGTGTACAGACGGGCGAGGTCCTCGTCGTCCACGTTGCCGATCAGCCTGATCCTCTCCGCGATGCCGAGCTCGGCAGCTTCCCGCTCGATACGCCGGGCGGATCCGGGAATGACGTCATACGGGCCGACGAGGACGAGGCTCGCCCCGTCCCCTTCGGGTGCCGCTGCGACGCGACGCAGGGCGGCGAGCAGGGCGCCCGGATTCTTGCGCCCGAAGCAGACCCCGACGTTCAGGAAGTACGGCGGCTCGATCGCGTAGCGGTCCTTCAGTTCACCGTCGGAGCAGTGGACGGGTCGGAAGGTCGTGCGGTCAAGGCCCGGGTAGGCAACCCCTACGCGACTCGGGCTGATGTCGGTCATCGAGAGCAGATCGCGGCGACTGGAGTCCGAGATGCACAGGAAGCGGTCCGTGCGCCAGATCCGTGCGAGATAGGAACGGCGGGCGCGGGTCAGAGCGGATGGCTTCGAGCTCCCGGCAGCCCCGAACGGGATCAGGTCGTAGATCGTCGCGACGCTCGGCACTCGGCTTCGCCGCGGCGGTGGGAGCTGGCTGAGCCCGTGCAGGAGATCGACGTGCGACGGAAGTCCCCGGCCGGGGCTCCCCCAGCCGAGCTCGCTCTCGACCATGTTCAAGATCCAGCCATAGCGTGTCTCGTTCAGCCGCAGGGGGAACGGTGCGGCACCGGCGAGGCCGCGGGGGACGATCGTTGCCGCCGCCCCCGACTCATCGATGAGCTCCCGAAACTGGTGAGGGATCCGACCGCGATCGCCGACGGCTACGTAGTGCCAGTCCGGGCGTTGCCTGACGACCTCACGCCAGAGTCCGCGACTGTACACACCCATGCCACCGAGCCCGCCGTCTCGCGAGTTGCGAAACGCACCCTGCAGGTAGCGCATGTCCAGCACGATGGTTGGTGCCATCAGCCGCTCAGGGCAGCAGGAGCAGGTCGGTCGACGCGTCAGGACGTGCGAGCTTGTCCGCGAGGGCAGCCAGGCAACTCATCGGCTGCTGGCCTTCAGCCGGCTTGGCGAGATCGACGAAGCTCGACCGACGGCCTTCCAGCTCGTCTCGGAACCGCTCGAACCCTCCGGCACGCCGCAGCGCATACGGCCAGAACTCACACACCAGCGGTACCTGTGAGCTCAGCAGTCTGCCGGCCCCGCCGAAGACGTGTCCCTCGTGCCCCTGAACGTCGATCCACGCCAGGCCAACCCGGTCGAGCGCGATCGTGCCGTCCTCGACGTAGCTGTCCAGCCTTCTCGACTCCACCCGCGTCGTGCTCCAGCTCGACTCTCCGAGCCGTGCCGGCTGATCCCCCGCGGTTGCCGTACGCACGCGGTGATCGCCCGAGTTGACGTCTGAGAGCTCAAACGAGACATGACCGTCCACGTCGGAGAGCGCGCAGGCGTGGATCCGCACTCGACCCTCGAGTTCGTTGGCGACGATGTTCTGACGCAGAAACCTGAGGTTCTGAGGTGCAGGCTCGAAGGCGAGTGCCAGCGCCGCGCGATGACCATTGATGGCATGGCAGCTGGCCGTACCGATATTCGCACCGATGTCGAGGAAGACCTTGCCGTCGAGGGCGGCACCGAGTCCTCGGTCGGCGAGTTCCGCCATCACCAGCTCGAACATCGGGCGCTCCCACAATCCGCCGGCGAAGATCCGGCGAGAGACGACTCGGTCGGCCGTGCTGAGGTACACGCGCAGCCCGTCGGTCTCGATCGCCACCGATGGCGTGACGAAGCGGAGGGCATCGAACAGGTATCCGCGGCCGATCGCCCGACGCTGGCCCCGGTAGTTCAGCGCCCAGCGCAGGAAGTTCGCCGGCGCCCGGTGTCGAAGCTTGGGACGAAGCGGGCGTTCCGGGCGCTCCGGACGATCCGGGCGCTGCCGGGGTTCCGGACGGTCCGCGCGTTCCGGACGGTCCGCGCGTTCCGGACGTTCCGGGCGCTCCAGGCGTTCCGGGCGTTCCAGGCGTTCCGGGCGTTCCGGCATCACAGCACGCCCCCGACGATGTCGACGACCCGCTCGTGATAGCGCGCCCAGCCGAACTGCTCGGCGCGTCGCCGAGCGGCAGCTCCCATCCGCGCGCGGAGGTCGGCGTCGTCGTACAACAGGCGCAGGCGCTCAGCGATCGCGCCGGCATCCCGGATCGCCACCACGTAGCCATCCTGGCCGTCGGTGACGACATCGTGCGCCGATGTGTTCTCCGAGACGATCACCGGCAGCCCCATCGCCATCGCCTCCACCTGAGTCAGGGGAAATCCCTCGGCGAGGGACGGCAGGACATATACGTTCGCGCTCGCGTAGAGCGCCGGGAGCGCGGCGCGTGGAACCGCGGCGACGTGGCGGACGCCGGGGATTGCCCGCCATGGTGCGTCGCTCCCGACGATCGGACCGACGAGGAGGAGCTCGCTCGCCGGCAGGGCCGCACGCTCGAAAGCCTCGACCAGGTACGACAGGCCCTTGCGCTGGGTGATCTGTCCGACGAAGATCACCCGGAAGATCTCGTCGCGATCCTCCCGGGCGGGGATGGGCGCGAACAGTTCAAGGTCGACGCCCAGGGGGATCTCGATCATCTTCGACTCGTCGACTCCGTAGGCGACCAGCGTACGGCGCTCATGGCTCGACAGCACGAGGAGCACATCCGCCACGCGGAACTCCTCCGCATTCGCGGCCAGCATCCAGTCGGGGAAGTCATGTCCCTGGAGTGTGACGGCGTACTCGGGGACGAGCCGCGCCTCCTCGCGCATCGTCTGGCGCACCCACCCCGAGTGCGCGATGGGGACGTCGAGCACCGTCGGGACGCCGATCCTGTGGGCCTTCTGAACTGCGCGAGGGGCCGTCCCCAGCGCGGTGAACAGGGCTCCGTCGCCCGCGGACAGGCGACGCTCGACGCCTGCGTCGAATCGAGCGTTGAGCGCATGCATCATCCGTCGCTGCCAGAGCGGCGACTTCGACCGGCGGGCGACGGCGATCCGCAGGAGCTCCGTGGCTGTGGCGGTCAGCTGCACCTGGTCGGACGCGAGCCCGGCGGGAGCGGCTCGGCGGCGCAGTTCGGTCAACACCGGCCGGCCGAGGACGCGCGGGAGGAAGCGCTCGAGCATGGCTTCCTGGTGCGGGCTCGTCGCCACCGGCGTGTGATAGCGCGCGAGCATTCCCCGCCCCCCGAACGCCGACGCTGCGTGGACGATCTCGGGGATGGACGTCGGGTTGGCGACGACGATCCCGCCGGTGCCGTCCGCGTTCATCGATCGAGCCGGACCCCGGCCAACGGCTCCTTGAAGCCAGCTATCAGACAGTGGCTCGCGAAGAGGATCGGACAGGCATCGGCGAGACCCCGCTTGCTTCCCGTCGGCAGGACGACGGACTCGGCGCACGCGTCGCGCACCAGCGGGTAGCTGTCGAAGACGCTGTAGCTCCAGGCAACCCCGTCGCCCTCGTTGAAGTACCAGTCGCGGCCGCCGCGCATCCGGCGCAGCACGGGCCGCAGGAGCCCGGCTCGTGCCAGCGCGAGCTTGAGGGCACGCGCCGGCAGCGAGGATCCGACCTGGCCGTAGATGTTGGAGTCCGAGATGAACACCGCCTTGCGCGCGACCCGGAGCATCTCGGCGACGACGCGCTGCGGTTCTGGGGTGTGGTGAAGCATTCCGGTCTCGACGACCGCATCGAAAGCGCCGTCCTCGTAGGGAAGTCGCTCGCTGCTCACGCAGTCGAGCTGGTCGCTCGGAATGCCGTGTCGTTCCTGGGCCACCCGCAGCAGAGCTTCGGACGGGTCGTTCCCGTGCGTCAGCAGATCCGGCATCTCCCGCATCAGGTAGAGCATGGCCATGCCGGTGCCGCAGCCCGTGTCGAGCACCGACCTGGCGCCGATCGCCCGCATGTACACGGCGACGTGACGCAGCGCGTCGTGATGCTCGCCCATGTCGTGCATCCCGTCGTAGGTCGTCGCGGTCCGCGCGTAGTAGTCGCGCTGGGCCGACACCGCGCTGGAGGACCAGGCGCTGGAGGGCCACGTCACGACGGAATCGTATCCGCTGCTCCCCGGCGATCGCCGGGGCCGTTTCGGGGACAGACCGTGCGGCCGGTGCTCATCCGGGTCTCCTCGGACCCGGCTCGCGCACCCGCTCTCAATGCTTGACGACTCCGTGACTGGCGACTGCGTGCAGGCGGCTTGCGAACAACGCGGGAACCAGGCGCTCGAGGGCCAGGTAGCCGCGCGAGACGTTCCCGCTGCCCAGACGCCGCAGTCCCGGTAGGTCGCGGAGGAAGGCACCGCCGTGACCGCGGACAGCGACCGAGTCGAAGCCGCTCTGGTCGAGCATTCTCGCGAGTGAGGCGCGGTTGAAGAACCGGATATGGGGATCGCGCCACGGCGCCTGCACGGACTGGTCGTCCCCATAGGGGTTCCAGCGACCGAAGATGGCCAAGTCGACGCGATGGCGCCAATAGGCCACGTTCGGGACGGTGATCACGGCGGTGCCCCCGGGGCGGAGCACGCGAGCGATCTCGGCGACGGCGAGGTCAGGACGGAACAGGTGCTCGAAGACCTCGATCGAGAGAACGAAGTCGAATGTTTCCGCGGCGAACGGAAGTGCCGAGGCATCTTCGATCACCCGGGCGTCGAGGCCGATTTCTCGGGCGGCCGCCACCGCGGTTTGAGAGATGTCGACGCCGACGTAGCGGCCCCCACAGCTCAGCACGAGCGGTCCGCCTGCCCGTCCGTTGCCACACCCCATGTCGAGGACCGCGGACGACGGGCTCACGTACTCGCGCACGAGTCGATCCACCGCCGCCGGAACACCGCTTCCTTCGAGCGGACCGTACCCCTCGAGCGTCCAATATCGCTCGTAATAGTCGGCTGTGCTCGTGGGAGCGATAGGCGAAGAACCTATCAGGCGTGGGACCGCGGGGACTCGGTCTGGGCCAGCCGATCCGCCAGGTTTTCCGAGGATTTGCTCGGGTTTGGCGTTCACTTCGGCGTCCGGGAGCGACGCGATCGCGGCGCTGCCCGCGGCAACATCCGGCGGCGAGCCCGCGTGGCTGGCATGCTGCCCGTCTGCGCGTGGCTTCCACCGACCCTGACCCGACTGCCGACACAGGCCAGGCCGGGGTCGGACGCGCGTTCGGCTGGAGCGTGATCTCCTCGGGCGGGATCCTCTTCCTCGGCATCGCGACCGGCGTCCTGCTCGCGCGCGAGCTCGGACCCGACCTGCGGGGGGCACTGGCTGCGGCGCTCCTCGTCCCGTCGTTGGTCGCTCCGCTCGGCGTGATCGGCCTCGTCGAGGCGATCAGCTTCTTCGTCGCCCGTCGGTCGGCACCAGACGGTGAGCTGTTGGGCTCGGCGCTCGCGCTGACGATCGCCTCGAGCGTGGTGGTGACAGGCGCGAGTGCGGGCCTCGTGGCGCTCGTCGTCGGAGGCCAGAGCCCGGGGACGCTCACGAGTGCATACCTCTTTCTCGTCTCGCTGCCGTTCACCATGGTCACCCTCGTGCTGGCCGGTTACGTCAACGGCCACCACCGGTTCGCGTGGACTCAGACGTTGCGGGTCTCGGTCGTGCTGATCGCCGCCGGCGGGCTTTTCATCGCGGCCGTGTTCGGTCATCTCGACGTGCGGACGGCCGTCCTCGTCTACCTCGCGGCCAACCTCTTCACCGGGGCCCTGGCGATCATGATGGTCAAGTCACTCCTGAACGAGCCGCTCACCGTGAAACGAGCGACCGCACGAGAGCTTCTGGCATTTGGCGGGCGCAGTTTCGCGTCGACGATCGCCTGGCGTCTGAACGAGCGGATCGACCAGCCCTTCATAGCCATCTTCCTCGCGCCCGCTCAGCTGGGCCTGTACGTCACGGCGGTCACGCTCGCGTCCCTCGCACTGCTGATCGGAAGCTCGATTATCTTCGTCGCGCTGCCCGTGATGTCGGGCCTCGAGGACCCCGACGAGCGACGGCGCCTCGCGTCCGCGCTGATCGGCGTGACGCTGATCGCGTCGGTCGTGTTGACGCTTCCACTCTTCGTGGGGACGGGCTTCCTGCTCGACCTGTTCTTCGGCCACGCCTTCGCCGTCGTCGCTCCGGTTGCGCGCATCCTCCTCGTGGCGTCCGTCGTGATCTCGGTCAACCGGGCGATCGAGAGCGTCCTGATCGGGATCGGGCGTCCTGCCGACGCCGCGAAGGCGGAGCTCCTGACGCTGCCCGTGACGGCCGTCGGTCTGCTCGTGCTGCTCCCGCTGATCGGACTCCCCGGGGCCGGCTGGACCTCGCTCGCCGCGTATCTGACGGCGTTCGTCCTGATCAGTCGGCGCGCCGCCAAGGCGCTCGGCACGACCCAGCGCCGTCTGCTCATGCCCGGACGGGAGGATCTCGAGGCGCTCGTGCTGCGACGTCGTCGTTCCCGCCGCCGCGGCCCGCTGGGAGCCGACGGCGCGGCGCGCTAGGGGCCACCGACGGCGCGGCCCCGGGGGTCATCTCAGTAGCGAGCGACTGGCCTCACGCCGTCGCCGCGGTGGGCGAAGAGGGCCGCGGTGTAGCCCTCGCAGCTGACGAGCCCGTCCGGAGCCTCCAGCCGAAACTCGTGACCGGCGGCCTCGAGCCGCTCGATGATGTCCGGGAGGCTGTTGTCGCGGCGCAGGTAGTGGAACTCCATGAGAACGCAGCCGACGTCGGCAAGCCGCTCGCCAAGTGAGGCGATCACCCGTCCTTCGGCGCCTTCGACGTCAAGCTTGAGGACGTCGACCGGATCGTCCAGAAACGGCCTCAGCGACAGCCCTTGAACCTCGTAGGAGCGGATCCCCGCCGGGGTATCCGCGAGACGCTCGCGAAACGCCCGACTCAGCGACTGCGCGGTGTCGCCGGTCAGAGCGGCGTTCGCGTGCATCGTGACGAACCCGTCGGCGTCGGTGAGAGCCACTTGGCAGATGTCAACGTCGCGCAGGCCGTTGTCGCGCACGTTGGCCGCGATGATCGCGCAGTTGCGTGGATCCGGCTCGAAGCAGGTCACGTGGCTGTCGGGTGCGACGAGCTTGAAGAACAGCATCGCCAGGCCGATGTTCGCGCCGGCGTCGAGGATCCGCAGGCACGACTTGTCCGCCTCTATCTCATAGAGCCGGTCGACGAATATCTCGCGGAAGACGTAGCGGAGGAGCTCGACCGAGGCGTAGGACACCTTGAATCCGACCAGCCGGATCGGCTTGGTGCGCTGCGGCGCGAACCGCGCGATCAGCATCAGCTTGCAGGTCCCCCAGAGCGTGGCGCGCTTGTGCGAGTACTCGGCGCGCAGGACGAAGCCGAGGTAGCGATCCGCCGTACCGACCGCCCGGCGGATCCTGCGGTACAGGCGCTGCGTCCCCGGCCTAGCGCCCATCGAGCACGGTTCGGTAGAGCTCGGTGTAGCGGCGCACGGTGCGCTCCCATGTGTAGCTCGCCGCGCGAGCGAGGCCCCGCTCGCGCGCCGCCGTCGGCGATTCGAGCAGGGCTTGCACGTTCGCGGTGTGACCATCGACGTCGAGGGGATCGGCGAACAGGGCGACTGCGTCGGCGAGCGCGACGAGCGCCGGGGTGTTCGACGCCGCGACCGGCGTGCCGCAGGCCATCGCCTCGAGCACGGGAAGACCGAAGCCCTCGTAGAACGACGGGAAGACGAGGACGTCGCAGGCGTTGTAGAGCTCGACCAGGCGGACGTCGCTCACGTGATGGAGATCGGTCACGTGATCGGCGACCCCGAGCGATTCGCAGAGCGCGCGGTCCTTGGGGGCGAGCGGGGTACCAGCCCGGACGAGCCCGACATCCGCGCCGCCCCGTCGCAGGGCCGCGAGCACGCGGATCGTGGTGGCGGCGTTCTTGTAGTCCGGCCCCGATGAGACATGCAGCAGCCGGTGCCGAGGCGGCGTGCCGAGCGCCGCACGCAATCTCTCGACCGCCTCTACCTCGAGAGGGGCGAACATCGGTCGCACCCCGAGGGGTATGACGCTCGTGCGCTCGGGCTGAACGCCGCACAGCCTGATCGCGTCGGTACGGGTGCATTCACTGTCACACGCGACATGTGCCACGCGGGACAAGAACGACGTGCTCCAGCGAAACCGAGCGAGCGTCGAGCGTCGGCCGCGAAAGCCGGCGACTCCCTCCTCGGCGCGCAGGAGCATCAGGTCGTGGCAGGTGACGAGTGTCCTGTCCTTCGGCAGGAGGGCCGCGAGATCGGCGTAGCCCTGGTCGACGATGTGGAAGAGGTCGGCGCGCCGGCGCGCCGCGAGCATCGCCACCCGCAGCGGATAGCCGGCGAAGCGGACGGCGCGCGCGGACGGAACGGCACGCCACCGAGCGCGATCCGTCGTCGTCGTATGGACGGTGACCGGGCAAGGGTGGACATCGCCACCCCGCAGGAGACCGTTAACGATCTCGTCGGCGAAGCGCTCCATCGACATCCGACGCTCCTCGGGCACATCGCGCAGAACGGCGACCGTCGAAGGAGCGTCCTGCTTCGCTCCGGCGCCTGCGTCCTTCGCGGACTCAGCGGCCGTCGACGTCACTCGAGATGGCGGCCGGGGAGTGGGGGGCTGGACGGGCGACGGTACGGATTTTCAGGCGGCAGCCGGCTGCACGAGGGAGCGTGGACTCTACCGGGCGCCCGAGCGTGAGACGCGCGGCGACGTCGCGCTCAGCGGTCGCTCCGCAGAGACCGGGCCCGCCGTCCGGGGTGCGGCCCCGGCGCGCGGCGGGTGAATACGATGTTCGGAGTTTCGTCGGTCATGGGGCGCAGAGGGGGAGTCATCGGATCCCAGCGGGCATCCGCTGCGTTGCTGGTCGGATCAGCTGCGCTCACGGTCTACCTCGGTTTCGAGGCGGGGGGCTTCTTCCCGGATTCGACCGCGGTGGCCGTGGTCGGCGTGGCGGTCGCGCTGATCCTGCGGGTCGCGGTCTCCCGGGATCCGTTCGGCGGCCTGACTTGGCGATCGGGCGTCGCGATCGCCGCGTTGGGTCTGTTCGCCGTCTGGACGCTCGTCTCGGCGGCCTGGTCGCATGCTCCCGGGCGGGCTGTCCTCGAGTTCGATCGAGTCCTACTCTACCTGCTGGTACTCGTTCTGTTCGCGACGCTCCGCCGACGCCGGGGTGCTCGGACGGCCCTGGTCGGCGGCTTCGGCCTGGGAAGCCTGGTGCTGTGCACGGCGGCTTTGGCGACGCGCACGCTGCCGGCGTTGTTTCCGATCAGGCCGGAGACCGCAAACGACCGGCTCGCCTATCCCGTGACCTACTGGAACGCGCTCGGGCTCTTGGCCGTGCTGGGGATCCTCGTCTGCGTCGGCCTGTCGGCCAGCGACCGGCTGCCGCGCGCGGTCCGCGCCCTGACGGCCGGGGCGCTGCCGATCTTCGGGGCGACGTTGCTGCTGACCTTCTCGCGCGGGTCGATCGCCGCCGGGCTGATCGGGCTGGGCGTGCTCAGCGCCACCTGCCGCTCACGCGGCCTCCTGTTCACGTTCCTGGCCGCCGGGCCTGCGACCGGCGTGGTCGCGAGTGCGGCTTACTCGGCGACGGCCTTGGCGACCGTCGATCCGACCGGCCCGGCCGCCGTGTCCCAGGGTCACCACCTCGTCCTCGTGGTTGGTCTGGCGAGCGTCGCGAGCGTGATCCTCCGGGCACTCCTGACCCGCTGGGACGTTCGCGGGGACCGGCCGCCGATGCTGGGCCAGCGGACGCGCCGGGCGCTCGCGGTCCTCGCGGCGCTGGTGGTCGGGCTGGCGGGTGCCGGCGCAGCCGTCGCATTCGATCTGCCGCACGAGCTCTCACACCAGTACGACCGCTTCGTCGTCAACCAGCAGCTCAAGCCGGGTCAGCCGGTCCGCGAGCGGCTGCTGAATCCTGCCAACACGGGCCGCCTCGCGGCGTGGCGGGTGGCAACTGATTCGTGGAAGTCCCAGGCCCTGCATGGGACGGGCGCCGGGACCTACCAGAACGAATGGAATCGCCACCGCGACAACAGCCAGGATCTGGTCAACACCCACTCGCTCTACCTCGAGGTGCTCTCAGATCTTGGCCTGGTAGGTCTGGCACTGCTCGCGGTGTGCCTCGCGATGCTCGTCCGCGGCATCACCGTCCGGGTGAAGGGGTCAGACAGGGCGGTCGGGGCAAGCCTGCTCGCGGCGGCGTTGGCCTGGCTGCTCCACGCCGGGGTCGACTGGGACTGGCAGATGCCGGTGATCACCTGGTGGCTGTTCGCGGCAGGGGGGCTCGGTCTGGCCCGCGGTGGAAAGGATCGGGCGACGACCTTCCCGGTCCCCGGGCGATTCGGCCGGGTGCTGATTATGCTGGGGATCGCGCTCGTCGTGCTGCTGCCGGTCCAGGTCGGCCTCTCGCAGATGAACCTGACGCAGGCGATCGCGGCCTTCGATCGCGGGAACTGCAACGAGGCGGTCCAGCGCAGCCTCACGGCGACATCCGAGGTTGGCTCGCGAGCGGAGCCGTACGAGATCATCGCCTATTGCGATGCTCGCTACGGTCACACCAGGCTGGCGATCACGGCCGTGCAGAATGCGATCAACCGAGACCCCGGGGACTGGGAGTTCCGCTACGACATGGCGGTGGTCCGGGGACTTGCTGGTCTGGACCCGCGGAGCGCCGCCAGACAGGCGCGCAGGCTGAACCCGCTCAGCAGGTTCACGACATCGCTCGCGGTGGCCGTGCACGGCTCCGATCCGCGCCGCTGGCGGGCGGGGGCCGCGAGGGCGCCGCTCCTCGTCCCGTAGGAGAGCAATCCCTCTGGGGAACCGAGAGCGGCACCTCCACGAGGCCGGCGATCACCGCGAAGGCTCAGGAAGCCCCCGCGGTCACCGCGTGACGCGAACGCGACTCAGCCGGGCGGCAGTTCGCTCGAGCGCCGTGCGACGCGGCGGCCGGCGAGACCGACGGCGATCAGGAGGAGACCGACGAGGAGCACGGGGATCGCCATGAAGCCGGTGAACGGCAGCTTTCCGGACGTGGTGACGGCCGGCTGCGCGGCCTGCTCGGCCGGACTGACGGCTTGGGCTGGAGGCGTCGCTGTGGTGTCGGTCGCGCCCGTGGTGTCCGTCGCGCCCGTGGTGTCGGTCGTCCCGGGCCCACCGTACTGGGCGGTGCTCGCGGCACCGCTCAAACCGAGGCCGGATATCGCGAGGGCGGTGCCTCCCGAGCTCATCAGAGTTCCCGCTGCGAGGACCGCGACGACAGCCCCGCGCGTGCTCGCGAAGCGCTGCCACCGGACCCGTGGCACCGGCTCGCCGGCTCCCCGGCGGGCGCGGGACTTCACGCGATCGAGCTCGAGCGACGTGAGGCTCGGGCGGCTCTCGCGGAGCATGGAGATTTCCCTGTCGAATGCTTCGTCTGGTTCGCTCATGCCCTTAAGACGAACTGGCGGGTCGATTCCTTACCGGGATACCATTCGAGGAATCCGCGACGCTGACTTCGAGCGGCTGTACGAGGAGCACGCGCAGTCGCTGTTCCGGTTCCTCTCGTACCGGACCGGCGATCCGACATTGAGCGAGGATCTCCTCGCGGACACTTTCGAGAAGGTCTTGCGGACGCGAGCGCGAGCCCGGCCGGGGCCGGTCCGCTCGGCCGAGAAGCCCTGGCTCTACGCGATTGCCCTCAACTGTCTGCGCGACGGCGCCCGCCGCCGGCAGGTCGAGCAGCGGGCGCTCGAGCGAGTGGCGGCCGAGCCGGGGGCCTGGGCGGGCGCAGCCGATCACGAGGTCGAGGCGGTCGACCGGCGAGACGAGGTCCAGCACGCCCTGGCGCGGCTGGGAGAGGACGAGCGGGAGGCTCTGGCGCTCCGCTTCGGGGCCGACCTCACCGTCCCGGAGATCGCGCGGGTCCTCCGCGTCCCCCTGAGCACCGCCGAGGGCAGGGTCTACCGAGGATTGCGAAAGCTCCACGGAATCCTCGGCTGAGCGGCGGCCGTCCCGGGCAGCCGGGTGTCATGCGAGCCCCGGCCGGGTAGACGGGCTTCGTGGCCGCGCTGGATCATTGGCAGGAAGCCGTCGCCGGATATTCGGATCCCGGCGAGGAGCGGCCGCTGGCTGCCTATGCGGCGCTGAGTTCGACCTTCGCTCTGGGCTTGGCAGCGGCCCTGCTCGCCGTGCGCGGTCGCGGCCGGGAGCTGCCCCAGCGCCTCGCGATGAGCGATCTGCTGATGGTCGGGGTCGCCACCCACAAGGTGAGCCGGCTGCTGGCCAAGGACAAGGTCACAAGCTTCGTCAGGGCGCCGTTCACCCGCTACCAGGAGTCCGCCGGGCACGGCGAAGTCGAGGAGCAGCCGCGCGGGCACGGCCTGCGCTACGCGGTCGGCGAGCTTCTCGTCTGCCCCTACTGCCTCGCGCAATGGGTCGCCGCCGCATTCGCGCTCGGCCTGGTGGCCGCCCCCCGGCTCACGCGCCTGATGACGGGAATCTACGTGGCGGAAACGCTCTCGGACTTTCTGCAGCTCGCCTACAAGGCCGCCGAAGACCGGGCCTGACTCGTGGAGAGATGCCGCGCGACCTAGCCGGAGCCGTCGTGGTGATCACGGGCGGCTCGAGTGGAATCGGGCGAGCCGCCGCGGTCGCCTTCGCGCGCCGCGGCTCGCGTCTGGTCCTCGCCGCGCGGGACGAGCGACTCGGCGCACCGGAGGACGCCCTCGGCGATCTCGGCGGATCGAGCACCGGTGGCACCGGTCGGACAGAGCGTCCGGAATCGGGCAACGTCCTGCGCTCGGTCGGGTCCCACGAGGTCAGCGGCGGCTGACGGGAGCAGCCGGTCGAGCTGCTGCGGGCGCTCCGAGGCGCGGTCGCCGGCGGCCTGCGCGCCGTGTTGCGACCCACCGTGAAGAACCGGTGAGCGCACGGCGGGTGCCCGGCCGGAGAAGGTCGGCTGGGTTTGCCGCCGAGCTGCGAGGGGTACCGCCGGGACAGGCCCGGACGTCGCCTCACCATGGACCGGCGGCTGGGCTCGGCGGCACAACACCGCAGAGCCACGGACTATCGACGGACGGCCCTCGAGCCGACGTAGGACGCGTCTCTCGTCGCGTGGCCACCGAGTTGTCCATCGGTGTGCCACGCAGCAGCTCCCAACCCGACTCGCGAGCCTGTCGCGGATCAGCGCGCGCGTCCGGAGCCGGGATGGCAGAGACCAACGAGCGCAGTCAGGAGATCCAGTCACCATGAATTCCCGCCCGCAGACGACCGACCCAGGCACCCGTCCATTGGCGCTGGTCACCGGCGCGTCGTCGGGGATCGGCTTGGAGCTGGCGAAGGAGTTCGCGGCGAACGGCTTCGACCTGATCATCACGGCACACGAGGATCTCGACGGTGTCCGGGGCGAGCTCGAAGCCGTGGACGGGGCTTCGGTCATCGAAGCGGTGAAGGTCGACCTCGCCGGCCCGACCGGCGTCGACGAGCTGTGGCGAGCCGTCCGCGAGACCGGCCGTCCGCTGGCGGCGGCCTCCTGTTCACGTCGTCGATCGCATCGACGATGCCCGGGCCGTTCCAGGCGGTCTACAACGCGTCGAAGTCGTTCGTCCAGAGCTTTGCGCTCGCGTTGCGCAACGAGCTCAAGGACACCCGGGTGACGGTGACGTCGTTGATGCCCGGCGCGACGGACACGGAGTTCTTCGAGCGGGCCGACATGCTCGACACGAGCGTCGGCGCGGGCGAGAAGGACGACCCGGCGGACGTCGCCCGCGACGGGTTCGAGGCGCTGATGGCCGGCGAGGAGCGCGTCGTCTCGGCGTCGTTGAAGACCAAGGTCCAAGGACGAGCGAGTCGTCTGATGCCCGACAGCGTGAAGGCCGAGATGCACCGGAAGATGGCTGAACCCGGATCAGCCGAGAAATAGCCGCGGGACTTCGATTTTCCGAACCGAGAGGAGCACACTGAGATGAAGGCTGTTGCATGGCATGGGAATGAGGACGTCCGCGTCGACACGGTCGACGATCCGGCGATCGAGCAGCCGACGGACGCGATCATCCGCGTGACGTCGTCGGGGATCTGCGGGTCGGACCTGCACCTGTACAGCGTGCTCGGCGCGTTCATCGACGAGGGTGACATCCTCGGCCATGAGCCGATGGGCATCGTCGAGGCCGTCGGAGCCGATGTGAAGGACATCGCCCCGGGCGACCGGGTCGTGATCCCGTTCAACATCTCGTGCGGCCACTGCTTCATGTGCGACCTGGGACTCCAGTCTCAGTGCGAGACGACTCAGGTCCACGAGCAGGGGACTGGTGCGGCGCTGCTCGGGTACACGAAGCTCTACGGCCAGGTGCCCGGCGGACAGGCCGAGTACCTGCGGGTGCCGCAGGCCCACTACGGACCGATCAAGGTTCCCGACGGTCCGCCGGACGATCGCTTCGTCTACCTGTCAGACGTCCTGCCGACGGCGTGGCAGGCCGTCGAGTACGCGAACATCCCACCCGGGGGAAGCGTCCTCGTGATGGGCCTGGGTCCGATCGGCGAGATGTCGACTCGGATCGCACAGCACCATGGTGCTCGGGTGCTCGCGGTCGAGCTCGTGCCCGAGCGTCTCGAGCGGGCTCGGGCCCACGGGGTCGAGGCGCTCGACCTCGGCGAATACAACGGGGATCTCCCGGCCGCGGTTCGCGAGCTGACCGACGGCCGGGGGCCGGATGCGGTGATCGACGCCGTCGGCATGGAGGCCCATGGGGCGCCGGTCGCGGAATTCGCCCACAAGGTCGCCGGGGCCCTGCCGGATGCGATCGCTGCGCCGATGATGCAGAAGGCCGGGATCGACCGTCTCAGCGCCCTCCACACGGCGATCGAGCTCGTCCGCCGGGGTGGGACCGTCTCCCTCTCGGGCGTCTACGGCGGCGCCGCGAGTCCGATGCCGCTGATCCAGATGTTCGACAAGCAGATCAACCTCCGCATGGGCCAGGCCAACGTCCGCCGGTGGATCCCGGACATCCTGCCGCTCGTCTGCGGCGACGAGGACCCGCTGGGCGTCGAGAGCTTCGCCACCCACCACGTGCCGCTCGACCAAGCGCCCGAGGCGTACGAGATCTTCCAGAAGAAGGAGGACAACGCGTTCAAGATCCTCCTCAAGCCATAGAGCGGACGTCCTGCTCGATCGATATTGCTGACCGGCCCTACCCGTCCCAGGTGGCGGGCGGGGCCGGGGCGGGTCAGGGCTCGGGCGGGGACTGCGCCTCGGCGCGGAAGGCGTCGGTCATGCGCTGGTCGATCTCTGAGACCTTGTCCTCCGGGGCGGGCGCCTCGCCGGCGAGGTCGGCGTTCGTCTGCTGGACCGCCGCGTCGAGGAGGTGGCGAAGCTCGGCCTCGTGGCCGGCGGGGACGTCGGCGACCTTGAGGTAGCGCTTGGAGACGCGGACCTGGCCCCAGGAGTGGCCAGGCTGCTCGAGCCTGCGAAGGACCGCGTCGAGACGCTCGCGCCAGTCCTTGGACTGGGCGTCGGTCAGGGCGACCTTCAGCGAGCGGTCACGAACCTCGGCGGTCGACCAGTCGATGTGCACCTGGCCGGGGCGCTGGTCGGGTGGGTCGGTCGCGGTCACTTGCCGCTCTTCGCGGTCTTCTTGCCACCCTTGCGTCCGGCGGCGGCCTTCTGGGCCTTCGTGCCGCCCTGCTTGGTCGCCGACCGCTTCTTGCCCACGCCGGATGCCTTGCCGCCCTTGCTGGAAGCGTCGGGCGTGTTGGCGATCCGAGCGGCCCGCTTCTTGCTCATGCCCTTCTTGCGGAGCCCCTCGTACTGCTTGTCGTCCTTGACGCTCGGACCGTGGTCCTTGGCCATTTTGCGAACCTCCGAGGTCTGGGATGCAGAGACTTTCCCAGTTACCCGCTTCGGCCTCCGCCGACACGCTTGCGCTCTTCCGTTCTCGTGCCTCACTGGCCCGGGACGGGCCGAACCTCGACGTGTCACTGCTCTTCACATGCTCGTTGACACAGTCGGACGGGTCTGGTATCCATGGCTCACACCCCAGAGCGAGTCGATCGTCGTGGCGCAGATCGTCCTTGTGCCAGCCCCGATGCGGCTGACAGGAGGAGATCTCGTGACGCCAGACGGCAGCAGCCCTCGAGTTCGCAGGTCACTCACCGAGTTGCAGGACGAGCACGCGAAGGGCAACACGAAGCCGCTCGACGATCTGATGCGGGCGTGGCAGGGGATCAAGGCGCTCGAGCCCGACAACCCGAAGTCCTTCTTCGCCCTGGGCGGCCTGCACGGCGAGCCGTTCCGGGGAGCCGGATGGGGAAGCAATCAGTACTGGGGCGGCTACTGCAACCACGGAAACGTGCTCTTTCCGACGTGGCACCGGATGTACGTGCTCAAGCTCGAAGAGGCACTCCAGAGCATCGACGGCTGTCATCACGTGATGATGGCATTCTGGGACGAGACCGCCGACCACGGCGACGACCCCGAGCAGACGGTGATTCCGTGGGCGCTTACCGACGCGATGTACGACTTCGGGAAGGGCGAGATCGTTCCTAATCCGCTGCGGTCGTTCGTCTTCAACCGGAAGATCACTGACTTCATCGGAAATGACGTCGTGAACTACAGCAAGCCCAAGAACTACGAGACCGTCCGCTATCCCCTCTCGGGCCTGGTCGGCACAGAGGCCGACCGAGACAAGACCACAGCGCACAACGCGAAGTACCCCGACTACGAGGAGAACGTGAAGATCCTCGACGCGAACGTCAGGGCTTGGCTGGATTCGGAGATCGTGGTCAAGAAGAAGCCGATCCCGACCGGCGTGCGACAGAAGTACGAAGACTGCCTGGACGCGCCCAACTACACCCTGTTCTCGAACACGAGCTCGGCAGCCCAGTGGAACAACGATCATGATCCCAAGCCGCCGATCGTGCCCATCGAATCGCCCCATAACTCGATCCACCTCGCGATCGGAGGGTATGACGGCCCGGGTTTCGACCGGTCACCGATCTCCGGCGCGAACGGCGACATGGGTG
Organism: Solirubrobacteraceae bacterium; assembly: GCA_034664295.1. Lineage (GTDB taxonomy): Bacteria > Actinomycetota > Thermoleophilia > Solirubrobacterales > Solirubrobacteraceae > Palsa-513. The sequence goes on along the minus strand of JAXDHV010000017.1, from coordinate 57,090 downwards.
AGAACGACACGGCCGGGCTCGATCCGATCTTCTTCTTCCATCACTGCTTCATCGACCGGGTGTTCTGGCTGTGGCAGACGAAGCACGGCTTCACCGATCATGTCGAGGTGATGGACGGCTATGTCGGCACCAATTCGGTGGACGGCCAGGGAGCGACGCCCGGTGTCCCGCCGAACTCGTGGCTGACACTCGACTCGCCGCTCAATCCGTGGAAGCGAAACGACGGGACGCCGCATACGTCGAGGGACTGCCTGAACATCGAAGCGCAGCTCGGCTACACGTACGGTCCCGGGTCGCTGGACGAGCTCGTCAAGCCCCGGCTGATGGCGGCGGCCGCCGAGCAGGGGGGTTCGCAGAAGACGATCAGGGTCACGGGCCTCGACCGGGCGGCGATCCGCGGCTCGTTCCTGATCGCGGCCTACGCGACGGTCGGCGGCGAGCGCCACCAGGTCGGAAGCGAGGCCGTGCTCAGCCGGTGGAGCGTCGCGGGATGCGCCAACTGCCAGTCGCACCTCCAGGCGAGAGCCTTCATGGGACTCACGGCGTTTCCCGAGGAGACGCTCGCGGATGCGAAATTCACGGTCGAGGTGCGCACGAGGGACGAGGTCCTCGTCTCGGATGAGGTCGCCCCCGGGGATGCCCACCCGGCCGGCGAGGGCAAGGTCCGCCGGCTGCGGGCGTCGGGCGGGCCGTCCGCGCCGAAGGCGTTCCGCGTCGAGATCCGCTAGCCGTCGACGAGCAGGCCCTGGAGCGGCCCGAGCAGGCGCTCGGAGCGACGTGAGACCCCGGGGAGCGTGATCAGTCGATGCTCGGGCGTCACGCCCGCGTTGGCCTGCCGCCGCGACTCCTCGGCGATCGGCTTCCAGAGCTGGTCGATCACGGCGGTCGGGTCCGCCGAGACGGCGGCCGGCGCGACCTGCAGGTGCTCGGCCCAGAGGCGGCGGCGGACATCGACGACGAGCCCGGCATCCTGGGTGACGATGTTGACCTCGCTGTCGTTGAACATCGAATGGGCGTTCAGGTTCGCCGACCCGAGGGTCATCCAGCGGTCGTCGACGATGCCGATCTTCGCGTGGATGTAGACCGGCTCACTCCGACCGGACGGCCGATCCCGGGCGTACAGGGTGCAGGCCAGGAGGCGGCCCCTGCCGGCGTCGGCGTCGGTCAGCACGCCGAGCTGGCCCTTGGTGTCGTCGGCTCCGTTGTTGGCCTTCGCCGGGAGGAGGACGAGCACCCGGAAGTCCGGGTCCGGCGCGCGCCGCAGCTTCTCCGCGAGGATCGCGACGAGCTCTGGAGCCCAGAGGAATTGGTTCTCCAGGTAGATCAGCCGGTCGGCCGAGCGGAGGGCTCGTGAGTAGGCCTCGAGGATGCGGAAGTCACCGTCCGGCGCGAACTCGTAGACCCGCTCGGGGAGAGTCCGCACGAGCTGGAGGTCGACCTCACCCGCGGGGCCCGGCACGCCCGGCGGATCGAGGCGCTCCCCGGCGACTTCCTGCCAGCGACTGCGGAAGTGCTCGGCCACGTCGGCGACGACCGGCCCGCGGATCATGACCGCGGCGTCGTGCCAGCCGATCGCCTCCCGGTAGGGGTGGTCGTTCTCGTCGACCCGGTCGCCCCCGAGCCCGGTCAGGTCGATTCCGCCGACGAAGGCAACCCGGTCGTCGATCACGACGAGCTTCTCGTGGTGGCAGTGGGCCGGGCGCTCGTGGGAGTCGACGACGCACTTGACCTTCGTGTCACGTACGAGCTCCTGCACGCCGTCGCGGACCTGGGCCCGGGTCGGCTTGAAGACCGGGATCGGCGCGCCTGCCCAGACGAGCACGCGGACCGGCATCCGCTCGGCGAGGTCGCCGAGAACCTCCCGGACGGTGGGTGCGCCGGACTCATGTCCCAGGCGGAAGTCGGCTTCGACGTGCCAGCCGGCGATGTGGACGTGCGACCGGGCGCCGGCGAGTTCGGCGGCGATCCGCGGGAGGGCATTGGCCCCGTCGATCAGCACGTCGATCGAGTTGCCGGCCCGCGGGGGTGGCTCGCCCGCGGACCAGAGCCCGTCGGCCGGAGGATCGAGGGCTCGGGTCCAGCCGATCCGCGAGAGGCGGCGGCGGTGGTGAGCGCGGGTCAGCCGCTCGATTGCGTCGCCGAGGCCGATATCGAGGCGCGCGACGGCGCTTTGCGTCAAACCTCCACCCTGCTGTCACGATACCCGGCAGATGCGTTTCGACACATCCCGTTCGACCTCCGACAAAGCCGTCCGGGCGGCGCGCTCGAGCGGCTTTCCCTGGCTGATCCGGGCGGGGTTCGTCGCGCGGGGACTCGTCTACGGCCTGATCGGCGGGCTCGCGCTGGCCCTCGCGCTGGGGGCGGCGGGCGGGTCGACGACCAACCAGCAGGGAGCCCTCGCCCTGATCGCCGGCGCGCCGCTCGGCAGCGTGGCGCTCGCCGTGCTTGCGGTCGGCATCCTCGCGTACGCGGTCTGGCAGATCGGCCAGGCCGCGCTCGCCCGGGGCCTCGAGTCGGCCGGGCAGGACTCGACGACCGATCGGCTGGCGAATCTCGGGAGCGGACTGGCGTACGTCGGGCTGTTCGTGATCGCCGTGAAGGTCCTCTTCGAGACGTCGAGCGACCAGTCGAGCGGCCCGCGCAAGGCCGCAGCCGGCGTCCTGGGATGGCCGGGCGGCCAGTGGATCGTCGGCGTCGGCGGCCTGGCGTTCGTCGTCGTGTGCTTCTTCATGGCCTATGACGGCGTGTCGGGGAGCTATCTCGAGAACTCGAAGACCGAGCAGATGAGCCCGAACGCCCGCCGGGTCTTCGGCGTTGTCGGACGGGTCGGACGGCTCGCGCGGGCCGTCGTCTTCGCCCTGGTCGGGTATTTCCTGATCCGCACGGCGATCGACTTCAACCCGAACAAGGCGATCGGCGTCGACGGGGCGCTGCGGAAGGTCGCCCAGGAGCCGTATGGGTCGTGGCTGCTCGCGATCGTCGCGATCGGCCTGATCGCGTTCGCGGTGTCGTCGGTCGCCGAGGCTCGCTACGAGCGGCTGTAGAGGGTAGACCTGGTGAGGATTGGAGTACCGATCTGGAGTACCGACCAGGTGGTACACTAAGAGAAGTGCCGACCGCGAAGCCCCGAGTTCAGGTAACCGTCGATGACGAGCTCGCACGAGCCCTCGACTCGGTCGACCCCAAGCCGACGAGTCGTTCGGGCCTGGTCAGGAGCCTCGCCCTCCGTGGTGCGCAAGCGATCCGCGCGAGCAGAGATCGCGAAGCCGAGGCGCTCGGAGTGCTTCTGGAGATCGCTGACGGAACGCGAGACTACGATCTTGCCGCTGCCGGCGCGGCCGCTGCGTCCCGCGGTGATCGACTCCCTTGAAGCCGTACGGCCCGGGCATCCCGCTCGTGGTCGATACGTCGGCTTGGGCGCGACAGCGCGAGCCTGAGGTCGTCGACCGGTGGAAGGCGACTCTGATTGCCGGGCTGATCGTGATCTGCCCGGTGGCGGCGCTCGAGATTCTGTGTAGCGCCCGCAACGAGGAGGATTTTGCCGTACTCGACCGAGCGCTCGCCGCCCTCCCGCAGGCGCCTGTCACCGCGGCGGTGTGTGCCGCGGCGCTCAGCGCTTCACGCGAACTCCGAGGGAGCCGTCGACTCCCGGCCGCCGACTACCTGATCGCCGCGGCGGCCGCCGATCGCGGCTTCGGGGTGCTCCACCTCGACAGCCACTACGACACGCTCGCCGGGGTCCTGGGATTCGTCAGCGTTCGCGTGGACGACATCTGAGGTTCCAGGCATCCGGGGTCACCGGATCGCCACATGACGGTCACAACACCGTCACCGCACGCGGCCCCAGACGGGCCACGATGGTCTGGTGACCCGAATGCCAGCGATCTACGCCCACCGGCTGGGCCGCGAGCCCGGCCCCGACTCGTCCCGGGCCGCCCTGGCCGCGACCCTCTCAGGGCCGGTCGACGGCGTCGAGTGCGACGTCTGCCTGACGGCCGACCGCCGGCTCGTCCTCCTCCACGACCCGCTGCTCGAGACCGGGACGACGGCGACCGGCTGGGCACACCGCACCCCCTGGGGCGCGCTCCGGTCCGCCCGGCTCCGCGACCGGCACGGCGTGCCGAGCGCCGAGACGCCGATGCTCCTCGAAGAGGTCCTCGACCTCGTCCCGCCCGAGCTCGTCCTCCAGGTCGAGGTCAAGGCCTACGGCGACCCGGCCCTCGCCCGGGCGACCGCCGCAGCCGTCTCCCGGGTCGTCGGCCGGCCGGTCGACCGCGAACGGGTCGAGGTGATCTCGTTCGGCGTGGCCGCCTGCGAGGAAGCCGGTCGCGCGGGGATGCGTGCCCGCCTGGTCACGTGGTCGGATTACACGCCCGACGCCCTCGCCCGCTGGGCCCGCCGGTCGGGCGTCGGCGGCGTCTGCGTCGAGCACTTCCTCCTCCACCCCGAGCTCGTCCACCGCCTCCGGATCAAGGGGCTCAGCGTCACGACGGGAACGATCAACGACCCCGTCCTCGCCGGCCGGGCCGCCGACCTCGGAGTCGACGCGATCACGACAGACCGGCCGGCCGGCCTCAGGTCCGAGCTCGCCGCGCTCGAACGAGCCGCCTGAGGCCGACAGGCTCGCCCCCGGCCTACTGGCCGCCCGGGCGACTGGCCGCCCGGCCTACTGGCCTACTGGCCTACTGGCCGCCCCGGGCGACTGGCCGCCCGGCCTACTGACCCTGGCCCTGGCCCTGGCCGCCCCGGCCCACCGGCCGCCCCGGCCCAACCGGCCGCCCCGGCCCAACCGGCCGCCCCGGCCGACTGGCCGCCCGGCCTACTGGACTGTGAGCGTGCCGCGCATCCCGCTCTGGTAGTGGCCGGGGATGTTGCAGACGAAGACGTACTTTCCGGGCTTGAGACTCAGCGTCGATGACTTCGTCGCGCCGGCCGGGGTCTCCGACACCTCGCCGACGGACGTCGCCTCGCCGACTCGGGCGCCGCTGACCGCGAGCGCGCCGGCGGCCTGGTTGGTCTTGAGCACGACGATCTCGTGGGCGGTCTTCCCGTTGTTGACCAGCGTCAGCTTCAGCTTGCCGGCTTTTACGGTGACGTCCATCGGCGCGAAGGCGAACTCGGTCGTCGTAACAGTCAACTGCCCGTTACCCGCGTTGATCGACGCCGCCGGTGACGGGCCGGCAGCCCGCGGGGTCTGGGCGTTGCCTGACGCGAGGTTGCCGCAGCCGGCCAGCGCGACGGCCGCCGCTGCCGGCAGGAGGAGCATCCCGACGATCGACCGGGCGGACGGACCCGCGTGGGACGGGGCGGAGCGGTGCGGCTGATGGCCGACGGGCGCAGTAGTGCCCGGCGGCCGGTCGTGTGTGCGGCGCAATGGAGCCTCCTTGAGGAATCGGAAGCGACTCATCGTCGGCCGGCCGGCTCAGTGCCTCGTAAGCGCCGGATGAGAATGTCCTCAGCAGTCGCGTACCGCGCCCTCCGGATCGATCCATATCCCCGGAGACCGGCTTGCCTTTGCGTTTGGATGGGCGTAGGCTCACCAGCGGTTTGTTGCGTTCCGCACTAAGTTTGGTCGTCCTTCGTCGCCCGCGGATGCTGAGGCCGCCGACATCGCGGCGGACATCCCGCGCGGGGTGGGCGCTCGACGGTGGCGCCGTCGTCACCTACCTGTTCCTGGTGACGTTCGGCGCCTTCACACCGCAGGAGCTACTCCCGATCACCCTTCTCGTGACCGCAATGGGCGTCCTCTGGCTGGCGCACGCGACGATCCGCCGGTAGCGCGCGCCAGCAGGGAAACGGTCGGACCGCCGGCGTCAGCCCTCCGACCGGCGGAGGACCGCGACGATCCGCGGGTGGCCGTCGCACTCGACCTCCTCGACGATCTCGACCTCGTCGAGGCCGACCAGCCGTCCCAGCCGGCGGAGGCCCTCGGCCGGGAAGCCCCAGTAGACGAAGTCGTCCCGGGCGTAGACGTCGCCCGACTCGCGGACCTCGATCGCCGGCGTCCCCGGATCCAGACGCGATCCGTAGGTCTCGATCACGAGTTCCCCGCCCGGCTCGACGACATCCGCCAGGGTCTGGAGGAAGCCGATCGGATCGGTCACCCGGTGGAGGATCCCGAAGCACAGGACGACATCGAACTTCTCGGCCAGCGACCTGACGTCCATCGCGTCCATCGTCCGGTAGTCGACCTCCGAACCCGTCAGCTCGGCGATCGCCTTGAAGCCCGCGCCTCCCGGCAGGTCGACGCCAAACCGCGCCTGCACCCACGCGACGTACTGCTCGTTGTCGACCGCCACGACCCGGCGGGCACCCAGCCGCTCCGCGAGGAAGCCGTAGAACCCGTCGAACGTCCCGATGTCGAGCACGCTCCGCCCGGCGAACCGCTCCGCCTCGAGGACGCTCAGCCGATACCCGTGATCCCGCGCGATCCCCGGCGTGTAGATGCCCGGCGCCAGGGCGAACGTGTGAAACCACAGCGGCACCGAATCTCGCGCCGCGGCCGCCGCCTCCGCAGACGCGTCGATCGGAAGCCCGTCGGCCACCAGCCGCTCGGCCGCCGACGTCTCCGGAATCACCTCGGTCGGCTCGCTCGCGTCTGTCGGCCCGGCCGCGTCGGTCGGCCCAGCCGCGTCGGTCGGCTCGGCCGCGTCGGTCGGCCCAGCCGCGTTCGTCGGCTCGGCCGCGTTCGTCGGCTCGGCCGCGTTGGTCGGCGCAGCCAGGTTGATCGCCTCGGGCGCTGCGGTCGGGTCGGCCAGCTCGGTCAAAGGATTCAATTGATGCCTCTTCTCTCGGTAGCGATCACCTGACCACGCAGCCCGAAGCCGCGACGATCGGGCCGGTTCGTCATCGGAAAGTGTCCCCTGATGCTCGACTCCGCTACGTCGATCTCGATGTGGTCGCCAGCGCTGCGGTGCCGGGTTGACGGCCCATCGCATTGGGGGGTTGAGATCAGGTTACGCCGAAGCGCCGGGAGAAGCACCCCGAGCGGCCTGGTGCGCCGACTCGGTCTCGGCGATCGCCTGGTTCGTTCGCTCGGCCAGGAGCCGAAAACCGCTCTGCATGAGGTCGTTGACCCCCGCCAGAGCCAGCACCCGCGCGGCGGCTCGACCGGCCGGCGGAGAACCCGTGCGGAGGGCGACCAGGGCGAGCGCGCTCCACGTCCCGACGCACCGCGTGCACGTCAGGAGCTCCCCGAACGCGTACCGCAGGCCGCTTCCCTGCGGACGGACAGGCTTGTGGTCTGCGTCCTCCTCGACGAAAGGCTCCCGCACCCACGTCGAGATCCGCTCCTTCGCGAGGACGTCGGCAAGGGTGAAGGTCGCCAGCGCGAGGATCGGAAGCTCGCTCAGCGGGATCGCCGACGTCCCGTCCTTCTCTCGCCGCAGGGTCAGGCCGATCAGGCCGGCCATTCCCGAGGCGAACACCGCCTCGAGCGCGGCGTAGTCGGCCGGACTGCTCGCAGACGGCGGAGTCGACGCTGCACCCGGCCACCGCCACCGCCGCTCGTTGCCCGGCGGCTCGTCCGACCGAGGGAGCGCCTCGCCGTGGACGTTCATCGCGATGACACCGAGACGGACGGCATCCCGCGGAGGTCACGACCTGTCGCACCGCCGCTCCCGGCCAGGCAGAGCTCGCTGACGAGCTGCGGGTCGTCCCACATCGGGACGTGTCCGCACCCCGGCATCATCACGCTCCGGAACCCCTCGACCCGGACCGGCCTGATCAGCCGGTCGAACTCCCCGAACCCCAGCGTCACCGGAACCCGGATCTCCTCGGGCGAGGAGAAGTGTCCCTGGCGCATCGCGGTCGACGTCGCCTCGTAGGCAGTCCCCCGTCCGTACGACCGGACCATCCGCCAGGCCGCGTGGTAGGGCACCCGATCGGGATTTGCGACGAACGCCCCCAGCGCCAGGCGCCTGGCCCGCCGGCTGAGCAGGACCGCCGGCAGGATCGGCCGCAGCCGCCTGACCACCCGATGCGCCCGCCCCCGCGTTGCCCCGGCGGCCGCCCCGGCCGGGAGGAGGGGTGCCCCCCAGAGGCCGGCCGGACACAGACCGACGACCGAGACGGCCCGTCCCGACCGGGCCAGCTCGAGCGCGATCCACCCGCCGAGCGAGTTCCCGGCAACGTGCGCCCGCTCGATTCCGAGCTCGTCCATCAGGCCGCCGACCGCCCCGGCCAGCGCCTGCGGCGTCGGCACGACCCCCTCCGGGAGGGCCGGCGACCGACCGAAGCCCGGCAGATCCACGGCGATCACGTCCCGCCGGCCGGCGAGCACCCCGACCACCGGCTCCCACACGCACAGCTCCCCGCCGATCCCGTGGAGCAGGACCAGCGGCTCGCCCTCACCCTCCCGCTGGTAATGCAGCTGCCCGCCCGCGCTCACCGACCCATGGTGCCCGCCCGCCTAACCGGTCAAACCCGCCGGGACCCGCACCTCCGTCGAACCCGCCGCCGCCCGCCGAACCAGCCGCCGCCCGCCGAACCAGCCGCCGCCCGCCGCCGCCCGCCGCCGAACCCGCCGCCGCCCGCCGCCGGTCAAACCCGCCGGGCGGCCGCGACCTCCTCGATCGCCGCCCGCAGGCCGGCCGCCACCTCGTCGGCCGCGTAGTCCTCAAGCCGGATCCGTCCCCGCCGCGCCAGCTCCCCGCGGAGCTCGTCGTCGCTCACGACGAGGTGGATCAGCTCGGCCGTCATCCCGAGGTCCCGGTCGTCGGTGACGATCGCCGCGTCCCCCGCGACCTCCAAAACGCCCCCGCTCGGCCGGGCGATCACCGGCACCTCGAAGTGGAAGGCCTCCAGCAGGGGGATGCAGAAGCCCTCGTGCTCTGACAGGCAGACGAACACGCTCGCCTCCTGATAGCACCGCCACAGGTCCTCCCGGCTGATCCCCGACCTGAAGGTCACCGCCCCCGGGGCCAGGCGGTCGGCCAGCTCGACAAGCGACTCCGCGTACCGGGGGGTCAACCCCTCCCCGACGAGGACCAGCCGCGCCTCAGGGCTCCGGTGGCGGCGGTAGAGCGCGAACGCCCCGATCAGCTCGTCCTGGCGCTTGTGGGGCGTCAGCCGGCCGACGAAGAGGATCGTCGGCGGCCCGGCCGGCGGCGAGACCGCCGGCGCCTGCGGCGGCGAGAAGAGGATCGGGATCACGGCCGTCCGGCTCGCGCCGACCGCCGCCAACTCCGCCGCGTTGAAGTGCGAGACGCCGGCCGCCAGGTCGACGCCCCTGGCGAACTCCGGCAGCTGCCGCCGCCCGAGCGAGCAGTGGACGGCGATCGTCGGCTCGTAGTCCCAGAACCACTTCGCCGGCGTAACGTTGTGGTAGACGAGCAGCTTCGGGTTCGGCAGGTCGAGGACCGCCCGGAGCTTCGGCGCGTAGGCCGAGTAGTGGATCACCAGGACGTCGCCCGCCCCGGCCTCCAGCGACTTCAGCGGCCGGACCCGGCCGGCGATCCGCGGGTCGATCGACACGGCGTACTCCCCCCCGCCGAACCCCCACTCCTCGAACAGGCTCCGGTAGACCAGGGCCTGGGTCGTCACCGCGTCGACCGGCCCCGCCCCACTCAGGACCTGGTGGACGATCACCGGCTGCCCGCCGGCGTTCCCGGCCCGTCGGTGCCCGCCCCCCGGCCGACGCCCCGCCGGACGAGATCGGCGTTCTCGAGGTCGCCGACCCGGTGGGTGAGGTCCGCCAACCGGTCGTCGAGCTCGCCGACCCGGCCCATCAGGTGGACGTTGAGACGCGTCTGCTGGGACGCCAGCTGGCCCGTGTACTGGCGGATCAGGTGGATCAGGACCCGCTTGACCCAGCTGATCGGAGCCCCCAACCGCCTGGTCGAGACGACCAGGTCCATGTCCGGCTCGATGATCGCCCACTCCAGCAGCAACTCCGTCGACGGCCGCTCCGGCGGGACGATCCGCCAGTCCTCGAGATCCTCGCCGTAGGCCCCCTCACTCCGCGCGCTCGCCAGCGAAGCCCGGGCCGCGTCGATCGCTTCCTCCGGCTTCATCCCCCGATTATGGCCGCGACTCCGAGGGCCGGTCGTCTCGCGCGGCCGAGCGGACCTCCGCGCTTCGGGTCAGTCGCCGCCCGCGCTCGGTGGCTTGACCGGGTTGCGCCGTGGCATCTCGGTCAGCTGACGGCTCATCATGATCCGGCCGATCGATACCCCGACCGTCAGGATCACGGCGACCACGGCGAGCCCGGCGACCAGCGGCGTCCGCGGGAGAGCCAGCCACAGGCCGAACACGACGACCGTGATGATCCCCGGCACGATCCACAGGCGCGCCGAGACCGGCACGCGCTTGGGCAGGCTGTAGGTCTCCCTGACGTTCGGCGCCATGCCCTCATGCTTCCCGCTCGCCCGCCCGCCGAAACCCGCTCAGCCGGCGACCGGCGTGCCCATCAGCTCGTGATAGAACGCCATCCCCGGCCCGCACCGTCCATCGTAGGAGACGGCTCCGCCGTCCAGCACCACGACCCGCGCGCACGTTCGCTCGATCAGGGCCGCGTCGTGCGAGACCAGGACCAGCGTCGCCCCCCCGGCGATCTGCGCCGAGATCCGCGCCTCGCACTTGCGCTGGAAGGCCTCGTCCCCGACCGCCAGGACCTCGTCGATCAGCAGGATGTCCGCCTCCAGGTGCGCGGCGATCGCGAACCCCAGCCGCAGGAACATCCCCGACGAGTACGTCTTGACCGGCGCGTCGATGAAGTCACCCAGCTCCGAGAACTCGACGATCGCCTCCATCTGTCCCTCGATCTCCCGCTTCCCCAACCCGTGGAGCGCCCCGTTGAGGAAGACGTTCTCCCTCCCCGAGAAGTCCCGCCCGAACCCCGCCCCGACCTCCAGCAGCGAGACGATCTTCCCCGACGTCCTGACCGTCCCGGTGTTCAGCGGGATGATCCCAGCCAGCACCCGCAGCGTCGACGACTTGCCCGCCCCGTTGCGCCCGACGATCCCCACCGTCTCCCCCGGCTCGATCCGCAGGCTGACGTCCCGCAGCGCCGTGACCGGCGCCGGCCCGTCCTCGTCTGAGCGGTTGCGCCGCAGCAGCATCTCCTTCAGCGTCCGCCCCCGATCCGCCCGCACGCTGAACGACCTGGTCGCCTGCTCGAGCACGATCGTACCCGGCGCCAGGCCGGCCGCCGACCCGGCGCCCGCACCGTTTCCCGACCCGCCCGCGGCCACCCGCGCGTGCTCCAGAGAATCACCACTCATACGACGACCGCCAGCTCCCCCGCCAGCCGCCGAAACAGCCACAGGCCGCCGGCGAAGACGCCGAGCGCCATCGCCACCACGTAGCCCGTCGTCCCCCAGCCCGGCCACGCCCCGTCGAAGACCGTCGAGCGGATTCCCTCGATGAACGGCGCCATCGGGTTTCCCCAGCTGAGCAGGGATTTCAGCCACGCGTGGTGCGCCGCCCCCGGGAAGCTCGACGCCCGGTAGAAGATCGGCGTGATGAAGAACCACGGCAGGAAGGCCGCTCCCAGGATCGGCGCGACGTCCCGGAAGTACGCGTGGAGGACCGCCGACGCGAGGCCGAGACCGAGCGCGAAGACGTACAGCGCGAGCACGTAGAACGGCAGCAGGACCAGCCAGCCGCTCAGCGAGCCGTGGACGATCAGGACGATCGGCAGGATCAGGACGAGGATCGTCGTGAACGTCGCCAGCTGGACGGTCACCACCGTCCCCGGGATCGTCTCCCGCGGGAAGAGCGCCTTGCGCACGAGCGCCCCCTGGTCGAGCAGCGACGTCGCCGCCCCGAGCACCGCCTGCTGGAAGAAGTTCCAGACGACGATTCCCACGAGGACGAACAGCGCGTAGTCGTGGATCGGCGGGTCGAAATGCGTCTTCAGGACGTAGGTGAACATCACCGTGTACGCCCCCATCAGGACCAGCGGGTTCACCAGATACCAGAGCACTCCCAGCGCCGAGCCCTTGTACTTCTGGCGGAGCTCCCGCCGGACCATCTGCTCGAACAGGTACCGGTAGCGGAGCGGTTCGCGCGGCATCCGGCGGATTATGGTCGGCGGCGCGCCTGAAAGGATCCCCACCTGTCGAACCCCCGGGGGTGACGCAAAAACCGCCGTCCAGCCCGCCCGGGTCGAAGCGGACGCCTCGGGGGCCGCCCCAGCGAAGACCGGCGCTCGCGACCTTGAGTCACAAGCTCTCAGCCACCGCGGGTTAGTTGCGGGGTGTCGGCGAAAGCGAGCAGCACGTTACCGTCAAACAGGCGGAGCCGTACGAAAAAGTGCTTAGGCGGCAGACCGGCGGAAGGCGGCGGGACCGGATCAAAGACGAACACCGGCGCAATCCACTCGTCGGACGGATTGTTCGGCTGAAACCCCTCGGACACCCCTCCGGAATCCGGGATCTCCGACCTCGTAGCCGAGTCGTAGCTGACGTAGCTCAGCGTGACGTTCCCGTGCTTCTTGCCCTGGATCTTGACCTGGAGATACACGACCGACCCGAAGGCAGTCTTTGCCTGTCTCCGAGCGCGAGACGTGAGAGACTTGAGCTGGGCCGGGTAGTACTGGTCGAAGTGATAAAGCGATACATGACTGTCAACGGTCTCGACCGAGACGCTCGCGGCTTGGATCGTGCCCGGGTCAGGGGCTAAACCAGGCCATAAGGTAAATGCGAGCAGCACACTTCCCTCGATCACAGCGACCGCAGTGCCCAAGTTGCGCCACGCCGCCCCGGCGAGGTGGCGTACAGAGCGCTCTTCCGAAACCTCCGCCACCGAATCACACGTGTCGACGGCAGGCATTCGTGGCGTTGCCCTGGTCGAACCTCAGGCGCTTAGCGTAACGCTGCCGGACCGCCATACCATGGCGTGAGTGCAAGGCGTCCACATCCAGCCTGACCTCGCTCCTGTAGTACCCACACAGCAGAGCCTGTGAACCCTGGCCCGTGCCAGCGACCGCCGTGTCGGCCAAATAGGTGTGCCCGGCGGTTACCGTGATCTTGCCGCTCCGACCAAAGTCGGCGACTTTCACGATGCCCCGCTTGACCGCAATCAACGTCCCGTCGCACCGATCGCTCGTTATCCACGTGGCTTTCTGCCCAGAGGCCGCCGCGTAAATCCCCTCAGTCTGGAAGATCCCCGTCGCGTTAGCCGTGACCTTCGCGACAGCCGTCGCCGAAGCCCGCGTCCTGGCCGCCGCTGCACACCTCGCTTGTGCGTCGCGCGGGTCGATGACCTTCACCTGAGTCAAGCCGGCATCCCGGCGACTCTGCACAACTTGGAATACTCCGCCGGCGAACTGCCCCGACTGCACCTTGGCGGCGCTCGCCGTGGCCAGACCCGCCGTGCCGCCGCTCGCGTCCACTAGGGATCCGATCGGCACGTTTCGCGCTACCGGCACCGGAACAAATCCAATCGCCGTACGCGCCCGGACCGGAGCACCAGCACCAGCACCAGCACCAGCACCAGCACCAGGGGGTACCTTCACGCTCACGTCGCCGCTGAGGCGAGTCAGGTCGAATGACTCTAACGGGACCGGGGGAGGGAGATTATTCACCATCACCGAACCGGCCCCGTTGACGCATGCGGTCACGGCCGGAGAGTTGAGGCCGTCGCCGCTGTAGCTCGCCACGAACCGGTAGGTTCCCGGAGTGGTCGTTGTGAACGGATCTGAGGTGTACCGGCCGTTACCGATGACGTTTCTCGTGGATGCTGCTATTGCGCCGGCCGCACACGTCGGGTCGACCGGGCCATAGAGCCGAAACGTGATCGTGCCCATCGGGATTCCGGCCGCCGTGAGTGTCACCGCGCCGCTGATCTGCTCACCGACCGTGATCGGCGGCGAAGCCTGCATCGTCAGGGAGCTCTGAGGCATCGTCCCGTTGCCGGCGACCACCACCGACTCTCCCGCCGCCCCGCACGGCCCATCGACCGGCGCGTTGTTCGCGTCTCCAGCGTATGCGGCCGTGAACTGGTAGATGCCGGATTGCATGGGGATGAATTGATCTGAGACGGCTCGCCCGTCAGAGGATGAGAACTGATTTGTCGAGGCGAACACCGGCGGCCTGCTACAGGTTGAATCACCAGGGCCGTAGACCGTGAACCTGACGGCCCCCGTGGGCCCATAGGCATTGATGAGCCGTGCGGTGTCGCTGATCGATCCTCCGGTCGACGTGTTCGAACTGCCACTCGTCACGATTCCCGTAGCCGCCAGTGCGATCGTCGTAACCTGCGCGGCGTCCCCGCACGGGGTTGTCGCAGGACCGTTTGCCGAATCACCGCCGTAGCGGGCGACGAAACGGTACGTTCCTGGAGACGGAGGGTAAAACTGGTCAGAAACGTAGGTTCCGTTGCCGGCTACGGTCGTCATCGAGCTGGACACCGGAGTTTTGATGCAGGCCGTATCGTCCGGTCCGTAGAACGTGAACACGATCGAACCGGTGCCGTTCGCCGTACCCGACAGGGTCGCGGTGTCGACAGGATGCGTCTGACCGATGGGTCCCGAGGCTGAAGCAGCGGCCATCAACATCGGCGTCGTCTGGCCCGGCGCCGGCGCGGCGAGGATCAATACGGCCACGAGCCCGGCTAGGAGCGCACCGATGCTGTCCCCAGAGATCCGTTCGCCGAGCCTCACCGCGAACGCAGCCTATCCCAAGGCCCGGGCAGGGCGGCTGCGCTGGAGCGCAGGACCAAAGTCGCGAGCTCCTTGCGAACGACGGGGTTACGGGGATCGCGTGCCAGCGCACGATTCAGGAGTTCCCGCGCGCGATCTGGCGCGTGCAGAGCGCGCGCTAGCGTCGCACCGTCTTCGAGGGCCTGTACCGACCCGGGGTACGTCCTCAGCTCGTCTCTGTCCCACCGGTCGCCAGCCGCGGCGGCTCCCGCTACCCCGACCGCCGCCAACCCGGCGAACGCGTGGGCAGCGGTCGCACCGACCCCGGCGTCCCACGGCCGGAGCTGCCCGGCCTGGTGAAACGCCTGGTCTGCAGCGCCGACCTCTCCAGACGCTGCCGCCAAGAGGCCGCGCCGCAGCGGTACCTCGGCGATTGCCGAGACCATGAAAACAACAATCAGCGCGCCAAGCGCCAACCTGGCTACACGACGAGCCCAGTTCGCCGCGGCCGGCTTGACAAATCCAATCGTCGCCCGCGGGATCCACACGGACCCATTCGCCAGCAACGCGCCGGCGAACACGGCCGCCAATGGGGTAGTGCCGGGGGAGGTGAAATGGAAAAGCAAGGCCACGGCGTAACCGCATAGCCCGGCAAGCATGCCGCCGACGATCGCCGTCTCGCCTGGGAGCACCTGCCGCCGCAGCCCGAGGCGACCCAACCGCAAGGTAAAGCCGACAAGACCCAACGCCACCGCCACGAGTCCGACCCCGCCCGCCGACGCCGCCTGCAGGGGCCAATCGTGGGGACTGTCCAGTGTGTCGGCCGCGACGACCTCGCGGTAGTAGGCACTGCTGTGCAAAGTGATGATCGCGTCGGCGTACCCGCTCGGTCCGACACCGAGTCCCGGTCGGCTGAGAACGAGACGGATCGACTCCGCCCAGATAAGGCTGCGAGCTGCAGCCGTCTTGGCCGCGAGCGGGCTGCCTCCCAGCACGCGTGCGCGAGTCGCCGGCAGGGCACCCACCCCGATGACCATGACCGCGAGGCCGACAAGCACCACCGCCCGCGGGCGCACGGCGGGGGCTAGTCCTGCCAGTATCGCCGCGGCGACGACCGCGCCGACCAAGGCGCCTCGTGACCCTGAGCAGACAATCGTCCCGGTGGCCGCGAGGGTCCCGGCGATGTGGAGAGGGCGACGTCCCCGGATCGCGACGCTCGCCAAGGGTCCCATCGCAAGGATCGCCCAGGCGCCTTCGTCGCTGGCGTTACCCAGCAGCGAGCCCGGACGCGCCACGTCGCTGGCAAGCGGTCGGAGGCCGAGCGCCTCGAGCAATGCAACCGCGCCGACAGCGAGCGCGGCCCAAGCAAGACCAGCCAGAAACCGCCTACTCGCGCCTCCCGCGCGGTTCGCACCGAGCAGTCGCGCCCCGCCGACAACCGCCCCCAGGTACACCGTCAAGACGAAGATCCCCTCGTACCGCGGTGGGCGGCCAAGCATCTGCGCCAGCGGGGTCGGACCGGTCAGGGCCGCCAGAGCGAGCAGACCCGCCGCCACGACCAGCAATGCACTAACCGGCCGCGGAAGCCGGCCGCGAGCCGGGGGATACGTGGCCAACAGCACCCCCGCCGCGGCCACGGCAAGCTTCGCGAAAACAAAACGGTTGAGGGCCAACGGCATGATCGCTGTGCCACTGACCCCTAGCGCCACCAGCGCCAACCCCTCTGCCGCCGTCAGAGCCTCGGGGGGGGCCTGATCCTGATGCGCGGCCGAAGGCGCCATGTCTCGTGGTACGGTACCGTCCGGCCGATGCCCGACTGGCGAGGACCTGGCCCTGATGCCAACTTCCACCCTCCCCCGGGCCGTCCCGAGCCGTTCTTTCTGGAGGAGGACCCCAGGCCGCCGCGGCTTCGGACTCGCAGGAGACTGGCGATCACCGTTGCCGCGGGTGTCATCGCCGTGCTGGGCGGTGTCGTCCTAGCGGCCGCTGCCGAGAGCGACGGCTCTTTGACCTGGTCCCAACCATTTCTTCTGGCTCCGAGCACGCTCGCGCCGGGCACCGCGACCGGCTATAGCCTCAACGCGGTCTCGTGTGCCTCCACCTCCTTGTGCATCGCCGTCGGCCAGACCGGTCACCTGATGAGTACACTCGACGCGACCGCAGGTGGCGCCGCATGGCGCCATTTGACACCTGCAGCAGTCGCCAACGCTAATTTCAGCGCGGTCTCATGTGCGTCAATTTCTCTGTGTGTTGCGGTGACCGACAGCGGTGAGGTCGTAACATCAAGCGATCCGACGAACGCAGCCGGAAACTGGGCGGCGACGCAGATCGACGGCAACGTCGCCCTCACGGGGGTGTCCTGCCCCACGGTGTCGCTCTGCGTGGCGGTGGATGTCAACGGGAATGCCTTTACATCTGCTAACCCCACAGGAGGGGCGGCGGCCTGGCGATCGTCTCCGATCGATCAGGTCAATGCACCCTTGAACGGGATTTCCTGCGCCTCGATGTCCTTGTGCGTCGCGGTCGACGCATATGGAAACGTGGTGAGCACCACGAGTCCGACTGGCGGTCAGGCAGCTTGGCACATCGACGATGTCGACGGAGCACATAGTTTCCTCGGGCCCTTGAGCTGCGCCTCGACAACGCTGTGTGTGGCCATTGACGACGTAGGTAACGCCGTCTCGTCGACTAACCCAGCCGGTGGTGTGGTTTCGTGGCGTGTCGCGAACGTGGCCGGACCGTTTACTGTGACGGGTCTCGCCTGCGCCTCCGCCTCGCTTTGCGAAGCCGTCAATGACAGCGGCGACGTGCTCCAAACACAGTCGCCGTTGGCCAACTCCCCGCCATGGGCGGCCACGAAGATCCCGAGCCTCGGCATCGAGCCGGCGATTT
Source organism: Solirubrobacteraceae bacterium (assembly GCA_034664295.1). Lineage (GTDB taxonomy): Bacteria > Actinomycetota > Thermoleophilia > Solirubrobacterales > Solirubrobacteraceae > Palsa-513. Next base: position 39,614 of record JAXDHV010000017.1, on the reverse strand, counting down.
CGTGTCCGTCGGAGCTGGTGTGCGTCGCCGTGGACAGGAATGGCCAGGGGATAGTCGGCACGGGGGCTGAGGCCAGCCAGCGGCTCACCGTCGCGGTCGAGGGAACCGGCCACGGCGCGGTGTTGGGACCGACGCTCTCGTGTCCCGAGACCTGCACCGCATCTTATCCCCGCGGGACCTCCGTAACCCTGACCGCAACGCCCGCCGTGGGCTCGACGTTCGCAGGCTGGGGCGGAGCATGCTCCAACGCCGGTCCGTGCACGGTCACGATGTCCTCGGCCGTGTCGACCACGGCGACGTTCGACTTGGTCCCACCCCCGGTCGCTCTTCTCACGGTATCTCTTGGGGGCCTGGGCGGAGGGTCCGTCGCCGGAGGAGGGATCGCCTGCCCGTCGACCTGCCGGGTGGGCGAGCCGCGCGGCGCGCGCGTGTCGCTGGTCCCACGCCCAGCGAAAGGTTCCGCGTTCGCTGGATGGAGTGACGCATCGTGCCCGAAGAACGGACCGTGCGATCTGACGATGACCGGCGACAGATCCGTGGGGGCCGACTTCGCGCGCACGGGGGCCCCGCCGCCGATCAAGCTCGGCGCTGTCATCTATCGCGCTGTGGCGAGCCGTCGCCGACATCTCGCCCGGTTCTACTTCCACCTCAAGGGCCGCGACGCCGTCGGTCAGTGCGCTCTGGCCACCACGGCTCGCGCCGGCCGGCGGACCCGGCCACCGCCGCGAAGCAGGTACGTGAGTTGCCGCTCGCCGACCCTCTACCAGCACCTCGCGGCGGGCCGCTACGTCTTCTCTGTGCGCGCGGTTAGCCGCACCGGACGCTCCGCCTCACTCCCGGTGCGTCAAGCGGTTTCGGTGTAATGGGCTTCTTTGAACACAATCACACCACTGCCACCGAGCTGCTTCGCGCCCTCGGGCCCCGCCCGACCGGGTGGCGCCTGGACCCACGCCTCGAGAGGATGGCGCTCATCGTCGCACTCGTGGCCAGTGGTCTCCTCGGCGTGCCCCGGGCCGCCGACGCCGCGATCTTCCAGCAGGAGGGGCCAGCTCTGTTCGCCCCAGACCAGACCCACGACGCCGAGCTCGGCGCGAGTGTCACCATGTCCGCCGATGGAACTACGGCGCTCGTTGGGGGCCCCGCCTACAAGGGAGGCGTCGGAGCAGTCTGGGTGTACATCCGGTCGGGTCCGGGCTGGAAGGCCCAGGCCGCCGCGCTCACGCCGAACGACGCGACCGGCGTAGCGTATTTCGGCGCGAGTGTCGCAATCTCAGCCGACGGAAACACCGTGTTGGTGGGGGGATGGTCCGACAACAGTCAGCGCGGGGCCGCCTGGGTCTTCACGCGCTCGGGTTCGACGTGGAAGCAGCAGGGGGTCAAACTCCTCCCGAACGACCTGTCACAGAACAGTACCGATACCCTTTTCGGGCACGCTGTCGCGCTGTCCGCAGACGGCGCCACGGCGGTGATCGGCGCTGAATTCGACAACTACTCCGTGGGCGCCGTGTGGGTCTTCACACGCTCCGGATCGACCTGGAGCCAGCAGGGACCCAAGATCACAGCCGCAGGTGAAGCGCTTGGACCCGATGATATCTACAGCACCTTCGGAGCCAGCGTCGGGCTCTCGGCTGATGGCCGGACGCTGCTCGTTGGAGCACCCCATGACAATGCAGGTGTCGGCGCGACTTGGGTGTTCACCAGGCAAGGAACCGGATGGACGCAGGGGCCGAAGTTGACCGGCGGAGGGGAGAACACGCCGGCCTCCTTTGGAACGAGCGTCGCACTGGCCGCCGACGGAAAGACGGCTCTCGTCGGCGGAGGCGACGACGGCATCGGGGCGGCATGGATCTTTGCTGCCGACGGGCAATCTTGGACGCAGCAGGGTCCGAAGTTGACGCCGACCGACGAGTCCGGAAGCGGTCATTTCGGCGACAGCGTGTCGCTCTCGAGCAACGGGAATGTAGCCTTGGTCGGCGCCGACCAGGACAACGGCGGAGTCGGAGCGGCCTGGGTGTTCGAGCGCAGCGGACCAAACTGGGCACAGCAGGGGTCCAAGCTGAGGCCAAGCGCCGGGTTCTTTACCGGTTACGGGACGGCCCTCTCCGCTGACGGCCAGACCGCCATGATCGGTACCCCGGGGTACCGTACCGACACGGGTAGCGCGTCGGTCTTCGGGACGGCCACGCCGACCGCCATCGTATTGTTCATGTCCTTCGACGGGCAGCGGGGAGTCTTTGGCCACGACATCGTGGGCTCGGTCAACATCAGCGATTTCAGCGAAGACCTGAACATCGCGCACCCAACGGGCACCGTCACGACCAACGTGTATGGGCCGAACGCGCTCAATTGCGACGGCCCACCGACAGCCGCTGTCACGGTCCCGGTCGACGGCGACGGCTCCTATCAGACCGGGCCACTTCCAATCACGCAGATCGGGACCTACCAAGAGATCGCCTTCTACAGTGGCGACGCCGCCAACTATCCAACCACATCCGACTGCTACCCAGCGCTGACGATAAAGGCAGACATCGCGATCACGCCGACGATCGGGCAGCCTGACCGCGTCGGCACCGCGATTCGTGTTGATGCGGCCGTCTCGGGCGCAGTCAACCCCACCGGTTCGGTGACGTTTCAGTTCTACGGGCCGACCTCACCAACCTGCATCGGCACCCCCGAGGCGACGCAGACACGTGCGCTGGCAGGCAACGGCAGTTTGTCGCTGGAGTACGTACCGACCGCGGCGGGCACCTATCACATGACAGCAACCTTCCCTGGCGACGACCGCAACTATGACTCCTCCGTCCCCTGCACCGACGCGGCGTCGGCGATCACCGTCCAGCGTGTCGTGCCCTCGATCGTCTCCACGGTGTCTGCCGGAGTCCCCGTGGGATCGCCGATCAGCGATGCCGTCCAACTTGTGGGTGGTTTCCGGTCGACCGGGGCGGTGACGCTGTCGCTCTTTAGCCCCTCCGACGCGTCCTGTTCGGGTGAGCCGGCGGCGACCGTGACCGCACGGCTCGTCGGTGGCGGTGCATCGTCGGGCGCGTTTGCGACCGCCGCCGCCGGTCGGTATCGCTTCGTGGCGACATATTCCGGCGACGAGAACAACGCTCCAGTGACTGCAGGGTGTGGGAGTACGATGGTCGAGGTCGGGCCACGGTCGCCAAACCTCTCCGCCACCGGCTTCTGGTCGGCTGGGGGAGGCGGCACGATCAGCGACAGAGCCGCCATCAGCGACGGGTTCAACCCGACGGGGTTCGTCACCTTCCTGCTCTACGGGCCCGGCGACCCAAGCTGTCACGGGAAAGCCGCATTCAAAGCGGTGATCCCCGTCGCGGCCGCAGCCGCAGCTGCTCCGCCGTTCGGCCCCGTTGCTCCAGGCGGGTACCGGTTTTTGCTGAGTTACAGCGGGGATGCCAACAATTCGCCGACGACCCTGACTTGCGGGAAAAACTCAATCGTGGTCCCGGCGTCAACCTCCCGCCTATCGGTGTCTTACATCACTTCTAGCTCCGTGGGCATAGCGGTGCGCCTGTCCTGCGCCTCCGCCGAGGGGACTCCTTGCCGAGGCGTCATCGACATGACAACTCGGGAAGTTCGGCGTCGTGGCAGGGTGGTGGTCGGTGTGGGTCCGCGATCGCCCGGTAGCCGGCTCGTCTCCCTCGCTCACGCCGGCTTCAAGATCGCGGCGAATCGCCCGGCGACGATTCAGATCGGTCTGGACGCAGCCGGGCGGCGATTACGACACAAATTTGCACTGCTGCCTACAGAGGTCACGATCGGGCTCGACGCGAACGCTGATGGCCGAGCAATTGTTGTCAAGAGACGGATCTCGCTCAATAAGACACGGCCCGTAAGATGACAAACAGCACTCGGCGGTTATGCATTGCCGCTGCCCAGGGCCCCGAAGCCCAGGCGAGGCGAGATGAGTGATTCCGTTCACGGGACCAGTGGTCGTAGGCGGTGATGTGGCGGCCGGAAGCGTCGATGATGCCGTCTTCCCAGAGTTGCGCCAGACGCCGGTGCGAGTGCGAGTACGTGTTGGCAGACGGGGGCCTAGTGCAGCGTTCCGTAAATGGCTTGCATTGATTGTGTAGTTGGAGTACGCTCAGTGTCGTGGCACGCGCAGCGACGATCGAGCTCTCCGGAGCGGACGAGGAAGCGCTGCGCAGCGTCCTGCGAGCACCGTCCGCTTCGCAACAACAGGCACTCCGAGCGAGGATCGTGCTGCGCGCCGCGGACGGTGTGACAAACACGCAGATCGCGTTGGACGCTGGCGTGTCGTTGCCGACCGTTGGTTTGTGGCGCCGGAACTTCGCTGAGCGTGGCCTTGACGGCCTGATCGACGCTCCGCGCTCGGGTCGCCCGCGGCAGATCGACGATGAAGAGGTCGCCCGGGTCCTGGCGATGACGCTCGAGACGCCGCCGGACGGCACGACGCAATGGAGTGTCCGGCGCCTCGCGGCAGCGACCGGGGTGTCGGCGACGACGGTCCACCGGATCTGGCGCGAGCACAAGCTCAAGCCGCACCAGGTCCGCTCGTTCAAGTTCTCCCGCGACCCCCGCTTGACGGAGAAGATCGTTGACGTCGTCGGCCTGTACATGGACCCGCCGAAAGGCGCACTGGTGCTCTGTGTTGACGAGAAGACGCAGATCCAGGCGCTCGACCGCACGCAGGCGTCGCTGCCGATCAAGCCAGGCAAAGCAGCCCGCATGACCCACGACTACAAGCGCAACGGCACCACGAGCCTTTACGCCGCTCTGGAGGTCGCGACCGGCGCGGTCACCGGCGCCTGTTACCCCCAGCACCGCCATCAAGAATTCCTGGCGTTCCTCAACCAACTCGTCAAGACGTACCCCCGCCGTCCCCTGCACGTCGTGCTCGACAACTCCTCAACGCACTCCACGCCCGAGGTCACCCGCTGGCTGGAGCGCCACAAACGCGTCCATTTCCACTTCACGCCAACCAGCGCGTCGTGGATGAACATGGTCGAGATCTGGTTCTCAATCCTGACCACCCAGCAAGTCCGCCGCGGCGCCTACCACGACGTCCCCGAGCTGATCGCCGCAATCGAACACTTCATCGCGAACTACAACGACCGCGCCAAGCCATTCGTCTGGACCAAAACCGCGGAGCGCATCCTCGCCAAAGCGACCCGAGACCAGCAAGCCACTTCAGGAACGCTGCACTAGACGCCTGTTTGGGTGTCGCCGCCATGTTCTTCGCGCGACAGTTGTCCCTTGAGGGCGTCGCTGATCGACTCATCTAGACGGGCGAGCGGTACGCGCCGCACCCGAGGTGCTCTGCCGCCACTGACAAAGCTTGGTCAACAACACCATCCTCGGGCATGCGGATGAACGGCGGTCAGGCAAGATGAACCTCTCGAAGTTCCTAGCGTGAGTCGAGGCGGGCATGTTGAGATCGCGTGGGACGGCGATGCTCACAACCGCGAGACGGAGACCTGCAGCGCATGTCGTGCAGACGGCTCCCAGCCTCGCTCCGCAGTGCAAGTTCAACGATCTCTCGTGCAACCGCCGACGGTTCGTGACGCTGAGCACTACCGCGGCCGCTGGCGGTCGTCGCCACTCCCGGGCGTCACCTCGACCAGCGGCCGATCGCCGAGGTGCAGGGCACCAAGCTCGCGGGGCGGCGACCTGCCTCAACGCGGTCGGCGCACTCGCTTACTTCAAGCTGGGACGCAGCCAGACATAGGCTGACCCGGCACGTGGACGGATCCCCTGTGCTACGCCGCGGATCCGGCACACGGCTCGCTGCGGTGGACCGGGCTGGGAGGATAAGGGGTAGGACGAGCGTCAGCAGCTGCTGCGGATCTGCACCGCCCGATGCCAGATTGCAAGGTATGCCATGGACGACCATTCAGCTCCGGGAATCGACGACAAGTCTAGGGAGGCTCGCCGGGCCGCAGAAGCCGGAGTCGATTCCCGAGCTGGTCAGCGGCCGGACGCTCGCGTCGCTAGCCGCCCCAGCGGGCCCTTAACGCGGCGGTCGGATTTCTCGGGACGGCGTCAACGACACGGTCGCCCCCACGATGCCGATGGCGCGATCTCAGTCGAGACGGCTACCGACATCGCAAAGGACGCAGCCGACATCGTCCTGCTCGAGAAGGATCTCGCTCGCCAGCGCGATTGCCGAAGTACGGCGGACGTTCGCGAACACCATGATCTGGGTTTTCCACGTTCACGGCTCCCTCTACCAACCGGGCTGGTTCGTCGAATCGCTCGCCACCCAGAGCCTCGTAATCTTCGCGATCCGGACCCGCCGCGTCCCCTTCTTCCGCAGCCGGCCGAGCACACCGCTCGCCGCCGTCACGGTCGCCTGTGTCGCGATCGGCATGCTCCTGCCGTTCTCGCCCTTCGCCCACGTCCTCGCCAGAACGACGGTTTGATCTGGCCTGTCAAGGCCGGGCGAAAACTAGGCCAGTCGCGCCGGTTGACGGATGTAAGTCAAGGGCGTTCGGACATATTCGGCGGTTCAGGTTTCCCGTTTGCGGATGCGCTGCCTCCCATAATTTGTTGTTGAGGGCGGTGTCCGCCCTCATGATCGACTCGTTTTCGCGTCCGGGGGGTCGGGTCGGCTCGGGGACGATGCGTGTGGGACATGCGCCGCGTTGCCGGCATGATTTCCGGGCGCGGCGTAATCAGGCGCCGAGCAACCCGGGGGGTTGTCGGGCGCTCCGGGTTGGGAGATCGTTGCTGTGGGCGCGAGTGACTGACGTAGCGAAGCGCAGATGTCAGGGGCTTGTGGTCTGCCACGCGGCTTGCCCCTTTGAGGGCCTATTCGATGCGCGCCCCGGTGTCACGCTCGCGCCCGACACGTTTGCTGGTCGGCTGGCCTTCCAGTCGCTGATCGCGCACTGGTAGGCGGCCTCGGCTTGGCGGCCGACTTCGCGCTTCGCTTCGCGGAGGCGGTGGTTGCGATCGCCGCCCTCGACGCGGGGTTGTCCTTTGCGTGGCGGAGCGCCGGCGGCGAGCTCGAGCTTGCGGATCTTCTGGCGCGTCAGCGACGGCTGCCCGTAGGCGTAGTCCTGTTCGCGGGCGAGCAGGCACCAGAACAGGCTGGCGAGCTTGCGCGCGACGGCGACGATCGCGATCTGGTGTCCGCGGCGAGCACGAACGCGCTGATAGAACGCGCGCATCGGGCCCGCAGCCCGGACGGCTTGCAGCGGCGGCCTCGACGAGGACCCGGCGCACGGGCGCCGGTCCTTGCTTGCTGATGTGGCCGTGACGCGCCGGACCGGACCCGGATTGCCTCACACGCGGGTCAAGGCCGAGATACCCGACGAGTTGCCGCGCCCCCCGGAAGCGGTGGATGTCGCCGATCGCGGCGGTGAACGTGACCGCGGTGATAACGCTCACGCCCGGGACACTCATCAGCCGCCGCACGTCCGGTGAGGCGAGCGCCTCAGGCGCGATCGTCGCCTCGACCGCGCCGACCTCGCGGTCGAGGAAGTCAATGTGGCGCAGGCACGCAGCGACCGTTTCGCGCTCCTCAACCGGGAGGTCCAGGCCCGCCAGCCAGCCGCGGCCCGTCACGCCGAACAGGTCGCTGACCGGCGGGCGGCCCTTCAACCGGCGGATCAACACGGCGTGAACCTCGTTCTTCGCTCGGGTCCGCGTCCTGACGAGCTGCTGGCGACACACCGGATTCGCGTCTCAGCGCACCCGGGTCAGTCGCAGGGGCGGCCAAAGAAAACTTCGGGCTCTCAGGCCATCAACCGATGCACGGCCTGCCCAACCTACGTTCTCCCAGAAAGCCCCTATTGCCGGTGACCTCCAACACCACCTGATCATCCGGCGCGAGGCTGCCCGCGTCTGGGTTCCGGGCGAGCGGGTGCTTGCGATGCGCCGGCGTCTCGCGCGACGAACAGCTCCAACCGTTGCGGCGTCGTCTCGATCGGGTGGGCGAACGGCGGCCAGGGCGAAGACTGACCGGCTCGACGCCCGCGCGCTCGCGAGGCTGCTCGCGGCGGGCGCGGTCACTGGCGTGATCCCGGGTCCTGCGGGCTGACGACGACGACGCGAGCAACATGCGGCTCAAGGATCCGCGCGATCCTCGCCGCATGTCCCGGTCCACCGACCATACGGCCGAGACCGGACAGCAGCCTCCGAGCGACACTCTCATCTAGGCCGCCAAGGAAGCGGCATCAGTCATCATCAACAAGACCACAGCCCACACGAGGGTGGGCCAGTTCGGGCCGTCGCGGTGGGGCCAGTGCAAGCCGACGCACTCAAGCTCTGCTTTTACCGCGCTCCCGCTCAGCTTCCTGGCCGCCCTCGCCGCGATGATCCTCGTCACTTTGTCCCTGATCGAGCGCGGCAAGCGGCGCTTCTACCACGTCGGGGTCCCCAACAACACCTCCCGCCGGCCGCCGCAGGCCGCCCGCGACCGGCGGATCCACCACCGCGCCGTCCGCTGGAGCCTCGCTCAGTCGGTCTCTCAGTCGAATAGTCGACGGGGTCATTGGCTCCGAATCTCCCGGATGCTCCTGCACATCTCCTCGAGCTGTTCCCAAGCCGACGGCTGACCTTTTCGCATGTAGCTGATGAACCATTGGGTTCCCTCCCACACGCTGAGCGCCGCCGTCCCGAAATAGTCAGCGACGATCGGTCTGTCGACCAGGCCGCGGTTGTACATCCCGGCGAGCTCCTCCCAGAAGTTCAGGCCGTGGACGGTGCTCAGCTTGTCGGCGTGCGACATCCGCTCCCACGCGGCGATCCGCCGCCGCTCCCACCGCCGGCGGGCCCCCTGGGTGCCCGGGGTGTCGGGCGGTCCCGACATGTAGAAATCGTGGAGCCTCGTCCGCGAGACCAGCTCCGATGGGCTGTTGAACCGCTCGAGGTACCGGTGCGCCCGGGTCTGCCGATCCTGGACACGGTTCTGCGTGATCCCCTTGAATGCGCCGACCGCCGCCATGCCCGCGATGATCGCCGTCGCAGCCGCCGCCGCGGCCGTCACGATCCCAGCTATGTTCGACCCGCTCGACTGTCGCAGGACGATCTGCTGCAGTCCTGCGACTGCCATCTCGAGCACCGGGGCGGCCGTTGCGCCCGCCGAAACGCCACCCCTGGGTGGCTCGCGACGTTGGTACAATGGGCTCATGGAAGCTCCCGTTCTCCCGACTTGATCCGCCCCCTCGGGCGCAACCCCGCGGCCTAAGCGTCTCCCCACGACGGCCGCCCGCCTCAGAACGCTCCCCGCCGCGTGAACACCGCCGGCACCGTCTTGACGAGGATCGTCAGGTCCAGGAAGACCGACCACCGCTCGAGGTAGAGGAAGTCCAGGCGGACGAGATCGTCGAACCCGAGCTCCGCCCGACCCGAGACCTGCCACAGACCGGTGATCCCCGGAAGGACGAGGTACCGCTTCATGTGCCACGGCTCGAGCTGATCGAAGTCCCGGGTTGTCAGCGGCCGGGGGCCGACCAGGGACATCTCGCCTCGAAGGACGTTCAACAGCTGGGGCAGCTCGTCGAGTGAGAACCGCCGCAGGTGCTTGCCGACCCGCGTCAGCCGGGGGTCGTCGCGGATCTTGAACAGCGCCCCCGTCTGCTCGTTGAGCGACTCGAGGTCCGCCTGGCGCTCTTCGGCGTCGTTGTGCATCGTCCGGAACTTCAGGCACGCAAAGGCCTCCCCACCGATTCCCGGCCGGATCGACCTGTAGAGGATCGGTCCCCGAGAGGTCAGGCGGACGGCGACCACGATGACCACGAGGAGCGGGCTCAGCACGACCAGGAGGAGCGTCGCCACGATGAGGTCGAAGCTCCGCTTGACGAGGAAGTCGATCCCCTCGAAGACCGGCGGCTTCAGCTCGAAGAGGGGCACCGACTGGCCGGGCACGAACTCCGCCCGGTGGATCAGGATCTCCATCGTCGACGGGGCGATCCGCACCCGGACGCCACGCTGATGGCATTGGTCGATCAGCTCGACCGCCTCGACCTCAGGGAAGTCCGAGTCGGCGATGATCACCTCGTCGATCCGATGCTCGGCGATCACCCGGCCGAGCTCCGCCAGCGTCCCGAGCGACCGCAGGCCGTTGTCGGGATGAGCCCGCTGGGACACGAAGCCGACGACGTCGACCGGCGAGTGCGGGCCCACGCTCAGCGCCCGGGCCACCGCGTCGATGTGCGGGCCGAGCCCCGTGCCGACGATGACCGTCCGTCGACGGTAGCCCGCCGCCCGGAGCAGGAGGCCCGAAAGCCGTTCGTAGACATAGCGGAACGACGACACGTAGATCAGCGCGAACAAGAGCGACCCGTAGAAGATGTAGAACGACGAGAACTCCCGGCCGTTGACCACCGCGAAGACCACCGACACCCCGGCCACCTGGAACAACGACGCCAGGATCCGGCTCAGGCCGGGTCGCAGCGCCCGGTCGGCGTAGAGGCTCGACCTCGCGAACAGCAGCACCGTCACCAGATACGCGAAGGACACCGTATCCATCGTCTGCTGGAAGACCCCCCCGACGTCCAGGCCGGTCCGAAGCAACCCCTTCAGGCAGAGGGCCGTGAAGATCGCCAGGAAGACCCCCGCGAAGTCCAGCCCCAAGAGGATGACGATCCGCGCAAGGCGCCGGAGAGTGTCCAGACGGAGCAGGAACGACAGCTGCGGCGGCCGCTTCGACCGGACGTCCCGGTCGCTCAACTCCGCGCTTTGGCGCAGCCCGCCCGACGCCGTCACCGGCGCAGACGAGCGAGATTCCTCGACAGCTCCTTCGGACTCCAGCACAGCGCGGACCAACCCCTGGACTCGTGGCATCTTGCCTCTCCAACGCCGCACTCTCGCACATGTAGCGGGGATTCCGCTCGACTCCCACCCGCCCGACCCGGCCTCACGCAAGCTTTTCCAGAGCCGTTCTCACCTCCCCCGCTCCTCGGCAACCGCCCCCCGGCCGCCGCCCTGCGCCCTGCGCACATCCCGAGCCATCCGATCCGCAGGCCAATCGTCGACCTCGTGGGTCAGGGAGCGGCGTGCCCGAGCAGCCGGTCGCGGCCGGACTTCTCGAGGGTGAGGCTCAGGCCCTCGCGGAGCTCGATCTCCGGCTCCCAGTCGAGCAGGCCGCGGGCGAGGGTGATGTCCGGCCGGCGCTGCTGGGGATCGTCGACGGGGAGGGCCTCGTAGATCAGCTCGGAGCGCGACCCGGTGACCTCGATCACGGCCTCGGCGAGCTCGAGGAGGGTGAACTCGTTGGGGTTGCCGATGTTGACCGGGTGGTGGTGGCCGGATTCGGCGAGGCCGATGATCCCGCGGATCAGGTCTGAGACGTAGCAGAAGGACCGGGTCTGGGACCCGTCGCCGAAGATCGTCAGCGGCCGGTCGGCGAGGGCCTGGCGCATGAAGGTGGGGATCGCCCGGCCGTCGTGGGGGCGCATCCGGGGGCCGTAGGTGTTGAAGATCCGGACGATCGCCGTGTCGACGCCCTGCTGGCGGTGGTAGGCCATCGTCAGGGCCTCGGCGTACCGCTTGGCCTCGTCGTAGACGCCGCGCGGGCCGATCGGGTTGACGTGGCCCCAGTAGTCCTCGGTCTGCGGGTGGACCTTCGGATCGCCGTAGACCTCGCTGGTCGAGGCGATCAGGAACCGGGCGCGGTGGGCCTTGGCGAGGCCGAGCGTGTGATGGGTCCCGTAGGAGCCGACCTTCAGGGTGTGGAGGGGGAGCCGGAGATAGTCGATCGGCGAGGCTGGGGACGCGAGGTGATAGACGAAGTCGACGGCCTCGTCGACGTGGTAGGGCTCGATGATGTCCCGGTGGAGGAGGACGAAGTCGGCCGGCGGGCGGATGTGCTCGATGTTGACGAGCGACCCGGTCTCGAGGTTGTCGACGCAGATCACGCGGTTCCCCCGCCGGAGGAGCTCGTCGCAGAGGTGCGATCCGAGGAAACCGGCTCCCCCGGTTACAAGGCAGGTGGCCATCTGCGATCGAGGATAGGCGACTGCGGCCGGCGGCGCGTTCGCGGGCGCTCGGGGGGAGCCGTCGATTTTTCGGAGCACGCCCGCCGGATCGGCCGTCTGGGTGTCGGCGCGATTCGTGGAAGGGGTGGGGGCGTTGTTGAGGTCTCTTCGGAAAGTAGTTGCCGGAGTCCGGCAAGTAGTTTCGCGAGAGAGTCACCCTGTCCGCTCTCGGTGATCTCGTGGTTGACGGGGCGGTCAGTTCGTCCCAAAACGGGTAGGTAGTAGTTTGGGCCTACCTTGGGCGTCGTGGAGCCGATTCGCCACAAGGAACTGCGCAACAAGCCGCGGTGACCCCGCGGCCGGTCGCGCAACCCGCTCACGCGGGGCCCTCCGATATCTGACCGCCGGGTCAGGCGGTCGCCGTCTCGGCGTGGCAGCCCGGGTGACCGCACCCGCAGGCGTGGGGTTCGCTTCCCGTGTGGCCCTTGTGGGCGGCGCACGAATCCGAGCAGTAGCCGTCCTCTCTCGCCGGGCAGTTGCAACCAGCGTGGGCGCATGTCTCAGCCATTCCGCTCCCTCGTTCGTGATTTGACGGTCGTTCCGGTCTACCCGGTACCCGCTGGACGCTCGCGCCTCACCGGCGATTCGCCGGACCGGATTCGCCGCCTCTGCTCAGCGCCCGAGCAGCCGCCCGCCGACCGGCAGACTGATCAGATAGGGCAGCCGCTCGTCGAGCGGACTCGGACGGCCGACGTGATACCCCTGGGCATAGTCGACGCCGAGCTCCCGCAGCCGGGAGACGGTCGCGCCGTCGCCGACGAACTCGGCGATCGTCCGCGTCCCGAGCCCGCGGGCGAGGGTGACGATCGCCTCGACGACGAGCTGGTCGGTCGGGGTGGCGCAGAGGTTGCGGATGAACTCGCCGTCGATCTTGAGGTAGTCGAAGTGGAGGAGCTTGAGATAGGAGAATGATGCGAACCCGGCGCCGAAGTCGTCGATCGCCAGCATGCACCCGAGGCCCCGGAGTCGCCCGGCCAAGGTCCGGGCGCAGTCGAGGTTCTTGATCGCCGCGGTCTCGGTGATCTCGACGATCAGCCGCCCGCGGGGGATCGACGTCCGGGAGAGCAGCGCGGCGAGGTGGTCGCCAAGTCCGGGGTCGCTCATCGTCCGGCCGGAGACGTTGATGCTGAGCATCAGGTCCTGACCTGCCGCGTGGCTGTCGTGGAGACGCTGGACGGCCTGCTCGAGCACCCAGTAGTCGATCTTCCCGACCAGGCCGGACTCCTCCGCGTCGAAGAGGAATGCCGCGGGCGCGATGAGGTCGCCGTTGTTGTCCGGCAGACGGATCAGCAGCTCGAAGGCCGGCGTCCCACCGGCGCCGATCGGCGAGATCGGCTGGGCGTGGAGCACGAAGCTGTCATCCCTGATCGCCCGGCGGAGCCGCTCGTTCCAGCTCTGGCGGATCGACATCAGGCTGTTCGGCCCGGCGGTTCGGTCATAGACGGCGCAGCGGTCCTTCCCGGCGCGCTTGGCCTCGTACATCGCGATGTCGGCCTGGACGACGAGCTCGTCGGGCCCGAGGAGGTCGCCCTCGCCGAACATGGCGATGCCGATCGAGCTCGACACGTGGGGCCGGCGGTCGCCGTGCTCGGTCGGAGCGTCGCGGCGGAGGGTCGCCAGGAGCTTCTCGGCGACGACGAGCGCCGCGGGACCGTCACAGCGGTTGAGCAGGACGGCGAACTCGTCGCCCCCGATCCGGGCGAGCGTGTCGGTCTCGCGGACGACGGCAGCGAGCAGCCGACCGACACGGACGATCAGCTTGTCGCCGGCGGCATGGCCGAGGGTGTCGTTGACGAACTTGAAGCCGTCGAGGTCGAGGAAGAGGACGGCCCCTGGATCCCGGTGGCGGGCTGAGAGCCGCAGCGACCGCTGGAGCTCCTGGGCGAAGCGCCGACGGTTGAACAGGCCGGTGAGGGCGTCGTGGTCGGCGAGGTGCTGGAGCTGGCGCTCTGAGCGCTTGCGGTCGGAGATGTCCATCACATGGGTGATCGCCAGCGTCTGCTGTCCATCGCCCTCGGAGAGGACGGCACTGCTGAGCAGAACCCAGACGGCGTGCCCGTCGCGGTGGATCAGGCGCTGTTCGAACTCGACGTGGTCGGTGTGGCCGAGCGTCAGCTGGCGGAGCCTCGTGGTTGCCTCCTCGCGATCTTCCGCATACGCCAGGGACCCGAGTGGCGCGCCGATCAGCTCGTCGGACGGGCGGCCGAGGATCGTGGCCAGGGCGGCGTTGACCTGGAGCAGGCGGGCGTCGTCGGCTTCGAGGGAGAGCAGGCAGATGCCGATCGGCGCGCGGTCGAAGGCCGTGTGGAAACGCTCCTCGGCGGCGCGCATGGCCTTCTGCATGCGGACGCGTTCGGTGATGTCGCGGGAGCTCGACGCCGCGCCGACGACCTTGCCATCTGCGTCGTGGACGAGCGAGATCCGGAGGGCGACGTCGATCCGCCGGCCGTCCTTGGTCAGACGGATGGTTTCGAGGGGCTCGATGCGTTCGCCGCTCTCGAGCTTCGCGAGGATCCACGCGTACTCCTCACGCCGCTCGGGAGGCACGAGCATCGCGAGCGGGTGCCCGACCGCCTCGGCGGCGGTGTAGCCGAAGAGCTCCTCGGCCGCGCGATTCCAGGTCTCGATCTCGCCGACGAGCGACTTGGCGATGATCGCGTCCTCGGACGAGTCGACAAGGGCCGCGAGGTGGCCCCAGGCCCGGGACTCCTCGCGATCGGACTCTCCGGATTCGCGGTCGGCCTCCGCGAGGATGCGGTCGGACTTCGCCCGCCTGCGATCACGGGCGGCGCGCTGGCGTCCTTCGAGCCCCCGCGCAACGAGCTCGCGATCCTCAGGCGTCCGGGATTCGGAAGTCACAGCGACACCGTCGAGCTCGAGGGCCCGCCGATCGGCGATGTCGGCCTTCAGGTCGCGCTGGGCGGCGACGTCGTCGCGTCGCTGGGCGGCCTGGTCTCGCTTCTCGGCGGTTCCGTCACGAGGGTGGCCAGACCCGGCGGCCGACGCCGGCGGGTCGTTGGGGTCGAATACTTCGGTGGGCGGCATCGCTGCCTTCCCGAGCGCGGATCATCCGCGTGCTCCTTTGGGGACTTCCGTCACCGGGACACGCTGTCCATCGAATCGGCCTTCGGAAGGTAGCCGACGGGCACTGTGGAGCGGTAGTCCGTATGAGGGCGAGATCCCCCATCACAAGCATCATTGTACCGCGCCTGGCCGCCGGCCGCGCCCCCGCCCGCGGCCGGTCAGTCGAGCACGCCCTTCGCCTTGTCGGCGACGTGGTCGACGGCGTCCTTGACGGAGGCCTTGGCCTGGTCGGTCTCGCCCTCCTGCTTGAGGGATTCGTCTCCGGTGAGGCTGCCTGCGGCTTCCTTGACGCGGCCCTTGGCCTCGTCGACGTTCTTGTCGGTCATTCGATTCCTCTCGGGTTGCCCATGTGACCGGTGTCGCCGGTCTCCTACCCGCTTGCGCGAGGTCCGTCACATCCAAACGCACCGGCCTCGGTCGACGGCACGTCTGCCCCCGGCCTTGACCGCTCCGGCGGCCAACGCGGTATGGGCGCGCCCATACGCCCGGGCGGCGCCGGCATCGAACGGCAGCGGCTCGAAGGTCGCCTCGGTGCGTTGGATGCGCCCGGCAGACCGGGCCTCGACGACGCCGGCCCCGGCCTCACGGCCAGTCGAGACGCCCGGCGAGATCGTCAGGGCCGAGCTCGATCAGTCGGCTCCGCTGGATCGGCTGGTACTCGCCGCCGCGCAACCCGAGCCAGGCGACCGTCCGCTCGGTCGGATCGACGATCAGAACCTCGTCGACATCATGGGCGGCAAAGAACGGAAGCTTCTGCCAGGTCTCGGCGCCGGGGGAGAGGATCTCGAGCACGAGCGCGGCAGTCGAAAGCCAGACGCCGGCGGCTCCCGGGCGGTGGAGTCCGCCGTCCGGGACGCGGAAGTCGTGCTCTGACTCGCCCAGGTTGAACTCGCTGATCGCGGGTAGCAGGCCGGCGGCGCGTGCCGGACCGTCGAGCAGAACGGCCAGCTGCTGGCCGATGCGCGTGCTCGAAGCTCGCACCGGGAACCACGTGCAGAACGCCTTCCCACAACTCGTCGAGATGATCCACGCCTGCACGCCGCCGGCGCTCAAGGAGAGCTACAAGCTCCGGCGGAGGGCTGCCGAGCACCAACGTTGGCATGCGACCAGAGTAACCGCGAGTCAACGCCGCGCCGGCCGCCGCGGGTCGGGCGGGAGGGGCGGCTGGCCGCGGGAGATCCGCGTCAGCCGGACGATCACCTCGTTGGATGTCGGATGCCGAGACGCCGCCGGATCGAGGACGACACCGCCGCCGAGCGTCGCCGGCGGATCGGCCCGCCGCACGACGAGGCGATCGCCCGGCGCGGCGCGAAGCGGACGGTCGAGCCGGACCTGCCAGAAGCGGCCGCCGAGCCGGTGCAGGCGGGCGGGGACGAGGACGCCGCCGAGCGCGACGACGACGCGGGCACCGTGTTCGGGCTCGCGCTCGCGATCGGGCCCGAAGTCGAGCGCGGCGTCGATCACCCGAGTCTCGGGCGGCGGCCCTTCGCCGGCGAACCGGGCGGCCGGGTGGGGAAGACGGGCGGGAAGCCCGGCGAGCAGGCCGGCGAGCCCGCTCCGGAGGGCATCGACGCCGTCGCCGGTCTCAAGCGTCACGGCATGGGCCTGCGTGCTCGGGACGAGTCGACCGATCTCTCTGAGCACGCCCGCCGGATCGGCCACCTCCGCGCGGGTCACCACGGCGAGCCCGGAGTCGATGCCGAACGCCCGCAGGAGGGCGGCCTGCTCGCGCGTCTGGGCGGAGATCTCCTCGTCGGCGGGCGCGACCAGCAGATGGGCGTCCACTCCGAGCGGGCCGGCGGCGAGCAGCACGTCGAGCAGCTCGTCGGGACCGGCCGGGTCGATCACCCTCAGCGGCCGCCGGTCGGCCGCGACCAGGTCAGCCGCGTCGGGCCCGGCGAGCCCGAGCGCCCCGACCAGCGCGGACTTGCCGCCGTGGTCGGTGTAGCCGGCGACCACCAGGGTGAGAGCCATCGGCCGACGGTACTCTTCGGGGCCGATGGCCAGCCGACCGCGACCCCAGGACGAACCCGGCGACGAGCTGACCGTGGCGCCGGTCGTCGGCCCGGAGGATCCCCGGCGGTTCACCGACTCGGGGATCGAGATCCAGGGGCTCTACACCGAGGACGACCTGCCCGACCCCCTCGAGCTCGGCAGCCCTGGCGCTTACCCATTCACTAGGGGCGCGCACAGAGAGATGTACCGCAAACAGCTGTGGACGATGCGACAGTACGCGGGTTACGCGTCAGCGAAGGAGTCCAACGAGCGCTACAAGTACCTCCTGGCGAACGGGTCGACCGGCCTGTCGATGGCCTTCGACCTGCCGACCCAGCTCGGCCTCGACTCAGACGACGCGCGGTGCCTGGGGGAGGTCGGCAGGACGGGCGTGGCGATCGACACACTCGAGGACATGCGAACGGCCTTCGACGGTATCCCGCTCGATCTGATCTCGACGTCGATGACGATCAACGCGCCGGCCTGCGTCCTGCTCAGCCTGTACCAGCTGGTCGGCGAGGAGCAGGGCGTGCCGAGCGAGAAGCTGCGAGGAACGACACAGAACGACATCCTCAAGGAGTACGCCGCCCGCGGGAACTACATCTATCCGCCGGCGGCGTCGATGCGCCTGACGACCGATCTGTTCGCCTACTGCAAGGAGCACGTTCCCCGGTGGAACACGATCTCGATCTCGGGGTATCACTTCCGGGAGAAGGGGTGCTCGGCGGTCCAGGAGGTCGCCTTCACGCTGGCCAACGGAATCGCCTACGTCCAGGCGGCGATCGACACCGGCCTCGGCGTTGACGAGTTCGCCCCGCGCCTGGCGTTCTTCTTCAACGGCCACAACAACGTCTTCCAGGAGGTCGCGAAGTTCCGGGCGGCCCGGCGGATGTGGGCTCAGGTCATGAGCGAGCGGTTCGGCGCGAAGAACCCGAAGTCGCTGATGTTGCGCTTTCACACCCAGACCGGTGGTGTGACACTGACCGCCCAGCAGCCGATGAACAACATCGTCCGGGTCGCACTACAGGGGTTCGCGGCCGTCTGCGGCGGGACTCAGTCGCTGCACACCAACGGCTTCGACGAAGCCCTCGCCCTGCCGAGCGAGCGCGCGGCGAAGATCGCCCTGCGCACACAGCAGGTGATCGCCCACGAGTCGGGCGCCGCCGACACTGTCGACCCGTTCGCCGGTTCCTACTTCGTCGAGGCGCTGACCGACGAGATCGAGGCGCGGGCGTACGGGCTGATCGAAAAGATCGACGAGCTGGGCGGCGCGGTCGAGGCGATCCAGTTCATCATCAAGGAGATCGACGAGTCGGCCTGGGGCTACCAGGAGCGCTACCGGATCGAACAGGACATCGTCGTCGGCGTGAACAAGTACGTCGAGGACGAGATCCAGATCGAGGACATCCTCCGCGTCGACCCGGAATCCGAGCGCGACCAGCTGACCCGCCTGTCGGTCTTCAAGGCCAACCGCGACCACGAGCTCGTCGCCCGGCGACTCGACGAGCTCCGGGAAGCCGCGAAGGGTGACGGGAACCTGATGTTCCCGATCCGTGAGGCGCTGCGCGACAACTGCTCGATGGGCGAGGTCTGCGGGGCGATGCGCGACGTCTTCGGGCGCTATCAGGCGCGCATCTGAGGAGCTGCTACGACGGACGGTGGGGTGAAGAGTAGACCTCGGGGAAAGTTCCCTCCCGCATCAGCAGCACGTTTCCCCAGACCCAGCCTCGGCGATCGACCGCCGCCGTGTAGAAGGACACCACGCGGTATCCGAGCGGTGCCAGCAGCGCGAGAATGTCTGTGAAGCAGCCGTGCGGCTCACCCGGCCGCCGTACGAATTCACATTCGGCCAGGATGAACTGCACGCTTCCCGCTTCGAGCAGGGACAGACCGCCGGTGAGCACCTCCACCTCGAAGCCCTCCGTATCGATCTTGAGAAGGTCGATGAAGTCCCAGCCGTGCTCGATCGCCTGTGCCGCGAGCGTCGTGACCGGCACGGCGACGGTCGGTGCATCCGGCTTGGCCTGCGTGAGCAGCGTGTTCTGGCCCGAGATCGGACCATCGACCATTCTCGCGGTCGCAATGTCCGCGCCAAGCGCCGCGCGTATGCAGGTGACCTGCCGGGAGTCGGCAAACCGCCGCTGGAGCACCTCGAACGTTCGCGGGACGGGTTCATAGCTGAACACCCGCGCAGCCGGAAAGGCCTCAGTGATGACGCGGGCGGTCTGTCCCTCGTTGGCGCCCACATCGATCGCCAGACGAACCTCGCCCAGGGCCGCGACGTCATCTTCCCAGCGCACGCCGAATGGGATATCGCCTGAGCTTGTCACTTCGCGATCGGCCGCCTCTGGCCCACTGGGCACCGTCGCGAGTTCTTCATCGGCGCAGCAGTCTACGCGGGTACCGCCGGCGCCTCGGCCGCGCGTACCACCCGGCGCTTCCATGCCCACAGCCCGGGGATGACGACCAGCTCGAGTCCGATCCCGCCGACGAAGATCGCCCGCGGGCGACCGACCTCCCTCCAGGACAACATTCGAGCGAACCCGCCGAGGACCACTGTCCCCAGGGCCGCGTTCAAGGCTGCCGGATCCTGCTCGATCCGGGCGAGCGTCGACCAGATCACGGGCGCCGTCGCAAACCAGAAGGCGTGGACGAAGCGGAACTCGCTGTCGAACGACGCATCGACCTCGATCCGGTTGCCCGGGACGTTGCGAGGGCCCATCAGCATGCCGGCCAGGCCGTAGCCGAACGGGATCAGGGCCAGCGTGGCGAGGGTCACCTGGAGCTCGCTTCGACCAGCGTCACTGCCGCGGGAATGTGTCATCAGCCGATGATCACAGGTAGGCACCGTGTGTACAAGGAGTATGTGTCCGCTAGCTTCGTCAGTGGCACTACGGCCGGCAGCTGACCTTGAGGGCGCCGGGCCTGAGGCTCGCGTGCTGGGTGCGTCTCAGGCCGGCGACCACCAACCGTAGGTCCACCGACTCGACCGTGGGCGTCCTCCCGAGGCAGTGCGCTGGTCCGGCGAGTGTCAGCCAGAGCTCGAGCTCTCCGGCCGACGGGATTCGCGAGGTTCCCGCCGGTGAGTAGAGCGAGTCGATCGTCGGACCCTCGGTGCGTGGGCCGGAGCGCTCGACTCCAACCAGCCGCAGATCGCGACTCGGCGATATCGACACCCCGAGGATGCGGACCGGGAGGGGTCCCAGGTTGTAGATCGAGATCGCAAAGCGGTCCGTCCTGCCCTTGTGGAGTGTCACCCCCCCGGCTGGAGCCCACGACCCGACGCTGAGCGGGTGGAGCGCGGCGTAGGAGACCGACGCAGCCGCGAGCGCCGTGGCGATCACGCCGGCGATGGCGATTGCGATTGCCGGGTGGGTGGTGCCCGGGAGGCGGGGGCGGACGATCTCAGACGTCTTGCGGGTCGTCCACCACATCGCCAGGAACGCCACCCCTCCGCTCACTCCGACCAGTCCAGACCGACCGGACTGTGAGATCGGGATCCAGCCGACGAGCGTCGCGCACAGGGCGATCGGCCAGCGCGCGGGCGGGTGCGCCGCGTGCGGCGCGACGAACCAGCCGATCGTCGCGGCGAGCAGGGCTCCTGTGACGAGCAGGGGCCCGAGATCGGCGAGCACCGCCCATGCCCCGTCGATCCGCCACGGCCATCCGACCCCCGGGGGCGCACCTCCGGGGACGTTGCCCGGCAGAACGTGCACGACAACACCGAAGACGAACGCGAGCGAGAACAGCCCGAGAAGGGCGCCGATGCTCCCGCACAGCAGTGCCCCCAGCGCACTCAACCAGCCGTAGCGCGGCATCACCGGCAGGTCGGTCCGAGCAATGCGCTGCGTCCCGATATTCACGGCCTCAGCATCATCGCCGACTGCCCGTCCGCGAAGTGTGAGATCGATCACACAGGGCTCGCTGCGATGACTGGGCCGAACGGGCCTCCCGGAACGAACAAGACGCTGTCGGTGATGTACCTGCTCCACGCGATGCCCGGGCGGACGAGGATCCTGCTGACCGGGCACGGGCTCAGCCTGATCGAGCAAGCGCTGGCAATCGGAGGCGATCTCGCTCCGGCGACGTTCGTCATCGAGGACATCGACCTCGTCGCGGCAGAACGCCACGATGCCGTTCAGCAATGGCCGCCCGTCCCCCATCCGATCCGAGCGGGGCCCACTCGAATCCAGGCGAATGATCCGACCGAGCGGCTCGCGCGGTAGAACCTGGAGTGAACCTGGCCTACAGGCAGCTGCTGCGGCTCGAGAACCGGATCCATCACCAGCTCGTGCAGCACAGCATCAGCGCGCTGCGCCTCGCTGTCGGTGCGGTCTTTCTCGGCTTCGGCGTCCTCAAGTACTTTCCCGGGGTCAGCCCTGCGCAGAACCTGACCGAGGCAACGACGCGCATCCTCCTCTTCGGTCTGGTGCCGGGCAGTGCGGCCCTCGTCGCGATCGCGACGCTCGAGTGCCTGATCGGGACCTGTCTGCTCGCGAACCGCTGGATGCGACTCGCGGTCTGGCTCCTGGCAGTCGAGTTCGTCGGGATCCTCGCGCCCCTCGTGCTGCTACCGAGCCGCCTCTTCAGTGGTCCGGACCACGCTCCGACCCTCGAGGGCCAGTACGTCCTCAAGGACATCATCCTCGTCGCGGCGGCCCTCGTGATCGCCGCCGGCACGTTTCGCGGCGGGCGACTCGTCCGCAGCGATCCTCCGCCGGGCGAGGAGCCAGGGGCATAGGGGTGCTCATCCCGCTGGTCGCCAGCAGCGCCGGATCGGCCGCCACCGGCTTAGTCGACGCGCTGGCACTGCCCCTGCGCATCCTGCGCGGTCTTCGGACGATTCCTCCCGCCCTGACGAGGATCGCTGCGAGCACCGACGCCGTCGAAGATCTCCACTCGGAGCTGCGGTTGCTGCGGGCGGATCTCGCGGGCATGCCCGGGGACACGCGTCGGCTGGCCGACGACGTCGAGACCGTGCATGAGGTACTCCGCGTGCTCCGGCGCGAGCTCGTCGAGATCAAGTCGGACGTCGAGCCGGTCCACGACGATCTCGGACGAGTCGAGGCCGGCCTCGCACCGCTTCCCGACAAGCTCGACGCGCTCCTGCCGAAGATCGACGACCTCGCCGGACGCCTCGACGGCATGCGAGGCGAGCTCGCCGGAGAGCTCGACGCTCTGCGCACCGACCTCAGCGGACTCCCGTTCGTCTCCAAGACCTAGGGCGGCCTCCGTCGCGCGCGACCGGCAGCACCCACGGCATGCGATCGGGAACGCCGACAGGCTGCGGGCGGGGGGCCGGCACCTCAAACGCACCGTGCTGCTCCAAGGGCGTCCCGGAACGGGCAAGACGCTGTACCTGCTCCACGCGATGCCCGGGCAGACGACGATCCTGCTGACCGGGCACGGGCTCAGCCTGATCGAGCAGGCGCTGGCAATCGGCCGCGATCTCGCTCCGGCGACCTTCGTCTTCGAGGACATCGACCTCGTCCCGGCGAACGGACGATGCCTTTCAGCAACGGCGGCGTCCTGTTCGAGCTGCTCAACCAGATGGAGGGACTCGCCGAGGACGAGGACCTCCTGTTCCTGCTGAGCACCAACCGCCCCGTGCGCAAGCAAAGACCGCGCGACGGTCCCCGGCTGGACATGCATCCGCTCAGGCAGCCGCATCAGCTTCGCCGCCTCCGGGTCATCCAGCGTTACATTCACCCGCTCCACCATCCACGCACTACACGAGTCGCCACGCGCCGTGTAGAACCTTGCTCACCAGCGAACGCGGCGGCTTCCAGCCGATGAGGTTTGCCTTAACTTAAGCCAGCCATCCCAGACATACTTTGCGCATGGACGGTAAAGCAGTCGACGCCCGCTCCTTTGCCCACCACGGAGAGGGGGGCGAGGCAGATGCGGAGGCGGCCTACCGCAACGCGATCGCGACCGGCGACAGCGATGCGTGGAACGGTCTCGGCAACCTGCTTTCCGAATGGGGCGG
The DNA here is from genome assembly GCA_034664295.1 of Solirubrobacteraceae bacterium. Taxonomy (GTDB): domain Bacteria; phylum Actinomycetota; class Thermoleophilia; order Solirubrobacterales; family Solirubrobacteraceae; genus Palsa-513. Next base: position 16,577 of record JAXDHV010000017.1, on the reverse strand, counting down.
CCGAGCGGACGAGGCGGAGGCGGCCTACCGCGAGGCGATCGCGGCGGGCGATCCGTCTGCGCACTACAACCTCGGGCTACTCCTGGCCGACCAGTCGGGGCGTGAGGCGCAGGCAGAGGCGGCCTACCGCGACGCGATCGCGGCCGGCGAGCGCAAAGGGTGGAACAGCCTCGGCAACCTGCTTTCCAGAGACGGCCGAGCGGAGGAAGCGGAGGCGGCCTACCGCGAGGCGATCACGGCGGGCGATCCGATTCCGCACTACAACCTCGGGCGGCTCCTGGCCGACCAGTCGGGGCGTGAGGCGCAGGCGGAGGCGGCATACCGCGAAGCGATCGCGGCCGGCAGTGGCGACGCCTGGCACAACCTCGCCCTGCTCCTAGTCGACCAGTCGGGGCGTGAGGCGGAGGTGGAGGCGCTCTACCGCGAGGCGATCGCGGCCGGCGACAGCGATGCCCGGTACAGCCTTGGCGTGCTCCTGGCCAAGCAGTCGGGGCGAGACGCGGATGCTGAGGCGGTCTACCGCGAGGCGATCGCAGCCGGCAGCGGCGATGCCCGGCTCGGCCTCGGCAAGCTGCTTCTCACACGGGGCCGCGCCGAGGAAGCCGAAGCCGTCTACCGCGAGGCGATCTACGCCGGTGACGAGCGCGCATGGCATGGACTGGGTTGCGTGCTCGACCGCCAGCCGGGACGCGAAGCCGAAACCGAGGCGGCTTTTCGCGAGGCAATCGGCACCGGCGAGGCCGGCTTCGCCGTGCTGGAGGCGGCGGTAGCGCTCGGAGAGCTCCTCCTTGAACGTGGCGATCTGCGCGGCGCGCGCGCCGCCTACGGGATTGCCGCCCCCTTACAGCTAGCGCGGATCAACGCCAAGCTCGGGGTGCCAGATTGGAACCCGGGCCCGAGATGGATTGCCCTGATCGTGTGGGAAGGCACCGTTATCGCGCGGCTGCGGGTGATGGTCAAGAGAACGCTGGGCAAGGTGACCAGATTCCGTCCACGTGCCGCATCCAGCAGCACCCGCGGCCACCTTTGACCACCGCACTCCGCGACCTGAAGCTCGTCCTCGGCCCGACAAGGCCCCCTTACCTTTCTCGTCTGTAGGGCTCGGACGCTCGGCTGGCCAGCGCACCCGGGATTCTGTGCCCAGTCGATCTGCTCTGAACCGCTCGTCGGCAGGCCCGAGGTGGCGGGGTAATGCATCTCCGCGCCTTGACCGGACTCAGGCGGGGTCGCCCGGGCCGTATGAGCGGGATTCGTGGGGGCACTAGTCTGAAGACCGTGAGCGTTGCTGCGCCGCCGTTGTTCGCCTTCGACAACTCCTATGCCCGTGAGCTGGAAGGCTTGTGCGTCCCATGGCGGGCCACCCCGGCTTCGGCGCCCCGGCTGTTGGCGCTCAACGAGGCGCTGGCCACCGAGCTGGGCCTCGATGCCGATGCCCTGCGCGCACCCGACGGTGTCGCCGCGCTCGTTGGCAACGTCACGCCCACCGGCGCGTCGCCGGTGGCGCAGGCCTACGCCGGCCATCAGTTCGGCGGGTTCTCGCCCCGCCTCGGCGACGGACGAGCCCTGCTGATCGGCGAGGTGCTCGACCTCTGCGGCCGCCGTCGCGACCTCCACCTCAAGGGCTCGGGCCGCACGCCCTTCGCGCGAGGCGGAGACGGAAAGGCCGCGGTCGGCCCGATGCTGCGCGAGTACGTGATCAGCGAGGCGATGCACGCCCTCGGCATTCCGAGCACCCGCGCGCTCGCGGTGACGGCGACCGGCGACGACGTCGTGCGGGAGACGCCGCTGCCCGGCGCGGTGCTCGCGCGCGTCGCGGCGAGCCACATCCGGGTCGGCACCTTCCAGTACGCGGCGGCCGGCGGTGATCCGGCGCTCGTGCGGCGTCTCGCCGACCACGCGATCGCACGCCACTACCCGCAGGCGCGCGACGCCGACAATCCATACCTCGCGTTCTTCGAGTCCGTCGTCGCCTCGCAGGCTTCTCTGATCGCTCGCTGGATGCTCGTCGGGTTCATCCACGGCGTCATGAACACCGACAACATGGCGATCTCCGGCGAGACCATCGACTACGGCCCGTGCGCCTTCATGGACGCTTTCGACCCCGCCACCGTGTTCAGCTCGATCGATCACGACGGACGCTACGCGTACGGCAACCAGCCGGCCATCGCCCAGTGGAACCTGGCGCGGCTGGCCGAGACGCTCCTGCCCCTCTTGCACGCCAAGCCCGAGACGGCGCTTGTCCAGGCCATCGAAGTGCTCGAGTCGTTCCCCGACCGCTATCACGCACACTGGCTCGCCGGGATGCACGCAAAGCTGGGCCTGGCGGACCGCGCAGGCGAGGATGACGCGCTCGTCGACGACCTTTTGGGGCTGCTCCAGGGACAGAAGGTCGACTTCACCACGTGCTTTCGGATGCTGGCCTCGTCGGTGTGCGGCGGCGACCCGGCACCCGCGCGGTCGCTATTCGACGAGCCCGCCGCTTTCGACGCGTGGTCGGAGCGCTGGCGCCACCAGGTCCTCTTGCAAGCGGCCGACCCAGCGACGATCGCCGAGGCGATGAACCGGGTCAATCCGCTCTACATACCCCGAAACCATGAAGTCGAGGAGGCGCTGGCTGCGGCTGGTGCCGGCGACCTCGAGCCGTTCCAAAGCCTGCTCGACGCGCTCACCCAGCCGTTTGACCAACGACCGGGACTCGACCGATACGCCGCGCCAGCCCCACCGAGCCTTGGTGCCTACCGCACCTTCTGCGGAACTTAGCTCGCCGCAGCGTCGGTCCTCCACGGGTTCCCGGGTCGTTTTCGGCCGCGCGAAACGTGGGTAGCTGGGCCTAGCGCTCGTGTCCTCGGAAAAAGGGGTCACGGGAGCATCTGTCGCTGGTACGACCGGTGATCGCGAAGCGGTTTCCGCGTCGGGCCGTCGCATTCGTCGATGTCCGAGAGCGAGATGCGATGTCCTACATGAACTGCCCGAGGTGCGGATTGACGATCGGTCTCCGTGCCCCCTCCCTGATGCTGGACCGATGCCCGCGTTGCCTTGCCCGCGCCCGCGCGGCGATCCCGATGTACCTCACCGACGATCCTCCGGTGAACCGCGAGCGCTACGACGTCAGCCGAGACCAGACGCGCCACCCGGGTTCCGCGTCCACGACATCTTCATCCGAGGAATCCGTGCCGGGCAAAGCGACGGCCGCCCGATCGGCCCTCGAACGCACGGGCTTGACGTCGATCGACGCCGCCGGTGTCCGCCTCGCGCCGAATGCCACCGCCCGCTCCCCAGCCGGCCGGCAGGCCGCAGCCGAGCGAAGCGAACGATTCACAACCGAGTGGGGCGCTTAGCTGGCGAGACGGCCAGGTCCGGGGAACCTGGAACCTTGCGAGCTTGATGGCGATCGGCCCGTCGCCGACCTGGCGAGCGGTCCGTGAGGCTATTCGGCTTTGGTTGGGACGGGTGACACGCCGTCGACCTCCGGTGCGGCGTGCTCGGCAGGAGCAAGGATGAACGACTCGACCCCGTAGTCCGGATCGATGTGGTTGGCGCTCAGAAACGCGATCACCTTGCGGTGCAGGATTCCCTCGATCCCAGCGACCAGGTCGTCACGGATCAAGTCTTGAAACGTCTTGCGGGTCGTCAGGACCAGGGCGCTCTGGTCGTTGTCGGCGAGCACGCGCTCTGCCTTGGTCAGCGTGTCCTGCAGCACGATCGTCACCAGATCGTCGTCTACGAAGGTTCGGGCCTTGGTCGGTCCGCGGCCGGTGTACTGGTTGAACAGGCGCACCGCCAACGTCGAGATCGCGGCGGTCTTCACTCCACCCGGATGGGCGGTGGATGTATCGGTGCCGGTCATGCCGGCCTCCTGAATCGCCTCCCCCCTGGGGATCGGCGCGCGCGAAAGTAGGAAGGAGACGGGGAGGACCCGTCCGCGCGGCCCGCGTCTCCCTGCCGTGCCGACGCCAATTCAGGGGCGTCATCCGGCTGAAACTCGCGTAGTCGAAGCTTACCCGTCCGACCGGAGCGCGCCAGGGCGCTTCTCCCCATGGCGGACTTTGCGACTAGGTGGTTGTGGCGGAGACGGCAGACCCGCCGTTCGTCTCGACCGCCACGTGCTCGGCGGGAGCGAGGATGAACGACTCGACCGCGATGTCAGGGTCGATGTGGTTGGCGCTCAAGAACGCGATCACCTTCCGTCCGAGGACCCCTTCGACCCCGGCGACCAAGTCGTCGCGCATCACCTGTTGGAAGGTCGCGCGGGTCGTCAGCACGAGGCCGTTCTGATCCTTGTCGACGAGTGTCTGCTCGGCCTTCGTCAGCGTGTCCTTCAGCACGATCGTCACGAGATCGTCGTGGACGTAGGTCCGGGCCTTCGTCGGTCCCCGTCCGGTGTACTGGCTCAGCAGCCGCACTGTCAAATTAGAGATCGCGGCGCTCTTCGGTCCACCCGAGTGGGTCGGCGGTGTATCGGTGCCGGGCATGCCGGCCTCCTGAATCGCCTCCCCCCTGCAGGTCGGGCTCGCGCGAAAGTAGGAAGGAGACGGGAAGAACCCGTCCGCGCGGCCCGCGTTCCCCCGGCGTGCCAACGCCCCGTTTTCAGGCGGCGTTGTCCGACTGGAACTCGCGTAGCCGAAGCTTACCGCCCGGACGGGCCGGCGAATCCTCGCATGCCGCAATCATCGAGGGCTGCGGGCCCGACGAGAGTCCCCGGTTCAATCCCGTTGACGCCGCCGCTTCGAGCCCTACCGCAGGACGACCCGTGGCCCATGTTGCGCCGATGGGCCTCCACTGACCGAGTCCTTCACGCGCCCACCCTTGCCGCGGCGCTGAGCAGCCACAGCCTTGCTCTCGGAGAGGCAGGCCGTCGGAGCCGCGGCGAGCCCGCACGTGTCCGCCGATGCAGAGCTTGAACAGGCAATACATGGCCGATCTCGCTCGCTGGGGAGCTCAACCGTGGTGGAAGCGACGGCTTGCGCCACGGCCACAACGGCCTCCGGGGATTTGATGACGGGTCCGGGGCTCGAGTCCCCGCGTCGGCTTTGATGCCCGGGTCGCCCGAGTAGGCTTCACGCCTTGGAGGAGAACCCCGCGTCCACTGGTTCGTTCACGCGCGCACCCTCGGTGCTGCACCAGGAAATCGAGGGCGAGACGGTCCTCTTCGATTGTGAGCAGGGGCTTTACTACGCGCTCGACGCCGTTGGCACGCGCGTCTGGCAGCTGCTCGCCGAGGAGCGGGAGATGGGCGCGCTGAAAGCTCTCATGCTCGACGAGTTCGAGGTCGATGAGGCAACCTTGAGTGTCGACTTGGACGATCTCCTCGACCGCCTACGGGCCGCCGGGCTCGTGACCGCGCGAAATTCTTCGTGAGCGGCATCGTCGGCGTCGTGGACGGCCGGGGGGCGCCGGTCGACCGGCCTTTGCTGGAGCGATTGACAAGTGCGCTTCGCCCCAATGCGTCCAACCGCCACAGCAGCTGCCTCGACGGCGGCGTCGGCTTGGGGCACGCGCCCCTGAACTTCACCAGCGAGTCGCGTGCCGAACGCCAGCCGTCAACCCTCGACGGTCGCGTTTGGATCATCGCGGATGCTCGCGTCGACGGCCAGGACGAGCTCGTCCGCGCGCTGCGGGCCCACGGCCGGCGACTGGAGGCGAGCCCGACCGACGATCAGCTCATCCTCCACGCCTACGGAGTCTGGAACGAAGGCTGCGTCGAGCATCTGATCGGCGACTTCGCTTTCGTGATCTGGAATGCGGCGGCCAGACGTCTGTTCTGCGCTCGTGATCAGTTCGGCGTGACGCCGCTCTACTACGCGACGGTCCCGGGCGGCCTCGTGCTCAGCAACGTACTGCGCAGCGTCCGCGCCCATCCGGCGGTTTCAGACAGGCTTGACGAGCGTGTGATCGGGGATTTCCTCCTGTGTGGCCGGAACATGGATGTGAGCACGACGACCTTTGCCGACATTCGCGCGCTGCCACCTGCGCACACTTTGACGTGGACAAGCGACGCCACCCGAGTTCGCCGGTACTGGAACCTGACGCAGGGGGTCGAGTCTGCTCGCGGCGGACGAGCGCACGACCACGTCGAGCGGTTCACGACCATCTTCGACGAAGCGGTCGGCGACCGACTCCGCACCGGCGCGATCGGGACCCAACTGAGCGGCGGCCTTGACTCGACGAGCATCGCAGTCACAGCCCACCGACTCATGAAAGCGCGCGGGCTCCCCTTCGATCTGCGTGCCTACACGGTGATCTTCGAGTGGCTCATCGCCGAGGAGGAAAGAAGCTACGCCGACCAGGTCGTGGCGCGTCTCGGCCTGCCAGTCGAGCACGTCGTCGCCGAGGACTACATGACGCGCGGTCCCGATCACGCGCCGACGTGGGTATTTCCCGAACCTTGGGGGATAGCTGAGCAGTCGCAGGACTACGAGGTGATTCGTCGCGTCTCTCGGTTCGCGCCAGTCATGCTGACGGGACTGGGCGGCGACCCTCTGCTCGCCACGGGCCGGGCGTCCGCCGGGTGGCGTGACCTGGCCCGAGCGGCCGTCCGGCGGGGGCGTCTGCCGCGATTCGGATTACGAACTGCGGTCAGGACGCGGCTTCACCGGCCGTCCAGGGCCGCCGTGCCGGATTGGATCAACCCAGCCTTCGCGCGGCGAATCGACCTCGCCGGTCGACAGGAGCAGATCGAGTCGCTCTCGACGCAGGCCTCGACTCGTGAAATGATGCTCTCGAGCTTCTGGGTGGACATGTTCCGGTCGGCGCACGACGGTGCGCTCGGCCTGCCAGTGAAGCTTGTATTTCCCTTCTTCGACCTGCGCCTAGTCCGATGCGTGCTGGAAACACCCCCGATCCCATGGCGAGAAGACAAGCGACTACTCCGCGAGGCGATGCAAGGACAGCTTCCGGAGGCTGTCAGGCTGCGTCCGAAGACCAGCCTGCATCGGGCCGGCGAAGGCATCGACGAGGACCACCCGCTGTACACGCTCGGGCGGCGTCCGGAAACGCGCCGCTGGCGCGAGGAGCTGATCTCCACACCGGCGATCGCGGAGTTCCTCGACTTGCCGCGCGCGCTGGCGCTGATCGCGGCTCCTCCGCCGAGCGGCCGTATCCTCGGCACATTCGAGCATTGCTTTCCGCTCGCATACTGGTTGTCGCACGAGCGATCCCGTGCTACGGTCAGAGCCTGATCGGAGCTTGACGAGAGGGACAACCATGCCAGACAACGCATCGGTCGGAGCAACCACAGCACGCGAGACCGGGTCAGCCAAGCGCAAATATGGACGTCCTGAACTACGGGAACTCGGCTCGCTGCAGGAGTTGACGCAAGCGAATGTCGGGGGCCCGAACAACTTTGACGGGTCCGGCTACACCAGCTAGGCGGTACCCCTCCAGCTATAGCCAACGAGCGAGGCCGGAGAATCCAACGTCTGTACGGCCGAGCCCTCGATTACTCCGTTTACGGGCTGACACTGCGTGCCAATCGCGCGCCTCCGCATCCGCTGCCATCCCCAGGGGATTATGGGCGGCCACCAGATATGTCGCACGAGCGATCCCGTGATACGGTCAGAGCCTGATCGTAGCCTGACGAGAGGACAACCGTGCCAGACAACGCATTGGTCGGGGCAACCACAGCACGCGAGACCGGGTCAGCCAAGCGCAAATATGGACGTCCTGAACTACGGGAACTCGGCTCGCTGCAGGAGTTGACGCAAGCGAATGGTCCGAGCTCGACCAACTTTGACGGGTCCGGCTACACCAGCTAGACGGTGTCCCTCCAGCTATAGCTAACGAGCGCGGCCGGAAAATCCAACGTCTGTACGGCCGCGCCCTCGATTACTCCGTTTACGGGCTGACCCTGCGTGCCAATCGCGCGCTTCCCCATCTCCTGCCGTCCCCAGAATATTGTGGGCGGCCACCAGATATCCATCTCAACGTGGGTGCCGACGAGCGAGCGCTTGCACGAAACGGGGCTCGGGACGAAGTGCGGCTGCGGTACGCCACGCCCGAGGACGCGATCGAGTTCGTCATCTCCCGCGACGGCACGCGGATCTGGAGCGATTGGACCGAGACGTCGCCGCTCGCCAGCATCGACGACGTGTCGGCCCTGCTGTTGGGTCCGGTGCTTGGCCTTGCGCTCAGGCTGCGCGGCACGGTCAGCCTTCATGGCTGCGCCGTAGCGGTCGGGTCGCACGCCACCCTGATCCTCGCCGACCATGGCGGCGGCAAATCGACCCTTGCGGCGGCGCTGGCTCGCGCGGGACATCCGGTTCTGTCCGACGACGTCGCCGCGATCACCGAGGACGCAGCGGGATGGACGGTCCACCCGGGCTATCCGCGGCTGCGACTGCGACCGGAGACGATCGACGCCTTCAGACTTGTCCGGGCTGGGATGCCACTCGTCTTCACCGGCCAAGAAAAGCGATACGTCGAGCTGTCGACTGGCGACGGAGACGGGGGCTGGCGGTTCGGCCGAAAGGGCGTCCGGATCGGTTCCATCTACACCGTCGTGCGCCGGCCGGATCTCGATACTGCGCTGATTGAGCCGATCCGGGGTGCAGACCGACTGATGACCCTGCTGCGGCATCGATCGGCGCGCTTCGCGGTTCTCAGCGCAAGTCGACAGGCCGACGAGCTCGCGAGCCTCGGACGGCTCTCGACCGCCGTTCGGCTGCGCAGGGTCCAGCGTCCGGATGGGCTCGAGCACCTGCCTGGACTGCGGGACGCCATCCTCCAAGACCAGGCAAGCTGCATGTGAGCTCGGCCCGCGCCGTGCTCCCCTCGCTTGCTGACTCGTTCGACCTGCTGGCACCGAGCCTCCCGCCGGCGCTGATCCCGCCGGCGCTCACATCGGAACTGCGGCAGCTGACGCGCAGGCTGGCGCCGCTCCCGCGGGCTGGATTCGAGGTGCGCCTTGGGTCCTCCTCCCGTGTCGACCTTCAGCAATGGCTCACGACGCGCGATCACGAGCCCCAGATTCTGCGAGAGCACATCCGTCGCGCTGGTTGGAGCGGCCCAACGGCAGGGCGCCTGGACGAGTTCTTGGCGCGGTGGTCTGACCCCGCCGATCCGCTGCACGTTGCGTGCGCAGAGCTGTGGCTGGAGTTCGATGGGACCGCCCAAATCGCCTCGACAGAGCTTCCGCCGCTGTCGCTGTTTCTGGCGTTGGCCGCGGTTGACGGGACGAACAGATTCCAGACCACGGCGGCCATGATCGCGGCGCTGATCGGCGAAGGCAGAGCCGGGTTTTCGCGGATGATTCTCGAGCGTTGCTTCGATGCCTGTCCCGACGGAGCGCTCATCAGCCACGTGGGCCTGATGCTGGGCCGACCCAAGCCCTCGGTGCGGGTGAACGTCAAGCGGCTGGACGGCGAAAGTCTGCCGGACTATCTGTCACACGTAGGCTGGCCAGGGGCTCTCCCGGTAGCGGTCGGAGTGTTCGAAGAGCTACGGCGGCTGGTCGACCGCATTGCGATCTGCCTCGACATCGGGGTCGCCGTCTCACCGGAGCTCGGGTTCGAATGTGCGCTGGATGGCCAGCCCCCGGCGGACCCAGACTGGTCGGCGTTCCTGGGAAAGCTGGTCGAATGGGGCTGGTGCAATCGAGCGAAGCGCGAGGCGCTCGTCGGGTGGCCCGGCCTCACGACACCCGCCAGTAGCTCCGCATCCTGGCCGGCGCCCCTGATCAGAGACGAGCTGCTCCAGGGGGCCGACCGTCTGAGCGCGTTCGAACGCCGACTGAGTCACGTGAAGATCACGCTCGGCCGTACGCGACTGCCCGAGGCCAAGGCCTACTTCGGGTACTTCCACACCTGGCTTCGGCCGCCGCTCGACCACGACGACATCGGTCACAGCGGCATCGACCCCGACGGGCGCAAAGAGCCCTCCGGCAGACCGATCGACCGAGCGCTGGGTTTCCTGCTCGCCAGGCGCACACAAAGCGGCTGGTGGCGGGATTTCTCGGGGGTGCTTTCAGACGATCGGAGGTGGAGGGCCGGCGCGAGCGACGAGTGGGTCACCGCGTATGTGGGCGCCGTACTCGCCGGCCTCGCCAGCGATCGCGCCCAGCGGGCCGCGCGCGACGGGTGGGCGTTGCTCGTCGAGCGCCGTCCACCCGGAATCGGATGGGGGTTCAATCGCCTGGCACCACCGGATGCCGACAGCACGGCCTGGGGACTCCGGCTCGCTGCGGCGCTCGGACAGGGCGCATCGCCGCCGGCGCGACGATCGCGCGAGGCGTTGAACGGCTACATCCTCGCCGACGGCGGGCTGGCGACCTATCGAGACGGCGCTCTCGGCCTGCCCTCTGCCGCAGACTCTGTGGGTTGGTCGCGGACCGCCCACGTGTGCGTAACGGCGGCTGCCGCCTGCCTGGGATGCCGTCCCGCCCTCGAGTTCCTGCGCCGCGCACAACGGGAGGACGGCAGCTGGACCGGCTACTGGTGGGAGGATGCCGAATACACGACTGCGCTCGCGGCCGACGCGCTCCACGCGACCCCGGGTTCGGCGGATCAGGAACGTGTCGAGGCGGCCGCCGTCTGGGCGGTGGGGCGGATCGGCCTCGACGGGTCGGTGCGGCAGTCGGCGTTCGCGACAGCTTTGTGCGTGCGAATCCTCAACCTGGTCGACGACCCTGCGGTCACGCGAGATCACCGTCGCCGTTGCATCGCCTGGCTTTCAGCCCATCAGCGCCCGGATGGCGCATGGCCACCGTCAGCCCGGCTGAGAGTGCCCGGTCCGGAGGTAGCCAACCCCGCCGGCGTCGAGAGCTGCACGTCGACCTTCGACGATGCCGGCGTCTTCACGACCGCGACAGTGCTGATGGCGCTGGCCAGCGAGCCAGCATGACGGGAATCCAAGCCGCCCTGGATTTTCTCCGAGCCGCGCGCCGCCAGGACTCGCTGCGGCTCGCGCTCCGAGACCTCTCTGGCGACGTGACCCTTGACGACCTCGCTCGGCTTGCGCAGGCGGCCGGCTTCTCGGTCACGACTCACGATCTACAGCGCGCGTATGCGATCGACTGGCGACTGCGCCAGGCGTACTACCTGGTCCACGCCGGCTGAGGGGCATGGGTCCACTTGCTCCGGCCTCTATCAAGGCCTGCAGGCGACCCGCCGGGACGTGCGAGAGCTCCGACCAGCTGCCGGCTTCGACGACCCTCCCGGCGTCGAGCACAACGATCTGATCGGCTTCGCTCACCGTCGAGAGCCGGTGGGCGATGACCAGAATCGTCGTCTGCCCGCGCAGCGCGGCCAGGGCCGTGCGGATCACGCGCTCGCTCTCGGTATCGAGCGAACTCGTTGCCTCGTCGAGTATGAGGAGGTCCGGGTCTCGCAGCAGCGCGCGGGCGAGCGCCAGCCGCTGCCGCTCACCGCCCGAGAGGCGCATTCCCCGGTCGCCGACCACCGATTCAAGCCGCCGCGGCAGCTGCTCGACGAAGTCGGCGGCGCCCGCAAGCGTGAGAGCGTGCCACATCTCGTCGCCTGTGGCACCGGGACGCGCCCAGCGGAGGTTGGCCCCGATCGTGTCGTGGAACAGGAACGGATCCTGGGGCACGAGCGCTACCGAGCTCCGCCACCCGAGCACGCGGTCTGCGGTGAGCGGCTGTCCGTCGATCCGTATCTCACCTGCGCTCGGCAGGATCAGGCCGGCGATCAGGTCGGCCACGGTCGTCTTCCCGGCTCCGGAGGGTCCGACGAGCGCGACCATCGAGCCTGCTGAGAGCTCCAGCGAGACGCCAGAGAGCGCCTCGACGGGGTCCCCGCCGCGCGGCGGATAGCTGAAGTGAACGTCGTCGAGGCGGATGCCGCCGCCGATTCCGATCCGCGCGGGCTTCACGGGCGCGTCCGCAGAGGCTTCCTGCGCGTTCTCGCAGCTCGCGATCAGGCCCATCACCTCGTCGAATGCCGGCAGAGCTTGAGCGATCTGCTGGATGCTGGTCTGCGAGGACGTCAGTTGCGAGACCACGCGCGTGAACACGAACGCGATGACGAGCAGGGAGCCGACAGGCACGTGAAGATCGCGGACGGCCACGTCGACAGTCACGGCCAACAGCAGGGCGGTCAGAGCCAGCTGCGCGGCGTTCGCGATCCCAGTCGCACGCGCGAATTCGACCTGCGAGCGGCGGGATCCCGCGACGGCGCGTTCGAATTCGTCGAGGTGCTCTTGCTCGCGGCCGTAGGCCTTCGCCAGCTTGAGCGCGTCGAGGAATCCGGTCGCTAGGCCCACCACACCGCGGGTCCGCTCCACGAGCTCTGCGCCGAGACGCCGGCTACGACGCACCAGGGGCCACACCCCCGCGATCAGCGCAGCTCCGCTGGCGACCGCCAGGACTGTCATCGGCGCGGAGATTCGAGTCGCGGCCACAAGCTGGGCGGACACGACGATCGCCGCGACGACGATCTGCAGCGCCCCCAGCACCCCGACCCCGACCCACGCAACGTTCGTCGTCAGGACGGCCAGGACATCGGATTGGCGAAGTCCCATCAGATGGCGCCACTCGGCGCGCCCCACCGCGCCGTAGAGACGGGCTCGCAGGTGATCCACGAACTCCAGCCGGAACCGCGTCGAGAGCACGCTCTGGTAGGCGCCGAGCGCCGCGGTCGCCGCCGTCACGGCGACATATACGCATAAGACGGTCCCCAACGTCGGCCTCAGACCAACCGCCCGAAACCCCCCGACAGTCCACCGCGAGATGCCGCTCGAGGCGCGGACGCCTACTGAGTCCAGCAGCGGCACCAGCAACACCACGCCGGCCGCCTGGCCCAAGCCGGAAGCCGCCTGCACTGCGATCAGCCAGCCGAGTCGCCGAGGACGCTCGCGTATCAGCGCTCCGAGGAACCCTCGGAATCCCCCAGGCGCAGACGGGAGGTCACCCGTGCTCATCGCTGCGCCATGACTCCCGGCAAGCAACCCAGCGATCCTCTGCGACGCGGCCGGTATTGGTGCGAACCGAGCACGCGCAGCGATTTTAGCCTAGCTACAGTACGCTCGTGAGGCTCGAATGAATGTTCCCGGCCGAGTGCGCCGGGCAGCCCGCGTGACGACGCTGGCGACACCTCACGGTCGCCGTGTTGTCGAGGCGGCGATCCAGTTGACGCGCGTCTCGCTCGAGCTGCGCCTCGTGCCGTCGGCACGAACAGATCGACTGGGGAGCTTGCGCACAGGCGCCGCGAGCGAGCAGGTCAACGTGGCTCAGCTACGGGAGGCGCAGCGAGTCGGATGGGCCGTTTTCCGGGCCGCCCGTCTCCTGCCATGGCATCCAACGTGTCTCCGGCAGGCGATCGCGGTGAAGCGGATGCTGCATCACCGGGGCATCAACGGACAGCTGCAACTCGGCGTCAGCAAGCTGACTGTGGGCGAGGCGCACGCGTGGGTCACGGTTCAGGGCCAGCCGATCATCGGGCACGGCGAGCTCGAGCGCTTCGTGGTGCTCGCCGGGTTCGAATGACCCGCCAGAGCCGGCGGCTGGAACGGGGCAGCGCATCGCGGACCGGCCGCCATCCCGGATGCGGTCCCGCCGCCGTGTTCGCGTGATGGCGCCCCTGGCCTCGATCGACAACCGTGCGCTCGTGGTCCGCGCGCACCAGATGCGCGTCGACGCGTGGGCAGCCGAGGCGATCGTCGCGCTGAACGGAGCGGGCGTGGAGTGCCTGCTGCTGAAGGGACCCGTGACGGCACGGTGGCTCTACCAGGACGACCCAACGCAGCGACCCTACGTAGATGTCGACCTGCTGATCGCGCCAGGTCAGGCCGAGGATGCGCACCGCGTGCTTGTTCGCCTTGGCTACGCGCCCCAGGCTGCGGCGATGCCCCCCGGTGACCTGCCGCACGCACGGCCCTACCAGCGGGCGAGCGACCGCGCCAACGTCGATCTTCATCGCGTCCCGAACGGCATGCGCACCGTCCCAGAGCGGAGCGCGTGGGCGGCGATGACGCGTGAGACCGAGACACTGAGCGTCGCTGGCGTCACGGTGACCGCTCCCGGCGCGGTGGCGCGCACGCTGCTGCTCGCGCTACACATAAGCCCGCGCAACAACGCGCTCTCACGTGCCGGACGCGACCTGCGGCGCGCGGGCACGCTCGTCCCGCAGTCGACCTGGCATCAGGCGGCCGTGCTCGCCCGGTCGCTCGGGCTCGAACGGGAGATGGGACATCGTCTCTGGGTGATCTCGGACACCCGAGACCTGGCCGAGCGGCTCGCGCTTCCCATGGGCGAGACGGCCTCCTACGCGCTGTTCCGCACGGCCCAGAGCGACCATCCCCGCGGGACGCTGTCGCTCCTGACCGTCTCCGAGTACGCGACCGTCCGCGAGCGGCTGCGCTACGTCGCGGTGAAGCTCTATCCCCCTCCGGTCGTCCTTGCCGACCGCGACCCGCTCGCCCGACGCGGTCGAGGCGGGTTGATCGCCGCGCGCCTACGCTGGCAGTGGCACTGCGCGCGCTGGCTCCCAGCAGCTGTCCGGGCGTGGCGCGCGCAGCGCCCGCGCGTCGTTCGCTGAGTGCCACGCCGCACGTGCGGACGGTATGGCCGTACGCTCACGCTGATGATGATGACCGCGGGGAGCGCACCACGCTTACGCCCCCCGGGTCTATGGCCAGGGCACACCCAGAGCGCCCGCCGCTGTGCTGGGTTTCATCGGCAGCCGCTGGGTAGTACCGGGACTTCCCGGGAGTCGTGGCAACCGTAGAAGCCCGCGGCGGCCTCGTCGATCGCGCCGACGATGATGATGCGACCGTCCGCCGCGCGGGCTGCGACGACGATCGTGCTCAACGCGTGGATGAGCAGCTCGCTGCCGCCCCCGACCATGGAGGCGTTCGTCCAGCGCCTTCGCGACCAGGATCGCAGGGATCCGCTCCGGCGCTCCCGAACCGAGGCTCTTGGGCGCGTGACCGCGGCCGAGCAAGTGGGGTGCGATCGCGAAGTAGCCGCAACGTCGCTGCCAGGCTCGGCGAGCAGGACGTAGGTCCGCGTGCCTTGGCCCGCCGCGTTGCGGGCATGTCGCCGCAGCCATTCGTCCAACGAGGGCCTGCCACAGCGAAAGGTCTCGAGCTCGTGATGCGAGGCGAGCGGCTCAACTCGATAGGTCACGCCGCCGTGATCTGCCTGCGCCGTCTTGCCGCGCTTGCCGCACGAGCGAGCGACGGCGCCTCGTCCGGTGCGTCCAGCGATGCTACGAACAGGTCGAAGTAGTTAGCGGGTACGACCGTCGTGGCCTGCTCCACGTCAGCGCGTTCCAGTGCTGCGAGAACCATAAATGCGGACACCGATTCGCCGATAAGCGCAGCCGCCTGCTCGATCTGCCGGCGTTCGATCCCGGTGAGTCGAGCCTCTATTCGCTCCACCTTTGTTGCCATGATCACGCCCCCAAATTTGTGCCGTACAACCTTACGGTAGCGAGGTCCTGCATGTGGTCTCAGGCCGCCGCGATTATCGCGCTGCTTTGGGGGGAACCGGTAGATCTGTCGAACTGTTCTTTGATGAGGTAGGCGCGGTAGAGCGGCTCGTTCGTCTTCTGGATCTCGGCGAGCCTCGCGATTGCCGGCCGGTGAGGTCCTCGGGGTTGTTCCACAGCGCGAAGCGGGCACCCTTCAGGCCCTTGGCGATCGCGGGTCTGCCCGGCGCGCCTGGCCTCGTTGCAGACCTCGCGGCGGACCTCGTCCAGGGCGTCGGTCGCGAGCTTCACGACGTGGAACGGGTCGACGCAGCGGACCCCGCCCGGGAGCCGCTCGGCGATCGGCGCAGCGATCCAGCCGGCCATGTCGCAGGACACCAACTCCACGCTTTTGCAGCGCTCTTGGCCTAGCGCGTCGCGGAACGCCTCGACCGTCCGGCGGTCGCGGCCCGGGGCGGCCGAGACCAGACGGCCGGTGTCTTGATCAACGACAACCGTCAAATACAGACGGCCCCCGACGGTGCGAGATCTCGTCAATCCCGATCCGCTGCAGACCGTCAAGGAGATAAACCTCCACGACGGCCTCGCCAGCGACACGCTCGAGGATCCCACCGATCGTCCGCCACGCGCATCAGCTCCGCGACCGTCGTCTTCGAGCAATGAACAGCGAGCCACACCGTCTGGTCCTCGAACGGCCTCGTGAACCTCGAGTTGTGACGGGCCCAGGGGACGGCGCACACGACGACCCGATGATCACGGCACGTCACCCTCATCGCATCGGCCTCGACGAACGCGAACGTCGTCCCAAGATCCAAGGCCCGCCACCGCCGACGACCCTCGCCATGCCAGGAATCAAAGCTTCCGTGGACACCACCTACCTCCCTCCGGCGCTCCTAACCCGGATCTTGCGTTAACGATCGGCGGCCCCGGTGGTCGGGGCCGCTGAACGTCCGCCGGAGCAGGGATTCTTCGAGTTGTCGAAGCACGAGAAGCCAACTCTGGGGGATCACCTTGAAGGTGACGCACGCTGGGCGCTCGTTTAACCTGGCGCGTGCAGTAAGCGGTCCGTGAGACGAATCGCGCCCCCTGGTGTGGGGGCGCGGAAACGTCCGACTGAGCAGGGATTCTTTGGCTTGCTGAAGACCCGAAGCCGAGCTCAGGAGGAATCACCTTGAAGGTGCGCCACGAAGGCCG
>JAXDHV010000085.1:0-2834 GCA_034664295.1 Solirubrobacteraceae bacterium | reverse complement strand
CTTCTGTGCTCGCGCGGGCAGTTTCTCCCAGGGAGTGTCGAGGCTGAAGCCCAGGGCCTCCGCCACGCCCTGCAAGAGCCGCAGGAAGTACTCGCTGGTCTGCCCGCTGGCCCACGGGGCGATCGCTCCCTCCGCGAGGCTGAGATCGGTGTCGGGGACGACGAGTTCCGGGTCGACCTCCATCCTGGTGCCGAGACCGGTGCAGACCGGGCACGCGCCGAACGGGGAGTTGAACGAGAACGAGCGCGGCTCGAGCTCGTCGATGGCGAGCGGATGGTCGTTCGGGCAGGCGAGCCGCTCGGAGTAGCGCCGCTCGCGATGCGGGTCGGCTTCGTCGAGGTCGACGAAATCCAGGATGACCAGCCCGCCGGCGAGATTCAGGGCGGTCTCGATCGAGTCGGTGATGCGCTGCTTGGCCGCTCGATTCGCGGCCGGGCGGACGGCGAGCCGGTCGACGACCGCCTCGATGGTGTGCTTCTCCTGCTTCTTCAGCTTCGGCGGCTCGGTCAGGGGGTGGACGACGCCGTCGACGCGCACGCGCGCGAAGCCCTTGGTCTGCAGGTCGGCGAACAGGTCGACGTACTCGCCCTTGCGTTCGCGGATCACCGGGGCGAGCACCTGGAACCGGGTGCCCTCGTCCATCTCCAGCACCCGGTCGACGATCTGCTGCGGGGTCTGTTTCGTGATCAACTCGCCGCACACCGGGCAGTGCGCCTTGCCGATGCGGGCCCAGAGCAGGCGCAGGTAGTCATAGACCTCGGTGATCGTCCCGACCGTCGATCGCGGGTTCTTCGAGGTGGACTTCTGGTCGATGGACACCGCCGGGGACAGCCCCTCGATGAAGTCCACGTCGGGCTTGTCCATCTGGCCGAGGAACTGCCGCGCGTAGGCCGACAGCGACTCGACGTAGCGACGCTGGCCCTCGGCGAAGATCGTGTCGAAGGCCAGGCTCGACTTCCCCGACCCCGACAGCCCGGTGAACACGATCATCGCGTCCCGGGGCAGGTCGAGGTTGACGTCCTTGAGGTTGTGCTCGCGGGCTCCTCGAACTATCAACCTGTCGGTCAGGCGGTCGCTCACTCGATGTCTCTCTGCTGGTCGGACGCTCGGTTCCGAGAGTAGTGACCCGGTCCGACATCCTGTCCCGTGCGGTCGGTGGGCGTGCCGCCTCCGACAGGCGCTCGGGGTCCGGCGCGGGGTACAGTCCTTCGAGCTTGAGTGCCACGGGAGGGCCTTTCATGGGGAATACCGCCGCTGTCCGCACGTCCCGCCGGGACGAGGACACGACGACGAGAACGCAACGACGGTGCATCAACCGAAGTTGCGGCCGCTACCGGAACAAGGTCCAGCACAGCCGCTGCCACAGCTGCGGGCGCTCGACGCGGTGGGCGCCGACGGCCTTCCTCTCCCGGATGGTCCGGTTCCGCTGACGGTTCAGATCGAGCGCGACGACCGGGCGATCGGCGCCGGCCTCTGCGCCGACCGCCTCCTGCTGCAGGGGTAGGCGCCTCAGAGGGCCCAGTCGACAGGTTCGGCGCCCTGTTCGGCCAGCAGGGCGTTCGCGCGGCTGAAGGGCCGCGAGCCGAAGAATCCGTGGGCGGCGGACAGCGGGCTCGGATGCGCGGACTCGATCGCGGGGACCGGCCCGAGCATCGGCTTCAGCGATCGCGCGTCGCGCCCCCACAGGATCGCCACCAGCGGCCCGCCGCGCGCGACGAGCGCCCGGATCGCCTGCTCGGTGATCGGCTCCCAGCCCTTGTCCCGGTGCGACGCCGACCTGCCGGGCGCCACCGTGAGCGCGCGGTTGAGCAGCAGCACCCCGTGGTCGGCCCAGGCGGTCAGGTCACCGTGCTCGGGAGGGGCGAGGCCGAGGTCGGCCTGCAGTTCCTTGTAGATGTTGCGCAGCGACGGCGGCAGCGGCCGGACGTCGCGTTCCACGGCGAAGGACAGGCCGATCGGATGACCCGGGGTGGGGTACGGGTCCTGGCCCACGATCAGTACCCGGACGTCGGCGAAGGGGCGGGTGAAGGCCCGCAGGATGTGCCCGCCCGCCGGCAGGTACGTGCGGCCGGCGGCGATCTCGGCGCGGAGGAAGTCCCCCATGGCGGCGAGCTGTCCCGCGACCGGTGCCAGCGCCTGCGCCCAACCCGGGTCGACGACGTCGGCCAGCGGACGGGCGGCCATCAGGGGCCTCCGCCGGGCCGCCCGGTCATCGGGGAAGCGCCTCGGCGGCGATCTCCTCGACTGCGTCGTCCAGGGCGACCTCGCGGCGCACGTCGGTGCGGCGGTCCTTGACCTCGACCGTCCCGTCCGCCAGGCCGCGCCCCACCACGACGATGGTCGGCACGCCGATGAGCTCCGCGTCCTTGAACTTGACGCCCGGCGAGACGCTGCGCCGGTCGTCGTACATCACCCGTAGGCCCGCCGCCTCCAGCTCCGCCGACAACCGTTCGGCCGCCGCGAACACGCTGTCGTCCTTGCCGGTGGCGACGACGTGGACGTCGGCCGGACCCACGCCGCGGGGCCAGCACAGCCCCTTCTCGTCGTAGGTCTGCTCGGCGAGTGCGGCGACGGCGCGGGTGACCCCTACCCCGTAGGAACCCATCGTCACGGTAACCGGCTTCCCGTTCTGGTCGAGCGCCGTCAGCCCGAAGGTCGTGGCGTACACGGTGCCGAGCTGGAACACGTGGCCCAGTTCGATGCCCCGGGCGATCTCCAGCGGCGATCCGCACTTCGCGCACCGGTCGCCGTCGCGGATCTCGACGACCCCGAGTTCGCCGTCCGGGATGAAGTCCCGGCCGCGCACCACGTACGCCGCGTGCTTGCCCGGCGCG
>JAXDHV010000051.1:0-66926 GCA_034664295.1 Solirubrobacteraceae bacterium | reverse complement strand
CGCTGTTCGCGAACGTCGTTCGTGGTTGGTCATCGTTGTTCACCGTGGCGCTGCCTCGACTGGCCATCACGTTCGAACCGGACCCGCCCCGACCGCCGACCCCCGACCGCCGACCGATTCGATCCGCACGGACCCAGCCGAACCCAGGCCACCTGCTCCCACGGCAATGCCCGTTTATTGACGAGAACGGCACTAGGTGGCCCAGGCTGCGGGGATTCGTGCTCCGCGCCGACGGGGAATCGCCCGGCCGGTCAGGTTGGATCGATCAGCAGCTGCTCTGTGCGGAGCTCGGAGATCCACTCGCGGACGTCGCCGGCGATCGCCGACGCCGGCTGATCGGATTCGTCGCCGATCAGGGCGATCACCTGGTCGAGCGACCGTTCGCCGTCGCAGAGCTCCCAGACCCGCGTGCCGAGCTCGTCGAGCAGATAGAAGCCGCCGTCGGCCGGGCGAACCAGGACGACGCGACCGTGGGCAGCGTTTGCCTCTACGCCGGGCGAGTGCCGGGGCTGGTCGGTCGAACGGCTCGGGGGATCATCGGGTGGGCGGTCGGCGATCCTCAGAGCGTAGTGGCCACAGAAGCAACAGATCCTCAAGGTCCGGGCGTTTGCGGCCGACGTTTAGGTGACGGACTCCTCCCTCATCTGAGCGCTGTCTTCCGACGCCGCGCTCGAGCCCAGAAAGCGATCTTGGTGATGACCACTCCCCACGCGTCGACAGCGATCTTCACCGCTGCGTCCCCTGTCCTTGCCGGCCTCGTCGTGGTTGGCTTCCGACTGCTCACGAAGCGGACAGCCGCCAACCTGTGGCTCGCCGGCTTCGTCGCCTGCGCGGTCGCGAGCCCGCTGATGTTCGTGGCCCATGTCGAGGTCGCGATCGCGATGGCAGCGATCGGACTCGTGTGCGCCGTGCCGGCGTGCATCCTCGCCGACTACGACGACGACGGCCGGGGCGGCGGGGGAGGCGAGGCACCCTCGGACAGCGATCCCGACCCCGGGTCGGACGTCGATCACTGGGAGGAATTCGAGCGGGAGTTCTGGTCGCACGTCGAGCGGGCGCGCGAGCTCGTGCAAGCCTAGGAGGAGGTCTGGTCGGCGGCTGGGCGTCCGGCCCCCGGGGGTGGGTTGGCGCTGACGGTTCGTCCCTCCTGCGCCTCCCGCTCCTCGTCCTCCTCCTACTGTTCCTCCCGCTCCTCCTCCTACACTTCCTCCTCGCCGCGCCGCAGTCGTGGCGTCGTGGTGTTCCACCAGCGAGAGAGATGGTCATCCGGACCGCGATCGGTAGGTAATGGTGGAGGAATTTAGTCCGTTTGATAAATACTGTTCCACCGGATGCGAGAAAGTGGTTGGAGGTACTGATCCACGGAGTGCGGGGAAGCGCGGAGTGGGTTTGCATCGGGCCTGATCAGGTGAACGCCGACGGCGGGTGTAGGTTCCCGGGCGACATGGGGGGTGGTGGGGTCAATGGGTTCTGAGTCGCGGCGTCGCCGCGGTCTCCTGGCGAAGCTCGGGCTCGTGAGCCTGGCGTTGGCGCTCGCGCCGGCGGCCACGGGCATCGCCGCTCCGACGAGGGCGGCCGGTGGGGCGTCGGCTCCGCACGCGCCGGTTGCCCAGCGGACGGTCCCCGTCCGACCATCGGCGACCTCGGGCCCGGCGGATCAGATCACCTACCAGTCGGCGAGGCTGAGGGGAGTCGTGGACTCGGGCGGCCAGACGACGGCGTACTTCTTCCTCTTCGGCACGACCCAGCTGTACGGAGGTCAGAGTCTGACGGTGAGCCTCGTAGCCGGGGGAGGTCCGGTAAGCGTCTTCGGTCAGATCGCCGGGCTCCTCCCGCTGAGCGTGTACCACTACAAGTTGGTCGCGATCAACGCGCTCGGGACGACGTTCGGCGCAGATCAGACGTTCACCACGAGCGCGGCTCCCCTGTCGCTGACGATCAACGCCTCGGCCAATCCGGGATTCCTGGGAGGGCCGCTCAGCATTTTGGGGGCAATTCACGGAACTGGCGGCGCCGGGAGCGCGGTTGTCCTCCAGGCGAACCCCTTCCCGTTCACCGGCGGCTTTCAGATAGTCGGCAGCCCCGGATTGGCCTCGGCCGCCGGGACGTTCGAGTTCGACCTACCATCAGTGCCGGTGACGACGGAGTTTCGTGTGGTGGGCGTGGGTTCCGGCCAACCACTTGTCAGCGACACGCTGACCGAGTTCGTCCAGGTCGCGGTGACGATGACTGTGACTCGCGGATCGCGGGGAGGGAGTGGTACGGCGCTCACCATCTCTGGTCTGATCCGTCCGGCCGAGGTTGGCGCTCGGGTGTCGCTGCAGCGGCTCGTCGGGAGCCGGTGGATGCTCGTCACCGCGACGACGTCCCAGCCCGCGGCGATCGAAAGCTCGAGTTACGCGATCACTCTCCACCCGACCCACAGCGGCCTGTACCGCGTCTTCGCGACGTCGGTCGAGGGCGGCCATCTCGCCAACACCAGCCAGGCGATCGTAGTCCATGTGCACGGGCCGCCCGGCCGGGTCGCTTCGAAGTAGGCCGCTTCCCTCAGCTGCCGGCCGACACGCTCGGAGCAGCGCTTGGCGATCCGCGTCCGCGTACGTTCAGACCCGCCAACGCCGCTGCTCGGCGTCCCGTGTGTCGCGAAGCAGGAGCGGTGTGAGGGCGGTGGCGCAGGTCGCGAGCCGGGCAGTGCCGACGTCATCGGGCTGGCGCAAGTCGCGGGCGAGGACCTCGAGCGCGCCGACGATCTTCTTGGGGCCGGAGAGTGGAACGACGACCCGCGTCGTGAGGCCCGCCGCCCGCGCGGTCCGCTCGCGAGCGCTGATGTCAGCCTCGCCGTCGGTGCCGAGATCGGGGACCCAGGTGAGGCGACCGGAGGCATCGATGTCTCCCGACGGTGAGTCGCCAAGCTCGAGCTTGGCGTGCCAGCTGATGCTTTCGAACCAGTCGAGCTCGTGCCCACGCCTGGTCCAGATGCCCAGGCAGGTCAGTGGACGGCCGGTCTGAGCCTCCTGCCACATCGCGACGACGTCCCAGCCGGAGGACTCTCCGATCAATGAGAGAGCCGCGGGGAGAACAGCACGCAGCGACTTGGCAGCCGCCGGCCCGCGGCCCGAGCCGAGAAGCGCGGCCAGGGCGGGAAGGGTCCCGTCGGCGGACGCCGTGACCTGACGATAGATCGTCGGCGACCGGCGGGATGACGGTCGGTTCGATCGGCGTGCCTGCGGTCTGACCGGCTCGCCGGCGGCAGCCGGCGGCGAGGTGGCGGGGCTCGCGGGCGGCGAGGTGGCGGGGCTCGCGGGCGGCGGGGCGGCGAGGCTCGCGCGTCCGAGCGCGGGGTGGGAGGGGTGAATCGAAGCGGCGGGAGCCGGGTCGGGAGCGAGCGCAACCAGCCGGGTCGCCCGTGGCGGGTAGACCGGGAGATCGTCGGCCGCGGAGGGCAGGTCGGGGGCGTTGGGGTCGAGGCGGCGACGGAGGGCGTCCAGCGCGGAGCGGGCGGCGAGGCGCTCGGCCTCCAGTTGGAGGGTTCGGCCCTCCGCATTCTCCCGGGCGCGTCGCTCGGCGGCGTGCTCGGCCTCGAGGGTCCGGAGACGTGTCTCGACGCTCTGGAGCCGGTCGCGATCGGCGGCGTGCTGGAGCGCGAGCTCGCTCGCGCGGGCTTCGGCCTGCTCGCGGGCGGCCTGCTCGGCTGCCCGCCGGTCCTCGAGCTCCGCCGCCCGTGCCTCGGCCTGCTGGCGCGCACCGCGAGACACGGCGTTCTGGGCTTCGAGCTCCTGGACCCTGGAATTGGCGGCCTTGCGCGCGGCTGCCTCAGTGCGCTCCCTCGCCGCGGCCTGCGCTTGCTCGTTGGCGAGGCGCTCGGCGGCCTCGCGTGCCTCGTCCTCGCGGCGGCGGGTCTCCTCCTCGTGCCGCCGCCCCTCCTCTTCGCGGCGGCGGGTCTCCTCCTCGCGCCGGCGGGCGTCCTCGTCGCGGGCCTTCGACTCGGCGTGCTGGCGCATCTTGACCTCGGCGGCGCGCTGAACCTCGAGCTGACGGGCCCTCGCCTCGGCCTGCTCGCGGGCTGCTCGGTCGGCCGCCTGCTGAGTGGCGACCTCGCGCGCCCGGTTCTCGGCGTCCTGCCGAGCCTTGCGCTCGCTTGCCAGGCGAGCTTCGACGGCGGCCGCCTGCGCGCGAATCACGGTCTCGGCGGCGGCGGAGCGGGCTCCGACGGATCCGAGGTCGGCGGCCAGCGACTCGCGGGTCGCCCGCTCGAGCTCGAGGGCCTGCCGGGTCTCCTGGAGCTTGGCCTGGGCTTCGGCGAGCTCGGTCTGGAGATCCCGGTGACGCGCCGCGAGCGACCGGGCCTCAGCCTGGGCACCGGCGAGAGCGGATTCGACCGTCGCGTGCGCGGCGGCCCACCTGGTCTCGAGCGCGGCAAACTCCGCGGCTTCGGCGTCGGCCCTTGCGTCGGCCTGCTGGAGGGCGTCACGCGCGGCCGCGAGCTCTTCCTCCGCGCGCTCGCGGACACCCCGGGCGGCCTCCTGCTGCGCGTCGGCCCGCTCGCGGTCACGACGGCCGGCCTCCAACTCGGCGTCGACCCGCTTTCGCTCACCGCGCTCGACATCGAGTTCCGCCTCGGCCCGCCGGCGGGCGTCCTGCTCGGCTGCGATCGCGGCTTCGGTCTGCAGGCGGATCGCGCCGGCGTCGGCGCCAGCGGCGGCCTGCAGGCGGCGGAGCTCGTCGGCGGCGGCGTGAGCCTTGCGTTCGACGTCAGCCCGCGCGGCCCGCTCGGTGGCCAGCGCGTTCTCGAGCTCGGTGACCCGCACGAGAGCGTCGTGCTCACGCTTTCCGGCGAGCGCCCGCCCGGCGCCGAGCTGGGCCTCGGTCTGGGCGCGTCCGTCACGCTGGGCTCGGAGCTCCGCCTCGGCCTGCACTCGCCAGGCCCGCTGGTCGGCAAGCTCGGTCTCGGCCGCGACGCGGGCGGCCTGCTGATCGGCCAACTGGGCCTCGGCCTTCGCCCGGGCGGCGCTCTCGTCGGCCAGCAGCGCCTCGGCTGCCGCTCTGGCGGCACGCTCGGCCTCCGCGGCGGCCCCTGCCAGGCGAATCGCCTCGTCGTCAGGTAGTGGTCGGCCTGAACCGCCGGTGGTCGAAGCCTGCATGGCGCCCGTCCCCGCCCCCGCGGCTCCCGCCCCCGGAGCTCCCGCCCCGGCTCCCGCCCCCGTAGCTCCCGCCCCCGGAGCTCCCGCCCCCGTAGCTCCCGCCCCCGGAGCTCCCGCCCCAGCAGCTCCCGCCCGCGCGGCTCCCGGGCCGGCCGCCGCTCCCGCCTCGCCCCCCGCCGGGCCGGCCACGGCTCCGGCAGGGCCGGCCCCGGCCCCGAGGGAAGGGCTCCCGGCGTTCGTGTTCGTTCCAAGGCGGACGGCTTCGAACTCGCGGGTGCGAGTCCCGGTCGGATCGAGGGCGTCGAGGAGCTGGTGAAACTCGGCGATCACACGGTCGCGGGCGCTGGCGGAGCCGTACATTCGGACGACGGCGTGGACCTTGCGGTCGCCGTCGAGGAGGGCGCACCGGCACATCACGACGCGGCGGCGGCCGACGCTGTCGACGACGCGCTCCTCGGTCAGGACGGCGGTAGGCGCGTCGAGCGCGAGGCGGTCGTTGGCGGCGAGGGCGGTCGCCACGGTGCGGGCGATCAGATCAGCCTCGTTGCGGCCTCGGAGGTCGTCGGGGGCGACGCCGTGGAGACCGGCGAAGCTCTGGTTGACGAGCAGGTAACGGCCGTCCACGTCGAGGATCGCGGTCGCGTAGCGATAGTCGTCGATCGGCGGCGGCGCCGTGAGGATGGTCAACTCGGGGGCGAGCTCGCTTGTCTGCACGCCGGCCATTTGTAACCCATCGGCAGCACGGGGGAGACGCGCGAGCTTGGAGGGAGGACTGGCTGGACGAAAGGTCGATGGCCGGGGACACGGCCGGGCGATCTAGGGTCGCTGGCCTCGTCTGACGGGGGCGCGGCCCCTCGGCTGGACGGGCGTGACGCCCGGGGGAATGCGGGTGGCCGGGAACGTCCGGGTCTCGTGCCCGACGGTGACCGGCGCGCCGAAATGCCGGATCTCGAGCGGGGGGCCGTCGAGCAGGGAGTAGGAGGTCAGGGTGTCGCCGACCTCGACGCGGAGGCGGCTGCCGCGGAAGCCGACCCGGAACGACAGGCGGGTGAGGCGCTCGGGCAGTTGGGGAGCGAAGCTGAGCTGGCCGCCGTGGTCGCGCATCCCGCCGAACCCGGCGACGGCGGCGATCCAGGCCCCGGCGAGCGAGGCGATGTGGAGGCCGTCGGCCGTGTTGTGCTCGAGGTCGCCGATGTCCATCAGGGCGGCCTCGCCAAAATAGTCGTAGGCGAGCTCGAGGGCTCCGACCTCGGCGGCGACGACGGCCTGGATGCAGGCCGAGAGGGACGAGTCGCGGACGGTGAGCTGCTCGTAGTAGACGAAGTTGCGGGCCTTCTCCTCGGGCGTGAACGAGTCGCCGCAGGCGAACAGGGCGAGGACGAGGTCGGCCTGCTTGATGACCTGCTTGCGGTAGAGGTCGAAGTACGGGAAGTTGAGCAGGAGGGGGTACTGGTCGGGTCGGGTGTGGGCGAAGTCCCAGATCGCGTGGCGGGTGAAACCCTCGGCTTGGGGGTGGATCCCGAGGTCGGCGTCGTAGGGGACGACCATGCCGATCGCGGCGTCGCGCCACGAGGCGGCCTCTTCGGCGTCGACCCCGAGCTCGGCGGCGCGGGCGGGGTGGCGCTCGACGGCGTCGGCGGCGCCCTGGAGGTTTCTCCGGGCCATCAGGTTGGTGTAGACGTTGTTGTCGGCGATCGAGCTGTACTCGTCCGGGCCGGTGACCCCGTCGATGTGGAAGTGGCCGTGGGGGTCGTGGTGGCCGAGTGAGCGCCAGAGGCGGGCGGTCTCGACGAGCAGCTCTGTGCCGACCTCGTGGGCGAAGGCGTCGTCGCCGGTGGCGGCCTGGTAGCGAAGGACCGCGTCTGCGACGTCGGCGCCGATGTGGAAGGCGGCCGTCCCGGCCGGCCAGTAGGCCGAGCACTCGCGGCCGGTGATCGTCCGCCAAGGGAAGGCCGCGCCGCGCAGGCCAAGCTGGGTGGCGCGCTCGCGGGCGGTCGGGAGGGTGCGGTGGCGCCAGCGGAGAGCGTGGGCGACGGCGGTCGGGGCGGTGTAGGTGAGGACGGGGAGGACGAAGGACTCGGTGTCCCAGAAGCAGTGGCCGTCGTAGCCGGGGCCGGTCAGGCCCTTCGCGGCGATCGCCCGGCCGTCGACGCGGGCGCCGGCCTGGAGGGTGTGGAAGAGCGCGAAACGGACGGCCTGCTGGAGCTCGGCGTCTCCGTCGAGCTCGACATCGGCGCCGGCCCAGAACTCGTCGAGGTAGGCGCGCTGCTCGGCGAGCAGACCGTCCCAGCCGGTGTGGCGGGCCTCGGCGAGGGCAGCTCCGACCTGGTCGCGGACCGCGGGGATCGACCGGTCGCTCGACCAGCCGTAGGCGAGGAACTTGACGATCCGCAGCCGCTGGCCGGGTTCGACGGTGCTGGCGACTGTGAGGCGGGCGAGGTCATCCCAGATGTCGACGTCGGCGTGGTCGGTTCCGGAGGGTCCCTCGACGATGTGGTCCATCGCGACGGCGATGCGCAGGGCGCTGGCGCGGGTCGAGTGGACGAGGACGCCGCGCGTGCCGCTGGCCATCTGCTCCTCGCTCTGGAGCGGCGAGGCGAGCGCGGCGGCGGCGCGGGGGTCCTTGGCGGCGGGCGGCCCCGGCTCGTTGGCGACGAGCTCGGACTGGATCACGAGGCGGGTGGTGGCGTCGAGGGGCTCGACTTCGAACTGGATCGCGGCGACGGCGCGCTGGGTGAAGGAGACGAGTCGGGTCGAGGTGATCTTCAGGGCGCGGCCGGTCGGCGAGCACCAGACGAGCTCGCGGCGGAGGACTCCGGCCCGGAAGTCGAGCGTCCGCTCGTGGTGGCGGAGATCGCCGTAGCGGAGGTCGAACGGCTCGTCTCCGGCGAGCAGGCGGATGATCTTGCCGTTGGTGACGTTGACGACCGACTCGCCGGCCTCCGGGTAGCCGTAGCCGGCCTCGGCGTAGGGGAGGGGCCGGCTCTCGTAGAAGCCGTTGAGGTAGGTCCCGGGGAGGGCGTGGGGCTCACCCTCGTCGAGGTTTCCGCGGAGGCCGAGGTGGCCGTTCGCGAGTGTGAAGACCGATTCGGTCTGGGCGAGCAGGTCGATGTTGAGCTGCGTCTCGCGCAGCTGCCACGGCTCGACCGCGAATTCCGGGTGGTCGATCATGGAGCCTTGTCCGGGTCGGCGGAGCCGAGCATTCGAATCAGTCTAGGCGGAGTGTCAGACGGGGCGAGCGACTCGCGGTGTCGATCCGTAGGGTTCTTGGCGGGCATGGAATCGGCCGGCACACCGCGGAAGTCTGTCGTGCCCCCGACGATCGGATCGGTGCGTGCGTTCGCCCGGCGGCGGCGGCTCCCGTTGACGGTGGCTGGATCGCTGGCGACGACGGCGGTTCTCGTCGCTGTCCTGGCTGGCCGGCGGCGGGAGTTTGAAGCGGCGCTCTCGGGCCCGGCCGTGTGGGTGCTCGGGCTGGCCACGATGCTTCAGGTCGTGGCCCTCGTCTCGCGCAGCGAGGCGTGGCATCTGTCGATCGAGGCGGCCGGCGGGACCGTCGAGCGGCGGGTGCTGTTCCGGGCGTCGAGCATGCAGGTTCTGGGCGGGCTGCTCAACGGCCAACTCGGGGTGGCGGCACGGATCGCGGCGTTGCGGCGCTCGTCGCCGACCGTCGCCCCGCAGGTGCCGACGCTGATCGCGGCGGAGTTCCCGATCCTCGCGGTGGAGGCGATCCTCGCGGCGGTGACGTCCTTCACGCTGGTTGGTCCGCTCGGCTTGCCGTGGTGGGGGCCCCTGGTGGGCTTGGCGGTGGTCGCCAGCCTCAGCGCCGGGCTGCGGCACCTGGCGCTCAGCACCGGGCGGGAGCTGTGGCGGGGGCTTGCGATCGTGCGCAGCACTCACCACGGGATCCGGCTGGTCGGCTTCGTGCTGGTGGCCGTGTTCGCTCAGATCTTTCGCAACTGGCTGCTCCTGCGGGCGGTCGGGGTCGACGCGTCGCTCTTCGACGCGGTCGCCGTCCTGATCGCCGTCGTGACGCTCGGGCAGCTTCCGATCGGGCCGGGCGTCGGCGCGGCGGCGGCGGTGCTGATCCTCGGGAGCGACGGCGTGGCTGCGGCGGCAGCTGCGGGCGTCCTGATGACGGTCACGGGAACGGTCGGCGGGCTGTGCTTCGCGACTTGGGCAGGGGGCGACCACCTGTGGTCACGCAGTAGGCGGGCCGGTGCGCGGCGGGAGCGCCGGGCGGAGACGGGCTGAGGGCAAGGGCGATGCCTCCCCCGGGGCATCGCGCGGATCACGAGGCGGCCAGCACGGTCAGACAGACGAGCCGAGGAGACAGCAGCCATGGCAGCATCGGCGGCTCGCATCATGTGGACGAGGTCGTGGTCTGACCTGACGGTGTCTACAAAAGGCGTAACCCATCGATCACGAACCCGATCGGCGATCGCCGGTTTGTTTGACACGTGATGTCCGGCCGTCAGCGGCAGGTTGTGGTGCTCTGGTGACCTAAGTTGAGGGTGGCACCCTGATGCGGTTTGAGTCGCACTCTGGAACGATCACCGAACAGCCGGTCGCAAACAGCGACCAGTGCGTGCGGGGCGCGCGCGACCCTTCGCCCCCAGCGTCGGCGTGGGAGGCACATGCGATCTGGCACAGAACCGGTGCGACTCGTGATCGAGATCGACCGCGCCGAGCCATTGCGGGGCACGGTCGCCGAGGCCGGCGAGCCGTTATGCGCGTTCGATGGGTGGACGGCGTTCGCGGCGGCGGTCGCTGGGGCGGTGCGGCGGATCGATCCGCGCGTCGGGCCTCCCGAGGGACCGTCTTCGACGGTTGGGGGATAGCGTGAGCCTTGGGGGTGATGTGTGGACGCCGGCGGCCGGCACGGTGCTGTTCGACCGTGACGCTGAGCGTGCGGTTCTGATTGCCGCGCTCGACCGGGCGCTGACCGGGCGGGGGAGCGTCGCGATCATCGAAGGCGCAGCGGGTATGGGCAAGACCGCATTGATCGGGCTCACCACCGAGCTTGCGGTCGCGCGTGGCCTGCTGGTCTTGAAGGCGCGCGGGAGTGAGATCGAGAGCGAGGTGCCGCTGATCACGTTCCGCGGTCTCTTCGAAGACCACCTCGCGACGCTCACGCCGGCTCGGCGGGCAGCGCTTCTGGCGAGCGCGGCCGAGCCGCTCGTCCGGGCGATGGGGCCCTCGGCGGGTGGAGGGGTCGCCGGCGGGCAGCTACACCTCGCGGCAAAGCGGATGATCGCCGACCTCGCCCGGCACGGTCCGCTGGTTGTGCTGGTGGATGATCTTCACAACGCGGACGCCTCGACGCTGGGTGCGATCGCGGCGATGGCACGTCAACTGGCCGAGCTGCCGGTGGCGATGGTCCTGACGCGGCGGCCGGAGGATTGCGGGCACGATCCGGCTGCGCTCGAGGAGCTGGCGGCTGTCGCCGACCAGGCGCTGACGCTTCGCCCGCTGTCGGTGGGTAGTTCGGGTGCCGTCCTCGCGGCTCTCGGGGGCGAGGCGGTTGACGAAGTCGTGAGTCAACGCGTGCATGAGGCGACGGGTGGGAACCCGTTTCTGGTGGTGCAGCTGGCTCGGGCATTCGCCGAGATCGGCAAGCCAGTGAATCGGGCACAGCTCAATGATCTGATCGTTGGTGTCGCGCGATCTCTGAGTGCCGTCCTGCGGGTTCGCGTCGGGTGCCTCGGGCCGGAGGCGGCATCGCTGGCACGGGCGGTGGCCGTGCTCGGTGACGATGCGAGCGTGACCGAGGCGTGCGGGGTGGCCGGTCTGACGCGGGAGGTGGCGCTCACGGCGGCGACCGTGCTCGCCGGTGCTGGGATCTTCGCCGGCGACCGGATCAACTGCTTTGCGCATCCGCTGGTAAGGGGCGCAGTGGAGGCTGACTTGCTGGCCGCCGAGCGGACGCTCCTGGAGGAGCGGGCGGTGGCTGTCCTCTTGGGCTCTGGCGCCGAGCCGGGCCGGACGGCCGTGCACCTCCTGAGCACCGAGCCGACCGGCGACCCGCGGGCAACGCTAGCCCTCCGTGCGGCGGCGGCGGCGGCGGCCGGCTCGGGTGTGCCGGCCCGTGCGGTCGCCCTGCTGCGCCGGGCGCTCGTCGAGCGGCCTGACGAGCCGACGCGCGGCGAGCTCCTCGACGAGCTGATCTCGGCCGAGCTCCGCGCGGGTGACCACGCGGCGGCGATCGCCCACCTCCGGACGCGTCTGGGCAAAGTGGCCGGCGCGGCGGCTCGTACCAGAGACTTCCGCCGGCTGAGTCGGGCGACGTTGGAGACGCAGGGCGTCGCGGCGACGGCCGTCGTGCTCGACGAGGCGCTCGACGGGGTGGAGGGAGACCCACTCGCGCTCGAGGCGGAGCGGCTGTGGGTCTCGGTGTTCGAAGCCGATGCGGGGCGGCGGGTTCAAACGTGCCGTGAACGCTACGCGACGGTCGTCGGTCGGACGCTCGGCGAGCGGGCGATGTTGGCCGCGCTGGCCGTTGGCCTGGCGTTGGAGCGGGAGAGCTCAGAAGTCGTCGGACCGCTGCTCCACCGGGCGTTCGGTGACGGTGCCCTCCTGCTCGACGAGGGTCCAGAGAGCCCGCTCTACATGCTCGCGGCCAGGGTGATGGTCGCCTGCGACCGGGCTCTGGCTGCCGAGAAGGAGATGACGCGGGCGGCAGCCGTGGCCCGCGCGCAGGGCTCGTCCGGCGCGCTCGCGATGGCCCTCGCGGTCCGCGGGAGCGCGCGGTTGGGACTCGGCCGGGTGAGCGATGCCGAGGCCGACGGGCTCTCGGCCTTCCGTGCGGGCACCGGGTCGGAAGGAGTCGTCGGTGGGCTGACGCGTGCGATCGCCTTGGGCGTCGTCGTCGATGCGCGCACCGAGTCGGGCGATCCCGGGCGGGGGCTGGCGGCCCTCGTCGAGAACGGGTTCGCCGGCGACCTTCAGACCGATCCCCAGCGGCGGGCCCTGCTTGCGCGCGCGCGCGCCCTGCTTGCCGCGGGTCGACCGGCCGAGGCACTCGCCGACGCACGGCGTGCCGGGATCGCATTGGGCGAGTTTGCGCATGCGTCGATCCACCCGGACGGTGTGATCTGCCTTGCGCAGACAGCGCTCGGCGATCGACCGGCGGCGTTGCGAGCTGGTGAGGCCCAGCTCGTCCGGGCCGAGGCGTGGGGTGCCCCGTCGGCGGTCGCGGGTGCGTTGCGGGGCCTCGGCCTTGCCCACGGCGACCTCGTCGGAATCGGGATGATCGAACGGGCCGTCTCGTTGCTCGACGAGTCGCATGCCGAGCTCGAGCTGGCTCGGTGCCTCGTCGCTCTCGGGATCCTCCGGCGGCGGGCCGGCCAACGCGGCAAGGCGCTCGAGGTCCTCCGCTCAGGCGCCGATCTCGCTCACCGGCTCGGCGCGCGAAGCGTCGCTCAGGTTGCCCGCGAGCACCTCGTCGTGCTCGGGTCCCGTCCCCGGCGACTGGCCTTCACCGGCGCCGAGGCCTTGACGGCGTCCGAGCGTCGAGCAGCTCAACTCGCTGCCGCGGGACACACGAACCGGGAGATCGCGCGGGAGCTCTACCTCTCGGTCAAGACGGTCGAGAGCCATCTCGGGCGCGGCTTTCGCAAGCTGGGCATCAGCTCGCGCAGGGACTTGGCGAACGCGCTGTCGCCACCGTCGCACTGACGCCGGACCGGCTCAGACCGTAGCGTGGCTTAGCTTAGCGGGAGCTCATACGTGGGGGCAACTCATACGTGGACAGGCTCAGCTCGTACGCTTGAGCAGGCTGTGGTAGCGCTCTCGCCGCCGGTCGGCGTCCCATCCGCCGCTGGTGCCTCGTGGTGGAGGTTGCGCGTGGCTCCAGATGACCTTTCGCCGCTTGAGCATCACTGTGCGTAGGACGTGCTGACGGTCCAGGCGGCTGGCGTCGCGGTGAAGCGTGTCGTATTCGCGGATCCACCGGCGCTCGTCATCGGGGTAGCCGGCCAGCGGGTCGATCGCTGCCGTTGACAGGAAGAGTGAGCGCTCGGTCTGTCGGCGACGCGTCAGTCCGGCGACGGGCCGTCCGCCGGCCCGGTTCCAGTCGAGGAGGTGATCGGCCGCGGCCTGCCACTCGCGTGCGCGCAGGGCGCGGCCGACGCCGGTCGAGGCGGCTATGCCGCCGGTGCCGACGTTGTAGACGAAGCTCACGAGGGCGTCGAACTGCGACTGGCTCAGGGGAAGCTTGAGGGCGTCGACCGCCGCCCCGTACTCCTCGTCGACCTCGAGGATGAGCCGCGCCTCGGCCTCGGCCGGGGTGACGTGGGGCGTCGTCGGCCCGACCCCTTTCGTGCTCCCGTAACCGATCGTCCAGACGCCGACGATGTCGCGGTAGGGGTGACCGGAGAACCCCTCGAAGGACTCGATCAGGTGTGCGCCGACGTGTGAGAGTCTCATGCCGGGACCTCCGGCGTGATGCGGGCGTCCTGGTCGGGAGGCATCGCGAACTCCTCTCCGTCGTCTGGGAGATCTGCACTCCAGGGGGTCGTTGCGTCGCGCTCGTCTTCGGCGGCCGGATCGAGCGGTGGCGTGGGGCGTGGTGTCGGGGCAGCAGCGGCCGGGTCGGCGGCAGCGGTCGGGCCAGCGCCGGAGGCCGCTGGAGATGGGTCTGCGGCTGCGCCGGGTGCGGCTATCGGCGGCGGGAGGGCGAGGGGCTGCTGGGCTTCAGCGACGAGCGCCGCGGCCTGCAGCTGACCGGCTCCGGCGAGCTCGATGTGGTGGCCGTCGAGCCAGCGCGAGTGACCGATCCACGAAAGACCCGAGGTGACGAGAAACGTCAGGGCGCCTGCGAGCTGCTGGGCGAGGTCGTTCTCGCCGAGGCCGCGGATGCCGAGCACGTCGAGCTTCGCGACCAGCCATGCGGCGATCGCGCCAGCCACGACGCTGATGTACGGTCCGCCGAACGCGATGATCCTGTTCAGTGGGGGCATGGTCATGCGGTTCGCACCTCGCGTGCTTGTGGTGTCGAGTGTGGAGCCTCGTCGGCGTCGGGCAGCCTCATGTCAGCTCCGCGCGTGGAGCGAGCGGTAGCGGTGAAGGCGGTTGGCGTGGTCCCAGCCGCGGCCGTCCCCGCCCGAGTCACGCGGTCCGGCGAGCGCCTTGATGGTCGCGGCCCGCTCACCCATGGCCTGGCGAAGGGCGCGTCGCCTGGCGAGGTTGGCGACATCGTGTGCGAGCTGGTCGTACTCCTCGATCCAGTGCAGCTCGTTGGCCGTGTAGCCGGCCCACGGGTCGGCCGGGGCGCAGTCCTGGTGCTTGCAGATCGTCCACAGCGCCTCGCGGTCGGCGGCGCCGTTCTGACCGCCGTTGATCCGCTGGGTGATGGCTCGGAAGTCGCCGCTGTCGGCGAGCCCGTTGAGGCCGCGCGAGCGCCAGTAGAGCCCGGCGATTCGCCAGCCGATGTCGTGGCGCGCCGCGAGCAGCGGCTGTTCCTCGAGGGGTAGGTCGAGCTCTCGGCCGGCCCAGGCGTAGTTCGCTCGGCCGGTCAGCTGGATCGGTCCGCGGCCCTTGTAGCGGACGCCGTCTCCCGGGTGGGTGTTGCCGAGGTCACGCCGCCCTTCATAGGCGCTGCCGCTGGCGATCTCCTGAAAATAGCGAAGCCGCCCGGACTCGTGGAGAACCTGGGCGAGGAAGGCCGCGCCGCGG
Organism: Solirubrobacteraceae bacterium; assembly: GCA_034664295.1. Lineage (GTDB taxonomy): Bacteria > Actinomycetota > Thermoleophilia > Solirubrobacterales > Solirubrobacteraceae > Palsa-513. Next base: position 52,110 of record JAXDHV010000051.1, on the reverse strand, counting down.
GCGTGCGTCGTTATCGCGAACTCACGCATCGCCAACTCGGCGATCGGGGCCTCGGCTTTCGCGGTCGGGGCGGCGACGCCGGTGGCGATGAAGGCTGCGTCGACGGTCATTGCCCGTCCACCTCGTCCGGCTCGTGCTCGAGTGGGACCTCGGACGGCATCCGCGGGCGGATGTCTTCGGCCGTTGCGGGTGGGACGGAGCTGCCGGGTGGCGCGGCCTCCTCCTCGGCGTCGGTGGGCAGGCCCTCGTCGACGACCGCCTGGGCGACGATGTCGGCGTCGGCGGCCGGCGGCGAACCGGTCTGCGGCCCGGAGCTCGCCGAGGTGAGTGCGGCGCTAGCGAGCAGCGCCTCGTTGCGGAGGCCGATCTGGTGGCCGGTCAGCCACTTCGAGTGGCCGAGCCAGGTGAGCGCGGCGACGACGACGAATGTCAGTCCGCCGGCGACCTGCGTCGCGATGTTCGATTTGTCGAGGCCTCCGATGCCGAGCACGTTGGCCCTGGCGACGAGCCAGCTCGCGAAGCCGCCGGAGACGACGCTGAGATACGGGCCGACGAAGGCGACGACGCGGTTCAGGGGGATGGGCACGGTCGCACCTCTGTGCGTTTGGGGTTTGGGGTCATCTCGTGCGGTCTGGAGTCATCTCGTGCGGTTTTGGGGTCATCTCGTGCGGTTTTGGGGTCATCTCGTGCGGTCTGGGTCATCTCGTGCGCTCGAGGAGCGAGGCATAGCGCCGCTTGCGAGTCGGCGTCCAGCCGGCGGGGTCTTGGGCCGCTTTGAAGAGGCGCTTGCGTTGGAGGGTCATCACCCTCCGGAGCACGCTGCGGCGGGCGGGATTCGCGTTCTGGGTGACGAGCCGGTCGTACTCGGCGATCCAGCGGCGCTCGGTCGCCGTGTAGCCGGCCAGGGGATCGCGCTGCAGCCGGCGGAGGAGGCCGGCGGGGGCGCCGATGTAGCGGAAGTGCCATGGCTCGCCGACACGGGCGCCTTCGTCGTGGCTCCAGCCGTACTCGCCGCAGTGGCTCATCAGCCAGGCCTGGGCGCGGGCGGCGGGGCAGTCGACGGCGATCGCCCAACCGTGGTTGCTGGTCCCGGGCTGGGCCGCCTTCTGCGGCTGGCCGAGCGCGACCCAGTGGGCCTTGAGGCTGACCTGCTGGGCGAAGGACCGCGCGCTGGAGGCCGGGCCGCCGGGGTCGAACTCGCTGGGGTGGCCACCGCCGGCGACATACACGGCGTGCATCAGCATCCACGTCCCCGCGGCCTCCGGCCAGAGCCGGCCGCCGGGGATCGGGCGGGTGTTCGCATCGGTGAAGACGCCGTTGCTCTCGACGCCGAGCGGGCGGCCGCCGATCAGGATTGGGCTCACGAGCGCGCGTCCCCGGGTGGTCCGCAGGCCGCCCGCGGGGGTGCCGAATGCGGTGCAGTAGGTGTGAGCAGCAATCCGGGTGCCTTTCGTGTCAAGAGCTGTGACGCGGACAGCCTCTCCCATTCCTCGGCTCACCGCATCGAGGTACCGACCCTGCACTTTCGGGGTGCTCACCCTGCACCTTGCAGATACAGTGGAGTCGAGGCGGGGTTTGTGCTTACACTCAGTCGATGGGGCTCACAGAGTCAGTCGACAACCTCAGGGAAGGCCTCTCACCGAGCTGTGTCGCGGACCCCTGGGCGCGGGTGTCACTGCTCGGGGGGTTCAATCTGCGAATGGGCGGTGAGGACGTCGAGCTGCCGGTCAGCGCGCAGCGGCTCGTGGCTTTTGTGGCCGTGCACCCACGGTCGTTGACCCGGGGGTTTGTGGCTGGGTGCCTGTGGACGGACGCGGGCGAGTCGCAGGCCCACGCGAGCCTGCGGTCTGTGCTGTGGCGGCTGCGGGTGCGGGCGCCGGTGGTCTGCGCGACGAGCACGCACCTGTCCCTCGCGCCGTGCGTCGAGGTCGATCTGGTGGGGGCGACGGCGATCTCGCAGCGGCTGCTCGGTGGCGGGGATTCACTCGACCCGGAGGACGTGCGAGAGCTCAGCCGGGTGGGCGAGCTACTGCCCGACTGGTACGACGATTGGCTGATCGTCGAGCGCGAGCGGATGCGTCAGCGCCGCCTGCATTCGCTCGAGGCGGCCTGCGGCCGGTTGACGGCGGCCGCACGCTACGCCGAGGCGCTCGAGGCGGGCCTGGCTGCGGTCGCGGCCGAGCCGCTGCGGGAGACGGGCCACGCGGCGGTGATCACGACCCACCTCGCGGAGGGCAACCTGGTCGAGGCGTCCCGCCAGTACGAGCAGCTCCGCGACCTCCTCCGCGTGAACCTCGGCACCCACCCGTCGCCGCGCCTGCGGGGGCTGCTGCGGGCCGGGCAACTCGCGCTGACCTAACTGAATTCACTTCACGCCCCGGAGCGCCCGATCGTGCGCGTCCTTCCCGGCAGCCTGGACCAAATGGTTCTTCTTGAGCTCGTCGACAGCGGTCGCCATGTTCTCAAGTGATAGTTTTACGGCGCCTCTGATGGTGTCCTTATTGGTCGCGTCGGTGAACGTGCTGATTGCTTCCGCGACCTGATCGTGGCCGGTCTCGTCGGTCGTCCGACGCGGCACATACTGCCAAACCTTCTGGAGCATGGCCTCGATCATCGTCCAGGGGATGGCGTCCGTACCGATGTGCCATGCGGCCGGGCTCTTGATGTGTGCCGCAGCCTCAAGATTGTCATTCGACGCTTGGACTGCGAGCTGGCCGTAGTGGAGCGTCTTTCCCGTCTTGTCAAAGACGAGTGTCGTATCTCCGGGCAGCCGCCACCTCTCAAAGTCGTTGAAGACCCAGACGCCCTTCCCGTGGCTTGCACCTTCGTTGAGCTCATCGTGTGCCAGACGGACGAAAATGCTCAGGAAGTCATCGCCCATGAGGCCGGTCTTGAACCACATAGCCGAGCCGAGCAGGGAGGTGAGGCGGGCCCTGGTCGGCGGTCCCCACTCCTGTCCCAGGGGAAATGCGCCGTCCGCGATCTCCAGACCGTCCAACATCCCAAGCGCCGTCTTGTCCTTCACGATGGCATCGGCGACGGCGGACGCGAGGTTGTGAATGTTGTTTCCGGCTTTGACCGACGGCTTGGCTGCGGCCTTGACGTCGGTCTTGTTGATCAGGTGTCCGGCGCTGAACGCGTCAGTCAGGAAGTGCTTTGCGAAGCCGTTGGTGATCCGAGCTTCGGCGGAAACGTTGCCTGAGCCGTTGGCGGTGCGTTGCGCCTGCCTGAGAGCCTGGATGTGCAGTTCCCCCCAGCGCTGCATGTTCTCGTCGGCGAAATGGGCCTCGTTCTTCTTGTTGAGGTCCATGTACTGCTCGCCCTCCTTGTGACCGGACTTCTTGCTCCACTTCGTCCAGTCGTCTTCCGTGAGCGCCTTATCCCCCTCACGAGCCTTGCCTGTACGCATTCGCTCATCGCGATCGATCAGGGCGATGAGCTCTTCGAGCTCCGCTTTCTTGGCCTTGCGCAGGGCATCCGGGTCCTTATAGAAGTCCCCCATCGCGACCAGGTAACGCTCGTCGAACGCGTAGCCGTCGATCGTGACCATCTGACCCCTCTTTTGGAACTGGATGTGCTCACCCGGCTCGTAGCGGGCCAGCTTTCGCGGCGACGCCGTCAGGGATCGGTTCGTGGTGTCCGGCGCGGGCCGCACCCGGTGGGCAGCCGTCCGCGAGCTGGGGGCGGACGGTGCGCGCGACGCGCCGTCAGCCTCACGTTCGACGGCGTCGCCCGGTTCGGTGACCTTCAATGCCCCGGAGGTTGGCGCGCCGCGCTGTTGAATCGTGTGGGCGGCTTCGTGTGCGATCAACTGGTCGCCGTCCTGTGTTCCCGGGCGGTACTCGCCGGCGCCGAAGAAGATGTCAGAGCCCACGGTGAATGCGCGGGCCGCCACCGATCGGGCGAGGGAGGAGGCCGCGCCGTCGGTGTGCACGCGCACGTCAGGGAGCTGGTCGCCGAGCGTGGTCGCCAGGCCGGCGCCAAGAACGGGAGTCAGCGGGGTGCCCAGGCCTCGGCGGGCGTTTATCGTCGCCTCGACACGAGGATGGACTGTCCGGTCGCCCTGGATCCCGGCCCCGGGTGAGCCATCGCTGCGCTCACGGGCGAGCGTCGCGGGCGGGCCAGAGCGATCAAGTTGCGCGATTAGCCGCGAGTTCGGGACCCCGCCGCCCGCCGCCGGATCCCACGTCGACGCCGGGGTCGGCGACTTCTCGGCCTGCGGCGCGCGTGCGGCGTCGGCCATGAACTGGTTCATCCCGGGTAGCGCTCCGTTCCTGTTGAGGCCTGGTGCCCGACGTTCTGGCGGGATTCGACGATCACGGAACCCACCCCCGGCGTTCCTCGCGCTGCCGCTCGTCGGCGAAGCAGGCGATTCCGAAAACCCCTGCCACCGGTGAGGCCGCGGACGAGCGATGGGCAGTGGTTCATCTCGTGTACCGCTCCGTGGGGTCGGAAGACGTGGCCGGGGGTTCGAGCGGCGCGGCGCTCATGGGGTGGGGTGATGTTGTTGGGCCCTGCGCTTCTCCTCATCGCGACGGTAGCGCTTGGACTCCAAGTACGCTGGGAGCCCGTGTGCCCAGATGCCGCCGCTATCCCACACGGCGTGCAGGAATCTTTGGTCGTGCGTGTACTGGTCGGGAGTCCCGCGGCAGTCTGCGTACGCGTGATGCTTGTCGACCAACGTCCCCGAGTGATCGTAGACGCACTCCTGGATCGGATCCTCGGGGGTCGGGCGGCGCTTCTCGAGGAGGGTGCGAAAGCCGCAGTGGAACCACCACGTCTTGTCCCGCTCGTACTCGGTCCAACCGGACGGGATCTCGGACGTGTCGGTGACACCCGCGGGGCACGAGGTCAGCTCTCCGGGGACATGTTCCACCGACGCTTGCGCAGCCGCCGGGGCCTGGAGGGTCGTGGTCATCGCTGCGTTGCTCGATGCCTGTGCCTTCTGCGCGGCCGCGGCCGACACGCTGTTCGAGGAGGACCGTTCCCCCGCGACGACCGACGATCTGGCTCCCGCAGTGGCCAGCGCGGTGCTGTTGGGGTGAGCGTACGCCGCAAGGTCATCGTCCGGCGAGCACTCCTCCACCGCCGGTGGTTCCTCCTCGAGGCACGCCAGCCGGGTCGGGTCGTCGAGCTGCATCCCGCGGGTCATCGCTGTGCCACGAGCTCCGCGTAGCGCCCGAGCAGCTCGCGCGGCACCAGGCGCGCCTCGCGTTGGAACTGCCTGCTCGTCGCCATCACGACGTCGGACGCCGTCAGCGCTCCTCGGCCGTCGGCGTGCACGGCGAGCGCCGCGCTGCGCACGATCGCCGCGATGCTCGCTCCGGTCAAGTCGAGCGCCGCCAGCAGGTCGAGATCGAGCTCTTCCTCGAGTGCGACCGGCGGCGCCAGCGCGAGCTCCCACAGCCGGTGCCGTTCGGCCTCCGCCGGACGCGGAAAGTGGACGACGTGGTGGAAGCGGCGGGTGAACGCCGGGTCGAGGTTCGCCCGCATGTTGCTCGCGAGGATCACGAGGCCCTCGTAGCGCTCCAGGCGCTGGAGCAGGTACCCGACCTCGAGGTTGGCGTAGCGGTCCGCTCCCCGCGTCACCTCACCCCGCTGACCGAAGATCGAGTCGGCCTCGTCGAAGAACAGCACACAGCTCGACTCCTCCGCCTCGCTGAAGACCGCGTCGAGGTTCTTCTCCGTCTCGCCGATCCATTTCGACACCAGCCGCGACAGGTCGACGACCATCAGGTCGATTCCGACCGCTGACGCGATCACCTCGGCCGCGAGCGTCTTGCCGGTTCCAGGGTCGCCGGCGAAGAGCGCGGTCACGCCGGGGTTGCCAAAGCGCTCCAGCCGCCAATCCTCGGCCACGCGCGGCCACGCCCGGACGGCGGCTGCGACGTCCATCACCTGGGCGAGCTCGCCTGCCGGGAGGACGAGCATCTCCGGCCCGCGCTCCGGCGTGCGGATCGTCGCGACCTGCGGCGAACGGCGGCGCGAGACGAGGGCGGCAATCGTGCCAAGCTCCAGCCGCTGGCCGTTCTCCCCCAACCCGTCCGAAGCGCGATCAAGCGCTGCGACCGCCGCCACGTCGTCGGATCGCAGGCGGAAGCGCCCCGCCAGGTCGTCGACCTCACCGGCGTCCAGATCAGGGAACGCCGCCGACCAGCTCTCCCGACGACTGGCGAAGCCGTCCGCCGGGATCGACAGCTCCGCGTACCGACGCCTGACGAGCATCTCCGGGCTGCGCAGAGGCTCCTCGCCCACCAGCACGACGGTCGCCGACGCGACGGCGATCGACCTCGCCAGCTCGTCTGCCGCGTCGCGATCTGACGGAACGTCGATCACGCAGATCGCCTCGCCGACGGCCGCTCGCTGCAGCGCCTCGTCGATGCCGATCCCGCCGGCCCACACCGCCGGTCGCCCGCCGAGCAGGGCTGATGCCACGGCGTGGCCGCCCGTGCCGCGGGTGCCCCATACACCTACCACCTCCAGCTGTCCGGAAGCGAGCCCGCCGGTCAGCTGCGCGACCCGTTCCGCGTCGATCCCCGCCGGCAGCGGTCCCGTCCGAGCCACGCGCGGGCGGTGTCCGATCAGGGCGCCGTCGATGCTCGCGCCCCACAGCAGCTCGACGACACCGGCGGCCGGTCGCAGGGCCGCCTGCGTAGACCGGTCGGGGTCTGTCGCCGTCACCAGGCCCTCGCTGCGCACCGTGCCGAACGGACCGCACGCCTCGACGACGCCCCGCTCCTCGTCGCAGTCGGTTGCCAGCACCTCGATCGCCAGGTACGCAGTCGCCGCGACGGACGACGTCACGTCGTGGAGATAGCCGTAGAGCGTGCCGAACGCCGGGTCGAGCGCCGGCGCCGCCGTGAGCACGAGGATCTGCAGGTCGAGCTCGTCGAGCCCCCGATCTCGCAGGATGTCTCCGGGCAGGCGGAGCCCCGCGGCGTCCGCGAATGCCCGCAGCGTCTCGAGCGCCTCGAGCTCCGCCTCACCGAGCGCGCCGCCCGGCCCGTAGACGCGACCCGAGCGGACGAGCGCCGCCGCCTCGTGCAGCAGCACCTGCACGTGCTGCTCGGTGATCGCCAGATGGCTCAGTTCCGGCTGCGCGAGCTCCGCCGTCAGCCGGCTGCGGCGACTCGCAGCGGCGTCAAGTCCCGGTAGCAGCGCGCCGAGCCGGACTCGCAGCTCCGTCGACGCCAGCTCCCCGCGGCTCACCATGTCCCGATCTCCAGGCGGGCTCCCGGAAGCCACGGGATCGTGAACAGCTCGAGCAGGCCGCCCCGCTGGAGGTCGAGCCACCGCTGGCCGCGCGGGATCGCGGCGATCACTCCGTCCGGCTCGCACCGGACGAGGGCCTCGAGGTCGCCGAGGCGCTTCAGCGCCAGCAGCGGCGACGTCTCCCGGCCGTCCCCGCCCCACAGCGTGCGGGCGATCAAGCCGAGGGCGGTCCCCGCCGCCGCCCCCAGATGACGTTCGAGCGCCGGCGCCCCCGGCACCGAGCGCCGCTCGTGCAGCGTGCGTGCGAGTGGCCCGAAGCCGTCCCCCAGGCGCAGCGGCGGGCCGCCGAGCGCCCTGCGGACCTCGGCCAGCTCCGCCTCGCTCTCGACCCACGCCGCCGGGAACAGGCCGTCCTCCTCGCCGCAGACGATCCCCTCCGGCCCTGCGCTCACGAGCAGGGGCACGTTCGCGCTCCAACCCTCCGCATAGGCGGCAGCCAGCGCGCCGGCCAGCGGCGCCAGCAGGGCCTGCTCGTGCGCAGCAACGCTGGCCAACGAGTCGGCCAGCGATTCGACCGGCTCGCCTGAGGCGACCGCGACGACGGCCTCCTGGGTCTCGCCTGCGCTCGGGTCACGCCACGGCGCCGGCAGGACCTTGCCGGCGACGGCGCCGCCGAGCGCGCCTGCGGCGCGCGGGAGCCGCGCCGCTGCGGCTGTGGCGACGATTGCATCGACGTAGCCGATCAGCGACAGCTGTGCGAGGACCAGCAACGGGAGCGCCGGCACGACCAGCTCGGCCGGCTGCCGCCGAGCGGTGGTCGACGTCTCGCCAGTGCTCGCCCAGTCGGCCAGGTTCGGCGCCGGCGGTGGATCGAGTGAGACGCTCGGTGGGGGCGGCCCGTGGCCCGTGCCGGTCTCTCCAAGGACGCGCCGCCTCGCCAGCGCCTGGGTCGCGCGGTCGGGAATGCACTCGCCGAGCGCTGTGGTCAGCGCCGCCAGCAGAATCAGCAGATCCCGGCCGAGATCCCCAAGCCCTGCCGCGGCGGGACGCCGCGCGAGCATCGCATCGGCGACTCGGCCGACCGCCTCGGTGCTCATCGGTGCTCCGACGCCGGAGGTCTCTCCCGGTCCAGGCTCCTCAGCGGCAGACTCGACCGCGACTATCCAGTCGTCGGCCAAGCCGGACGGCCACGTGTCCAGGACTCGCTCGATCTCCCCGCTCCGCGACCAGCGAGCCAGCGTCCGGGCGAGCCCCCGCGCAGGCGACTCGCCCGGCAGCGCCGCACCGATCCACCCGGCCTCAGTCGACGCCCCGGACCGGCCCGAGCGGGACTCCGCGGCGTCGAGCAGGCCCTCGTCGAGCGCGGTCGGCGAGGCGCTATGCGCGGCCGCGCGCAGCGCTTCGACGAGCGCGTCGCGGGTCGCAGCCGAAGGCTCGCCGCCGCGCCCGATCTTCAGTGCCACCGGGGTGTCGAGGAAGATCTCGACGGCCGGGTCCAGGCCGGCCTTTGCGATCGCCTCGTCGACGACGGTCTGCAGAGCGGCCATCGCTGCCGTGACGTGTGGCTCCGCCGCCGCGCCCCAGCTCCAGCCGTCGCGCCGGCGGACAGTCAGGGTGCAGCGACGGATACGGACTTGGGTGCTCAACTTTCTGCGATCGGCGCCGATTTGAGGCGAGGCGCAAATCCGCTGACGGCGACCAGGAGAAAGTTCGCGCTCGACGGCCGGTCGCCCGGGAGCGCGTCGATCCCGGTTCCGGTACCGATCGTCCCGGTCGCGGTGAGCGCCTCGTTGCCCACCTGCCACACGACCACGGCGGCCTTTCCTATCGGGAATGCCGGGCCGGGCTCGTTGACCAGCGGTTCACCCAACTCTCTGAGCGGATTGCCAGGGCTGAGCTGGAAGCTAAGTGGACGGTCGAGCACTTCGTCGGTGACGGCGACGGTCGTGGCGGTCAAGAGCGCGACCGGCACATCGACGAAGCCGCTCGTGCCCGGGAGGCGGACTCGCAGCGCGGTTCCCGTGAGATCTGCGACTGTCGGCTTGACGTCCAGTGACGTGACCGCCGCGAGCACGTGCCCGGTCTCGAGGTGGAGGAGCGTGGCGACTCTGGTGGCCTGCGGTGCGGTTGCGGTCGGGGTCTTGGTCGTCTGCGAGGCCATCACGCACCCCCCGCCCCGACCGAGACGAGAAGGAGATAGTCGCACGCTGCGCTTGCGTCAATCGGTTTGAACCCGGGGTCAGTCCAGTCCCACCAGGTTCCCCAACAGTGCACCCGCCTGTCTTCATCGACCCGGCACTCAGCGGAAACGAAGCGCTGGCTGGGGGCGAGCTGCGGGTTCTGCGGGCGGCGCGGGGAGACCAGGACGGAGACGGCAAGCGCCCCGGACGCGATCCCCTTCGCGTCGGCGCCGGCCGGGAGCGGGAGGATCGTCCCGTCGAACGCGGTACCCGACGTCACCAGCACCTTGCCTGACGTCTGCGTCCCGAGCAGCCGCCCGGCGACCGCGAGGTTGCCGGACGAGTCGACGCTCATCAGCTTGTCGACCGCCCCGCTCGCGTTGCGCAGGCCGAAGACGAGCGAGCCACCGCCGGTGTCGTCGACGACGACGACTGGCGCGCCGACGCCGCTCGCGGTCTCCGGCTGCAGCTCGATGCGCCCCCGTTGACCGATCACGACACCCGCCCGCGCGCCGGCGGTCGTGACCTGCGCCCCGTCGGCGCTGGTCGTGACCTCGACGAAGCGCCCGATTCCACCGTGGTAGCGGACGAACCCGACGAGCACCTTCCAATCGCCCGTTCCGGCGCCGGCGTCGGGTGCCGGTGGCGCCGGCACGATGCTCGCGTCTCCGGGTCGGCCGAACTCCAGTTCGACGTCCTCGTCGATCTGCGACCGCCCGGAGCTCGACTGGCACCCCAGCTGCCCATTCGTCGCTGCCAGCGGCGTGTCGACCCCGCGCACGAAGACCGGATACCAGACGGACGTGACGCCGCCCTTCACCGTCGCATCGATCGCCGGACTCGGGATCTCCCCGATGAACTGGTCGGGCGAGACCGGCAGCTCGGCGCCGACCACGAGCTCGCGTCCGGTTCCGTCGATCGCGTAGCCGGGGGCCACCATGACGTCGATGTACTTGGCCCCCGTGGCCGTCGTGCGGTCCGTCGTGCTCAGCTCGAGGCCGTTCGCGATCCCGGGCGTGTGCAGGTGACGAGCGTGGCGCGCGTCGCGGTCGCTGTCGATCTGCGCCAGCGCCGTCAGGTCGCTCGCGGCGAGGATCGCACCGTCGTTGAAGACCGGTCTGACGGGGGTCATACCCCACCTCCCGGCTTGGCCTCGGCGGCAGTGAGCTGGTCGATCCGCGCGCTGAGCTCCTCGAGCTTGACCTCGAGCGCGCTCAACGACAGCGCCGCCGCGTCCAGCGCCACGGCCTGCGCGGTTGGCGCGGTCTGGGCCTGCGGCTGGGCCGCCGCCGAGGAGGACGTCTCGGTCGCCGCCGCCACCGAATCCGATCCACCGGTCGCGGCAAGGAGACCCTGGCGGACCTCGAGTGGGGCGCTGGTCGCGTCCCTGAAGGCCGCGACGGCGTGCGCGACCGCCATGCCCAGCCGGTCGACCGGCCGCACGTATTTGCCGCTTTCCAGCACCAGTGGCGCGCAGCACCCCGGCTCGAGTGCGTCGCGGAGCATGTCGAGCACCGGAAACCAGTAGTCGAGCGATCGTGGCGCGAGCACCCACCGCCGCTCGAGCGAGCAGACCTCCGTCACGTCGCAACCGACGACCCGCACCCTCGCGAGCGCCACGGCGTCGTCGTTGCGCGTCGGACACGGCGGGTGGAGGGCGGCGCACGAGCACGCCGCCGCCGAGCGCAGGTAGGCTTGGCCGAGCGATATGGCTGCGTGCCTCGACGCGTCGTTGAGCCCGTCGAAGCTCAGATGACTCACCGTCCTGTAGTCGTCACACGTGCCCAGGCCGCGCCTCGCGAGGTCGCCGAGGATCCGCGTGCGGACCAGTTCGGCGCCCCTCACGAACTCCGCGACGACATCCGACCCGGTCGTCTCCTCGGGCCCGGTCGTGCTACCGGGCCCCGTGGTGCCACCGGCCGCGCTCGTGCCACCGGCCGCGCTCGTGCGATCGGTCGCGACGGCGTCGGGCGCCGGCGCGGACCGCACGTCGGTGGTCTGACCGGCGGGCTGAGCGGGCGACCCAGTGCTTGCCGGCGGACGGGGCGGGGCCACGATCTCCAGTACGCGTGCCATCGTCCTGGTGTCGTCTGCGAGGCCCTTGCCGTGCGGCTGGCAGGCCACGAGCGCGTCGATCAGCGTTCGCGGATCTGCCGGTGCCTCGCAGCGCACCTCGAACGCATAGCCCTCGCGGATTCGCGAGAACTCGCACTCCCCGGTCGCGCAGTCATCAGACGCGTACGGTGCGACCGGCTCGGTCGGCGTCTCGGTGTAGCGGATATACAGCCGGTAGTCCTGCCCGGGCATCGTGTCGCACGGCTCCCCGCAGTCGATCCCCCGCTTCAGGCGCAGGTCCCGCACCAGCGCGAGGATGTCGACCTGCTCGGGACAGCTCACGACGATGTCGTTGCCACAGCCCTCGATCGCGTAGCCGGGACTCACCTCGACCTTGCCGGTGTCGCAAGGGCTGCAGGTGACCTCCAGACCGCAGACGACGCCCGCGCCGATCACGTGCCGGTTGGTGAGCTTGCGCTTGGCGGCCGCGTAGTCGACCGTCCTCTGGAGGTCGTCTTCGGTCAGCAGCATGCCGCCGAAGAAGTGCGGGCGGACGAAGCCGCCCCCCGACGTCGAAGCGTCACTGCTGCAGCCGCAACCCCGGGTGCCGGTGACAGCGCCCGCGGCGGACGAGCCGCCGCAAACGCAACCGCTGCTGGAGCTCATCGGTCGTTCCTTTCCTGGACGTGGAACCACGACACGAACTCGCCACCGGCGTTGCCGTTGCCCGACGCTCGCGATGGGCAGTGCGGCGTGTCGGGCACGGCGACCGGTTGTGGGCGGTCGGGGTTGGAGATCGTCGGAACACCGCCGCCGACGTGGTTGGCGTCGAGTGCGCGGCAGCACTCGTCGAGGATGAAGTCCCCACGGATCGTGATCACGACGCGATCGCCGAACTGGAGGCTCTCGTCGCTCGTGCTCGCGAAGGTGAACGACGATGTCAGCGTCTGCTCGGTGTCCGGCCGGGGATCGACGAACGCGCCTTCGATCGCGAACATCCCAGCCGAGCGGCCCCCGCCGCCCTCGATCAGCGTCAGGTCGATCACATGGGCGTGCAGCGACGCGATCTGCACCGGTCGCGACAGGTGCACCTCGAGCTCCTGGAGCATGCGGGTCGCGTCCTCCCGCGTGTAGGTCGCTCCGTGAACCCAGGAGACCTCGGTGATCCGGGCGAGATTGTGGATCGCCAGTCCGCGCCGGCCATCGAGATCGAGCTGGTCGGCGGTGACGGCGACGCCCGGCTGGAAGTCGTTGACTGTCGCGAGCAGCAGGCCGCCGCCGTGTTCACAGGCCTCACAGCATGGCTCCCCGCCGCGTGCTTCCCCGCTGCGCGGCTCCCTGTTGCGCATTTCCTGGCTGTGCGGTTCCCCGCCGTGGCCGGCGGCGCCGCCGCAGCACGGCTCGCAGGCGGGGCCCGGGTCGGGTGCGGTCGTCGACGCGCAGATCCGGTAGGTCTCGCAGACGCGTCCGTACTCGCATGCGGGCACGGCTTCGCACTCGGCAGAGAGCAGCGGGCGGGTCGGGTCGATCGGCTGCTCGTGGTATCCGAGCGTGAGATACACGGTGTCCGGCGTAGCCGCCAATGCGCTGTGATCCGCGGCCGACAGCAGCTTCTCGATGATCACGTGGCGCGGGTTGCGCACGACGATCTCGTTCCCGCCGGGGTCGAGGGCGGCGCCTGGGGAGACGGCCAGCGTCGTCGTCGCCGGCGACTGGTCGGTCGGGTCGCACGGCGCGGGTGCGACGAGGTCGACATCGAGCCCACAGACGATCCCCCAACCGTGGAGGATACGGTTGCGCAGCCGGTCCTTGTCGAGGAAGTAGGCCTGCTCGCGTCGCAGGTCGAGTGCGCCGAGCGCGCGACCGTGGAAGTAGCGCAGCCTCGTGAAGTCGGGAACGTGACCGCAGGCCGTGGCCGGCGGCGAGTTCACCGTTTGGTTCTCAGTGGCCTCAGGCACCTTGGTCACTCCAATCGTGTGGTGGATCCGACGATCAACGGTCTTCCGACGACGGCGAGCGACTTCCCGGCCCGCCCGGGACGGAGCACCCCGAGGCGTCCGAGACGCACCGTGCCGAGCACTGCGGGCGCGGGGCCGGCGATCACCGTGTCGATCCCGAGCCGCAGGTCGGTCAGGACGAACCCGGGGGCTCGCATCTGCACGGTCGCTACGACGTGGGCCGGTGTCTGGCTGCGCACGACGCGCTCGACGAGCCCCCGGTCGCTGTTGGGAGGGACGCTGACGACGATCCGATTGGCCCCGGCGAGTCGCGCGTCGTCGTCGGGGTTGCCCGATGAGATCAGGGGTGCGCGGCCGAGCTGCGACGTCCCCAGGCGGACGCGAGCCCGCGAGCGGCCGAACAGTCGCAGCGTGCCGAGTCGGGCGTCGCCGGCGGCGCCCCACGGCCGCTGCGGACCGAGCTCGTCGACGATCGCGGTGATCCCCAGCGCGACGGCCAGGGTGCGGACGAGGCCCGACGGCGTCCCCCGCCGCCGGTAGAGGTCGGGTGCTGCGGCGATCAGGGCGCGCCGCTGGGCGACCGTCATGACTGCTTCGAAGCCGAGCCCGAGCAGCCCCGCGAGCCAGGTCAAGGCGTCGTCGGGGAGCGCGGCGGCGTCGAGCAGCGCGGGCAGACGCCCGACCGTCTCGTCTACCTCTTCCAGCTGGGCATCGAACAGCGTCACGAAGCGCTCGCTGAAGTCGCGTGCGTCGACGTCGCCGGCGAAGACCGCCGGCAGCTCGTCAAGGCTCGTCCGGCGGGGGAGGTCGACGCGGATCTGGTGGACCTGCGGCGTGGCGGTGCCGTCGCCGGTGAGGCGCACGCGGACGTAGGCGTGACGGCCGGGTGGCAAGCTGAGCGTCACGTCGACGACGCCGGAGGAGACCTCGAACCAGTCGTCGGGGTGCGGGTCTCCGGCCGGGAACGAGTTCCACGGACTCGCCGCGGCGAGCTGCGCGACGCGGCCCTGGGGGGGCCCGTCGGTCGTCGCGATCGCCACCTCGACCGTTGCCCCGGGCGGGATCTCGGCGTCGATCCGCAGCCGGTGCCACCGGCACCGCGGCAGCCCGCTGTCGAGCGGCGCGGAGAGGTACTGGCCTCGCAGCGGATACCTCGCCGGGCCCGGGCCGAGACCGGTCGGGTCGAGCGGCGCGCCGTCCCAGTCGAAGCAGCTTCCCCGAACGCAGAAGCCGAGCGGCGTCGCAGCGGTCACGGGGTTCGTCGCAAGCCCTTCCAGCAGGCTGGGGTCGCCGGCCGTGAGGACGCCTGCGGCGGCCACGGTGACTGCCCCCGAGGGGTGCATCACGAGCGCCCGGCAGGAATGCTCGGGCTCGTGGGCGACGGCGGAGATCGGCGAGCCGGTGTCGAGCTCCGAGCACGGCAGCCCGCTGAGGTCCACTTCGTGGAGCAGGCCGTCGGCGTCGCCGACGAGGATGGCTCCCCACGGGGTCAAACTGATCGCCGTCGCCCGCGCCGACGCGAAGCTGCCGGTCAGATGACCCGACGGGGCGTCGAAGACGAGGACTCCCAGGCCGTCGACGAGCGCCGCGAGGCGGCTGCCGCGCGCCGCGAGGGCGCGGACGGGCCCGGGGTCGGCCCATCGTGTGAACGAGTCGTCGCATGGCCCGAGCCGGAGGATCCCGTGCTGGGTGCCGAGCCACCACGAGCACCCCTCGCACATCCAGGCCAGCGTGGGCGGTCCGACCCGGTCCGGGGCGGTGGGGCCGTGGGTCGGGCCGAGGGTCAGCGCCCCGCCGGAGATCACGACCCCGTCGAGGCCGCCGGCCGGTAGCGGATCCCAGCCGACGCGGTCGTCGAGCAGCCTGAACGTCATCGTCTCGACGCAGGTCACGACGGGCGCTCCTCGGCGAGTACCTCGATCACGTGCGGACCCGGCCAGACCAGCTCGCCAGGCTCGATCACGGCATCGGCGCAGGCGGCCAGGCGCCGGCCGTCGATGCGCAAGGCGAGTCGCGAGACGGCTGTGAGCTCGGGCAGGGTGGTCAGGAGGAGCCTGTTGAGGAGACCCCACTGCACGGCCCCGCCGAACGGCCAGCCTGTTCCGTCGAAGCCGTCCAGCGGGTCGAGCCAGTGGTCGATGACGTCCCGCGCCGCGCTTCCGGCTCCCGCGAGATCGCTTCCGGCGCGGGCGACGAGCACTGCCTGTACGGCGATCTGCCGGTACCGGGGTGCGACCGCGACGACCTCGGCGCCGACGATTCCGACCTCGCGGGCGAGGTGGTCGGCGACCGATCGCAGGACGGAGGGTGTCGGCTCGGGCGGACCGCTGGCGCCGCGCGTCCGGGGGACCACGACGATCCCGACGAGCCCGGGTGCCACGGCGCCGGTGGAGCGCGGATCTCTCCCGGGGAGGCAGTGCGCTCGGGCGACGTCGACCCCTCTCGCGCCGAGCGCCAGCGTCGCGTAGTCGCCGGGCGCGACGGCCCGCCCGCGCGAGGAGATCTCGGTCGGGCCGCGCTGGACGAGCTCGCCGGCGGTCTCGGCGTCCGCGCCGCCGGTGATCGTCAGGACGGTCGCGCCGGTCAGGTTGGGGCTCGTACGCTGGGCGGGGAGCAGATCGCCCGGGGCCGGCAGGCCGCTCGTGCCGCCGCCGGCGGCGTAGACCCGCGCGATCACGTTGCGGTACCCGTCGGGAACCGCGCGACCCTCGACGCCGTCGCCGAAGGTCACGATCCCGGCGGCGGCGTCGAGGACGAAGACGCGGTCCTCGGGACCCGCGTTCGCGAGATCGTCGACCTCGGACCAGACCATCTCGAGGCTGGTCGGATCCTGCGCGCCGAAGACGTCAGCGGACGCGTCGGCGACATCGATCAGCAGCGACCCGGGAACGACCGGAACCTGCGAGAGCCGGTATGTCGAACGACCGGACGCCGGCCGGGCGACCTGGTCGAGCACGTCGCCGCGGATCGATCGGGCCGCGATCGCGGTGACGCCGTTGAGCGTGATCCTGGCGAGCCGGCGGCCGGCGGGGTAGTCGTTGGTGATCAGCCGCGCGCGCAGCCAGTAGCGCGGCGGGTCGCCGGGGCGGCTCGGCAGGGTGCGTGGGTCCCATGTCGAGGTCGGGTCGACCCGCAGCGCGAGCACGCCATCCTGCGTCAGCCCATTCGTGTCGTCGTGGTCGACCGGCAACTCGCTGGCGGCAGCGCTGGTCAGCGCCTCCCAGCGGAGCGTCGGCTGGGCTCCCGGCGGGGTCGTCGCGTCGGCGCTGAACGCCGCGGTCGTGGGCGTGGCGACGAGCTGGACGGCGATCGACAGCAGGCCGGCCGGCGCGACTGGGGAGTCGATGCCGAGCCACAGCTCGGCCGGCACGTGCGGGCGGGGGCCGAACGGCGCGAGGCCGCCGAGATCGTCGGGCCGGTCGCCGATGATCCAGCTGTCGGCCAGCGCTGCCACGGTCGCCAGCGTGCCGGGGACCGCCTGGCAGTCGCGGAGCGTCTCGATGACCATCGGGACGCCGGCGCCCGGCCCCACGAACGCGCTGCCCGCCGGGACGTCGACCGGAGCGGGTGCCCGCGGCCCGACGCCGATCGCGAGCACCGCCTGGGCAGGCTGTGCCTCGAGCGCGCGAACCCCGGCGATGTCGAGGTGCTCGAGCGCGAGCTTGCGAGGGGCCAGGTTCAGCCTCACGTTGACCGCTTCGGCGAGCGTTCCGTAGGCGCGGACCAGTGCGACGCCGGCGTCGTCGGGACGCCGATTGGTCCACTCCGGCGTGTAGGCGGCGATCCGCCCGGCGACCTCGCCGCGGACGGCCTGGCGGGTGGGCTCGGCCAGCTGCGGTTCGAGGCCGCCGTCGACGGGCGCGGCCACCATCGGGAGGTCCGGCAGCCGGATGTCGCGTCCCCAGCTCATCGCAGGCCGCCTCCGGCCGTGGCCGCCCCGACCGTGATCGTCGCGGTGTCCAGGCGGACCAGCTCGCGCGAGCCGATCTGGAGGTCCGAGCAGTCCGACGGCGGGCCGCCGTCGAGGGCGACGGAGAGGCTCGTCACCGACGACGATCGGCCGATCGCCGACGCCACCACGCCGGAGAGTGCCGACGGGCGCAGCGGACCGCCGAACGGCCAGCCCTCGTGCTCGGAGCCGCCGGTCAGCGGATCGAGGTAGCGTCGCAGGGCGTCGGTGATCAGACGGTTGAGGTCGCCGTGCTGTCCGCTGGCCGAGACGGTGAGCCTGACGCTGACGCGGCGATAGACCGGGGCGAGCACGAAGATCTCCTGGCCGAGCAGCCGGCCTTCCTCCAGGCGTGTGCGCGTCGCGGCGAGTGCGCCGGCGTCGGGCTGCGGTGCGGCCGTCCAGGCTGCGGGGTCAGCCGTCCGGTCGGCGAACGGCACGATCGTGACCGACAGGGCTCCCGGTGTGGCGCCGCAGGGGAACGCCGGGTCGAATCCGACGCTTACGTGCGCCCGGGCGAGCCCGACCCCGGGTGTCGTCTTGGCGAGCTGCTCGGTGTCGAGCTCGGTGACGGTGCGGTCGCGGGTCGCAATCGCGTCCGAGCCCCGCCGCCGCGCGCTGTCGAGGGTCTCCTCGTCGGTCCCGTCGCCGGCCGCGACGGGATTGACCGCGAGCGCCGCGCCGCCCTCCTGGGCCCAGCCGCGCCATCGCCCGAGGTTCCCGCGGGATCCGGCGCCGAGGTGGTAGGCGAGCTGGGAGGCGGGAGTCTCGGCGGGTCGCAGGATCCGGCCGCTGCGGCCGTCGCCGAAGCGCAGCTCGCCGTGGCGGCGGTCGATGAGGAAGACACGGTCGCCCGGGCCGCAGCCCAACCAGCTGCGCACGCCCAGCCAGACGTGGCGCTCGCCGGTGCGCTCGGTCACCGACAGGACGATGTCGCCCTCGCCGTCGCAGAGCAGGCCGGCCGCCCCGGGCACGCGGAGGCGTTGCCCGGGGAGGGCCAGGAAGCCAGCGAGCTGGTCGTCGAGCTGGGCGCTCTCGGCCACGCGATGGCGCGCGAGCGCGGCGTTCGCGCGGACCTCGAGGACGCGAACCGGTTCGGCGTAGGAAGCCGTCACGGCGGTCGCCCGGAGGAGCCGCGGGCCGTCCCCCTGATCGTCCCAGACCGCGGGCCATTCGAGGCTCAGGATGCCCGAGCGCCGCAGTCCGGTGGTCGTGTCGGTGACGGCGACCGGCGCCTGCCCGCCGTCGGGGCCGACCGCCTCCCAATGCAGTTGCGCGGGCGGCGGGACGTCGACCGCCGTGGGCCGCCAGGCCGGCGCCACCCCGAGGGCCGCGTCGAGCTCGACGAGCAGCGACAGCACGGCGCCGCTCGACGGCTGGCGCGACGGATCGCAGGCGATCGTCAGGTCGAGCACGTCACCGGTGCTCAGCAGGCGCCCGGAGACGGCGACGCCGGTCACCGGGAGCACGGAGACGGCGGCATCGAGCGCGAAGCGGCGGCCCTGCGTGTCGTCCTGTAGCAGGAAGACCGTCCCCGCCGGCAGCGGTGCGCTGCTCGCCGGACCGGTGAGGCTGAGCACCGTGGTCGCCGGGAGCGCGGCGGCCGGGTCGGGCACGCCGAGCAGGCGCAGGCTCGCGCGCACGATCGAATCGGTGAGCTGGTCGGCCATGAACAGCCGCTGCTCGAACTGGGCCGCGAAGAGCTCGAGCAGGGTGATGCCGGGATCGACGGGTCCGTGCAGCGTCCACCCGCCACGCGACGCGCCCGGCAGATCCGCGAGGGCGATCTTCAGCAGATCGTCGAAGCTCAGCGTGTCGATGGTGATCGCGCGAGCGCTCACGGGAGGCCACTCGTTCGGTCGAGATAGAACGGGAACACGATGCTGTCCCGTGTGTTTGTCCGCCGCACGGTGTACGCGACCTCGATGTCGACGCGCTCGGCCCGTTGGGGGTCGGGCGTCGCCACGACGCTGTCGAGGCGGGCACGCGGCTCGAAGTCGCGCACCGCGTCGTTGATGCTCTGCTCGAGCGCCTTGAGGTTGCCGACCGACCCGGGCGCGAAGACGAGCTCGCGGGCGTTGGTCCCGAAGCGCGGGCGCATCACCCGCTCGCCCCACCCGGTCGACAGCAGGAGGAACAGCGACTGGGCGACGTTCTCGTCTTCGCCGACGTAGCCCAGGCCGCCGCCGGCGTCCGGGAGGATCGGAAAGCGCCAGCCGGATCCGAGGAAGTCGGTCATCCGATCAGCACCGTCGGGTCGCCTGCGACGATCGCGCTGGTGTCGGCGTCGACCGGATCGTTGCACGTGCGGACGGGATCGCCGAGCCGAGCGGCCGGCTGGCCGCCGACCGTCACGGTTGCCGAACCCCGGCTCACTGCACCCTGGTTTGCCGGCTGCTTCTGGAACAGGGCGCCTGGTGGTGTCGGGAAGTGCGGCGGGGAGTTCGTCGCGATCGAGCCGACCGTGGCGGCCGGGGCGCCGCCGATCAGCACCGTGGGGATCGTCGCGCTCGTGATCCTCCCGGAGAACGGATGTGGGAGCGGCTGCGGGACGAATGGTGGT
The DNA here is from genome assembly GCA_034664295.1 of Solirubrobacteraceae bacterium. Taxonomy (GTDB): domain Bacteria; phylum Actinomycetota; class Thermoleophilia; order Solirubrobacterales; family Solirubrobacteraceae; genus Palsa-513. Next base: position 32,193 of record JAXDHV010000051.1, on the reverse strand, counting down.
GGTGGTGTCGGCTGGGGTACGAGCACGATGTGGATGTCGACGCCGACCACCGGATCCCCCGCTCGTGCCGCTGGCTGTCCCATGCGCGATCCAGTCCCTCAGTTGATCGCGACCAGCGCGCCCTGGATCGTCACCTTGGTGCTTGCGTCCAACGTGATCTCGGGCGCCTTGAGCTCGATCTTCTGGGTCGCCGTCAGGGTGATCGCCCCGGCCGTCTCCTCGAGGCGGATCGACGCGCCGCCGGGCGTCTTGAGGTCGATGATCCCCTGGCTCTCGTCGAAGGAGAGCTCGGATCCCGCCGGCGTGCGGAACATCTTGATATCGCTCGATGCGGTGCGCGAGGCCGGCGGTTCGTCGACGGGCGAGTAGAGCGCGCCGAGCACGTATGGAAAGCGCATATCGCCGTGGGCGAAGACGACGAGCACCTCGCCCTCGACCTCGGGGATCCAGGTCGACCCGAAGCCGTCGCCGGCATACGGCTGGGCGACTCGCGCCCACTCCTCGTAGCCGGTCGAGTACCACGGCAGGGTGATCTTGACCCGGCCTGTGCCGACCGGGTCGATGACGTCGATGACGAGCCCGATCACGGCTCCGTAGACGCGCTGGTCGGTCGCCGCCGCCGCGGGTTGCCAGCTCATCTCGTCGACCCCTCGTAGGTCTTGCGGACGTTGAAGTCCGTCAGCAGGCCGCCTGCCCCGAGCGTGTGGGTCACGTCGGTGACGTGCCAGGTCCCGCCGAACCGCCGGCCGACGCCACCGATCTCGACGTTGTCGCCCGCGCGGAGCTCGGGCAGCCCGATCGTCTTGACCGAACCCGTCAGGAACTCGTAGGTCCGCTCCTTGAGCAGCGCCCTGGCCAGCGCCCGGGCTTCGTCGACGCTCGCGACGGGCGCGTCGATCACGACCGAGCCCTTTCCAGCGTCGCCGGCCTTGTCGGCGTCCTTCTCGCCCGGCTTCGCCGCCGGCGGCTTGGCTCCCGGCTGGGCTGCCGGCTTCGCGCTTGGCTTGGCGCCCGGCTTCGCCGCGGTCTTTGGGGTGGGCTTGCCCGTGGCCTTGGCAACGGGCTTGCTGGCCTCGGCGTCGCCGTCGTCCGGGGGCTCGGTGACCTGGATCGCCCGCTTGAGGTTCGAATCCCAGCCGCACACGGTCACCGACTTGACCTGATTGTGGGAGGTGACCGTGGGCTTGAACTCGAGGATGTTCGGCGGCGCTGCCGTGCTCCGCAGCGATCCCCAGCTCATCACGAAGGTGCGGATCGACTGCGGGTTGCTGCCGTCGCGCGGCGGCCCGAAGAAGAGGCGGTCGTTCGTGGTCTTGGGGTCGATTGCGATGTAGACGTCGTTGCCGATCCGCGCGGCGCGCTCCTTGACGAAGGTCAGGTCGTCCTTCTTGCCCTGCACGACGGATTCGTTCGTCGGTCCCGGGTCGAAGAGGCCGGCGAGCGGACCGTTGCCGGCCGGCGGCTCGATCTGCATCCCGTGGCGGTCGGCGACCTGCTTGACGATCTCGTACTCGGTCCCCCGGTAGGTGCCCTCGCCCTTGGGGGGGAACGAGTCCTTGAGGTCCTTGAGGGCGTCGACGACCCGCACGCCGAGCGTCGTCGAGCCGTCGGCTAGGAACGCCGGGCTGAGCGTCGTGACCCGCCCGCTGATCATCGGCACCAGCCGGTCGGCGTAGCCGAGCTCCACGTACACGGGGTTGTCGATCGAGAACAGGTCGCTGTCGGAGTACTTGAGGTCGAACGTCTCCTGGTCGTAGTTGTTCATCGTGAGGTCGACGGTCGCGAGGTCCTTGATGCTGAGGACGACCTTCACCTCGCGGACGTCGCCGACGAGGACCGGTTCGAGCGGCTTGCCGTTGACGCGGACGAGGAAGCCGGGGGCGTAGTAGCCCTCCGGGAGGCCTGAGGTGCGGGTCGAGCCGGCGGGCGTCATGGGCGCCGTGAGGCGAGCTGTGGGATCGTCAGAACGGTGCCGGGGTCGAGGTGCCGTGGATCGACGATTCCATTCGCGAGCGCGATCTCACGCCAGTCGGCAGGGTCGCGGAAGACCGCCGCCGAGATCGAGCTGATCGTCTCACCGGCGCGGACCACGTAGCGCTTCTCGACGTCCGGCGAGGTCTGCTTGGCGTCCTCCTTGCTCGCCTCGGGCCGGTACTCCTTGAGTGTCACCGTGAGCTGCGCCCGCAGCGGCTTGCCGTCGATGTGGAACAGCAGGTAGTTGATGTCGAGCGTCTGCATCACGCCGGTGAAGACATCCTCGGCCCAGAAGAAGGAGACGATCGGCGGGGCGTGCAGCTTCTCGTTCTTCTTCATCAGGCCCTCGATGTCGGACACGTACTTCGAGTGGACGTCCTCGAGCGTGTCCGTCGTGTCGACGTAGAGCTCCATCGTGAGCGTCCGTGAGCCGCCGCGGACATACTGGATCGGGGGCGTCTCGAGCCCGGGGATGGCGATCTCGGCGAACGTGTTGGTCCGCGAGAGCTTGTACTTCTCGGGGTTGAAGTGCAGCTTGATCGTCCGCTTGCTCTCGGCCGGCGCGACGATCTTGAGCGTGGCCCTGGCGAGGTCGCGCCCGAGGAAGTTGATCGGCAGGCTCACCAGGCGCTCCTGCCGTCGTAGGCGGACCGCTCGCGGCGTGCGCGCCGCTCGCTCTCGTCGTCGCGTGCGCGCTGCGCTTCGTGGCGGGTGATGTAGCGGGCGAAGAGCTCGGCGAAGACGCGCTCGTCGCCCTGCCGCTCGGCGTCGAAGGTCACGTCGAGGTGTTCGATCGTGATCATGCGAACGGCCCGGGCGGGAGCAGCGGGACCTGGACCAGCCCCTCGTGGGTGATCTCGATCGATTCGACCGCGGTGGCGTTCGCCGAGGCCTTCAGGCTGGGTCCGTTCCAGCCCGACGCGAGCCCACCCTGGAAGATCCAGCCGACGGCGGGGATGCCGAGCGCGGTGAGGAGGATGATCGCCCCGTCGCGGCGGGCGCCGATCGATTGGGTCAACCCGGCCTGGTACCAGAAGAAGAGCCCGGGGTCGCGGACGACGCCGCGGCTGAGGACGAGCTTCGGGTAGGTGTGGCGGATCGGGAGCTGGTGCGTGTAGTCGTTGACGCCGCCTTCGGCGACGGAGAGCAGCCCGAGCTGCGCGCCGAGCCCGGTGACCTCTGAGAACTGCCCGGCGGCGATCGCGGTGATCAGCGCCGACTGCGCCGGCGGCAGGTAGGCGTCGGTCGGGTCGAGCGAGACGAGGAAGCGGTGTGCGGGCAGGGGCGTGCTCATTGCTCGACGACCTCGAGCAGTCCCTGGACGCCGAGCGTCAGACGGAGCGTGATGAACTCCATCGGTACGGCCGGGGCGATCTCGATCTCGCAGACGACCTCGCCGGCGTCGATCGTCTCCTGGTTGTTGGTCGCCGCGTCGCAGCGCACGCGATAGGCCTGGTCGGGCGTCTCGCCCTGGAGGAAGCCGCTGCGGAAGGCCTCGAGCAGGACACGGCTGACGCTGCGGACGACCATGAACCAGAGCAGCTGGGTATTCGGGTCGAAGACGAGCGGCTCGGCGACGCGGCGGATCGCGCGGACGATGCGGTGGATGAGCCGCCGATGGGCGATCTGCCGGCCGTCGCCGGTGTCGAGCGTGCGCGCGCCCCAGACCTCGAGACCTCCGCCCGGACGGCAGCGCAGGAGGTTGACCTGCCGTGCGGAGGCGAAGGCCTGCTCGTCGTCGGACGACGTCACCGCGACGTCGATCGCGTCGTTGACGAGGGCGTTGGCCGGCGCCCAACCGGACCCGCGACTGCGGTCGAGCGTCGAGATCAGCCCGCAGACGTGCCCGACCGGGTTCGTCGCGACGTACCGGTCGACGGCGCCGGGGACGAGATTCTCGGAGACGAGCCACGGGGCGTATGCGGCGAGCGACCGCTGTTGCGCGGCGTCGGGTGCGACGGCCGCGAGATGCGCGCGCCAGGTCTCGATCTCGGTCGAGTCGATCAGCGGGGTGGCGAGCACGACGAGGCGGTCCTGGCTGTCGACGGCCGCGGTGGCCAGCGCGGCGATCACGTCATCCTGGTCGAGCGGCCCGAGGTCCGTCTCGAGATCGGGCGCGCAGACGAGGGCGATCTCGCCGACCTGGGCCTGGCTGACCACGGCGTCGTGGTATTCAGCTCGCGTGACCGCCGGCTCGACGGCGCCGGCGAGCGTCAGCGTCCACGTGAGCACAGCCGGCCCGGCCGAGGGGCCGGACGGCGCCGCAGCGGCGGACTCACCGTCGAATGCCGCGTCCAGCAGACCGGTCGAGCCGATCGCCGCGAGCAGGTCGCCGGGGGACAGGCGCGAGAGCTGGAAGACCGGCTCGCCGACGATCGCGACGCGGAGGTCGAGCTCGGGCGTGCCGGTCAGCCCGAACGCGCGGTAGGTTATCCGGACGGTCGCCCCGTCCGCCCAGGTCCCAGGGCTTGTCGCCTCGACCCGGAGCTTGTTGCCGGTCAGCCCGAGGCGCACCGGTCCGTCTGGCGCCCAGCCGCCAGCCGTGACCGTGCCGAGCGTCGCGACCGCGCTCGCGGGCGCGCCCGCGCTCCCACAACGCAGCACCCATGCGACATCGCCGTCGTTGGCGAAGTACGCCTCCACCGCCCGCGGGGTCGCCATCCCGGGCCGCTGACCGCCGAAGACGGTCGCGTAGTCGTGGCGGCTCGCGACGCGGACGGCGACGCCGAGCGGGCCGCGGTCGGTCCGCCCGAGAAAGGCTGCGACGTCGTTGCGCAGTCCCTCCTCGGGAATCGGCCGCCGGTCGTCGACGACGCGGTATCCGGGTAGCTCCAGTGTTGACACGGCGGACCCTGGTCCTCAGTCGGCCAGGGCGAGTCGCTCGACGACGATCTCGAGCGTCTCGAACGAGGTGTCGGGTTTCAGCGAGCTGAAGCTCGGGCCGGTGTACTTCGTCGGCCAGGCGCCCGAGAAGTTCCAGCGCATGACCTCGACGGCGTTGTCGTCCTGGAGGACGACCGAGCCCTCCGCCCGCACGACGCTGCCGTTTATCGCGCTCTTGATCCACTCCCAGAACTGCACGTGTCCGGTCGCGCCGCGCTTGCAGACGAGGTTGGCATAGCTCTTCAGGCCGGGGATCTTGTGGACCGTGAAGTCCTCGTTCCCGTTGCGGTACTCGATCGGGGTGATCGTCACCATCAGGCCGCTGATCTCCGAGAAGCCGGCGCTGACCGCGCCGCCGTCGTCGGCGACGCCGTTGATGATGAGCTGGAAGTTCTTGTTCGCGTACGGCTGGTTGCGTTGGATCGGTGCCATCGGGTCAGCTCCTTCGTGGCTAGTTGGTCGAGATCGCGAGCGTCTTCTGCTGGACGCGGAAGATCACGAACTCAGCCGGCTTGACGGGGGCGATGCCGACCTGGCAGATCAGCCGGCCGTTGTCGATGTCGTCCTGCGTCATCGTCGAGCGGTCGCACGCGACGAAGAACGCCTGTTCCGCCTTGACCCCCTGTAGAGCGCCCAGTTGCCATTGAGTGATGAGGAAGTTCTCAACCGAGTGGCGCACGCGAGCCCAGAGCGGCTCGTCGTTGGGCTCGAAGACGACCCACTGCGTCCCCTCGTCGATCGACTTCTCGAGCATCAGGAAGAGCCGGCGCACGGGGACGTACTTCCAGGCGGCGTCGGAAGTCAGCACGCGCGCGCCCCAGATGCGGTTGCCGCGGCCGGGGAACGCCCGCATCACGTTGATGTTCTGCGGGTTGAGGATGTCCTGCTCGCGCTTGGTGATCGGCTGGGTGAAGCCGTTGATCGACCGGAGCGTCTCGTTGGCGGGAGCTTTGTGCACGCCGCGCGTGACGTCCGTGCGGGCATAGACGCCGGCGACGAAGGCCGAGGGGGGCGCCTCGAGGCGAGTCCCATCTGGGCGGGGATCGAGGATCTCGAGCCACGGGTAGTAGAGCGCGGCGTACTTCGTGTCGATCGGGCTGCGGAAGGCCTCGACCTGCTGGACGTCGAGGTTGGGCGGAGGGTCGAGGACCGCGAAGCGGTCGCCGAGCGTCTCGCAATGGACGATCAGGGCGTTGCGGACGTCGGCATCCCAGATCCCCGGGACGAAGCAGATCGCGACCTCGCCGATATCCTCCAGGGCTTGGATGCCGGTCCGCAGGCCGGGCCCGGGGTCGTCCCCGATGAAGTCGGCCGGGGTCAGGCTGCCGAGCGCGTCGTCGCCACCGCCGAGGGGCGCCCAGCCGGTCGTGACAGCTGGGAAGGCGGTGATCGCCGTCGCGTCGTAGCCGAGGCCGGCTGACAGGACGACCAGACGGGAGCGGAGGTTGACGCCGTTGATCAGCGACGCCGGGTCGGCGAGGTTGGTCAGCCGCAGGCCGCTGAAGCGCTCGGTCTGGGCTCCGGCGCCGGCCGGCGTGTAGGCGATCCTGACGTCGGCCTCGACGATGCTCAGCCGGTCGCCCTCGACGTAGGCGTGGGCCGGCGGGGCGCTGAGCGTGACCTGCGATCCGGCGAGGCCGGTGACCTCGGCGATCTCGCTGCCGGTGGCGCCTTCGAGTTGGATGACGGCACCGGGGTAGAGTCGGTCGGCCCCAGAGACGGTGAGCACCGCGCCGGCGACCGCCTCGCGCACGACGGTGATCTTGGCTCCCGCGCTGACGGCGGCTCCGAGCGGCGAAGCGAACCCGAGCGTGAGGTCGGGTGCGGCGTCGGTGACCGCGGTGACCGAGACCGGCGGACCGCCGTCGATCGTGATCCGGAACCCGGACGGTGTGGCCTTGTCGAGCGACCCGGGAACCGCCTTGACATCGATCTTCGTGTCGGTGGCCGCTGCCGCTGCGGTCGCCTGCGTGGTGACGACGCCGCCGCTTCCCGGCTTGGCGCTGAGTGAGCGCTGGGCTCCGAGGGACGGGAGGATCTGCACGCTGAGGTCGTCGCCCCACTTGCCGACGCTCGATGCCGTCACCCGCAGCACGTTGTCGAGATTGGTGTCGACCGACGTGATCACGGCGAGGTCCTGTCCGGCGCGTGCGTGGAGCCCGGCGGGAGCGCCGAGTGTCACGACGCGTGTGGCGCGGTCGATGCCGGTGACTGTGACCTCTCCGATCGGCGACCCGTGTCCGCTGACGATCCCGAGCTTCGTCCCGGTCTCGAGATTGAAGACGTGGGTCAGGGCGATCGTCTGGTCGGTTGGGCCGACGTCCCGGGCGAGCCCGGCATAGACGCCGCCCTTGAAATCGGCGTGCGAGCCCGACGCGCCGTGGGCTGTGACGCGCTGGAAGAAGAGGCGAGCACCACCCTCGTCGAAGAAGCCCTTGACGGATTCCGCGGCCTGCCAGTAGTAGCCGATCGCGGAGGCCGCCTTCGTGCCGTCGTCGGGCAGGTTGAGGGGCCCCCCGAACGCGCGGACGTAGTCGCCGTAGTTGGTCAGCAGGATCGGCGTCTTCGGGCCCCGCTGGGTCACGCCGACGGCACCGGCGGTGCTGGTCGCGACGGGGGCGATCGGCTTGGGTCCGGCGTCGATCTCTTCGATGTAGGCGCCGGGGCTCAGGTACTCGGGCATGGTCTGCTCCTGGGTCAGGTCAGCGTGATCTGATGGGTCGATGACAAGTCGCCCGGCACGGAGACCGTGATCGAGCCGGCTTGCGCGCCGAGGGTTGCCTTGATGTCGGTGGCGCCGACCGACCAGCGGAGGGGCAGCCGGAAGCGCCCGTCGCCGTCGCTGCGCACCTCTTCGGTGAGCAGCCTGTTCTGGACCGTCACCGCCGCCCAGATGCGGGCGCGCGGGATGGCGTTGCCGTGGACGTCGACGACGCGTCCGGCGAGCAGCGGAGTGCCCGCCGGGAAGGCATAGCTCGGTGACGGGAAGAGCCGCAGCTCCGTCGGCAGGGGGGCGACCGCCGGCGCTCCCGGTGCCCACGCCGTGACGGTCGCCGTGATCGCCGCGCTGCCGTCTGGCGCCTCGGCGATGGTTCCGCGGCTGAGCACCGTGATGCGGACGTCGAAGGAGCCGACCGCGCCGGGGTCGCGTGTGCGTCCGAGGTTCAAGAACGCGAGGTCGCCGGTCGAGCTGATCTGGTGGCGGTGGGCGAATGCCAGCCAGTCCGATCCCACCCGCCGCTCCAGTGACACGCTGATCGGGCCGGCCGGCATGCGGCCGGTGAAGGCGTCTCGCAGACGGATCCAGATCGGGCTCGCGGCGACGCTCGGCTCGAACTCGAGCGACGGCCAGCCGCTCATCGGCGAGACCCCGACGCGACGGTCCGCTGTCTGACCGGCGACGCGCCGGTTTCGAGCTCGGCATCGATGTCTGCGACGCGGACCTCGTAGTTCACAGACAGGCGGTAGGTCTGGCCGATCGCCGACCAGACGCGGGCGCGATCCTCGAGCCGGAGCGCCGCGAGGTTGACGTTGAGCTGGGTCGCCGTCCCGGCGAGCACCCCGAGCAGCTCGACGCCGTCGAGTATCGCGTCCTCGTAGAGGACCTGCATGACCCGGCCGAGCAAGCGCTGCTCGGTGTGCCGGTCGCCGCCCCAGGCGGTGACCATGTAGTACAGGCAGAGCCCGAGCGGCTGCTTGCGGATCTTCAGTGACCCGTCGGCTGCGACTCGCGTCGTCGCGCCGCGGTTGGTGACGGTCGGGTCCTCGGCGATGTCGTAGAGGAACAACGTGACGGTCGGCGGGTCGCTGGTGACAGCCGAGACGAGGTCGTGCAGCTGGGCCGTGGGTGCCGGCGGCCCGAGCGTCCCGAGGCCCGCGGTGAGGCGCGCCTCGAGCGACTCAGAGACGGCGGAGATGACGTCCGAGGTGGCCACTCCACGGCATTCTGCGAAGCGACCGTCTCCGTGACGTCACCGCGGCGTAGCGGCCGGCGTCACGTCGCCTGCGCGGCTCCCGTCCCTCCCGGGCAGTCGCGGATCGGCGCCGCGCTCAGATCACGTCTCGGCCGGCAGGTGCGCACCGGCGGCGTCCATCTGGAAGGTGAACATCTTGGCCGCGTCGATCCTCGCGTAGAGGACACCGGAGTCGAGGAAGGTCTCCCACTGCTCGCCGTAGCGGGGCGTGTAGATCTCGAGCAGGGTGTCGCGGAAGTCGGCGTGGTCGGGGGCGGCGACATCGACCAGGACCGCCCGGCCGTGCACCGTCACGGCGAGCTCCTCACTAGGCAGGTGGGTCGCGCTGACCTGGGGCCGGAGGCGGATGTGGCGAGCGCGGACGGCGTCGGGCGAGGTCCCGAAGTGGAAGGACCCGCGGTAGAAGATCCCGTCGACCGGTCCGACGATCGGCCGGCCGTCGGCGGTGACGGTGGCCAGGGCCAGCAGGCACATCCCCGTGAGCCGGTCTGCGACCTGGGTGGCGCTCAGGCGGCGCTCGGGCGTGATGATGCGCTGGAGATGCGGGCCGGCGGCCGCCTGGCTGGAGTCGAGGAGAGCCTGGAGGGCTTCGATGTCGGCGGGCGACTCACGCACGTCCGTAACGCTAGCGGGAGGGGACGGCGCAGTGGACCGAAAATGGGATCGCAGGCGCCGACCTCGGAATGCGACCCGAGGCACGGCGGTCGTGGCGGCGGTCGGGGTGGTCGCCCTGATCCTCGGCGGCGCCGCGGGCGCGGCGACCGGCGGCGGGACGCAGGCCCCGAAGGGGCTGTCGATCGGTCGTGCCGTCGGGCAGATGCTGATCGCCGGCTTCTCGGGGACGGCGGCGCCGGCGAGGCTCCTCGCGAGGATCCGCGACGGACGAATCGGCGGGGTGATCCTCTTCGCTGCGAACACCACGGGCGGGGCGGCCCAGACGAAGCGGCTGATCGGAACCCTCCAGCGCGCCGCGGCCGCCGCTCACCAGCCGGGGTTGCTGGTGATGACCGATCAGGAGGGGGGAAGCGTCAGGCGTCTGCCGGGGCCGCCGAACCACGCTGCGTCGGAGATGACGAGCCGGACCCTGGCCGCGCGCGAGGGCCTTGCCACCGGCCGGTACCTCGCCGCCCTCGGGGTGAACGTCGACCTCGCGCCGGTGGCCGACGTCAGGCGTAACACGGACGGCTTCCTCGCGACCGAGCACCGGACGTTCGGGAGCAGCGCCGCAGAGGTGGCCGTTCGCGCGTGCGCGTTCGCCGGGGGGCTCCGGTCGGCCGGTGTCGCCTCGACCTTCAAGCACTTCCCGGGCCTCGGCATGGCGCTCGCGAGCACAGACACCGGACCTGTGACGATCGACGCGTCGGCGAGCGCGATCCGGTCAGACGACGCGACCTACCGCCAGTGCGCCGACACCCCGGAGAACCGGTCGCTCGTGATGGTCAGCAGCGCGATCTATCCCCACCTGACCGGCGACCACCTCCCGGCGGTCCTCTCGCCCGAGATCTACGGCAAGGAGCTCCCGATCGTCGACGGCGTCACCGCGCCGACGATCAGCGACGATCTGGGGACCCGAGCCCTCGCAGGGTTTCCGGGGCTGGCGGCGACCGCGGTCAACGCCGGCCTCGATCTGCTCCTCTACGCCAGCGACGGCGCCGGAGTCGGCCGCGCCTACGCGGGCCTCGTCTCACATGTGCGCTCGGGGGCCGTCAGCCGCAGCAGGGTCGAGGAGGCTGCGGCGAGCGTCCTCGCTCTGAAGCACGGCCTCGGGCTGACGAACTCCCGCTGACCAACTCCGCTGCCCACCTGCGGCTCGACGGGCGCGGTCGGGCCACGAGATCTGGCCCCGCTGATCGCCTCGCGGGTTCACCGACGCTCAGGCAGGCGCCGCATCCTGTCGCGGAGGACCGGTGCTGGCGTCGGGAGCCGGCGGACGTGGGTCTTCGAGCCAGTCGAAGAGGCCGCGGGTCGCGGTCAGTCGGAAGACGCGCTGCACGGGTGGGGGGCCGGCGACGAGCGCCAGTCGATGCCCGTTGCGCCGGGCGTGGTTTCGCAGCGTGATCAGGACCCGCAGACCAGTCGAGTCGAGCAGGCCGACGCCGCGCAGGTCGACCACGACGCGCTCGGTGGTGTCAGACATCCGGCGCCGGATCTCACTCTCGAGAGACTCGCCGGTGACCAGGTCGAGATCTCCGACCGGTGCGATCCGGAGCTCTCCGGGCTGGTTGGCGAGTTCGCTCACGTCGGGCTCTCCGACGACGTTTCGGCGGGTCTCTGCACGGGGTCGTTGTACCCGCGACCTGCCGATCGCACACGACCCTCGATCGCGCCGGCGGTCGCCTGGGGCCGTCCATTGTCGGTCGCCCGCTACGAGCTCAGACGGCGGTCGCCCCGGCTGCGGCGACGTTGTGGAGGCCCTCGGCGAACTCTTCGACGATCTTCGCGCAGAACGCCGGGAGATCGTCGGGGTTGCGTGAGGTCACGAGCCCGTGGTCGACGACGACCTCCTCGTCGACGACGTTGCCGCCGGCGTTGCGGATGTCGGTGCGGATGCTCGGGTAGGAGGTCAGCGTCCTCCCGCGGACGACATCGGCTTCGACGAGCGTCCACGGGCCGTGGCAGATCGCTGCGACCGGCTTGCCGGCGAGAAAGAACGCCTGGACGAACGAGATCACCTCCGAATCTGCGCGCAGCTTGTCCGGGTTGACCGTCCCGCCCGGGAGGATCAGGCCGTCGTAATCCTCGACGGCGGCGTCGATCACGGCCTTGTCGACGGTGAACTTGTCTCCCGGCTCGATGTCGTGGTTCATCGCCTGGATCTCGCCCGTCTCGATCGACAGCAGCTCCGTCTCGGCACCGGCGCCCTCGACCGCGGCCCGTGGCTGCTCGAGCTCGACCTGCTCGACGCCGTCGGCGGCGAGGATCGCGATCGTCTTTCCGCTCAGCTGGTTTCCCATCTCGTTTGCCTTTCGATCGATCTCGTCTTGGCCGCTGGGGTGCCGGCGGCGGAGTCGAGCACGCGGGAGAAGGGCCGCCCCGCGCCCTCCAGACGGTGCGTACCCCCCCGTTCCCAGCGAGAAACACGCCCGGCGACGGGCAGCGCAAACGGCGGAGCGTGTAGACATACGGCGGTCCGGTGGTTGGGGTAAACTCAGGCTACGCGAGTTCCAGCCGGGCAGCGCCGCCCGAAATCGGGGCGTTGGCACGTCGGGGGAACGCGGGCCGCGCGGACGGGTCCTTCCCGTCTCCTTCCTACTTTCGCGCGCGCCCATCCTGAGGGGGGAGGCGATTCAGGAGGCCGGCATGACCGGCACCGAGATGGCGCCTACCCACCCGGGTGGATCGAAGACCGCAGCGATCTCCACCCTGACCGTCCGGCTGCTCAGCCAGTACACCGGGCGTGGGCCGACGAAGGCCCGTACCTTTGTCCACGACGATCTCGTGACGATCGTGCTTCAGGACACCCTGACCAAGGCCGAGCAGACGCTCGTCGACAAGAACCAGAACGCCCTGGTGCTGACCACGCGCGCGACGTTTCAAGAGGTCATGCGCGATGACCTGGTCGCCGGGATCGAGGGGATCCTCGGGAGGGAGGTGATCGCGTTCCTCAGCGCCAACCACATCGACCCGGACATCGCCGTCGAATCGTTCATCCTGGCTCCCTCGGGACCATCGGTGTCCGAGCACGCTGATCAGCAGAACGGGGCCGCCGAAACGAACGGGGCGCAAGCGGCCTAGGCCTCGAGGTAGGGTCTCCGGTCGCACTTCGAGCCAGTCGAAGCCTCCGGTCGAGCGCGACGGGCAGAGGGCGCGGCCGCCGTTTGCGGCTCTCGCCCACTCATCGTCCACGCGGCAGCCCCGCGGGGTGCGTCCACTCCGCGAACGCGCCGGCAGCCAGCTGCGCGGCGAGGCGGGCCTTCGGGTCAACCGGATCCCGGGTCTCGCACTGCGGACATCTCGCGGGGATTCGCGAACGAACTCTCGTCGGACGCGCGTGCGGCGCGAGCAACAGCAGGCAGCCGCAATGCGGGCAGCGCAGTTGGTACATCACCAGCCCAGCCGATCGCCGTCGGGTGGCTTGGACCGCAGACTGCGGATCGCTCCCGCGAGCACTGCCTGGCTGGCACGACGCCGTACCTCCCCGCGGAAGCCGCGGACCGGGTCGCTTGGCGTGCGGATCGAGTCGCGCTGACTGCGCCGGGCGGGGCTGGAGCCGCCGCGACCGACGGGTTCGACCTCGCGGGGTCGCTCCGCGTCGAAGACGAGGCGCTCCGCCAGCCCGCAGAGCTCGAACACCCGGTGCACGGCCGGCGGGCCGCGAACGAGGATCAGGCGTTCGTTCAGCCGTTCGCGCGCCGCGAGGATCCCGCGAACGCCGCTCGCGTCGATGAATGCGAGCATGCTCAGGTCGACGACGATCGTCCTCGCGCTGGTCGCCTCGGCCACGTCGATCGCGAGACAGAACTCGCCGGCGGCGGCCAGGTCGAGCTCTCCGGCGAGGAGGATGATCTGCGCGTCACCCTCACGGAAGCCATGCAGCGCGAACGGGATGGTCATCTCAGATCGCGCTATGCGTTGCCCGGAGCTTGCTGCCACGTTGGATCCATCGCTTCCCGATTCGGGGATCGACTACTGGATCCAGCGACCGGCTGTCACACCGGCTCCGTGTCCATCTTCCTGCCAGAGTGAAGACAAGCCCTCTGCGGACCGTCCAGCTCGCAGCAGATGCTACAACAGTCGTTCAGGCCCGCCTAAAGACCTGCTCCGGCGAGGCGCGGCACCGCCGTGCGGCCGGGTCAGCCGGTCGCGTTCGCCGTGGCGAGTTTCGATTTGACGAGCACCAGCGGCGCGTTGGGGTCATGCGGCTGCGGGATCGCCGTGAGGCTGAACTCGGCGATTGCCCCGGGTCGGAAGACGAGGCAGTGAGTGGAGCCGCCGTACTGGAAGTGACCGAGCGCGTCGCCCTTCGCAAGGTGGTTGCCGGGCCTCACCTGCGGGTCGAGCAGGCAGGATGAGACCTCCGACATGCCGACCGCGACGAACGCCACCTGCCCGATGACCGGGTCGTCGGCTTCGATGAGGACGATCGCGCGCGCCGCGACGTGGGCCAGATATGACTGGGAGTTCATCGGCTCGACCGCATCCTTGCCCTCCGCGTCGGCCTCCGAGTAGTAGGTCCCCTCGCAGACTCTCGCCCGGACGATCGTGCCGGCGACCGGACTGTGCCAGCGGTGGTAGTCGGTCGCGCTCAGAAATGCCTGGTAGACCGTGCCGCCGACGAACTGATCGACCGACTCGTCACTGGCGAGCATGTCCTCGAGCGAGTATGGCTGGCTCTTGATCCAGAAGCGGTCCCGGCGCTGGACGTCGGTGCTGATGCCGTAGGGCGTCGACTCACACGCGCTGACGATCACCTTGTCGTCCTCAGGCGAGGCCACCGGCCGCTCGCCGTCCTTGAAGCGTCGGGTGAAGAAGTCGTTCCACGAAGCGAAGCCCCAGTGCTCGTCCTCGGGGTCGTGCTCGTACTGGTCGATCCCGATCGTCTGCTGGGCCTTGGGGGACTTCCAGCCGGACGGGGAGTCGTTGAGCACATAGAGCGAGTCGCCGCTGGTGAGGAACTCACACCAGGCGGTGAGGATCTTCTTCAGCATCGCGTTGATTCGCGGGTCGCGGTAGGCGGCGAACCCGGCCGGCGTGCCCATCGTCCAGTCGAGGATCGCCCCGAGCGGCGTCATCACCATCGCGTCCGAGCTGAACTCGGGTGCCATCGTCAGGACCTCGTTGATCATCCGCATCATCTGCTCGACGCTCTCGAGATGCCGCTTGCTGTAGGACCTCGTGCTCGGGACCTGGGCGATCATCTGGTTGACGTACATCCGGACGACCGGATCGGTGTCGATCAACTCCTGGAACTCGACGAGGACCGGATGGAGGACGACCTGCTCACCCCGCGCCTCGACCCGCTGGCGGTGACCGGCGAGCCATGACTCGAGGTCGTCCTGGTCGTCAGGCAGCCAGCCGGCCTTGCGCTTGACGTCGACCGGGTCGGCGCCTGCGCTCATGATCTGGATTGCCTTCCGGCTCGGCCGGTCTCGTCCTGGGTTCTGCGCATCGGTCGGCGTCTACCCACGCCGGCGCGTTCATCAATCGCCGCTTTTGTCGAGACCGCGTGGCCGTGAGAGAATCGAGGCCGATGGGACAGCCGTGCGACAGGCTGATCGAATGGCTGATGCGTCCGCGGGTGCGACGGCTTCGGCGGTGGTCGTTCGTCGCCACGGTGCCGGCCGGTCTCCTGGCCGCGCACTTCTACGGGGCGCACCAGGGCTTGGCGATCGTGCTCGGCCGGCTGGCGATCTCGGTGGGGGTGGCGGCGCTCGCGTGGCGTCTGGGCGGCGACCGGGGGGACGCGGTGCGCGACCTGCTCATGCATCCCCGCCTGCGGGCGTTCGGCCGGGCCGAGGCCGACGTGCTCACCGCGCTTCCCCGGCTTCTGCTCGGTCGGCGAGGTCGCTCGGGCGGGGCGGCGGGTCTGGCCTACTGGCGGGGGACCTTCGGTTTGGCCGTCGGCCTCGCCCTGACACCTGTCATCGCCAGCGAAGCGCTCATACTGCACCTCCTTCTGCGGGGCATATGGGTCGCCTGGGCGTCGACGGCCGTTCACGCCTACTCGCTGGTCTGGCTCTGGGGCTTCGTCCTCGGTCCGCGGTGCTACCCCCACCGGGTTGGCCCGCGGACCGCGGTCCTCAGGGCGGGCCCGATGTATCGAGTTCTGGTGCCGCGCTCGACGATCGTGAGCGTCAGTGAGCGGCGGGAGCGAACCGTCAGGAATGGCTTGCTCGAACGCGACGGGTCGGTGCTCCTGCCGGTTCGCGGCCGGGTCGAGGTCTGGCTGGAGCTGTCTCAGCCTGTTCGCGTCCAACGGCCGATGCACGAGCCAATCGAGACGCACGTGGTTGCGATCGCCAGCGACGATCCGCGCGCTCTTATCGACCAGCTTATGGCGCCGGTGGCTGCAAGCCGGTCGTACCGCGACTCGTACGCCGTCCAGGGCGGGCTCGGCGTGCTCGCGGCCCTCGACATCGCCGGCATGTCCCGCGATGCGGCCCAGCCCGGGTGACTCGTTTCCCCTCCGCGCGGCCTGGGTAGCTCGACGGCGCCGGCTACTTGGCCGCGCAGGCATCTCGGCCCGGAGGATGACCCGCATGTCGACAACGATCACCGCATCGACGATGAGCGCCATCCTGGACACGACCGCTGGCTCGGCTCGTCTGCGGCGAGACGTCCCGTGCCTGCCTGCGCCGGTCGGACCGCTCACCGAGCGGCTGATCAGCGCCCTCCTGCGCGACCCGGATCGCGGGTGCGAAAGCCTTCTCGAGGCGGTGTCGCTCGCCCGGGTGCGGACGCCGCTCGCCGACGACGACTTCCAGCTGGCGCTGTACGTCCTCTACGAGCTGCACTACCGCGGCTTCGTCGGCGTCGACGAGGACTGGGAGTGGAACGTTCCCCTGCTGGCGGTCCGCGGACTGCTCGAGCAGACCTTCGAGACGGCGCTCGCCGAAGCCGTGCCAAGGCCCGCGTGCGTGGATGCACGCGATGTCGATCTCGCGCTGCGAGCGATTCTCGCGGCCGACGACGACCCGTCGCTGTCTCGGTATATCGAGGCGCGCGCGACCCACGCGCAGCTGGTCGAGTTCGTCATCCACCGGTCGGCCTACCAGCTCAAGGAGGCCGATCCACACACGTGGGCCATTCCAAGGCTGTGGGGCGGGCCGAAGGCGGCGCTCGTGAGGATCCAAGCCGACGAGTACGGCGACGGCATGCCCGGGCGCGCGCATGCGGAGATGTTTCGCGAGACGATGGTCGCCCTCGGCCTGGACGGCAACTACGGTGCCTACCTCCCACGCCTGCCCGGCGTGACGCTGGCCACGGTCAACCTGATCACCTTCTTCGGTCTCCACCGGCGCCTGCGCGGCGCGCTCGTCGGCCATCTCGCGACGTTCGAGATGTCCTCGTCAATACCCAACCGCCGCTACAGCCGCGGCCTCGACCGGCTTGGATGTCCCGAGGCGCGGCCGTTCTACGACGAGCACGTCGTCGCCGACGCGGTCCACGAGAACCTCGCCGCAGTCGATCTCGCCGGCGGCCTGGGACTGCTCGAGCCCGACCTGATCGGCGACATCCTCTTCGGCGCCGCCGCCCTAGTCGAACTCGACCGGCGGGCGGCGCGCCACATGCTCAGAGCATGGCGGCGGGGCGAGAGCTCGCTACGGACTGCCGCGGACTGAGCTCGTCAGGGGGCGTCGCCGGCCGGTGCGGCTTCGACGCTCGCGAGGCCGCTCGCCGCGCGGAAGCCGACCAGCTTGTGCGTGCCATCGCAGAACGGCCGCATCTGTGAGCGACCACACCGGCAGAGCGCCACCGTCTTGCGGGTGACCTCGATCGTGTTCCCGTCCTGGTCGCGAAGCTCGAAAGAACCGCTGACGAGGTAGGGCCCGTCGCGGTAGGGGGTGATCGTAGCCACGCCAACGGCTCCCGGCGCCTTGGGAACATCGCTCTGATCATCCACTCGCCCACCCTACCGCGCGACCAGCTACGCGACGGCTGAACGCCTCGACGAGCCGGTGGGCGTCCGAGCCGACCGGCATTGGGAGGACCAGCGCCCGTGGTCTCGGAGCATCTGTGACGGGCCAGCGCCGTTATTAGCGTTTGCTTATATAAGGCTGTGCCGATATGATTCGTCGGGTGCACGCGTTCGAGATCCTGGGTGACCCGGTACGCCGGCGCATCGTCGAGCTGCTCGCCGACGGCGAACAGGCCGCCGGCGAGGTGGGTGGCGTGATCCAGGGCGAGTTCGGTATCTCGCAGCCCGCGGTCTCCCAGCACCTGAGGGTCCTGCGCGAGGCCGGCTTCGCGACGGTGCGGGTCGCGGGCGCGCGGCGACTGTATGCGGTTGATCCCACGCCGTTGGAAGAGGTCGATCGGTGGATCGAGCCGTATCGGCGCTTCTGGAACCAGCGGCTCGACGCGCTCGGTGTCGAGATCGCCCGAGAGAAGCGAGCACGACGAGCACGATCGTGCAATCCCGACACGAAAGGCGACGCCAGATGACGAGCGCGACGACGACATACCACGAGCCCGACCCCGAACTGCGCCACCGCACGATCCCGGCCGGCCCGGCCCGGGTTGCAGTTTTCACGCGCGTCTACGAGACGACCGTCGAGGACCTCTGGGACGCCTGCACGAACCCCGACCGCCTGCGCCGATGGTACGTTCCGGTCACAGGAGAGCTCCGTGTCGGCGGCGCATTCCAGCAGGTCAACATGGGCTCGGGCACGGTCCTCGAGTGCGATGCCCCCCGGTTCCTCAAGCTTTCACTCGGCGGTGGCGCCGACGAGATCGAACTGCGCCTCTCGCCCGGACCGCGGGGAGGATCCGCCACGCTGCACCTCGAACACGCGACCACCCTTGACAAGCACGAGATCGGCGGCCAGCTCTACGACGCGATCTTCTGCATGGGAGGCGGCTACTACCCGCGGTTCCAGGCCCTCAACGATCACCTTCAAGGCACCCTGCCCGACGACTACGACGCCACCGCCTTCCACCTCAACCCCGCAATGCGACCCGTGATCGAGCGCGGCAGCGCGGCGATGGCCGCCCTCCTCGACGCCGAGCAAGGCAAGTGACCGGCGCCAGTCAGGCGCGGACCCTGGGGGAGTCGGACGCTCGCCCGGGGAACCGTCCGTTTGCCGCGATGCCTGGCTGGGAAACGAACCCCGGATACCTTCGTTCGACAGGAGCCCGCATGGATATCGCTGAGCTGATCCTCCAGCAGCACGACGAGCAGCGTCGAGCGTTCGCTCTGCTCGACGACGTTCCGCGTGACGACGCCACGGCGCTGGCCGCGATCTGGTCACGGCTGGCGGTGCTGCTCGAGGTTCACGCCGAAGCCGAGGAGAAGTTCTTCTATCCGCGACTCCTCAAGATCGGGACAGGCGGGGGAACGGCCGACAGCGCGAGCAGCGAGACGGAAGATGCGATCAAGGACCACAACGAGATCCGTGACGCAATTCGAGAGGTGGCCAGGCACGAGGCCGGCACCGACGGTTGGTGGGAGGGCGTGACCAAGGCTCGCGAGTCCAACAGCGATCATATGGCCGAGGAGGAGCGCGAGGATCTAGCCGATTTCCGCGTTCACGCCGATCTCCAGACGCGGCACGATGTCGCGCTCGAGTTCATCACCTACGAGGCCCAGCATGCTGCGGGCATCCAGCCGGTCGACGAGGACCCGGAAGAGTACGTGGCCAAGAACAGCTGAGCGACCCGAAGCCCCTCGGGTGTGGCTCCGAGGCGGCCCGAGCATCTCTTTGAGCCGATCATTTCTCTGAGGCCGGGCTCAGGTGACGAGCACGGATTCGGGCGATGCAGTCACCCGGGGCCTGTCGGCCAGCCGCGCCCGGCCGGGTTCGTGGGCTCCGACGGTACCGGAGACCCGGTGGGATTTGCCTCGCCGCAGGCGGGTATCAAGCCGGTCCCTGTCTCCAAAAAGGTGCGTCATGGAAAAGACGGCACGGGACATCATGACCGGGAGCACCGAATGCATTGGTGAGAAGGCGACGATCGACGAAGCCGCCAGAAGCTGGCCGATCTCGTCATCGGGGCGATGCCGATCTACGTAGAGGACGCGCCTGAAGGGGATGCCGACCGACCGCGACATCGTCGTGAAGGTCCTGGCCCAGGGCAAGGATCCAGCAAGAACGACGGCCGGTGAGCTGGCGACGCAGGGGGAGGTCGTGACGATCGGCGCCGACGATTCCGTCGAGGAGGCCCTGCGGACGGATGACCGACGAGAAGGTCCGGCGGCGGCTGCCGGTGATCGACGGGCACACCCTGATCGGCATCGTCAGCCAGGCCGATCTCGCGACCGCGATCGACGACGAGCAGATCGGCGAGCTCGTCGCTGCGATCTCGGCCGCCCTGACGGACGCGCTGACGACTTCGACGGGAGCCCGGCGTTCGGTTTGTCGCGGCTCCCCCGCTGCCAGCCACCGAGGGATCGTCACCCTGTGCCGGCCGTCATCCTCGCCGGGGGTCCGCCGGCCACGGCCGAGTCACACGCGAATATCGCCGAAGCTGGCGAAGATCGCGTTCGCGAGCGTGACGCACTGCAGGGTCAGTCAGTGGGGGCAGGGCGGTGTTGGAGAAATTCCGTGATGACACTGAAGCGATTTCAGTCGAGCCGAGACCGAGTCCGTCGACAAGGTTCGTATCCGTGCCATCGGCCACAAATATACTGGCCGAACGACAACATCAGGTGTCATGGGGATTCGTGGCTTGCTGCTGGTGATCCTGCTCCTGCTCCTGCTCCTGTTCGGCTTGTCGGCGGTTGCCGGCCCGCCACCAGCGCTCGCCGCTCCGCACTCGGGTCCGACGGCGGTTGTCACGTTGGGCGACAGCTACATCTCCGGGGAGGCTGGCCGGTGGCTGGGCAACTCCGGCAGCATCGGTAGCGCCAACGGCACAGATCGGGCCTGTCCGACCGTCTTCTCCTTCTGCGACCCCTCGCGGGTGTACATAGACGGAACAGCCAAGAACGGATGCCACCGCTCAGATGTCTCCGAGGCGCGAAGTGCTCGCCTGCCGGTCGCCAACCGCATCAACATCGCCTGCTCCGGCGCGCTCACCAGGAACGTTCTTCGCGCGATCGCCGGCGGAGTTGCCCAGAACCCGACCGAGAGACAGCAGGATGATCAGCTCGCGGCGATCGCGGCGACCCACGCCGTGCGGATGATCGTGCTCTCGATCGGTGGCAACGACCTCAACTTCGCGACCCTCGCTTACAACTGCTTCCTCGCGTACAACACCCGTGACGCGCCGCCTTTCCCGGGTCCGTGCGCGACGTATTCCCAAGCCGCGCTCGAGGCCAAGGCGACCCAGGACCGGGTCATCAGGGACATCAGGAGGGTGATCGCAGACATCCGCCATGTGATGGCCGCAGCCGGGTACAGCCCGTCGAGCTACCGCCTCGTCGAGCAGACCTATCCGTCGGTGCTTCCTCCGGCGTCGCGCGCCCGTGCGGGCTATGCCTCTCAGGGCTGCCCGTTCTACGCGCAGGATCTGACGTGGGCCCATGACCAGGCGGTACCGACGATCGCCGGCGTGGTCCGGACGGCCATCCTCGCCGAACCCGGAGTCGAGCTGCTCGACCTGCAGGGACTCCTGAACGGCCATGAGGCGTGCGCGCAGACCGATGCTCAGGCAGATCTCTTCACGAGCGCGCCGAGCCCGGCGAAGAGCGAGTGGGGGCGCTACATCTCCTACCCGGACGCGAGCTTCGAAAGCTACCGGCAGGAGTTCCTGCACCCCAACGCCTACGCGCAGATGGCGCTCGGGCGTTGCCTGACGCAGCTGTACAGCGCGACGCGGACGCGGCGCTACGTGTGCACGGGGGCGGCTGAGGAGATACCAGGACAGGTCCGGCTCACCGTCAACCCCTGATCAGTCCGCGCACCGTCGCATCAGGAGTGGTGTTGCGGAGGTGCCGTCACCGAGCTTGGTATATAGTTGCCGATAAGCAACTATATGGATCGGGCGTGAAGTGGCGGAATCGAGAATCGTGTCGAGCGAGCTGGCCGGGGAGCTCCGGGCGGCGGTGCTTGGGCTGGCGCGCGAGCTGCGAATCCTCGGGGCCGAGGATGGCCTGACCCCGACTCAGACGAGCGTATTGGGACTGCTCGAGCGCAAGGGACCGCTGCGGGCGTCTGAGATCGCCGTCCGCGAGGCGCTGAATCCGACCCTGGTCTCGCGGGTTCTGGGCGGCCTGGAGGCGAGCGGCTATCTCCTGCGCGGGCCGGACGCCGACGACGCGAGGGCCTCGCGGATCGAGGTCAGCGCGAGTGGGCGGGCGCTGGCGGTGGCGGTGCGGGCAAGGCGAACCCGTTGGCTCGAGGCGCGCTTGGACACCCTGAACGCCGGGCAGGTCGAGCGTCTCCTGGGGGCCCTGCCGGCCCTGCGGGCGCTCGCCGGGCAAGAGCGGGATGGCGGGGAGCGCCGTTGAAGCGCCTGACCGCGGGCTCGTTCGCGTCGTTGTCGGTGGCGAACTACCGCCTGTACTTCGCAGGTCAGGCGGTGAGCCTGATCGGCACGTGGATGCAGACGGTCGCCCAGGCGTGGCTGGTGCTCGAGCTGTCGCACTCGGGAACCGTGCTCGGCATCATGGTCGCCGTCCAGCTCCTGCCGGTGCTGCTGCTCAGCCCGTACGCCGGGGTCATCGCCGATCGGATCGACAAGCGCCGGCTGCTGGTGGCCAACAACATCTGCTCGGGGGTCCTCGCCCTCGTCCTCGGGCTGCTGACGGTGACCGGCGCTGTAACGCTGTGGATGGTCTTCGTCCTGGCGGCCGCGCTCGGGGTGGGGCGGGCGTTCACGGCGCCGGTGTCGCAGTCGTTCGTCTCGGAGCTGGTGGGCTTGGATCTGCTTCAGAACGCGGTGAGCCTCAACAACGTGATGCTCAACGCCGCGCGGGCGGTCGGGCCGGCGCTGGCCGGGGTGATGATCGCCTCTGTCGGGGTCGGCGTGTGCTTCCTGGTCAACGCGGCCAGCTTCATCGCGGTGCTGGTCGCGTTGTCGGCGATCGACCCGGCGTCGCTCCAAGCGTCAGAGCCGGTCGTGCGGGCGAGGGGGCAGGTTCGGGAGGGAGTGCGGTACGTGCGGGCCAACCCGGGCCTCCTGGCCCCGCTGCTGATGATGGCGCTGGTCGGGACGCTGGCCTACGAGTTCCAGATCTCGCTGCCGCTGATGGCGACCGGACCGCTTGGCGGCGGGGCCGGGGCCTATGGGTTCATGACGGCGGCGATGGGGGTCGGGGCGGTGATCGGCGGTCTTGTGGTGAACAGCCACCTGCGGGTCGGGCTGCGGACGCTGTCGGTGCTCTGCCTGGTCTTCGGGACGACGATCGCCGGAGCGGCGGTGGCGCCGTCACTGCCGACGGAGCTGGCCGTCCTGCTGCTGGTCGGCGCCGCTTCGACGGCCTTCATGTCAACCAGCGCGAGCACGCTCCAACTGCGGGCCGACCCGCAGTTCCGGGGCCGGGTGATGGCGCTGTGGTCGGTGGCCTTCATGGGCTCGACCCCGGTCGGGGGGCCGGTGATCGGGGCGGTCTGCGAATACGTCTCCCCACGGGCCGGCCTGATGGTCGGGGCGGTTGCGTGCGTGGTTTGCGCGGGCCTCGGCTGGCTCACAGCTACCCGGCTGCGCGCCGGGCGCCAGAGAGCCGGGCGCGCGACGGTGGGGATCCTGGGAGCGGGCCGCCTGAGGCCTGAGCCGGAGGCCTGAAGCCCGAGGGCCGCGCCTGACGCCTGAGGCCTGATGGGCGAGGCCGGACGGTCGACCTGACCGGCGCGGGCGGAGTTCGCGGTCCGCCAGCGGGGACGGGGACAGAGGCGCCGGCCTGGAGCGCAGCTCAAGATGAAGCTTCCCGGGGCTCCATCAACGGCTCAACCAGGCGAGGTCACTCCCACCGGCGTCTGCTGACAGGGCGGCGCGTCCTGCGCTCGACATGCTCGGCCACGGAGCCTGACCGCCAGCGTGGGTCGATCGGTGGATGAAAAGGCGGTTCCTGCTCCTCTCCACCTCCAATTTATAGCGCAAGGGGGGGCTTGTTACAAGGCCCGGTCGTGCCGCATAATCGCCGGCCGAAGCTGGAGCCTACGGAAATGGGAGTCGCGAAATGCATGTGTTGTCATCGATGTATCCGACGGGAGTGTGGCTATGACCGAGCATGCGGTGGTGATCGCCGGAGGAGGTCCGGCGGGGATGATGCTGGCGGCTGAGTTGGCGTTGGCGAAGGTCGACGTCGCGGTTGTCGAGCGGCGTCCCGATCACGTGCTCGTCGGCTCACGGGCCGGGGGTTTTCATTCGCGCACGATCGAGGTGCTGGATCAGCGCGGGGTCGCAGATCGATTCCTCGCGGAGGGCCAGGTGGCTCAGGCCGCGATGCTGGCGACGACCGTGTTGGACATGAGCGACTTCCCGACGCGTCACCCGTATTCGCTCGGGATCTGGCAGAACCGGATCGAGCGGATCATGGCCGCTTGGATCGCCGAGCTGCCGGTGCGGATCTATTACGGATGTGAGGTGACGGGCTTCACGCAGGACGAGACCGGTGTCGATGTCGAGCGCTCCGACAACCAGTCGCTGCGGGCGCAGTATCTCGTCGGGTGCGACGGAGGACGCAGCGTCATCCGCAAAGCCGCTGGCATCGAGTTCCCGGGGTGGGATCCGACCAGGAGCAACCTGATCGCCGAGGTCGAGACTACCGAGGAACCGCCGCGGGGCATTCGCCACGACCACACGGGCGTCCATGGCCTTCACACGATGGAGGACGGGAGGACGGTGCGCGTCGTCGTGACCGAGCAGCAGGTCGGGCCTAGCAGCGAGCCCACCCTGCGCGATCTGAGCGACGCGCTGATCAGGGTGTACGGCACCGACTTCGGGATCCACAATCCGACGTGGATCTCCAGGTTCACCGACATGACACGTCAGGCAGCCGCCTACCGCGCGGGACGAGTGCTACTCGCCGGCGACTCGGCGCACGTGCACTACCCGGCGGGTGGACAGGGCCTCAGCCTCGGTGTGCAGGATGCGGTGAATCTGGGGTGGAAGCTGGCGCAGGTGGTCAACGGGACGTCCCCGGAGAGCCTGCTGGATACCTATCAGGACGAGCGCCACCCGGTCGCTGCCCGCGCGCTCCAGCACACGATGGCTCAGGCGGCGCTCCAACGGCGGGACGAGCGCATGAAGGCCCTGGTCGATGTGGTGTCGGAGCTGGCGATCATGGACGAGCCTCGCAAACGACTCGCGGGGATCATCTCCGGGTTGGACATTCACTACGACCTCGGTGAGGGACATCCGCTGCTCGGACGCCGGATGCCTGACTTGGACGTCGTGACCGCCGACGGCCCGGTTCGTGTCTTCGAGTTGCTGCACGACGCCCGGCCGGTGCTGCTCAACCTCGGTGAGCCCAGCGGCTTTGACATCACTCCATGGGTTGACCGGGTTCAGCTGATCGACGCGAGCTACAGGGGGGAGTGGGAGCTCCCGGTGCTGGGCGCGGTCACCGCTTCGACTGCCGTGTTGATCCGGCCCGACGGATACGTCGCCTGGGTCGGAGACCAAACCCAGGTCGGACTCCCCGAGGCGCTGACCACCTGGTTCGGAGCGCCGATTGCGGTGTAGCGCAACCGGCTGCAAGTCGAATCCGCCGAGGGGGTCTCCTCCGGATCTCGGATCGGCCCCGCGACCAGCTCGGCGAGCGCCTATAGATATAGACAGCCGGCGACGACGACGGCCGATAAAGATCGCTATACGCTGACGGTTCCGACGGCGCTGAGCGCTAGTGGCGCTTGTTCACGGGACTCCGCAAGCTCGTCGAGGTGGATTTCTGATGGCGGCTCGAATCTCGCGCTCGGCGTCCTCACGGCTATCGCCGACGGCGTACACCGGTAGGTCCGCGGCGCGCGCGCTCCAGCTCCAATCGGCAGCGGGCTCATAGATACTGTAACGGCGTACACGGTCATCGTAGATCGGCCGAACCGGTGTCTCGTCGTATACTTGCCAGGGTACCGGGCGGCACCTCGCGGTTGTCCTTGCCTCCACCTGGGACGGTCACGCGGCGACCATCGGGATGGGCCCAGACCTCATGTGATCCGGAGATCCTCCGCACGACCCAGCCAGCTCCGCGGAGGGCGGCGAGAGCGCGCGGTCCGAAGTTGGAGCGCGACTCTTCCGCGTCCAACGCAGGTCGAAGGTCGACGTGTACGGAGACGCCTCCTCCCTAAGGACAACCGAATTCAGTCTCGTCGGGGGCGTCGAACTTACGGAGCTGGTCTGCGATCAACGACAACGTGGCCGGCGCGCGGGTGACGCCTGCCGTCCGCGACCAGCGCGCGTCAGGCGGCGTGGGGGTCATACGCCGCCGCGTCGTAGGGCAGGTCGGGGTGCTCGCCGGGCCGGGAGAGCCCGTAGCTGCGCATCCGGCCCTGCTTCTGGTCGAAGGCGATCGCGCGCTGGAGGGTGAAGGGCCGCGCCGGTGGCGATCGGTCGAGCAGCTCGGCCAGGCGCTGTGAGACGTAGCCCATCGCGCGCATCGCCCGCACGCGGCTCGCGAACAGCTCCTGGCCGACGAACAGCGCGTTGTCGCGAAGCGCCTCCTTCAGCGGCTCGGGGACCTTGGCAAGCTGGGCGGCATCGTTCTTGGCCCAGGTGGCCAGCTCGTACGTGGTGCGGTCGATGATCGCGACCCGCGTGTAGAAGCCGTAGAAGACCCCGTGCAGCGCGTCGGCGCGCTCGTCCTCGGGGACGCCGTCTATGTAGGTCTTCAGGCTGTCGACGAGCGATGGAGCCGCCGCGGCGGCTTGGTCATCGGGGGACATCGAACCGCGCCGTTGCCCTGCGGCGCCGTCAGAAATCTCGGCGCTCGGCGGGTCGTCCGGCTCGGCGGCCTCCAGCAGCGAGGGCGCGAGGACGGAGTCGGCCCCGGTGGTGACGCGCAGTCCGACGACGCGACCGTAGTGGTCGAAGTCCAGGACGAGGCCTTCGAGCGCGGGGATCGTGTCGACCTCATCCAGCGCATCGAGCGCCACCGAATGACGTACCTCTGGGGGGCGACCGGTCACGAGCGCGACGTACGCCTCGCCGGCCGCGTTGAGCGTGACTGCGATGTCGGGCATGGGGGCAGCGTACCCCCCCGCCGTCCCGGCGACGGCGAACGCAGCGTGGGGGTCGCGCGGTAGCCGCCGGACCGTTGTCCCACCGTGGGCAGCGCTCGGCCGGCTGCTGCTGACGATCCCGAGCTACGCGGTGCAGGGCTGCGAGGACAACCCGTACGCCGTGGTCTACCGCGACCCGATCGACAAGCTGCCGATCGACACCGGGCTCGTCATCCTCACCCACGAGGGCTGGCCGCCGACGTGCGAGCGTGGCTGGGAACGGCGCACGAACAACGTGGTCGTCGTCACCGGCGACCTTCCCGGCTTCTCGGCGTGGGCGCAGGACGGCTAAGTCGATCTCCGACGAGGCGGGCGCAAGCCCTCGCTTTCACGTCCGCATGGTTGGACGGGGGTCCGCGAATACCGCGGCGTGCCCGCTCTGGACGAGAAGAGTCGCGCTCCATTCCGGACCGCCCGCTCCTGCATCGCCTCGTCAACGCGGGCGCCGTCGGCCGGAGATCGACGGCCGCGCTGATCGTTTGAGCGGGTGCGCAAGGCCCTGCACCGAAGAGCCATGCCTCGTCGTGAGAACGGACCTGACGATCGTCTCTTTGACTGGTCGAGTCCCCTGCGCTCGGCTATGTCTGCACCGCGGATGAGCGGGGCAAGTAGTCGTTGCCGTCAGCCGGAGCCTCCGAGGCGCGCGGCGAGGAGGCAGACGTCGTCGTCGGGCGCGGGTCCGTCGAGGGTCCGGATGAGCCTGCTGGTCAGGGGCTCGCCATCGGGTCCGGGGTCGGCGAGGGCTCCAAGAAGGTCGGTCATGCCGGCGTCGAGGGGACGGTCTCGGCGCTCGATCAGCCCGTCGGTGTAGAGCAGGACGGTGGTCCCGGGTGTCAGAGCGCGTGTCGCCTCGGCGCGGTGCCGTCCGGCCTGCATGTGTGCGGCAAGGGGCAGGGACCGACCGTCCCAGGCGAATTGAGGCTTCTCGCCGGGGGCAGCGATAACGGGCGGTGGGTGGCCGGCGCAGGCGAAACGCAGGCGTCCGGACTGGAGGTTGAGCTCGGCGTAGACGAGCGTCGTCATCCAGCCGACTCCGTGCCGAGCCGCGTAGCCGTCGAGCGCCGAGAGGAGATCCGCCGGACCGAGGCCAGTCGAGGCGAGTGCCCGGACCGCGCTTCGCAGCTGGCCCATGGCAGCGGCGGCGTGGATGCCGCGACCGACGACATCGCCGACGACGAGGCCGGCGGTGTGGTCGTCGGAGAGCCAGAAGGCGTCGTACCAGTCGCCGCCGATGTCGAGACCCCGTTCGGCGGCGTGGTAGCCGACTTCGATGTCGAGTCCGGGCGCCCGGGGAAGGACGCCGGCGAGCATGCTCCGCTGGAGCTCCTGGGCGATCTCCTGCTCACGCCGGCGAGACCGGAGCAGCTCCTGCTCGTAGCGCCGCCGGTCGGTGGCGTCGAAGACGGTGGTCCTGATCAGGTGGGCCGAGCCGGACGGGCCCGTCCGGACGACCGAGTTGACCAACGATGGGAGGAGCGATCCGTCGGCGCCGACGATGTCGAAGGCGACCTCCTGAACCGATCCCTGCATGAGGAGGAGAGGCGCGTAATGCGTCTCGTGGAAGATTCGGCCTCCGGGCGAGAGGAGGTCCTGGAAGCGAATGCCGGCGAGGAGCGCGTCTCGGGAGAGGCCGGTCCAGGACTCGAACGTTCGGTTGACCCGAACGATCGTGCCGTCGATCCGGGTCGCGAGGTACCCGCACGGGGCGTCCTCGAAGAGCTCCTCGGCCGTATCGTCGAGCCGTTCGCCGTCGTCAGTGCTCACTGGCCAGGAACGCCCTGATCGCGGTCACGGTCTCCTCGGGCGCGCTGAGGTTCGGGCAGTGACCGGTCGCGTGGAGCCGCTGAAGTTGGCTGTTGGCGAGCCGGCGGTGGACGTAGTCGCCGACCACCTCGGGCGCGATGGCGTCCTGGGCGCACTGGAGGATGAGGCTCGGCGTGATCACCCGGGCGAGATCGGCTCGGTTGTCGGAGAGGAACGTCACCCGGGCGAAGTGGCGGGCGATCTCAGGATCGGCCTGGCAGAAGCTGTTGGTCAGCTCGCGGCCGAGCTCCGGCCGGTCGGGATTGCCCATGATCACCGGTGCCATGGTGCTCGACCAGCCGAGGTAGTTGGAGTCCATAGCGTCGAGGAGACCGTCGATGTCAGCCCGCGTGAAGCCGCCGACGTAGCCGTCGTCGTCGACGTAGCGGGGCGACGGCCCGACGAGCACAAGGCCGCCGAACCGGTCGGGCTCGGCGCCGGCGGCGAGCACGCCGATCATGGCGCTGACCGAATGGCCAACGAAGACCACGTCAGTGAGCTCGAGCGACCGGCAGATCTCGAGGACGTCGTCGGCATACCCGCCGAGGGAGGAGTATCGCTGCGGGTCAAATGCCCGGGAGTCCGACCGGCCGGCCCCGACATGGTCGAAGAGGACGACACGATGGTCGCCGGCGAACTCGGGCCAGACGTAGCGCCACATGTTCTGGTCGCAGCCGAACCCGTGGGCGAAGACGATCGGTCGGGCGTCGGGCGGCCCGTGTTCGACCACGTTGTTGCGGTCGCGGACCTTCATTCCGGTGACCTGTCGAGAGGGGTGGCCTCGATCGGCAGGACTGCGAGCATGCCGGTCATCTCCAGTACCTGCCGCACCGCGCGGTGGAGCGCTGGCCTGAACGTCAGCGTCCACCCTTCGGCGTCCACCTCGCGGAGAAGGGTGTCGATCAGACGAACGCCAGAGGAGTCCATGAAGGAGAGCCCGGACAGGTCGAGGACAACCGAGCCCTGCCGGAGCTCGGCGCGGACAGCCGGGCCGAGGCTGCCGATCGTCGCAATGTCGAGCTCCCCGGTCACGCTGATCACCGCTCGGCCGCCGGAACGCTCGACCGCCCACTCAAGCCCGGGCGAACCGGCTGGCGAATCAATCACGTGGCGTCTGGCGGGGACCTTCGCCCAATCGCCGCCGCGAGGGCCGGGGTCCGGCCGTGGACAGCCTCAGCCGGACCTCCCCGGTCGCGAGCGAGCCCGCCGGAGAGCTGTTCGGAGGACGCACAGTTCGGAGCGTACACGCGCGACGTCATCGATCACGGCCGCGGCCGAGCGGCTCGTCCGCTATCGACGGACGACAACCCGCCCCACCCTTGTCGCCATCGAGCAGGTGCCGGGGCTTGAGTGACGACCAGCCTGGTGACCGAGCCAGCGCTTCTGCTCGGCCACACCGCGCGGCCGGTCCTTGCGCGCTCCGCTTCCGGCCGCGACTTGGCGTTGGCGCTCTTGAGCCCCTCATCTACGAAGTAGCGCTGATCGTCGGCTGGACGACTATTAGGCGCGACTTCCGTGGCTTTGCCGACGCCGCAGGGCCAGCCCGAGTTGCGCTGCTCTCCGCGGCCATATTACTTGGCGCCTGTCGGTCAGGTCGGCATCTCGCACCCCTAGCGCAGGCGACCTCCCGGGCGGTCCAAGTTGGGGGGCGGGCCTCCCGGTGTGGACGCAGTTGGGTCGCGGGGACGCTCTACTCGACGATCAGCCCTTCAGGCCGGAGGTCGTGAGAAGGAACAGCAGGCGGGCTCGGTCGGCGCCTGCCGCTCCCAGATTGAGGGAGTCGCTGAGAAACCAAGGTCATCGCTTCCCGTCACCGCTGTGCTCCGACCGGACGGGGGCGCTCTGCGCTAGGCACGCGCCGACCAGCCAGTCCGTCGCCACGTCCGCGGTTGGCGCGGGTCGATGCGGTACACGATGGAGCGGTGGCGGATCGCGGCCACGCGGACAGTCTGGTTGTTGGCGTCGACCCGGTAGATAACTCGGTATGTCCCCACCCGAAGGGATCTGAGCCCCTCAGGCGGCCGCGGAGCGCGTGGCCGCGAGTCGCTCGCGTTCAAGAAGACCAACGGCGTCCTCGACGGCATCGATCAGCGACCAGCCGAGCTCGAGCAGCTCGCGACGGGCTCGCCCGCGCGAGGACGACTCGCGCCACCGTTCAGCCGGTCGTTCGGCGTTCAGCCAGCTCGCGGCGCAGCTCGGTGAGCGGGATCGTCTCGTCGCGCGAGAGCTCGGCCAGGCCGGCGTCGATCGCGGCGAGCGTGTCGGAATCGGAGAGGATCTCCGCGGTTTCCTCCAGAGCCTCGTATTCGTCGATCGGGACGAGCACGGCTGCTGGCTTGCCGTTGCGGGTTACGACTACGTGCTCGCGGCGATCAGCGACATCGGTAACCACCTCGCTGAGTCTGCTGCGGAATTCGCGTACTGGAATCGTCTTGGCCGCGGTCAGGGTACCGATTGCGTACACCTCTCCGGACGGCCCTATCCCGTCAGTTGGAGCCGCCACCCCGGCCCGCGGCGCAGCGAGACGGGTCGTCTCGAGCGGGAGGACGTCGACCTCGACCGGCTCCGGCTCGTCGTGCGCAAGTCAAAGAGCGCCGCGCAGTCGAGCGGATCGATCCGCCGCCGGAGCGCCCCCGGAGAAGACGAGGTCGTTGACTGAAGGCCTGCACCGCGAGCGCGCCGAAGGTGGCTTCCTCCAATCCGGCAAGGCGCCTCAGGGTCGTATGGCGCACGGAAACCGCCCTGGCCTAACGTCGCGGGATACCCCGCGACAGCGAAATGCGTCAGTCGCGGTGTTGGGATCCGTTGTTGTCGACGACGTTCCAGAGGTTGTTGGCGTTGGCGCCGCCGCTTCCGGAGAACAGGATCGGGGAGTCCGCGCCGGAGGCGCTGCCACCGGCTGCAAGGCCCGACGAGAACGTGTTCATGGGGTCTCGGCAGTTGTCGACGACCGAGCTGCAGCTGGTCCCTGATGTCGGAGCCGAGGCGGTGGCGAACACCCCGTGCGCGAGGTTGTCAGAGCCGTACGAGGTGGAGATGTAGTCACCGACCATTCGGCCCTGGCTCGTCGTCGCCGCCCATGTCGAGGTCATGCCGCTGGCGAGCGTCTGCGGCGCGCTCCATGTGCTTCCGGCGTTGGTGGAGGAGATGAAGCCGACGCCCAACTGGGTGGCGCCCTTCGGATAGAAGTAATACGTCAGGCCGATCTGCGCAGCGCTGCCCGACGTGACCTTGTTGACGGCGAGGCCTGGGATGAAGTGGTCGATGCCGCTGCCGGTGACGTCGATCGGGATGCGGATGACCGACGACCAGCTCGTGCCCGTCGCACCGAGCGAATGGCTGAGGACGATGTCGTTGGTTTTGCAGGCCAGCCGGAAGCGGCAGTCGGTCCACGCGACGTACACCGTCCCGGCGGCGTCGATCTCCGCCGACGGCAGCGGCCCTTCGCGCAGGCTGCCCGCGACCGTGTGGTGGCGGATCGTGGCGATCGTGGTCGTAGCACTCCAGCTCGCACCGCCATTGGTGGAGTTGAACGCGCCGATGGCCGTCTCGTTGGCGTTGGCGGTCGGCACGATGACCGTGCCGTCAGGCCGCACGACGGGCTGGCCGCCGATCACGCCGGTGTTGTTGGTCGCCGGCGCCGACCACGTCTGACCGCCGTCGGTCGAGGTGCTCATCTGCAGCAGGTTGCCGGCACCGTGGTTGTCCCACTGGGTGTAGCAGCGGCCGTAGAACGGGCTGCTCGCGGTGTTGTCGCAGACGATCCAGTTCTTGTCGAGATCGCCACCGGTCGCCGT
>JAXDHV010000033.1:0-40328 GCA_034664295.1 Solirubrobacteraceae bacterium | reverse complement strand
AGATCAGTGTGATTAGTCGTGGGCAGGCGTTGGGGTATACGATTTCGATGCCGACGGAGGATCGTTTTCTGACGACGCGGGCGGAGTTGTTGGATACGATGGCGATGACGTTGGGTGGGCGTGCGGCGGAGGAGATTGTGTTTGGTGAGATCACGACGGGCGCGTCGAATGACATTGAGAAGGTCACGGCGACCGCTAAGCAGATGGTGATGCGCTTTGGGATGAGCGAGAAGCTCGGTCCCCGCGTCTTTGGCCACGATCACACCCAACCCTTCCTCGGCCGCGAGTTCTCAAACGAACCCGACTACTCCGACCAGATCGCCCGCGAGATCGACGACGAGGTCCGCCGGATCATCGAGAGCGCCCACCAACGGGCGACGAGCATCCTGACCGAGCATCGCGAGCGCCTCGACACGATCTCAGAGCTCCTCGTCCGCCACGAGACGATCGAGAAGGCCCAGTTCGAGGGCCTCCTGGCCGGCAGGGCCGAGGCCGACGTGTTCGGCTCGGATGAGCAGGTCAAGCCCGAGCTTACGCCGCCCGGACCGAGCCCGGCGCCCGCGCCCGATCGCCAGCGCGAGGCCCCCCGCACGCTCCCCCGCCCCGGGCTCGCCGGCGGCGCGGCAGAGCTCCGCGGCCCCGAGCCCGAGCTCACCTAGGACCCCGCGGGGGTCTGGAGGCAGTTGCCGGCGCGCCCCATCGTCGTGCTCGTCCTCGGGCTCGGCCTCGTCGGTGTGGGTTGCGCAGGTGGCGCGCGGACCTCCGCGCCTTCCCCTTCCCCTTCCCCTTCCCCTTCCCCTTCCGCGAGCCCGGCCGCCGATGCGGTCGGCGTCGGCGCGTCCAAGTCGATCCAGACGGCGGCGCGCGTCGCCCCGGCCCATCCGATTCCCGCGAGCTTCCGGGCTTCGGGGATCTCCCCGGGCGCGCCCTCCGACACGGAGATCCGCAGCCAGCTCAAGCAGATGTACGCGGCCCAGCGCCAGGCGCGGACCGCGGCTGCGGCGAATCTTGCGGCCCTGCTCCCGTGGGTCGACGAGCCGAAGACCGGACAGCGCGTCAGCGTCGCCTCCGTGTTCGTCGACTACGGCCTCGGCCTGGCCTGCGGAGGACTGCTCGACGTCAACCGGATCGGCGTCGCCCACAAGACGGCGCCCTGCGGCACGCTGATCGACTTCACCTACAACGGCCGGACCCTCCAGGTCCCGGTGATCGACCGCGGGCCGTACATCGTCGGGCGGGAGTGGGACCTCACTGGCGCGACCGCCCGCGCGCTCGGCTTCCCCGGGCTCGGACCGATCCAGTGGAGCTGCGCGAGCTGTTGAGCCCGGATCGCGGACGGCCCGTCCACGAGCCGCTGATCATGGGCGTGCTGAACGTCACGCCCGACTCCTTCTCTGACACCGGTCGCTTCCACCAGGCGCCGGCCGCCGTCGCCCACGGGCTGGCACTCGAGCGGGCCGGAGCCGCGATCGTCGATGTCGGCGGCGAGTCGACCCGCCCCGGGGCGATCCCCGTCCCCGGGCCACTCGAGCGCGAGCGGGTCCTCCCGGTGATCGAGGGCCTCGTCGGCGCCGGACTGAAGGCGACGATCTCGATCGACACGACCAAGCTCAGCGTCGCCGAGGCGGCGCTCGACGCCGGAGCCTCCTACGTCAACGACGTCAGCGCCTTCCGGATCGATCCGGAGATCGCCGGCCTGGTCGCCGACCGGGGAGTCCAATGCTGCTTGATGCACATGCGCGGAGACCCCCAGACGATGCAGCGCGACCCCCGCTACGGCGACGTCGTCGACGACGTCCGCGCCTTCCTCGAGGAGCGCCTCGACTGGGCTGTTCGAGAGGGCGTCCGCGAGGAGCTGATCATGCTCGATCCGGGGATCGGCTTCGGCAAGACGGTCGCCCACAATCTCGAGCTGATCCGCCGCCTCGGCGAGCTCTGCACGCTCGGCCGGCCGATCGTCGTCGGGACCTCACGCAAGTCGTTTCTCGCCAGGTTGACCGGCTATGAGGGCGGCGAGCGCCTCGGCGGGACGATCGCCACGAACGTCCTCGCCCTCGAGCGAGGAGCCACCGTCTTCCGCGTCCATGACGTCGGTCCCGTCAGGGACGCCCTCGTCGTGGCGGCTGCTACGGTCAGCGGTTCATGGGCTCCGACGACGCCGACGACCTAGACCGCGACGGCTGGAGTCACGACTCAGACGACGAGGCCGACGAAGAAGAGGGGATGCGGACCGGGGTCACGGTCGAGATCTCCGGTCTCTCGCTCTACACCCACATCGGCGTCGGCGAGGCCGAGCGCGAGGTCGGCCAGCGGCTGATCTTCGACATCACGATCGACATCGGCGAATCCGCGGCCACCGAGACCGACCGCATCGAGGACACCGTCGACTACGGCGAGGTCTGCCAGCTCGTCGCCCTAGTCTCCCAGCAGCGGACCTACCGGACGCTCGAGCGCCTCTGCACCGTGATCGCCGACCGTCTGATCGAGGACTTCGCCGCCCAATCGGTCTGGGTAAAGGCCGCCAAGCCCGAGCCGCCGATCCCCCTGCCGGTCGAGCAGGTCTCCGTCGAGGTCTGGCGCGAGCCGCCCGAATAGGAATTGACGACCCGATCGGCTTCCCGCCGATGATCGGCTATCTGGGTCTCGGCTCGAACGTCGGCGAGCGCCGCGCCAACCTCGAGGCCGCCGTCGGCGCCCTCTGGGCCCGCGAGGTCGTCCCGCTCGCCTCGTCCTCGACCTACGACACCGACCCCGTCGGCGAGCTCCTCGACCAGCCGTCCTTCCTCAACGCCTGCCTGCGCATCGACACCCAGCTCGCCCCGGAGGAGCTTCTCGTTGCCTGCAAGGCCGTCGAGGCGGAGCTCGGCCGCACGGTCGGCGGACCACGTCATGGACCTCGCCCGATCGACGTCGACATCCTCATGCTCGGGGCGCTCGAGCACTCGGGCACCAGCCTGCGGCTCCCCCACCCGCAGGTCCTGACCCGCCGCTTCGTCCTGATTCCCCTTCTCGAGCTCGACTTCGAGCTCGCCGTGCCCGACGGCCGCAGGCTCGCCGACGCGCTCGCCCTGCTCCCGGTCACCGAGGGCGTCCGGCTCGCCGGCAGGCCCCTCCCACTCGCCTGACGCCCGTCCGGCCCGGCCCCGGCCGCTCACCCCCCGGCGATCGCGCCCGGCCCGCCCCCGGTGTGTCTCGCCGCCCCGCTGCCGCGGCCTCCCTCGCCCCCGGCGCTGCCCGCCCGTGCCGCAGACTGGCCCATAATGGCCCGGTGCTGTTGGTCGTCGACGTCGGGAACACGCAGACCCACTTCGGGGCATACGACGGGACCCGGCTTCTCGAGCACTGGCGCTTTGCCACCGTCCGTCAGTCGACCGCCGACGAGCTCGGCGCGGCGCTGGCCAACCTCCTCGAGCTGCGGGGGATGAAGCTCGCCGGGCTCGACGACTCGATCGTCTCCTCGACCGTCCCCGAGCTCGCCCCGGAATGGACCGAGATGGCCCGCCGCTACCTCGGCCACGAGATGCCCGTCGTCGGACCCGGCCTGCGCACGGGGATGCCGATCAGGATGGACAACCCCCGCGAGCTCGGCGCCGACCGGCTCGTCAACGCGGTCGCCGCCTACGAGATCTTCCACGCCTCGTGCGTCGTCGTCGACTTCGGCACGGCGATCACCTACGACGCGATCTCCGCCGACGGCGAGTACCTCGGCGGGATCATCTCCCCCGGCGTCCAGATCTCGCTCGAGGCGCTCTCCTCGCGAGCGGCCAAGCTCCCGACGATCGATCTCGGCGAGCCGCGGACCCTGATCGGGAAGTCGACCGTCGATGCGATCCGCTCCGGTGTCGTCTACGGCTTCGCGGCCGCCGTCGACGGGATCGTCGGTCGCCTGCGGGCCGAGCTCGGGGCGGGCGTCGCCACGATCGCGACCGGCGGGCTCGCCCGCGTGATCGTCCCCTTCACCACCTCGATCGACCGGGTCGACGACCTCCTCACACTCGAGGGTCTCCGCCTGATCCGCGAACGCAACCGCTGACCCGCGGGTCGACCGGTCTCGCCGGCGGCGGGCCGGCCACTAGGCTGGGTGGGTGCCCGCCCTGACCGACCCGTGGACGCTCGCCGGCATCGAGATCCCCAACCGTGTCGCCCTCGCTCCGCTCGCCGGGATCGGCAACTGGTTCGTCCGCCTCCAGGCCCGCCGCCACGGCGCCGGCCTCGTCGTCTCGGAGATGGTCTCGAGCTTCGCCGTCCACTACGCCAACGACAGGACCTGCACGGAGCTCCTGCGGATCCATCCCGACGAGCGCCTCGGTGGGCCGGTCTCGATCCAGCTGTTCGGCAGCGACCCCGACGTCATGCGCTCGGCCGCGGCGACCGTCGCCGCCGCCGGCGCCGATTTGATCGATCTGAACATGGGCTGCCCGGTGCCGAAGGTCTGCAAGACCGGCGCCGGCGCCGCCCTGATCTCCGATCCCGACCTCGCGGTCGCCCTGGCTCGCGCCGCCCGCGAGGGAAGCGGCCTTCCCGTCACGGTCAAGATCCGCTCGGGTCAGCGGCCCGGTGACCGCGACGGGCTCGGTCTCGCCCGCCGGCTGGTCGACGAGGCCGGCGTCGCGGCGATCGCCTTCCATCCCCGGTCGGCCGCCGTCGGCCACGCCGGCCGTCCCGACCACGAGATGAGCGCCGAGCTCGTCCGGACGCTCGACGCTCCCGTGATCCTGACCGGCGGCATGCGGACGCCCGAGGCCGTGCGCGACGCCTTCGAGCAGACCGGCGCGGCCGCCGTGATGCTCGCCCGCGGCGCCCTCGGCAACCCCTGGCTCTTCGAGCAGGTCCTCGGCCTCCGCGCGGGCGAGCCGACCGCCGAGGAGGTGCTCGGCGAGCTCGACTGGGTGATCGACTCCGCGGTCGACCACATCGGTCCCGACCGGGCCGCCAGGTACCTGCGGAAGTTCTATCCCTGGTACCTCGCCCGCCTCGTGGCCACCCCGGCGACCGCCGACCGGCTCGCCCGGAGCGCGACGATCGACGAGGCGCGGACCCTCCTGCGGGGGGTCGGTCTGCCGTCGGCGTGGACGGTCGACGTCGCCGCCGCGGCGGCCTGAGCGCCGCCGGGGCGCTCGCTATACTCCGCGTCCGCTCGGGCCCCGCGGACGGAATCGTCGCTGGCCGGCCTCGCGCCGCCGGTCAGAACCCAGCTGTCGCGCCGGCCATCTTCCATCGCCAACAGAGGCTCACATGGCAAAGGACGTAATCCTCACCCCCGAAGGACTCGAGAAGCTCAAGACCGAGCTCGACGTGCTCTCGACCGACCGTCGCCGGGAGGTCGCCGAGCGGATCAAGGAAGCCCGCGAGTTCGGGGACATCTCCGAGAACTCCGAGTACGACGACGCCAAGAACGAGCAGGCCATGCTCGAGGCGCGGATCGCCAGCGTCCAAGAGAAGATCCGCATGGCCACGGTGATCGAGCCCGACGACCTCTCGACCGAGGTCGTGACGGTCGGATCGGTCGTCCACGTCAAGGACGAGGACACCGGAAAGCTCGTCCAGTACACGATCGTCGGCTCGGCCGAGGCCAAGCCGGCCGAGAACCGCCTGTCGAACGAGTCGCCCGTCGGCCGGGCGCTGCTCGGCCGCAGGCGCGAGGATCTCGTCTCCGTCCAGGTTCCCAAGGGCCCCGCGCGCAAGCTCACGATCACCAAGATCGAGGTCGGGCTACGCTGACGTGGCCGCGGCCGCGACGGTCCCGCGATGACCGGGGATGACCAGGGCCCGAGCGAGCTGCTCGCCGCCCGCCGCGCGAAGCTCGATCGCCTGCGGGCCGACGGGATCGACCCGTTTCCCCCCGACTTCCCCGGCGTCGAGCCGATCTCGGGCGTCGCAGCCCGGCACGCCGGCCTCGCCGCCGGTGAGGAGACCACCGCAACCCATCGCATCGCCGGCCGGCTCGCCGCCCGCCGCGGCCAGGGCCGAGCCGCCTTTCTCGACCTCGTCGACCGGTCCGGCCGGATGCAGCTCCACGCCCGGGTCGACGTGCTCGGCGCTGAGCCCTTCGACCGGCTCGTCTCACTCGACCTCGGCGACCTGATCGGCGTCGACGGGACGGCCGTGCGCACCCGGCGGGGTGAGCTCTCGCTCCGGGTCGAGGACTTCACGGTGCTCGCCAAGTCGTTGCGACCGCCGCCCGACAAGCACCACGGGCTGACCGACACCGAGACCCGCTACCGCCGCCGCGAGCTCGACCTGATCGCCAACGAGGAGACCCGGAAGGTCTTCATGACGCGGGCCCGGATCATCGCGACGGTTCGCCGCGAGCTCGACCAGGCCGGCTTCATCGAGGTCGAGACGCCCGTCCTCCAGCCACTCTACGGCGGCGCCCAGGCCCGGCCGTTCACGACCCACCACAACGCCCTCGATCGGGAGTTCTACCTCCGGATCGCGACCGAGCTCTACCTCAAGCGGTGCATCGTCGGCGGTCTCGAGCGTGTCTACGAGCTCGGCAAGGACTTTCGCAACGAGGGGCTCTCGGTCAAGCACAACCCCGAGTTCACGATGGTCGAGTGGTACGAGGCCTACGCCGACTACGAGGTCGAGGCCGCCCGTCTCGAGCGGCTCGGCGAGGCCGTCGCCGCGGTCCTCGACGACCGGCCGGCGATCGACTTCAAGGCGCCGTGGCGGAGGGTCACCCTCCGCGCCGCGATCCTCGAGCACGCCGGCGTCGACGTGATGGAGAACCACAGTGCC
Organism: Solirubrobacteraceae bacterium; assembly: GCA_034664295.1. Taxonomy (GTDB): domain Bacteria; phylum Actinomycetota; class Thermoleophilia; order Solirubrobacterales; family Solirubrobacteraceae; genus Palsa-513. The sequence continues at coordinate 33,587 of JAXDHV010000033.1, read as the reverse complement.
GAGGCTCTCGCCCGGGCGATCGCCGCCGCCGGCCTCCAACCGCTCGCGCCCGGCCGGACCTGGCCCGAGATGGTCGACGACCTCCTTTCGAAGTACGTCGAACCCACGCTGATCGAGCCGACCTTCGTGATGGACTACCCGGTCGAGCTCTCTCCGTTCGCCAAGGCCCACCGGACCGAGCCGGGTCTCGTCGAGCGGTGGGAGGCCTACGCCGGGGGCTTCGAGATCGCCAACGCCTTCTCGGAGCTCAACGACCCCGACGAGCAGCGCCGCCGCTTCGAATCCCAGCGCGCCCAGGCGGCCGCCGGCGACGAGGAGGCACAGCCGTTCGACGAGGCCTTCCTCGCCGCGCTCGAGCAGGGGATGCCTCCCACCGGAGGTGTCGGCGTCGGGATCGACCGTCTCGTCATGGTGATGACCGGCCGCCGGTCGATCCGCGAGGTCGTGCTCTTCCCGGCCATGCGCGACTGAACCGCGCTGAGGCCGGGTAGGGCCCTGGTCGTGAGCGGCTGGACATACCTCGGCAGCGGGCCCGCAACGATTGGTAGACTGGGACCCAGCGCGGCAATCTCGCCCCCGATCCCTCATCCGTTCGGTCGCCGCAGCCGAATAAGTGAGTACGACGGGCGCTTGCGCGTCCTTTCATCCACTTCGACGCCATGACCATAACGCGAGACACTAGGCTCAGCCGGTAGGAAGGACCCCCCAGCATGTTCGAGCGATTCACAGAGCGCGCCAGGCAGGTGGTCGTCCTGGCTCAAGAAGAGGCGCGGACGCTCAAGCACAACTACATCGGCACCGAGCACATCCTGCTCGGGCTGCTGCGCGAAGAGGAGGGTCTCGCCGCGCGTGTCCTCGAGAGCCTGGACATCACGGTCGAGCGTGTGCGCGCCCAGGTCGTGCGCATCGTCGGTTCCGGCGAGGAGGTCACCTCAGGCCAGATCCCGTTCACCCCGCGTGCCAAGAAGGTTCTCGAGCTGGCGCTTCGCGAGGCGCTCTCGCTGGGTCACAACTACATCGGCACCGAGCACATCCTGCTCGGCCTGGTCCGCGAGAACGAGGGCGTTGCCGCACGCATCCTGCTCGACTTCGACGCCGACTCCGAGAAGATCCGCAACGAGGTCATCCGCATGCTCTCCGGTCCCGGCGGACGCCGCCAGGGGCAGAGCGCCGGAGCGACCGCCGGAGCGGCGAGCGCCGAGGGCAAGAAATCCTCGAAGCTGCTCGACCAGTTCGGGCGCAACCTCACCAAGCTGGCCTCCGAGGGCAAGCTCGACCCGTGCGTCGGTCGCGAGACCGAGATCGAGCGGATCATGCAGATCCTCTCCCGCCGGACGAAGAACAACCCCGTCCTGATCGGCGAGCCCGGCGTCGGGAAGACCGCGGTCGTCGAGGGCCTGGCCCAGCGGATCACCAACGCCGACGTCCCCGAGCTGCTGAAGAACAAGCAGATCTACACGCTCGACCTGGCGGCCCTCGTCGCCGGCTCGAAGTACCGGGGTGAATTCGAGGAGCGTCTCAAGAAGGTGATGAAGGAGATCACCCAGCGCGGCGACATCATCCTCTTCATCGACGAGCTCCACAACCTGGTCGGCGCGGGCGCCGCCGAAGGGGCGATCGACGCCGCGTCGATCCTCAAGCCGGCCCTTGCCCGCGGCGAGCTCCAGACGATCGGTGCGACGACGCTCGACGAGTACCGCAAGTACCTCGAGCGCGACTCGGCACTCGAGCGCCGCTTCCAGCAGATCCGCGTCGACGAGCCGTCGGTCGAGCAGACCGTCGAGATCCTCAAGGGCCTGCGCGACCGCTACGAGCAGCACCACAAGGTGACGATCACCGACGAGGCGCTGGCCGCCGCCGGCGAGCTCGCCGACCGCTACATCTCCGACCGCTTCCTCCCCGACAAGGCGATCGACCTGATCGACGAGGCGGCGTCCCGGATGCGGATCAAGTCGATGACCGCTCCGCCGGCCAACCGCGAGCTCGAGCACGAGATCGAGACGACCCGCCGCGACAAGGAAGCCGCGATCGAGGCCCAGGAGTTCGAGAAGGCCGCCAACCTCCGCGACAAGGAGCGGCGCCTGACCAACCAGAAGCGTGAGCTCGAGGAGCGCTGGGAGGCCGGCGAGACCGGTGCCGAGCGTCCGTCGATCGGTGAGGAGGAGATCGCCGACATCGTCTCGATGTGGACCGGCATCCCCGTCTTCAAGCTGACCGAGGCCGAGACGGCCAAGCTGATGCGGATGGAGGAGGAGCTCCACAAGCGCGTGATCGGCCAGCACCCGGCGATCGAGGTCGTCTCCAAGGCGATCCGCCGCTCGCGGGCCGGGCTCAAGGATCCCAAGCGTCCGACCGGGTCGTTCGTCTTCCTCGGCCCGTCCGGAGTCGGCAAGACCGAGCTCGCCCGCACCTTGGCCGAGTTCCTCTTCGGCGACGAGGACGCGATGACGCGGATCGACATGTCCGAGTACATGGAGAAGCACGCCGTGTCCCGGCTGGTCGGCTCGCCTCCCGGCTACATCGGCTACGACGAGGGCGGTCAGCTGACCGAGGCGGTTCGGCGCAAGCCCTACTGCGTGCTCCTGCTCGACGAGATCGAGAAGGCTCACCCGGACGTCTTCAACATCCTCCTCCAGATCCTCGAGGACGGTCGCCTGACCGACTCCCAGGGTCGGACGGTCGACTTCCGGCACGCGATCGTGATCATGACCTCGAACATCGGGGCCGCCGAGATCGCTCGCAACACGCCGCTCGGCTTCGCCGTCTCAGACGACGAGACCGGGATCACCTACGACGACATGAAGAACCGGATCATGGGCGAGCTGAAGAAGGTCTTCCGTCCCGAGTTCCTCAACCGGATCGACGACGTGATCGTCTTCCACAAGCTCCAGAAGGACGAGATCAAGCAGATCATCGACCTTCTCCTGCTGCGGATCCGCAAGTCGATGGCCGACCGCGAGCTCCAGCTCGACCTGACCGACGAGGCGAAGGACCTGCTGGTCGAGAAGGGCTGGGACCCCGCGATGGGCGCCCGGCCCCTCCGGAGGGCGATCCAGCGCTTCATCGAGGACCCGCTCGCCGACTTCGTGCTCCGGGCGGAGGTTCCGCCTGGCTCGACCGTGATTGTCGACCCGGCTCCGGCCGATCGCGATCCCGCCGATCCCGAGGTCCGTCTGACGGTGGTCAAGCCGAAGAAGGCCAAGACACCGGTTGCCGTCGGAGCAGACAGCGGAGCCGGCGATGCCGACGAGCTCACCGGGTCTGAGGACTCGGCGGCCGACGGCGGCGCCGAGAAATAGCCGCGGCCGAGACTCCTGAGCAGGTTCCGTCCCCGGCCGCACCGCCTGACGCGGTGGCGGTTGGCGACGGATCGTCGCCGTCGGGAGGTGATTCGTCGGCGGTCGCTCCGCTGGCGGTCGCTTCGCCGGCGGTTGCCATCGTCGAGATCAAGGTTCGCGATGACGGCCCGTACAAGGTGACCGGTCCCGTCCGCGTCGTCGATGCCGACGGGGCCGAGTTCGACCTGCCCGAGGGCAAGGCGATCGCCCTCTGCCGGTGCGGCGCGTCGCTGACCAAGCCGTTCTGTGACCGGGCCCACCGGGAGTGCGGCTTCGTCTCGCGCGAGCGTGTGGGGACCGGGGTCGTCTGACGTTCCTGCTGATCTGACGCCGGGGGCGCGGGGCGCGGGGCGCGGGGTGCGGGGCGCCGGAGCGGGGACCGGGCGCCGGGGCGTGTCGGGGGGGTCGAGTGGAGGCGAGGCGCCGGGCCCGGAGCGGGGCCGGGGGTGGCTCCGGGCCGCGCCGGGGCTGGAGCGGGGGCCGGCGGCCGGCTCCGGGGCGGGGCGGGGGGAGGGGGGAGTCTCTTCGAGAAAAGTAGTTGCCGGACTCCGGCAACGATCTTCTGAAAAGGGTGAGCACGCCCGCAGCGAACGCCGGCTCGTCATGAGTCCCGTCGGGAGCGCCGCGTAAGGTGGGTCCAACCCCGATGGCCAGATCTCCCGCTTCGAACCATGTCTGCTCGCAGTGCGCCCACGAGGAGCCTCGCTGGCACGGCCGCTGTCCCGGATGCGGCGAGTGGAACACGATGGTCGAGCAGCAGTCGCCCCCCGCCGGCGGGCGCTCGGGCGGCCTGGACGGGGGCCGGCGCAACGCGCGGGCGGTTGCGCCGATGCGCCTGGCGGATGTCGCCGCCCCGGCCGTTGCCCGCCTGAAGACCGGGATCGGCGAGCTCGACAGGGTGCTTGGCGGCGGCATCGTCCCCGGGTCGGTCGTCCTTCTCGGAGGTGCCCCGGGGATCGGCAAGTCGACCCTGACGAACATGGCGTTGGGGAACCTCGCCGGCGCCGGGCACCGGACGCTCTACGTCTCGGGCGAGGAGTCGACCCAGCAGGTCCGCCTGCGGGCCGAGCGGCTCGCAGGAGCCGCCCTGTCGGTGCCGGTGATCGCCGAGACCGACCTCCAGACGGTGCTCGCGACGCTCGAGGCCGAACGCCCCGAGGTCTGCGTGATCGACTCGGTCCAGACGGTCGCGGCCGCCGAGCTGACCGGCGTCGCCGGATCGGTCGGCCAGGTTCGGGAGGTCGCCGGGCAGATCGTCGGGGTCGCCAAGCGGCTCGGGATCGCCGTGATCCTCGTCGGCCACGTCACCAAGGACGGTGGGCTCGCCGGTCCCCGGGTGCTCGAGCACCTCGTCGACTGCGTGCTCCAGTTCGAAGGCGAGCGCGAGCGGTCCTACAGGACCTTGCGGGCGATCAAAAATCGCTTCGGCTCGACCAACGAGGCCGGGGTCTTCGAGATGCACCAGGGCGGCCTGATCGAGGTGCTCGACGCCTCGGCCCGCTTCGTCGGTGGCGCGACCGGCGCGCCGGGTAGCGTCGTCCTCGCGGCGATGGAAGGGGCCAGGCCGCTCCTCGTCGAGGTCCAGGCGCTCGTCTCCCAATCCGAGCTGATCCCGCCCCGCCGGGTGGTGAACGGCCTCGACCGCAACCGGCTGGCCCTCGTTCTCGCCGTGCTCGCCCGCCACGGCGGCGTGCCGCTCGCAAACAAGGACGTCTTCGTCAACGTCGTCGGCGGCGTCCGCATCGATGAGCCGGGGGCCGACCTGGCGGTCGCCCTCGCGGTCGCCGGGGCTGCCCGCGGGGTCGCACTCGGAGCCGCCGGCACGACTGTGCCGGTCGCGGCCTTCGGCGAGCTCGGGCTGACCGGCGAGGTTCGCTGGGTCGGACACCCCGAGCGGCGGATCGCCGAGGCCCGGAAGTTCGGCCTGGAGCCGATCCTTGCCCCGCCCGGCGCGGGAGCTCGGGACTCCCCGACGCTCCGCGTGGCCCTCAGGGCGATCCTCGGCGCCAGACGGGTTCCGGCCGCCGCGTAGCCGGTCGTCCGCCCATCGGACCTCGACGACCCGCCCGACGGGCCTAAGCGGAGTGGGCTCGGATCGGCCCCGGACGAGTGGGCGCCATCGGCCTGGCGGAGCGGCCGGATCGGCCCAGCCAAGTGGCCGGATCTGCTTTGCGGAGCAGCCGGATCTGCATGGCGGAGCGGTCGGATCGGCCCGGCGGAGCGGCTGCCGAGGGCCCCGACCGACGGGATTTCAGGACTGCATTAAATAGCCCCTAAATCACGCTAAAATGTAGGACGCGATGGCGACTCGATCTGTTGAAGAACTTCACGACATCGACTCTCGCCAGGAGCCGAGACTCGTCCGCGCGCTCGAGATGGTGGCTCCGGGGACCGCTCTCCGAGAGGGCATCGACAACATCCTCCACGCCAAGACCGGCGGCCTTCTCGTGATCGGGGAGCCCGACGAGATGGCGTTCCTCTACTCGGGGGGCATCCGCCTGGAGACCGACTACACGCCAGCGCTGGTCTACCAGCTCGCGAAGATGGACGGTGCGATCACGCTGAACGCGAACGTCACGAAGATCGCGATGGCCAACGTCCAGCTGATGCCCGACCCGACGATCCTCTCCCTCGAGACGGGGATGCGCCACCGGACTGCCGAGCGGGTCTCCAAGCAGACCGACGCCCTGGTGATCGCGATCTCCCAGCGCCGGGAGGTCATCTCGCTCTACGTCGAGGGCGCCAAGTACATTCTCGAGGACATCCCGATCGTCCTCGCCAAGGCGAACCAGGCGCTGGCCACGCTCGACAAGTACCGAGCCCGACTCGACCAGGTCTCGACCCGTCTGACGGCTCTCGAGTTCGAGGGCGGCGGAACGCTCCACGACGTCCTGACCGTGCTCCAGCGAGCCGAGCTGGTCACGCGCATGGCAGTCGAGATCGAGCGGTACATCGTCGAGCTCGGGAGCGAGGGCCGTCTGATCGAGATGCACCTCGAGGAGACGATGGTCGGCACCGCCGCCGAGAAGGCCGCGCTGGTCCACGACTACATCGCCCAGCACACCGACGAGGCCTTCGCCGGCGTGCTCGACTGGATCGGTCGCCTGGCCCACCAAGACTTGCTGGACTTCGGTCGCCTCGCCGAGCTGCTGGGCTACGACCGGAAGCTGAATACGCTGGACTATCCCGTAGCGCCCCGCGGCTACCGGATCCTCGGACGGATCCCGCGGCTGCCGAAGCTGATCGTCACGAGCATCGTCAGGGAGTTCGGTGGGCTGGATGAGCTGCTCGCCGCGACCGACGCTGAGCTTGAGATCGTGGATGGAGTCGGGGACATCCGGGCGAAGGACATCCGTGAGGGACTTCGCCGATTGCAGGAGATCAACCTCGTCGATCGGTACCTACAGAGCTGAGCAGGGAGTCGCAGAAGGCAGGCAGGACGAGTCGGGCAGCACAGCAGTGCCGGAGAGATTTTGCACGCGCACACCAGTGGGCGAGCACACCGTCGGTCGCAACCCAAGGAGGACATCATTCCGCAAGCAATCGAAGACACCCTGCTCGAGGACGATCTCGAGCCGGAGCGCGAACTCGAGTTCATCGACTTCGAGCTCGGTGACAACGTCGTCTACCCCCACCACGGGGCCGGCAAGGTCCAGGGCAAGGAGCTCAAGGAGATCTTCGGCAAGACGCGCGAGTACCTGACGATCAAGATCCTCCACAACGACATGACGGTGATGGTGCCGACCGAGAACGCGGCCCTCGCCGGCCTGCGACGGGTGATCGACGAGGAGACGGTCAAGAAGGTCCTCTTCGTCCTGCGCGACGACGTCTCCGAGATGCCGAAGAACTGGAACCGCCGGTTCAAGCACAACAGGGACAAGATCAAGACCGGCGACATCTACGAGCTGGCCGAAGTCGTCCGGAACCTGGCACTCCGCGAGAACGAGAAGGGCCTGTCGACGGGCGAGAAGCAGATGTTCATGCGGGCGAAGAAGATCCTCGCCTCCGAGTTGATGTACGCGCTCGACAAGGACGAGGAAGAAGCCGAGGCCTACCTCGACGAGCTCCTCTCACGTTCGGCCAAGACGAAGATAGTCGCGAGCGCGAAGTAGGGATAGGAACCATCGATGGCGGTCGCGCTAGTCGTGGCCGCGGGTCGGGGTGAACGCCTTGGGTTCGACCGACCCAAGGCGTTCGTCATCGTGGCTGGCAGGCCGATGCTGCAGTGGTGCGTCGACGCTCTCCGTGAGGTAGCCGAAATCGACCAGATCGTCGTCGCCCTGCCGGTCGGCGAGCTCCCCCCGGACGGTTGCCTCGGCGTCACGGGCGGCGCGGTCCGCGCCGCCTCGGTCGCTGCGGCCCTCGCCGCCAGCTCGGGTGATCCGGTCCTGATCCACGATGCCGCTCGCCCGCTGGTGCGCCCGGCGCTGATCGAGCGCGTGCTCGCCGCAGTCGACGGCGTCGACGGGGCGATCGCCGCCACCCGGGTCACCGACACGACGAAGGAGGCCGCCCTCGACGGCATCGTGACGCGAACGTTCGACCGGTCGCGCCTCTGGGCGGTGCAGACACCCCAGGTCTTCCACCGGTCTGTCCTCGAACGAGCCCTCGACGTCTCGGCGGACGTGCTCGGCCGGGCGACCGACGAGTCGTGGCTCGTCGAGCGAGCCGGCGGCCGTGTCCGGATCGTCGAGTCCTCATCCGAGAACCTCAAGATCACGACGCCAAGGGATCTGCGACTTTCCTCGGAGCTCCTCGAGGAGCGCATGACGATTCACGAGAAGAGGAGCGACCGATGCTGAGCGACTACCACCTACACCTCCGCCCGGATGACCTCGCCTGCCGAGCGGTCGACTACTTCACTGCGTCCAACGCCGAACGCTACCGGGAGGCGGCCGACGAACGGGGTATCGAGGAGCTCGGCGTCTCGGAGCACATCCACCGCTTCAGCCAGTCACTCGAGATCTGGCAGCACCCGTTCTGGTCCGAGCAGGCGGTCGACGACATCTACGCGTACTGCGAGTTCGTCCGCGAGGAGACCGACCTCCGCCTGGGGATCGAGATGGATTTCGTCCCCGGGCGGGAGGACAAGACCCGGAACCTGCTCGAGCGGCTCGACCTCGACTACGTCGTCGGCTCGGTCCACTTCGTCGGCAACTTCGCGGTCGATCACTCCGACTACGACATCTGGCGGAGCGGCCGGAGCGTCGACGAGATCTGGCGGCGCTACTTCGACACGCTCGGTGAGGCCGCCCGCAGCGGCCTGTTCGACATCCTCGCCCATCCCGATCTCGTCAAGATGTGGGGCGCCGGCCGACCCCGCCCGGACGGCGACCTCCGCCGCTTCTACGAGCGGGCGATCGAGGGGATCGCGGAGTCCGGCGTCGCGATCGAGGTCTCGACCGCCGGCCTCCGCAAGCCCACGGCTGAGATCTATCCGGCCCCGGCCCTCCTCGAGATGTGCCTGGAGGTCGGCGCCGACGTGGCTCTCTCGAGCGACGCCCACGTTCCCGGCGACGTCGGCCACGCCTACGACGACGCGCTCGAGCTGCTCGAGAGCATGGGCGTCGGCGAGCTGTGCGTCTTCGAGCACCGCAGCAGGACCCTCGAGTCGATCTGATGACCCGGACCGGGATCGGCTACGACAGCCATCGTCTCCTCGCGGGTCGCCGCCTCGTCCTCGGCGGCGTCGAGCTCGAGAGCGAGCTCGGCCTGGACGGACACAGCGACGCCGACGTCCTGACCCACGCCGTGATCGACGCCGTGCTCGGCGCCGCCGGCCTCGGTGACATCGGCCAGCACTTCCCCGACACCGACGCCGAGTTCGCCGGGGCGGATTCGATCGGGCTGCTCGAGTCAGTCGTCGCGCGGGTGGGGGACGCCGGCTTTCGGATCGAGAACGTCGACGTGACCGTCGTGATCGAGCGGCCGAAGCTAGCGCCCCACCGCTCGGCGATGGAGGCCCGCCTGGCCGCGGTGCTCGGCGTCGGGGCGGGCGAGGTCAACGTCAAGGCGACCACCGGGGAGCTGATCGGCTTCGTCGGTCGCGGCGAGGGCGCCGCGGCCCTGGCGGTCGCCACGCTCGAGCGGATCTGAGCCCAGCCCGAGGAGTCGGCGGCCGGCCGACTATCGTTGCCGGTGGTGGAGATCAGCCTCTACGACACGCTGACCGCTCGCAAGCAGCCACTCCGCCCCACGGAAGGTCGCTCCGTCGGGATCTACGTCTGCGGGCCGACCGTCTATTCGCGGGTCCACATCGGCAATGCCCGACCGTACGTCGTCTTCTCGCTGCTCGCCCGGTTCCTCTCCGCCACCGGCCTCGACGTCACGCTCGTATGCAACATCACCGACGTCAACGACAAGATCTACGCCGCTGCGGCCGGCTCAGACAGCGCCGGCCTCGCGCGCGAGATGGCGGCTCACTACGTGGCCGACACCAACCGCCTCGGTCTCGGCCGCCCCGATCACGAGCCGCTGGCGAGCGAGTCGATCGCCGCGATCATCGACGAGATCGAGACCCTCGTCGAACGCGGCCACGCCTACGAGGCCGCCGGCGACGTCTACTTCCGCGTGCGCTCAGACCCCGACTACGGTGGACTCTCCGGTCGCGACATCGAGCAGATGGACCAGGGCGAAGAGCTCGAGGGCGCCGAGCGCAAGACCGACGCCCTCGATTTCGCCCTCTGGAAGGCCCAGAAGCCCGGCGAGGACGTCGCCTGGAACTCGCCGTGGGGCCTTGGACGCCCGGGCTGGCACATCGAGTGCTCGGCGATGGCCGAGTCGCTGCTCGGCGTCGGCTTCGAGATCCACGGCGGCGGCATCGACCTGGCCTTTCCCCACCACGAGAACGAGGCCGCCCAGACCCGCTGCGCCCGCGGTCGACAGCTCGCTCAGATCTGGATGCACAACGGCATGCTCGAGACCGGGTCAGAGAAGATGGGCAAGTCGCTGGGCAACGTATCGGCGCTCCACGAAGTGCTCGACGCCTACGGCCGCGATGCCGTCGTGATGTACATGTGCGGCGGCCACTACCGCCAGCCGATCGCCTTCGGTCCGACCGAACTGACCCAGGCTGCCGCGAGCGTCGCCCGCGTACGCGGCATCGCCAGGCGACTCGCCCCAGGCCCCTCGCCGCCAGAGATGTCGCCCCTGCGCGAGCGCTTCTTCGCCGCCCTGGCTGACGACTTCAACACCCCACAGGCACTCGCCGCCGTCTTCGACTGGATTCGCGAGGCCAACCGCCGCTCGGATCCCGGATCGCACGGCGCCGGGTCCACCCCGTTCTCGGGCGATCCAGGCGCCACCGTCGTCGGCAACGACGACCTCCGGGCGATGCTCGACATCCTTGGGCTCGCGAACCTCCTCGACGACGCTCGGCCGCACGCGCCGGAGGATGTTCTCGCGCTGGCCAGTCAGCGCCGCAGCGCCCGGACGGCTCGTGACTGGGTGCTCGCCGACCGCCTGCGTGACACGATCGCCGGCCTCGGCTGGTCGGTCCGCGACGACGGCGACGGCTTCGAGCTGGTCGCCCTGGACCGATGATCGTCTACGGGCGCAACCCGGTCCGCGAGCTTCTGCGGGGCAGACGCCGACACGCCGTGACCCACGTCGTCGCGACCGAGACCGTCTCCCGGGAGCCCTGGCTGCGGACCGTGCCGATCGAGTTGGCAAGCTCTGAAGAGATCGAACGCGCATGCGGGTCGCCCGATCACCAGGGGGTCTGCGCGAACGCCGGGCCGTACCCCTACTCGGGGGCCGAGGAGATCCTCGCCGGGCCCGACCCGCTGATCGTCGCGCTCGACGAGCTCCAGGATCCCCATAACCTCGGAGCGATCGCCCGGACGGCCGAGTGCATCGGCGCGAGCGGGGTCGTAATCTGCGAACGGCGGGCAGCCGAGGTCTCCCCGGCGGTCTGCAAGGCCTCGGCCGGCGCAGTCGAGCATCTGCGGATCGCCCGCGTCCGCAACATGGTCGCCTTCCTCGAGCGCGCCCAGGAGCTCGGATGCTGGTGCCACGGGGCGGCGTCCGGCAGCGGCCTCGCCTACGACGCTCCCGACTATTCCGGAGGCATCGTGCTCGTCCTCGGTGGCGAGGGCCGAGGCCTGCGCCGGCTGGTCGCCGAGCGCTGCGACGACCTCGTCAGCCTGCCGCTGATGGGCAAGATCGGCTCGCTGAACGCCAGCGCGGCGGCCGCAGCCCTGATGTATGAGGTATTGCAGCAAAGACGCGGACTTGACACCGAAACCTGAAGTTCCGTAATCTCCCGTCTGCGTCAGTGCAACCCTCGAGTTGACCCTGATGCATGTCATCGCAGCTGGCGCCAGGGGAGGAGTGCGCCACTGAGCAATCCTGCCTGAGCATTTTCGGGCAAGAAAGGAACCGCTCGTGGCCCCACAGACCCTCCGCTCGCAGCCTCAAGTCAAGGTTGATGACGGCTATCTCATCGCGCTTGCCAAGCAGGGCGACCCCGTCGCCTACAACCAGATCGTCAAGCGCTACCACGGCTTCGTCCGTCTCAAGGCGTCCTCGTACTTCCTCGCCGGCGGTGACAGCGACGACCTCCTCCAGGAGGGCCTCGTCGGCCTCTACAAGGCCGTCCGCGACTTCCGCAACGATCGGGAGTCGAGCTTTCGCAACTTCGCCGAGCTCTGCATCACCCGGCAGATCATCACCGCAGTCAAGACTGCCACCCGCAACAAGCACAGCCCGCTCAACCATTACGTCTCCTTCTCGGCTCCGGCCGGCGGTTTCGACGACGACGCGCCGACCTTCGACGAGCTGATCGCCGGACCCGCGGTTCAGGACCCGGCCAGCCAGGCCGTCTCCTCCGAGGAACTGCGGTCGCTCGTCACCTGTCTGTCGACGGCTCTGTCGGATCTCGAGTCAAACGTACTTTCCCTATACCTCGACGGCTATTCCTACGAGCAGATCGCCGAGCGGCTCGACTGCGACACGAAGACCGTCGACAACGCCCTCCAGCGGGTCAAGCGCAAGGTCGGCGCCCACCTCGAGGAACGGATGATCCTCAGCTGACTCCCTGCGGAGGGAGGGGAGTCGTGCGGCTGCTTGAGGTCCTCGGCTCTCTGCGCTGCATCGAGGGAGACTCAACCTCTACTATAGGGTAAGTCTATAGGCCGAGCGCAGCGAGGGCCCGGGCTTCGGCCGCCTCGTCCGAGGTGGTCACCGGGACGCCGAGCCTGACCGGCTTCGTGCCCTGCCAGTTGGTCAGGGCCAGATCGACGGCCTCGATCAGGACACCCGCCTCCTCGGCCAGCGCGCCGGCTCGCCGCTCGAGCGTCATCCGATCCCCGATCGCGAAGACCCGCTTGGCCGTCTGCGAGGTCGTGTCGTCGTCGGTCAGCAGCAGGCCCGGCGCCCGCAGCTCATACAGGCCGATCGATCCGAGCGTAACGAGCAGGTCGTAGCGGCCCTGGCGGCCGAGTCCCGGCAGCGACAGTCGTTCGAAGACCCGCTCGAAACGCCGCTGCGGGCTCCATCCAAAATCACCGGTGAACGCCTCACGCTGGGATCCTGCCGCCCCCGCCCACCGCCGGTAGGCCTCGAGCGTGGCCGGCCCGCGCGCCGGATCCAGCGGGCTGCGCGGGCCCCGATGGGCGCCCGCGAGATCCGGTTGCTCGCCGCTGCGCCAAGTCGTCCGGACGGCCTTGATCGACGAGAACGGGTCGTCGGCCTCGAGCGGCGAGAGCAGGACGATCTGGAACGCCAGCCAGGTCGCCTCCTCGACGTCCGGCTCCGTCGAGACCTCCCCGTAGAGCCCGGGCGGATCTTCGCCGAGCAGGGCGATCCGACCGCTCGCGAAGCCGAGCTCCCGCGCCAGATGGCGCGCCTCGACCTCGGCCCGCAGGCCGGGGACGAGCAGGCACCGGTACCCGTCGTCCGCCGCCCGCGCCTCCTGGCGCACCCTCAATCCCCCGCGCCCCGGCGTCCGCTTGGCCGCTCCAGTCGGCTTCGACGCCCGTTTGGCCGGACTGCCGGCCCCACGCGTCGCCCTGGCCGGAGTCGGGAGGACGGTCGTGCGGCAGATCGGACAAGCTTCGATCAGACCGCCATGACGGCAGAAGGTCGGCACGGTGGCTCAGTGTAGATTCTGGGCGAGGCCGAGGGCTCCTTGGTTTCGCGCACCCGAGTTGGAGGTTCAATGACCGAGACAACCCCGATCTCCCCAGAGACGGGGACCCCAGGGCCGAGCCCGGCCGAGAAGCGGATCCTCGTCGCGGCCGTCGGCAACGACTGGCTCCAGGACGACGGCTTCGGACCCGCGGTCGCCAAGCGGCTGCTCGAGCGCGAGCTGGCCCGCGGCGTCACAGTGACCGATTTCGGGACCGGTGGACTCAACCTCGCCTACGAGGTGATGGCCGGCTACGACGCCCTGATCCTGATCGACATCAGCCGCCAGGGCCACCCACCCGGCACGCTGTACGTGATCGAGCCCGACGAGGCCGAGATCGACGCGGCGATCGCAGCCGGCGGATCCTTCGACGTCCACGCGATGGACCCGACCTCGGTCCTGCGCTTCGTCAAGCAGGTCAGCGGCGAGCTCCCCTCGAAGGTCCTCGTCCTCGCCTGCGAGCCCGAGCTCGTCGTCGAGCACGTCAACGACATGGCGATCGGCCTGAGCGACACCGTCCGCGACGCCGTCGGCCGGGCGGTCGACCTCACGCTCGAGACGATCGCCGAGATCCGCGCCGGCTAGGTCCGCCGCCAGCGCCGTCAGAGGGGCGGCACGGTCGCCTCGTACTGAATCGAGCAGCTCGGCGCGATCAGGCCGGCCGGCGGCGGCGTCCGCCCGGCAATCGCCCCGAACCGGGCAATCGGCGCCAGGGCCGGATCGCTGAGGACTGCGTCCCCCACCGCGAGGTTCACGGCCGGTCCCTGCTTTCGCTTCTGCGTCGCGATCGTCGAGAAGGTGACCTTGCTCCTCCCCGGCGCGAGCACCAGCCGCCGCTCCAGCACCGTGACCAGGTCTGAGCCGACCGTCAGATGCTCGGTTGCGCCGTCCGGAAGCGCGACCACCACCTTGACGTGGCCCGGCAGGCTGTTCTGGAGGGTCGCCGACAGCACCGCCGCAGCCGGGCGCGACCCGGGGTTCGTCAGCTCGAGCTCGGCCGGACCGGGGCCGCAGGTCGCCAGCTTCGGGTGGAGCGTCGACTGTCGGAGCCTCGAGACCACGGCCGGCGCGACGGCCGCCCTCAGCCTGCGGGAATACGGTCGCAGGTCGAAGAACCAGGCGTTTTTGAGGGTCGAGACCAGCGGCGCCACGCCCGTGAGCTGCCGCAGCCATGCCTCGACCCGCGAAGCCTGCGGCCCGTAGCCCCGCGGGTCGACGTAGATCCCGCTGAAGCCGGCCGCCGACGCCGCCGCGACCGCGACGTTCAACGGCTCGGTCGAAAGCCCCGCCTCCCAGTCGGCCGGCCGGCCCTTGACCGCCGCGAAGCTGAACTTGAGGCCCGTCGTGTTCAGGTACGGCCGCAGCAGCTCGTAGCTCGTCGCGAATCCCGAGAACGGCGTGGTCGGGATGCCCGCGACGTGGTAGCCCTCCGGGAAGGGAACGTACGGCAGCTCGAGGATGCTCGATCCCCGCGGCAGGACCCCCTCGATCTGACGGCCGAGGGCCTGGTCTGAGTCGTACTCCCGGGCGGCTGCCGAGTAGCTGACGAGATAGAAGTTCGACGTCTCGTCTGTCGCCCCGAGCACGAGCACGACGACCAGCAGCGCACCCCATCCGACCGCGGCCCGCCAACCCGCACGTCGCGAACCGGGCGCGGCGCCCGCCGCCCGGGCATCCGCGCGTGCACGCAGCCGATCGCGGGCCCCGTCTAGCACCATTCCGACCGCGAGCAGGGAGAAGAACGCGATGAACAGGGAGAGCCTGTTCCACCCGCGCAGGTCCGGCGTCACGAAATAGGCGATCAGAGCCGAGAGGCCGCCGACCGTGCCGATCCCGAAGGCCACGCCGACGCCGAGCGCGGCCGGACGGAAGCGGCCCTGCCAGCTCTCCCCGCCATCCCCGGGGCCGCCGGCGACGCCGACGCCCACCAGCGCGGCGAGACCGACCAGGCAGAGGAGGAGGAACCCGCCGGCTCCGACGACCCCGAGCGACGCGTTGCACGACTCGCAGTAGCCCGGCGACGTCGCCGCGGCGTACTTCCCGCTGACCTTCCCCAGCCCAGGGATGCGGTCGCCGAGGACCGGGAGGACGAGGTTCGCCAGACGCAGACCGAGCTGCTGGCTCTCGATCGGCGTGCGAACGATCTGCGTGTTCTTTCCGTGCTCCGACCCGTACACGATGCTCGGGACGAGGTTCAGGGTCAGCGTCGCGCCGATCACCAGGCACACCGCCAGCCCGGTTCGAATCGCTCGCCTCCCGCGTCCGCCGAGCCCCGCGACGATCATCCCCGCCGCGAGCAGGACCAGTGCGAAGCCGGCGTAGTACAGCCCGGCCGACCCGACCACGACGCACGTCACGATCGTCGCCACCGCCCTCCCCGGCACACCGCGCCCGACCCCAGGGCTGCGATCCGCGTCCCGCGCAAAGAGCGGCCTGCCGCTGACCAGCGAGATGAACAGGTACGAGCTGAGGGGCACCGAGTAGTAGGCCGAAAGGAGAACCTGCGACTCGTGACGGTAGAAGTGGTACGGGAGCAGCGCGAAGAGGACCGCCGCCACGGTCGATGCGGCCCGCGAGACGTCGAGCCGGCGCAGCGCGTAGTAGGCGGCCAGGCCCGTCAGGGGAAACGTCAGCAGGAAGAACAGGTTGGTGACCAGCGCCCAGTTGGACGAGAACAACCCGAGCAGCTTGATGACCAGGAAGTTGAGGTTGTCCGCCCCCTGCGGGAAGTCGTAGATCTGCTGTCCGAACGGCGCACCGAGGTCACCGTTGGTCAGGTACCACCCGTGTTCGAGGATCCCCTTGACGAGCATGAAGTAGAACTTCGTGTCGTCGATCTGCGTGTACCGAAGCGGCACGCCGAGGTTCGCCTTCCACAGCTCCATCGCCAGGCCCGCGCCGAGCAGGGCCAGCGCCGCGGTTGCGATCGGCCCCGCGGCCCGCGCTCCCCGCCGCCGCGGGGCGACGGCAGGCGGCTCGCTCATCTGTCGGAGCAGGGGCGGCGCGTTCGGTCTCGGCGCCAGGGCACGGCCGCAGGATAATGCGAACGCCGTGCTCCGACGACCGACCCTCACAGACGACCGCGCGGTCCCGCCGATCGACCCGGCTCCGAAGACGTGGGTCGCCACGATCGGCGCGACCGCGCTCGCCGGGCTCCTCGTCTGCGGCCTGCTCCTCGTCTGCGCGAGCGCTGCCCGACCGAGCCTGCTGTCGCCTCCGACCCACTCCCGCCTGCTCCCCGGTTGGCTGGCCGGGCCGCTGCACGGCTGGTGGTCGCCTCCCCTGTCGAACTCCGGCCTGGCGAGCGCCTTCGGCATCGCGATCGGCCTGATGTACGTGTTCTACGTGCTGGCCTTTCTCTGCGCCCCCCGCCTGCGCAGGCGGTGGACGATCGCCGCGATCGTCGGGATACACGTGATCTTCTTCGTCTCGCCGCCGCTCCCCCTGACCGACGTCTTCAACTACCTCAACTACGCGCGGATGGAGGTCGTCCACGGCCTCAACCCCTACGCGACGATCCCGGCGATCGAGCCTCACAGCGATCCGGCGTTCGCGATCAGCAACTGGCATCACCTGCTCAGCCCGTACGGACCCCTCTTCACGTTCATCACCTTCGCCCTCGTTCCCCTCGGCGTGGCGACCTCGTTCTGGATCTTCAAGGCGATCCTGATGCTCGGCAGCCTGGCCAGCCTCTGGCTCGTCTGGCGGTGCGCCGAGCTCCTCCACAGGGATCCGCTGAAGGCGACGCTGCTGGTCGGTCTCAACCCGCTCGTCCTCGTCTGGGGCCTCGGCGGAGACCACAACGACTTCCTGATGATGCTCTTCGTGATGATCGCCGTCTACCTCCTCCTCAGCTCGCGCTCGCCCGGATTCGCCCGGGCTCTCGCCGTCCGCGAGGACCTCGTCGGTCGCGCCCGGCGGTTCTCTCCCGGCCGGCCTCATCCGCGAGTCGGGGCGCCTCGGTCGGGCGGGGGATTGCGGTTGGCGGTCGCCGGCCGGCCTCCCCGATTGATCGGCGATGCGCCGGCGCCGGCCCCGGCGCGCGGACCGCTGCTCGCGCGTCGGCTCCTGCTCGCCCGCGGCTCCTCGGCCGGCCCTGGAGCGCGGGGCGGCCTGGCCACGCTCCAACCGCTCGCCGCGGCCGTCGGAGGGTCAGGGCCGACGGCCGGGGCGGGCGTCCTCGGTCTGCCGGTCAGCCGGTCCGAGCGGCGGATCCGCGCCATCGCGATGACCCGCGCGGAGTTCCTCAACTTCGGCTGCGGCCTGGCCCTGATCTGTGCGCTGGCGATAAAACTGCCGGCCGCGATCCTCCTGCCGATCGTGCTGGTCGTCTCGGGGAACCGCCGCTGGCTGCTCGCCGGCATGCTCGGTGCGACCGTCGCCATCCTTCTCGCGAGCTACCTGACCTTCGGCGCCAACCTTCCCGACCTCGGGACCCAGAGCAGCCTCGTGACAGCCGTCGGCCTGCCCAACCTGCTCGGCTTCGCGCTCGGTCTCGGTGGCGAGACGGTCGGCCTGCGGGCGGTGCTCACGGTCGGCCTGCTGATCGTCGTCGGTGCGTGCTGGCAATGGGCCCGCCGCCGAAGCGGCGACTGGATCGCGCCGGCTGGGGCTGCCGTCTTCGTCCTGCTCCTCACCCTCAGCTGGCAGGCCCCCTGGTACATCCTCTGGCTCCTGCCGTTCGCTGCCCTGACCCGACGCTCGCACCTCCGCATCGCCACGCTGATCTTCGGCGTCTACCTGATCCTCGCGTTCATCCCCGAGGTCATCCTCGTGCCGCCGGGCTCACCCCTCCAGCACGCGCAGGCTCGCCTCACCCAGCACCTCGTCCGCTGAGCTCGACTCTCAGTCCTCGCGCGTCACCCGTCTGGATCTCCGGTGGCGAGCCGGTCCAGGCGGTGGGCGACGAGCTCCCCGGCGCGCCGGACGTGAGCCACCATGCCCGCCCGCGCGCCTGCCGGGTCGCGACCCTCGATCATCCGCAGGATCTCCCGGTGCTGCTCGACGTTCTCGGCCAGCAGCCCCGAATGGCCCGAGAGCGCCGACCAGGTCAGGTTGCGCGGGAAGCTCGTGTGCAGCGCGTCGATCGTCGCCCTGAGCCGTCGGTTGCCGGCGGCCTCGAGAACCGCCACGTGGAAGCGGTCGTTGGCCTCCTGCCACGCCGGGCGTTCGAGGTCCGCTCCCACCGGCGCCGGCTCCCCCGTGACGTCGGATGCGACGAGCCGCTCGAAGCGCTCGGCCGCCTCGGCCAGACGCCTGAGATCGGAGTCTCGCGCCCATAGCGCGGCGAGCTCGGCCGCATAGCCCTCGAGCTCGGCCCGCACGGCATAGGCCTCGCGGATGTCTCGCGCGCTCGGCACGCAGACGATCGCCCCCCGGTGGTCGTGCAGCTCCACCAGACCGCGGGTGGCAAGCGCCCGCAGGGCCTCGCGGATCGGCGTGCGGCTGACGCCGAACTCGCCGGCCAGGCGCTCCTGGCGCAGCCACGACCCGCCGGCCAGCCGGCCGGAGAGGATCAGGTCCTGGAGTCGGTCGGTGAGCTCGCCGACGCTCGTCCGAGGACCGTCGGAAGCCGGGGTCGGCGGCCTGCGCACCACCGTCAGGCTCCGACCAGCAGGGCGACGGCGACGCCGGCGCCGATCGAGACGACGCACGCCCGCAGCACCACCGGGCGGATCCGCCGGGCGAGCGTTGCTCCGAGGAAACCGCCGAGCAGGCTGCTCGGCGCCATCACGAGCACAGCGGCCCAGGAGACCGGGAGCATCACGACGAAGAGGGCGGCCGCGAGGAGGTTGATCACCAGTGAGAGGTACGCCTTCGCCGCGTTGAGACGAGGCAGCGTCTCGGCGATCAGCACGCCGAGCACGGCGAGCAGGATGACCCCGAGTCCGGCGCCGAAGTAGGCCCCGTATACAGCGGCGGAGAACGTCGCCAACTGGAGCGGCATCCGACCCGGCGGTCGCTGGCCGCGCCTGCGCTCGACCCACCGGGCGACCGGCGCCTGGAAGGCCAGCAGGGTGCTCCCGATCAGCAGGAGGAACGGCACCACCCCGCGGAACGTCGTCGCCGGACTCACCTCCAGCAGGACGAACCCTAGCGCCGCGCCGGCCGCCGCGCCGGCTCCGAGCGACCGCATCCGCGCCCCCTGGCCGACAAGATCGCCGCGGAACCCGCCGACCCCGCCGACGTACCCGGGACAGAGGGCCACCGTGTTGGTCACGTTCGCGCTCAGGGCCGGGAGACCGACGAGCATCAGCGCCGGAAAGGAGATCAGCGATCCGCCGCCCGCCGCCGCGTTGATCGCTGCGGCAAGCCCGCCGGCAACGACCAACAGGAGCACGTGGCCGAACGTGAGCGACATCGATCGTATCCAATCACAGTGTGATCGTATCCGACTGAGTCAGAGATGGGACGGCGAGCGTCCGTGCGCTCGACGTGGGGAGTCCCGTCAGGCGACGTGGTGTCAGGAGCCTGAGCCGACCGGGGTCGCAGCCGAGCCGCGCCGGCGGCGCCCGAGCACGGGCCCCAGCACGGGCGGACGCTCCGGGTTTGCGCGCGGGAGGACGAGCAGCGGGCAGTGAGCGTGCCGTGTCAGGTGGCTGGACGTGCTCCCAAAGACCAGGCGCCGCATCGGCCCGTAGCTGCGGGAGCCGACGACGAGGAGATCGACGTGGTCGCCGAATGCGGCGAGCTCTTCGAACGGCGCACCGTAGATCGCGCTCGCGTCGACGTCCTCGATCGAACGCAGGCGCTCGGCGGCGTCCTGACGCTCCTGCTCGAGTATGTAGCCCCAGTCGCTGGGCATCGGCGACGCATACGCGCCGATCGGCTGCGCGACGACGTTGAGCGCGCTGACGCTCGCCCCGTGCTGCGCAGCGACCTCGCGGGCGGCCACGAGGGCGACGTGGCTCTCGTCGGTGAAGTCGTACCCGACGCCGATCCTCGCGAGCTCGGGTCGGTCGGTCGCGTAGGCCCGGGGGGCGATCGCCACGGCGCACGCCGCGCCGTTGAGCGAGGCGCGGGTGTCGTCGCCGATCACGACGCGCCCGACAGGCCCGCGGCCGCACGATCCGACCACCAGGAGATCTGCGTCGTGCTCTTCAGCGAGCGTGTGGAGACCCCGTCCGACCGACGCAGCGCCGACCGCGACCAACGCGGCATCGACACCGCTCTCCTCGCGCGCCGCTTCCAGCAGTCCGAGCGCGTCCGCATGTGCACGCTCGTAGAACGCGTGGAACAACCGATTCGAGACGTGGCCCGGTGTCGGCCTCCCGGCGTAAACGTGGGCCAGCGTGAGCGACGCGCCGGGCTCCGCGAGGACCGTCGCTAGCGCGATCGCATCGAGGCCGTCTGGTGTGCCGTCGACTCCGATCAAGACATTGCGGAACATGCGATCTCCTTTTGACTGGCGTACTCCTCGAAACTACGCCCGCCGGGACGCTGTGCCATCCGTGGATAGGTCCCGTCCGCCTTGCGGTCGGCTACGGAGTCCGGCGTCTCCACGCGGCACCTTCGCCGCAAGCGCCCGGACGAGTCGTGCGTGCCGATGCGGGTCTGCGACGGATCGACCGCCGTGCTGTTCGGTGGGCTCAGGGGCGGCCGGGAGGGTCGTCGAGATCTCCCGAGCGCCGTTGGCTTCGGCGGACGGACTGCGCCGGTCGTCGACGGCGGTGCGCGGGATGACGAGGATCGGGCTGTGGGTATGGCGCGCGAGACGGACCGAGCTGCTCCCGAACGCGAGGCCCCGCAGGGGGCCGTGGCGTCGTGCCCTGACGACGAGCAGGTCGACATGCTCGGCGGGCTCCGCGACCGTGTGGGGCGACTCGTCGGAGGCCGGGTGGCCGCCGACGTCCAGCGCGATGACCCTCGCGCCGTACCGGGCGGCGAGCTCGCGCGCGAGCGCGAGCGCGGCTCGACTCTCCTCGGAGGAATCCGAGTGGACGCCGATCGTCTCGAGCGGCGTGTTGGTCAGGGCGTAGCCGGCGGGTGCGATCGCGACCGGGCTGCTCGCGCCGTTGACCGATGCGCGGGTGTCGTCGCCGATCAGGAGGCGACCCGTCAGGCGGTGCTTGCAGGCTCCGACGACCAGCAGGTCGGCGGCCTCCTCCTCGGCGAGCGCATGCAGGGCCGGTCCCACCGACGGCCCCGCCACCGTGATCAGCTGCGCCGCGACGCCCATCGCGTCGCGCTCGCCCTCGAGCAGCCGTCGTGACTCGAGGCGACCTTCGGAATAGTAGGTCGGGTCCGACGCGTAGAGGTCGCGATCGGCGGCTGCCGGAGGTCTCGCACCCGGGCGCACGTGAGCGAGCGTCAGCCGAGCGCCGGGCTCCGCGAGGACGGTTGCGAGCGCGATCGCATCTCGCCCGTGGGACGTCCCGTCGACTCCGATGAAGACGTTTCGAAACATGCAGCCTCCTCCTGTTGGGCGGTGTCGCGCACGACGCTACGCCCCGACGGCCCCCTCGTCATCCGTGGAGATACCCGCCGTTCGTGCTGGGAGCTACGGATCCTGTGCAGGCTCCAACCGGTAGTCCCTACGGTTGCGGGCAGCTTCGACGTTCGGCAGCCTTGGTGGGTGACCCAGACCGAAGGAGCCGTTGGATGAGCCAGTCGAACGAGACGGACCGTGACCGTGACGCCTTCCAAGGCCGATAGGTTCAGGCCATGACCGGGAAGCCGATCGAGGAACCTGGTCTGTGGGCCACCGAGGAGCAGCAGGTGGCGGTCATACGGATCGTGCTGGCCGACGACCACGCGGTCGTGCGAAGCGGCCTGCGCATGCTGCTCGACGCCGAGTCCGGCTTCGAGGTCGTCGCCGAGGCCGGCGACGTCGAGGCCGCGCGCCGCTACGTCCGCGGCCACCATCCCGCGGTGCTGGTGCTCGACCTCAACATGCCGGGTGGCTCGAGCCTCGAGGCGATTCCCGAGTTACGCGCCGAGGCGCCCGAGACCCACATCGTCGTCCTGACGATGCAGGAGGAGCCCGCGTTCGCCCGCCAGGCACTCGCCGCCGGAGCGACCGGCTACGTGCTGAAGAGGGCGGCCGACAGCGAGCTCGTCGAGGCCGTCCGGCGGGCCGCCGTCGGTGAGACCTATCTCAATCCGACGCTCGGCGCCCGCATCGCGCGTGAACCCCCGCCCGGCCCGCCCGACGACCTCAGCCATCGGGAGGTCGAGGTCCTCGGCCTGATCGCTCTCGGCCACACCAACAGCGAGATCGCCGGACAGCTCTTCCTCTCGGTGCGAACGGTCGAGACCCATCGGGCCCACATCCAGCAGAAGCTGCGTGTCTCGAGCCGGGCCGAGCTCGTCGGCTACGCGATTAGCCGGGGGTTGGTGGTCGATCCCTGAGTCTGGGGGGGTTGGTGGTCGATCCCTGAGATTCGGATCGAGAACGTCGATCAGGCTCGGCCGCCACGGCCGGGGGAGATCGGCAGCGTCGCGCGGATCGTCGTGCCGGCATCCGACGACTCGATCTTCAGCTCGCCGCCGGCCATCAGCGTCCGCTCGCGCATGCCGGTCAGGCCGAAGCCGCCGCCGACCTCCGCCACGAGGAAGCCGGAGCCGTCGTCGATGATCTCGACGACGAGGCGATTCCGCTCGACGTGAAGGCCGACCGTGACCCGGCTCGCGTGGGCGTGCTTGACGACGTTGGTCAGCGCCTCCTGCACGAGCCGGTAGGCCGTGGCCTCGAGTTGGCCCTCGAGCGCGCGGTTGCCGCCGGCGTCGTCGGGCAGCACCATGTCCACCTCGATCTCGAGGTCGTTGATCGAACGGTGGCGGTCAAACAGCGCCTCGAGCGCGGCGGCAAGCCCCAACGCGTCGAGCGCGGCCGGTCGCAGCTCGGTGATGATCGAGCTCAGGTTCGTGATCTCCTGCTCGATCTGCTCGATCGCCTGGTCGGTCGCCGTCACGAGCGTCGCCGGATCGCCTTTCCGGCGCGCCGCGCTCAGGAGGATCCGCAGGCCGCCCAGAGCCTGGAGCGTCTCGTCGTGCAGTTCCTGCGCCCATCTGCGTCGTTCGGCCTCGGCGGCGGCGAGCGCGCCGGCAAGCCGCTGCCGCTGGACCCCGCGGGCTGTCGCGACCGCCGTCGCCGCGCTCGCGCCGAAGGCCTTGAGGGCCTCTTCGTCGCCGTCGCTGAACGACGCTCCCTCGTCGCCTCGATCGAAGGCGATCAGGACGCCGAGCGGCTCGCCGCGATACGCGAGGGGGACGAGCAGAGCCGAATGGGCATCGTCGACCCCGAGCTGCTCGGGCGAGACGCGCATCCGCGCGCGGACGTCGCTGACCCGCTCGGGGAGGCCCCGCTGCATCACGTCGCCGGAGGTCGAACCGCCGATCGGGATGCGCTGTCCGTGCGCGGGGCGACTGTGTCCGGCGCTGGCCGTCAGCACGAGCTCGTCCTGGTCGCGCAGCAGGATCACCACGCTGCGCGCCTCCACGAGCGCCCTTCCCCGTTTGACGATCAGCTCGAGCACCCGGTCGAGATCGGTGTCGGCGCCGATCGCGTGGGCGATCGCCTGCGTCGCCTCGAGGCCGCGGACCGCGCGTTCGAGCTCGCCTCGACGGAGCTCGGCCTCCCGGTAGAGCCCGGCGTTCTCGATCGCGATCGCCGTCCAGCGAGCGAGCATCACGACCGCATCCTCGTCGGCTTGGTCGAACTCCCCACCGCGCTTGTCCGTCAGGTAGAGGTTCCCCCAGGCGAGCCCGCGGATCAGGACCGGGACGCCGAGGAAGCTCCTCATCGACGGATGCGCGGCCGGAAAGCCGTAGGAGGTCGGATGGGCATCGAGCGACGTGAGGCGCAGCGGCGTGGGGTCGCGGATCAGGACGCCGAGCACGCCGCGGCCTCGTGGCCGCTCGCCGATCGCCTGCTCGGCCTGTTCGTCGAGCCCCCGGGTGATGAACCGCTCGAGCTCGGTCCGCTCCTCGTTGAGGACACCGACCGCCGCGTATCGCGCGTCGGTCAGCTGACACGCCGCCTCGAGGACCCGGGGCAGCAGCGAGTCGAGATCGAGCTCGGCGAGGATCAACCCGCCGATATCGAACAGGGTGTGCAGCCGGTCTGCTTCGAGCCTGTCGGTGATGCCGGGGCTGTCGTCGTTGACCTCCACTGACCAAAGACGGTACGCAAGAGCGGACGAGACCGGCACCAACGGGCGCGGACCTGGCACGATCCGGGTGTGACGGTCCGCTCGATTGCGCTGTTCCTTGCGGCCGCGGTAGCCGAGATCGGCGGCGCCTACCTCGTCTGGCTCGGACTTCGCGAACACCGCGGCGGGCTGTTCGTCGCCCTCGGGGGGGTCGCGCTGGCGGTCTATGGCGTGATCGCCACCCTCCAGCCGAGCAACCAGTTCGGCCGCGTGCTGGCCGCCTACGGGGGTGTGTTCATCGTCGGGTCGCTGGCCTGGGGCGTGGCATTCGATGGCTTCCGGCCCGACCGCGCCGACGCCGTCGGAGCTGTGATCTGCCTCGTCGGGGTCGGCGTGATCATGTACGGGCGGTGACCGTCCGTCGCGCCCTGACGCTTTCTTCGTGTCGGCGCATTCATTCCGAATGGATCGGCTCACGGCGAATGGGGGAGCACGACCTCGGCGGCGTCGGCCGGCGTGAGCGCCGGGTAGAGCGCCCGGATCGCGCCGACCGCGACGATCCCGCCGATCGCCTGGGCTGCGATGTAGGCCGGGGCGGACGCGGGTGCGATTCCGGCGAAGCTGTCGGAGAAGATCCGCCCGACGGTGATCGCCGGGTTCGCGAAGCTCGCTGAGCTGGTGAAGAAGTAGGCGGCGCCGATGTAGGCGCCGACCGCCGCAGCGGCCGACGGCCCGCGGTGCGTGCGGATGAGGGCGAAGATCACGAGCAGCAGCCCGAGGGTCGCGATGACCTCGGAGAGCAGGTGGCCGCCGGTCGCCCGGTGGTGCGTGGAGATGCTGAGTGCGGCGCCGCCGTACATGACGTTGGCCGTGATCGCGCCGGTGACGCAGCCTGCGACCTGAGCCGGGAGGTAGGCCGCGGCGGTACGCCAGGGGAGACCTCCGAAGGCGGCGTCGACAAAGGACACGACGGGGTTGAAGTGTGCGCCGGACACCGGCCCGAAGATCAGGATGATCGCGTAGAGGCCGGCAGCGGTCGCCGCGGCGTTCTCGAAGAGCTCGAGGCCGACGTTTCCCGGCGAGAGCTGCTCGGCGGCGATTCCCGATCCGACGACGATCGCCGCCAGGAAGGCGCTGCCCATCCACTCGGCCAGGAGCCGGCGCAACAGGGAGGTCACCTCGATGCGGCTCGTCGCAGACCCCCCGGACACGTGTAGGTCCGGAGCCTATCCATTGACAATCATCAGTTCAAACGATATATGTGTATCGATGCCCATCGATCTGGAACTGACGCCGAAGACGAAGCGCGCTCGCGGCGAGCCGTGCTGCGAACCCGTCGTCTATCCCGACATCGAGCGTCGAAAGGCCGAGCAGCTCGCACGCGTCGCCAAGGCGCTCGGCGACCCTGTCCGTCTCCAGCTCGTCGACGTCCTGCGAAAGCACGCCGGAAAGGTCTGCGTGTGCGAGCTCGTCCCGCTGTTCGACCTCGCCCAGCCGACCGTGTCGCACCACCTCAAGGTCCTGCGGCAGGCCGGAATCGTGGGCTCCGAGCGCGAGGGGCTATGGGCCTACTACTACGTGGTCCCCGACTCGCTCAAGGAGCTCTGCAGATGGCTCACGTGACCGACATCCGCGCCGAGAAGCCCCGACGACCGGTGTGCTGCGAGCCCGAAGTGCTCGCGGCGTGCTGCGAGCCCGCCGCCAAGGACGAATGTTGCGGTACGGATGGCTCCCCGCCGACCTGCGCGTGCGCCGGCTGACCGGCCGAGCGTCAGGACTGAGCGGTCGTGACGGCGGCGACCGTGCTCGCCCGTGTCCTCCCAAGCCGCCGCGCGCTCCTCCACTGGCCCGCCCCCAGGGCCGTCCGCGTAGCATCGCCGCCTCGTCCGCCTCCCCGGTCCCGCCTGGGCCGTGAACCCCCGTTGCGGCTGGGCGGCCGCTTATGGTGGCGGGCGGTCGCCGCCGGGAGATCCCGCTGAACACCGTCCTGCGCCCTCCCGGTCGCAGGAGCCCCCGAGATTGCTTCTGCTCACTGGAGGCGGGCCGTCCATTTCAGCGGCCCGCTGTCGCACCGTTCGGAACCGCCGCCCTCCACGCCCTCGTCGCTGTTCGTGGGCCGCATGCGCAGCATCCCGCTCGCCCGTCCCGCGCTGGTCAACCGGCCGGCGACCGTGCCGGTGCCCCCGTCCACGATGCGCTTGGTCCCCGAGAGCGACCGTTCCTGACGAGAAAGCACCCCTCGACGGCTACGCCTTCGGTGTCGACCGTGCCCGACGGGCACGTCGCCTGGAAGCTGACCTTCAGCCCGCGGACCCTGCCGCTCGAGACCTTGAAGCGGACCGACCGGTCGTGCACGTACTTGATCGTCTTGCCCTTTCCGGACGTGGCCCCGACGAGAGCCCGCTGCGCGGAGTCGCCCCGTGTGCGGCGGCGGAAACCAGAAGGGCCGTGCTCGCGGCGGCCGTGGCCGTCCACAACCGGCGCATCGGCGGATACTCGCAGACCGGCCGGTCCCAGAGAATCGGCTCGAAGAAGCCGTGCGATACCACTCCTCTGGGGTCTGATGTCCTCGTCGGCGAGGTGGTCATGTCTCGCTTGTCTGGACAGCTGTCGGCGTGAGAGAGCCGGAGAGGGGACTCGAACCCCTGACCTATCGCTTACAAGGCGATTGCTCAGGCTCTACGCAGCGTTCATTTATACCTGCAAATCTGACCTTTCTGGTAGCCGTTCAGTTGTCCGGGTTGCCATAACAAGGGATCGCCTGGCTGGGCGTCGAATCCCGTGTTATGGAGCGCTCTGAGGCTGAGGCGATTTTTGATGCGGGCGTGAGCGGGTTGTTGAGGTTCTGCTTGATCTTGCTGGTCGGCAGCGGACGCTCGAGGATCGGCTGGGGCGGGTAGAGGCAGGGCGGGCGGCGACTTCGCGTAATAGCTCTGAGGCGCCGTCAACGGATGCTTCGCAGACTCGTCAGCAGCGGCGTGCGTTGGCGCGCGAGAAGGCCAAGGCGTTGGCGAAGGACGCCAAGCGGCGCGGGCAGGGCGCCCAGACTGGTCACGCGGGGGTTGGGCGGGAGCTTCTGCCGGTGGAGGAGATCGACGAGGTCGTCGATCATTACCCAACGGAGTGTCGTGGTTGCGGCCACGAGTTCACGGGTCCGGAGAAGACGCCGCGCTTAGGAGCGGGGCGTCACCAGGTCGCCGAGCTACCGCCGGTCGCGGTGAGGTATATCGAGCATCGCACGCACCGCTTGCGCTGCCCGGGCTGCAAGCAGCGCACGCGTGCGGTCCTCGGTGTCGTCGGCGAGTCGGCGTTCGGGCCGCAGTTGCAGGCCGCGCTGGTCACGTTGACGATCCGCAACCGGGTCTCGCGACGCGACCTGGGCGAGCTTGCCGGCGACCTGTTCCAGGTCGGTGTCTCGACCGGCGCCCTGGACGCGGTCTGTCAGCGCGCGAGCCGGCTGCTCGCCGGGCCGCACAAGCAGCTCGTGGCCTACGCGCTCGGGTCGGGGGCGATCAACGTTGACGAGACGGGCTGGTTCTTGAAGGGCGAGAACCGCACGATGTGGACCGCCGCAACACCCGAGGCCGTCGTCTTCAGGATCTGCGGGGACCGCCACCGCGACCGCCTCACCGAGCTGATCGGCCCCAACTTCGAAGGCGTCGTGACCAGTGATCGCTGGTGGGCCTACAACGTCTTGGACCCCGAGCAGCGCCAAGCATGCTGGAGCCACCTGATCAGAGACTTCCGCCGCCACAGCGAAGGCCTCACCCACCAGAAAGCCTTTGGCCTGGCCGGCCTCGCGTTGACGAAACGGATCTTCGATGTCTGGCACGCCCACGCCGGCCACCACGACCGCGCCCGGCTCGCCCGCGAGATGAAACCCGTCCAAGACGAACTACGCGCGCTACTCGAACACGGCGCCGGCAAAAGCAAACTCAACCGCTTTCACCGCGTCTTCTCCAACAACCTGCTGAAGATCTGGGCTGCGCTCTGGACGTTCGTGACCAACCCAGGCGTCGAGCCGACCAACAACGCCGCTGAGCGAGCCCTCCGCGGCCCCGTCATCGCACGCCGCCTCAGCTACGGCAACCAGTCCGACCAGGGCGAGACATTCACCGAACGAGCCCTCTCAGCATCCGTGACCTGCCGACTCCAACGCCGCTCACTACACCACTACCTCAGCCAGCTCTTCACCGCCCACCAACACGGCCGAGCCCTGCCCGCCCTGCCGACCCCCGGGCCCCAGAGGACTGAACGGCTACCCTTTCTGGTAGCTGAGTAGCGGTCGCTTTTTGGCTGGTTTGGGCCGGATTCGGCGGAGTTAAGGCCACTGGATCGCCTCAGTGGCCTTACGGACGGCCGCCTCGGCCGGACTGCGCGCGCCGCGACAGGGGCTCGCCGGGGTGGCCACAATCGCCCGTCCGCGAGCCTCGCCGGTCCGTGCTCCTCGGTGGACGCCGACCGATAGGGACCCCGCTCAGCTCAGTTGTCCGAGCCGAGGTACGCGTAGTTGATCGGCGTTTCGATCCTGTGGAACACCTCGCTCGATACCGCGTGGTGGTAGACGCCCGAGATCGGCTTCAGGCGCGAGCTGAAGCCGTAGCTCTTCCACGAGACTGTCTCCACCGCGGCTGGGCCCTTGAGTCGTGCGATGAGTTCGACGGCGGGGGCGAGATCGGTGTCGTGCGAGAGGATGATCGCTGTGTCGCAGCGCTTCAGCAGGACGTGCTCGACCGAAGCAAGGGCCAGTTCGACGTCGATCCCCTTCTCGACAGCGGGTCCGCGTGGGCCGCTCCAGTACGCCAGCGGACGTAGGCGGACCTTCACGACATCCTCGTTCTCCCGCACCCAAGCGGTCGCTTGCCGTCGGTTCGCCGCGTAGCCCACCGGGTCGTGCTTGTTAGACGGGATGCCGCGGTGCACCTGCACCAGAACGAGTTCGCCACCGTCGAAGCCCCTCTGGTTGCCGGCGGCGAGAAGGCGCCCCAAAGCGTACGGGCTGAAGTTGCCGCGCTCATTTCCGTACGACTCGAG
The DNA here is from genome assembly GCA_034664295.1 of Solirubrobacteraceae bacterium. Lineage (GTDB taxonomy): Bacteria > Actinomycetota > Thermoleophilia > Solirubrobacterales > Solirubrobacteraceae > Palsa-513. The sequence goes on along the minus strand of JAXDHV010000033.1, from coordinate 3,993 downwards.
GCCGAACGCAGTCCTCGCGGACTTGTACGCGTTCTGCCAATCGATAAAGAGCGCTACGCGCCGCGTAAAAGGGCCCCGCCAGTGCGGCCCGAAGACCGGACGGCGGGGAAGAATGCAGTACAAGTCTAGTCAGAACGCGCAGAATTGCGCAACGGTTCGCGGCACAAGCTGCCCCCGGGCGTCCTGCGCCGCGTTCTTGATCGCGGCGGAGATGGACGCGCTGCCCAGTCGACGCCGCAGACGGCGATCACGGTTCGCCGGCGGCCCATGTCTGAAGCTGGCTGCGATGTTTCCTGGGACTGGCCGGCCTTTCGTGCACCACCCTGGCGTCCCGGATCGCCCAGCGCTGGATCGCCCGCCCGCGGCGCCCGCCGATCGGAGGCTGGCGGCGCTCTGATGCCTCGACCACATCAATCGGGCACTCGGTGATCATCAGCTGGCGCAGCATCCTGGCGGAGTTGGTCGTCTGCGACGAGCGCGCGACGGGCCTGCCAGCTGCGCCAAGTCGCCCTCGTGTGCTGAGTGCCGGAGCAGATCGGGATTAGATGATCGCCGGCTTGGCGATCTCTCGCCGGGCGATCTCGCTAGCGAGCATGGAGAGGAGCTGCTCGGGCTGCGCGGCCACGAAGTCGTTGATCCAGGCGCCGTAGCGTCCCCGCGTCATCGTCACGAAGGCCTGCGGCCGGTACCGGACGACCGATCCAAAGAAGAAGACCAGCATCCAGATCGCCGCAATCTGGGGCTGGCGGTTTGCGTCGGTCGATGGCGTGAGGTGGAGGTAACTACAAGGCATTCCTTGCGCTCTCGGCGGAGGAGCGTCGCACGCTACTGCAGCGCGTGGAGATCGTCGACGGGGCGGCGTCAGCGGCGGACATCCAGCCGATGCTGGAGCGCGCGGTACGCAAGAGCGTCAAGCCGCAGCGGCGAGCGGCGCTGATCGACCGCCTGCGTGGGTGGTGGCACAAGCGGGCGATCGCTCATCTCGACGCGATCGCGAAGGGTCAGGCAGACCGCATCACCGCGGCGGAGCTGGAGTCCGAGCTGCTCGAGCTGGCAGACACCCTGCGTGACGAGAACCTACCGATCGACGTGCTTGACATGGCCGAGCCGACCGATCAGGAGGTGTCTGAGGGCGACCGCATCTTTGTTGCGCAGTTGCGGCTCGTGGCGCTGGGCAGCGAGCGCTTGCGCAAGTGCATCTACGACCACAACCGCGCGTTCGCGCAACGGTCGCGCTGGCAGCGCGACCGGCTCCTGGAGGTCGGTGAGCTGAGCCGCTACGACCGGGAGCTCAAAGAGGCGTGGGAGCGTTTCTTCCTGCCACTCGTCGATGACGAGGGGAGCGAGGATGTGGTCGACGAGGAGGCTATGCGTCGTGAGGCGCGCGAGCGCTTTGTCGAGCTGGATCGCAGCGACCTCGCGCCGATTCGCCGCGACGTCCGGGAGGGGTGGGTGGCCCGTGGCTCCCTGCACGTGATCGCCGACCGGCTGGAGATCGGCTGGCATCCGCTGTGGCTCGATCACCTGCGCGATCGTCTGGGCGAGGTCCGTGACGATCCGCCCGCCGAGGCGGCGGCATGAGCAGCGCGATCGTCGAGACGCGCCCGGTCGAGGAGCTCGCGCTGTTCAATCCCGCGTTCCTCGCGCTGATGTTGCATCGCGCAGTCGAGGAGCACGAGAGCCGCTCAGCCGGTCGCCCAATGCCGTCGGTCTTGAGCTATCTCATCGCACCGGTGGCGCTGCACGGACCGACACGGCGCGCGTTGCCCATCAACGTCCGATCGCAGATGGGCGAATGGGTCCGGTCTCACCCCGAGGCGAGTCTCGGCCTGGGGAATCGGGCCCGGGCCCGGCGGCCGCTGGTATCGGACGGGCTACGGCTGGGGCTCCAACACGGCCTCCTGAGCACCGACGGCCCAGGCATGCGGTCCAGCCGCTTGCCGCGACGGCCTCGGGGGATGGCGCGGACCACGGAGGTCGACAAGTGCATCGAGAAGGCCGGCTTCCTGGGCCGCTGGTTCTCCGAGCAGCCTGACTCAATCACCACGCTGGCCCTGTGGGGACTACGCCCATGATGCAGCTCGATCAGCTGATCCTGTTCAACTATGAGGGCGAGCCACGGAGGATCGACTTCAACGCCGGGCGACTTAACATCATCACCGGCGACTCGCGGACCGGGAAGTCGAGCTTGATCGGGATTATCCGGTTCCTGCTCGGCAGCGCCAGCCCGAACGTGCCGTTCGGGACGATCCAGGAGAGCGTCGCCTGGTACGGGCTGCACGCGCACGTCGGCGGGACGCGCTTCTTCGTCGCCCGCGCCGCTCCGCCAGCGGGGCACGACAGCAACGAGGCAATGCTGGTCGTCGACCCGGCCGGGACCCCCGAGTTCGACGAGCTCGAGCACAACAACTCGCGAACGGGAGTCAGGGAGTACCTCGGCGGACTGCTCGGGGTCGAGGACAACCGCAACGAGCCGGCCTCCGGGCAGAGAGGTTGCCCGAATCGTCGTGGAACTTCGACGGCGATCCAACCGGGATTGTGATGGTCAGACAGTAGCGAGCTCGGCGGCGACCGTGGTGGGGACTGCGCGGTCTGCTGTGTTCGGGCTCTCGAGAGTGACGTGTCGCCGTTCGATCGCGATGACGAGCTTGGCGAGGTCGCTGTAGCCGACGATTCGTCGGAACTGCTGCTCGGCCTGGAGCATCCCGGCAGCTGTCCAGCGCTTGCGCATGTCGCCGTCTTGCCAGCGCTTGACGTTGCGCTGCGTGTGTCGGACGATCTCGATCATGGACTCGATCGGGTTCGTCGAGCAGAGCGTCTTCGCGAGCTTCCCGTCGATCCCGAGCCGCATCAGCGTGAGCGTCTCCGGCAGTCCTTCGCGCATCGAGGCGCCGGCGTCGGGCCACGAGCGCTCGAGCTCGCCGGCGAGCACTTCGAGTTGCTGCTCGGCCTTCGCTGGGTCTGTGAGTGCCCACGCGCCACGGATCCGCGCGAGGATCTTCGGGCGGTCGCGCTCGGGCAGCAGATCGCACACATTCCTCTCCTTGTGTCGATGGCACCGATGCACCAGAGCGCGCTCGCCGAAGACGTCCTTGATCGCCCGCCGCAGCGCCTTCCCGCCGTCGAGGACGAAGAGGATCGCCTGCCCCGGGTCAAGGCCTCGGTCGACGAGGTCGGCAAGCAGCGTGCGGGCCAGCGTCGCGTTCTCCGTCGAGCCTTCCCATAGCCCGAGTGGGACCTTCGCTCCCTCGGTCGTGATCCCCAGCGCGACGACATGGACACGGCCCGCGATCTCCAGCCCGTCGAGCATCATCACCGCCAGGCGGATGTCGTCCAGCCGGCGAGCCATCAGCTCACCCAGCGCCGTTCGCGTCTTCTCGATGAACATCTCCGAGACAGTGCTCTTCCTCGTCGCGGACGCGGTGCGCTCGACCTGCTCGCCGACCGGTTCGCCGACCCTGGCGAACTTCCGCGTCGAGACCCCGGCGAGCATCCGGTCCATCACGGCCCGCTGCAGCGGGTCGCGATCAGCGAAGTACCCGTAGGTCACGACCGGCAACTCCCGCTCCCCGTCGGCCCTACGAACCCGCGGGCGGCGGACCGGCACGCGCCGCCCCCCAAGCGTCATCGACCCATCCTCATGGCCGTGGCGCTTCGCCGTGCGCTCCCGGTCCCACTTCCCCTTCGGCCCGACGACCTCGGACACCTCGGCCTCCATCAACTCATGCACGACCCTGAGCCCGACGCCGACGCTCAGCGCGAGCAGCCCCTCCCTCGCGGCGCCCACGAGCTCCCCGAGTGCCTCCTGAATCTCCGCAGGCAGCGGGCACTCCCTCGCCTGCTCCGCGGTCACGACCTGCGGTGCGGTTACCTTCTTCATGGCGGTTCCTCCTGTCCTCGTCGGACTTGGTTGGCGCCTGTCACGCTCCCAAGCGGAGCGGACGAGGCGGGCGGAACCGCCGTTCAAAGTTCTACGAGCCTTCGGACAACCTC
>JAXDHV010000069.1:0-89529 GCA_034664295.1 Solirubrobacteraceae bacterium | reverse complement strand
TGAAGGCCGTTTTTGATGATGAGAAGGTCGTCTCGGACGCCGGAATTCTGCTGCTCGCGACGCTCGCCGGACGGCTGGGGATCGAGGGCGTCGTTGAGCGGATGGTGTGCCTTGACCGCTCGCGGGCGGGGGCACGCAACGCCGGGCGCAAGGTGATGGCGCTGTTGTTCTCGATGGTCCTCGGCGGTGACTGTATCGACGACGCGCAGGTCCTCAGATCGGGTCGCACGACACGGCTGCTGGGGTGGATGCCGGCACCCTCGACGTTGGGGACGTTCCTACGGGCGTTCACGTTCGGGCATGTCCGCCAGCTCGAGCGGGTCCTCGGCGAGTGCCTGACGCGTGCCTGGACAGCCGGCGCCGGTCCTGGTCAGGAGCGCCTGGTGATCGATGTCGACAGCTTCATCACCGAGGTCTACGGTCGCCAGAAGCAGGGCGCGGGATTCGGCTACACCCGCGTCCGCGGACTGCACCCGATCCTGGCTTGCCGCGCCGACACCGGGGAGGTGCTGCAGGTCCGGCTGCGCAAAGGCTCGGCGAACACGCAGCGCGGCATTCTGCGCTTCACCGACGAGCTGATCGCCCGCATCGGCCGCGCCAACCCCACGGGCGGGCCGCGGTTGCTGCGCGCCGACAACGGGTTCTGGAACCTAAAGCTGTTCGCCAAGCTGGAGAAGGCCGGCTGGGACTACTCGATCGGGATCCGCATGACCAAGCCAATCGGGGCGATCGTCGACCAGAACCCCGAGGCGGATTGGCAGAAGATCGAGGACTACCCCGAGCCCGGTGAGGCGCAGATCGCCGAGACCAAGTACGGGGAGCGGCGGATGATCGTGCGCCGCGTGCGCGCCCTGCCCAACGCTCAGAGCGAGCTGTTCCCCGCCTGGTTTCACTACCCGTTCGCGACCAACCGCAAAGACGACATCGGCTTGGTTGAGCGTGAGCATCGTCAGCACGCCGTCGTCGAGCTCGCGATCCGTGACCTCAAGGACCAGGCCCTCGCGCACTTCCCCTCCGGCGACTTCTGCGCCAACAGCGCCTGGACGGTGATCGCTGCCCTCGCGCACAACATGATGCGCTGGACAACGATCGTCGGCCTGCCCGGCAAGACCGTCCGCATCGCCCGCACCCTGAGACGGCGGCTCCTCACGATCCCCGGCCGCCTCACCCACCACGCCGGAACATGGACGCTGCACCTCCCCGCCCGCTGGCCCTGGCAAGAAGACTTCACCAACGCCCTCACGCGGATCCGTGCACTCGCACCAGCCGCCTGACCCGCCGCCGCCGGCCCCGAAGACCAGCACACGCCGCCCCGCCAACCCGCAGCGCTCGCCGCTGCCCAAAAACGACATCCGATCGCCGCGCCGACCACCCGATCACACGCCTCACCAGCACGAACACCCCGTCGACACCCGCCAACCGCCCCCCAGCACTCTCGCCGGCCAAACACCAGCTCACTGGGCCCACCGCGGTGGATTCAGGCTAAGGTTGCTCGTCAAGGCGGCTACTCCATGAACGGCACCTACGCGTGTGTTCTGGCCTACGACACGCAGCCACCGCTTCCAGAAGTACACGTGCTCGGCTTTGTCGCCTGGCAAGCGGACGAGTTCGTCACCGTTGTCGAGATTGTCCGAAAGGAGGCCCTGCTAGCAGCCCATCCGGAACTCGCAGACGTTCTGAGCTGGGTAGATGACGGGGTCCATGACGAGGCTGGCGGATGGACGCTCGACATTCTTAACTTCGAACCGACCCGCACCCCTTCAACCTCCTCGATGACGTCCGCATCCGCGGCTCCGGTGCGCTGGGGTGCGGGTGAGAACGTCGGGGAGCGTCTGTTCGCATGGTGGGCTCGCCCACGCGGGCATTGCCTCGGGCCGCTTCATCACGTCCATGTCGACGGGCTCGACTTCAAAGCAATCGTCGAGGAGTTGCGCTGCGCATTGTCAGCTTCGGAACCTATCGGCCCCCGACCTCGCGATTGCGCCTTCGGCCAGGAACTCGGCTGGGAACTGCGACATCAGGTTGCAAGGTATCGGCCACCTCCGCTACCGCACGTCCGAAACGGCGCATGCCTGCCACGCATCGCGCGAGCCGGTCGGAGCTTTAGTTGAGGTCGATGCCGAGCTGAAGCGGCTCGGACGCCGCGCAATGGGGGCAATCCCCTTGCGCCCACGCCGCTAACTCCAAGCCGCAGACATCGAAGACTGGAGCACGAAGTAGCTCCGCGAAGTCTTGGGTGGAGCGGGAGGCGAACCAGGTCGCACCGGCGACTTGGGCGTCGCGAGCGCGGACCGTATCTGCGAGGGCTTGGAGCCCTTGCCCCGTCGTGACGATGTCGTTGACGAGGAGCATCCGTCCGCCCGCGACATCGGGTTCGCCAATCAGGCCGCGTGCGCGGCCTCGGTCGTCGAGGTCCGCCAAGTAGAGAGGAACGCCCAGCTTGCGTGCCAACGTCCAGCCGAGGCCGACACCGGCGGTTGAGGGGGCGACCACTGCGCTTGGGGTCGTGGGCGCGAGGGACGGGTGGAGCCACCCGGCGACGAGCTCCAGCGCTCCCTCCTCTCTGGCGATGCGCGAGAACGCCACGAAGCGGTCGGCGTGCAGGGCCGACAGCAGCTCGAAGTGGCCCTCAAGCAGTGCGCCATCGAGCCCGAGCAATCCGGCGACGGTGGCGGGGTCGCCGCGGCGCACGTTGAGTAGAGATGAGGTCGCGGAGGCAGCCACGGCGGGAAGTCGCCGGCGCAGGACGCCGGCAGGCGCCACTGTAGTTCATCTACAGGGCCCGCGTTCCTGCCCGGTTCTAGACGTCGTAGGCGCCAGGCGGTAGCGCGTAGCGTTCGCTCATGAGGCGAGCGCGGCGCGGCGAGCGGCACAGGCACTCGCTCGTGGGCCACCGGTCCGGGCTGCTGAGCTGGGCGAACTCCGGCGACGCATATGGGTTCTCGGCGTACTTGATGGCGACGGCTCCGGGGCCGAGCCGATAAGGCTGGTGGTCGGCGCCCTCCTTGAGTGCCTCCGCAGCCAGCAGCACCCCAGCGAGTGCGGTGACCCACGGTGCCGCAACGGCGACAACCCCGCCCGAGGTCTCGGCGATGGTTGCGCCGTAGAGTAGTTGCGCCCCCCACAGCGCCTCCAGCGTGCTCCCTACGAAGTCGTCGAGTGCCCCTGGGGGCAGCCCGCGGTGAAGCTCGATGCCCTGAATGTGGGCCGGCAGGAGGGGAACGCGTGCTACGAGCAACGCGACCACCATTTCGAAGTTGAACCCGGTCGCTGTGGCTATCAGGCGGGCCTTGATACGGTCGGCGTCGAGGGCTTCGGCCATGTGAAGGCAGCAGACACATGGGCCGTTGCCGGTGACGTGCCGCGAGACCGTGACCTCGTGCGGACTGCAAGCGGCGTTGAGTACGTGCAGCGGTAGGCAGTCCTGAACTGCGCGGCGCGCCGCGGACGAGTCCACGGCGCAGAGCACGAGCGGCAAGGGCTTCTCGCGTGGGCGCTGGGCGAGCCACACCCTGACCGTGGCCCGGCACGGAGACACGACCAGGTCAGGCATATGCGCGAGCGCGTCCTCCACAACATCGACCTTGGCTTCTTCAGCACTGCTGCGCTGAGCGGTTGCCAGGAGGGCCCGGTCGAGGTTCCCCGCTTCGAGAAGCTGCGGGTCGATGACCTCCAGGTTTCCGCGTAGCCCGGGGGTTCGAGCGAACGTGTAAGCGACCGCGCCGCCGACGGAGCCCGCACCGACCATTGCCACCGCCAGTTTGAGTTCGAAGGTCAGGTCGGGGTCGTCCAATGGCCGGGTGTCGAAGCGGTAGCCGAGAGCCGTCGAGTACAACGAGGCGGGAATGCGGAGCTGAGGGACTGCGGTACCCATGACTCTGCTGAAAGCGTGGGCCGCCACACGACAAGCAGCGGCCAGCGAACCGACGGGAATCCGGCTGGCGTCGTCGCCGACCAAACATGAGGGCTGCGTGCCGATGTAGCTCTGCCAAGCGGAGCCGTCGGCCCACATCTCGGCGCCTTCGACGGAGCCTATGCCGATGGTCAGAGACGGGTCGCCCGGCGAGTCTGGTGACACGCCGTGCGTCCGGACCGCCTCCAGACGCTCGGCTAACCCCGCCGGGCCGGGCGGGAGGTCGGTGGCGGCGAGCACGTCTGAGTCGCAGACGATGTCCAGGCGGGGAAGGACACGACTGAGTAGGTCGACCAACGCCTCGGCGAGTACCTGGTGGCGCCAGGCGACGTTCCCCGGGGGAAGCAGGATGCGGACGGTAGCGGCGTCGAGAATGGCCAGCACGTCGGCCTCGGCAGACTCCTCAGTGCGTCGGATGACCCGGAGGCGACGGTCGGTCATCGCACGCGCAACCGCTCACGAACAGCGCCGGCGTCGAGCTCCACCCACCCCTCGCCGTGGCGCAGTTCGTTGACCGAGCATCGCTCCAGGTCAATGCGAGCGCGAGCGAAATCCGGCACAACTATGGAGATTGCTCCGTCGTGGGCGATGAGCATGTTCGTGTCGTCGACCTCGGAGTGGTAGGCGGTCCCGGGGTGGGTATGCACACGGGCGAGCACGACGATGCCGTCTGGCAACGCCGCGATGAGTTCGAAGAGCGCGTCCTCCGGCACCTCGACACCCACGCCCTCATGAGTCCGGTAGGCGACCTGACGAGGTCGCACAACGACCAGAACTTCGGCAACGGCAGAGGTCACGAGCCGGCCCAACCACAGCACCGTAGACTCAAGGCCCTCGGTGCCCGCCTCTCGAAGGAGTTCTTGCGTCTCGGTCAGGACTTCAGCCGGGACGTCGAGACGTCTCAAACGTCCGGGGATTGTCGTCATCGCAAGGTCCACCGCGTTTGCAGGTCGCCGAGAAGCTCCAGCACGAGATGGTGCAAGGACAGCGCCTCTCGGTGACGGTCCCACGGGTTGTCTTCGTGCTGGGGATGGGTGTGGTACTCGTGCAGTCCACGCCGGCAGAAGAATGGGCGCGGGTAATCGGGATGACCATGGACGACGCCCTGGCGACTCAGGTCACTCGGCCATTGCTCCGCCGGAAGCGGATTCCCGTCCGGTAGGAGCAGCTCAGCGGTTGGAGGCCGAGCGTCGAAGTCGTCACAGTTCAGCCGGAGCATGAGCGCACGACGCTCCTTACGTCCGAGGTCAGGGACTTCATACACGAAGCTCAGGGCTTGGCCACCGGGACCCTGCAGCTGGGAGGGGACCTGACCCTGAATCCGCGGACGCTCATCCTTGCCGAAGCCGATGTCGAGGTCCAACCCGCTAAGCACCACGCCGGTCACGCCCAACTGCGGGGCGGCGGCGAGCCGCTCCCGCAGCAGGGTGACCTCTGCCGCTACTAGCTCCGCGACATCCGCGGGATGCACGCTCGCTCCGATGCCCCGAGAACCGCCATGGGCCTCTCAGCTACCCGTCCTGGGCCTGGCCGGCCTGGACGATGATGATGTCGCCGTTGTCGATGCCTTGGTCGCCCAGGCGCTCGGAGAGCGTCAGCGTGCGTCCGTCGCTTTCGCGCTTGAGGACATACGCGACCGCGGGGTTGGGGTCGAGATGTAAGCGACGAATGGCCTCATGGAGGACCTTCTCCGCCTTGTTCTCGGAGTTGAACTCCTCGGTGAAAGAGCCTGAGGTCGACTTCACGGTCAGCTTCAGGCGGTGGTGTTCACGGGGCATGGCGTACTCCTTGTCATCCGATGTCGCGCCTCGAAGCGCAGAGGACCAGTCCGCGGGCGCACGCGGAGTCTTGCGCCCGGACCGGACGGAACCAGGCAGAAGTAGAGAGGACGGCCCGGATGGTCAGGGCCGAGCCGTCCTCCCAGAGCTGGAAGCGGAGCTCCCCCTCGGATGACCCGCATATCTTGGCGGCGAGGGCGGACGTCATCGTGAGGGCCCGCGATGGGGCCTCCGCAGCCGAGAAACCTGGCGGCGTTGCCCGGTGCCGCCTGTTCGACGTCTTCTACACGGTCGGGCTAAGCGCCGACACTGCCGGGGACGTCCGGCGACGGCTCGACCGTGAACGAGACCTGACCCATAACCTCGCCGCGCGTGCTCGCGGATGTTGCGCGCCAAGTGGCAACCACTCTCTCGGCCACGACCACCGGTAGGGCCGCGACTATCAGTTCTCCGAGCGAATGTCGGGTTCGGGGACGCGCGTGGAGAGGCGCGAAGCGCACGACCGTCGCCCGGGCTCCATCCGGTTCGATGCTTAGTCCGAGCTCGCGGCGGTCCGGTTGAGTCGGTCGGATGGCCGCCACGAGCGACGATAAGGTATGCATCCCCCAACCTAGCGGCTCCGTAGGCGGTTCCAAGCGCTCGCTCGCCTCATGCGCGCTCTTGAAGACGACGCCGTAGGGAAGCGGAACGGTGAGGTCAACCTGGACCGCCTCGTAGTTCTCGTCGGTCGCGTTGACCAGCGTGAACTGCAGAGCCGGCTTGCGTTGCTCCACCGCCTCGACGATGGCGAAACGCGACCAAGCTTCCCGCGTGGCTTCGACGAAGTCATCGACGGACGCTTCGAACTCCTCCCGCGACCGTCGCTCATCATTGGGAGAGAGGACCAAGCCATCGAGGATGGAGGGTGCGACCGAAGCGGCGGGTAGACCGGCAAGTAGGGCGCGTTGTCGTTCTGCGAGGTACCGGTCGCGGAACTCATCGTCGAGGCAGTTGCCAGGTAGAGCCGGAAGCGACGCGTCGACCTCCACCGACAGCGCTAGGGTGGCGCCCTGCCGACGCGCACGTTCCGTGAGCCGGTCTACGTCGATAGCCGTGGCGCGGTCAGTCTTCCCGGGCTTGCGGACAAAGACGGTGCCGAGCGGGATGCTCTTGCCCTCGTCGTCGACGCCCTCCCTGCGCATGCTGTGGATGTCGTCGCCCCATTGCGCTGGGTCGACGGTGATGAAGAGGACGTTCTTGCCTCCGGCAGTCACGTAGTCGATGTCGTAGAGAACTTTGTCGCCGACGTATGGGCGTAGCCAGGTTTCGACGTCGGCGGGGTCATGGACTGGCATCCCGTGATAGGTCCCCGGCTCCACGCCGAGAAGCAGGTAGGCGTAGCCGCCGGCATTGCGGGCTGCCACGTCGGGCGTGCGATTCGCGAAGCCGAGGATTTGCTTCGCCGTGGCCGCGCGACCAGCGCCTTTGGTGAGGTCGTAGCGCGATTTCCATTCGAGCCAATCGGTCTCTTGCAGGCCATGGGCGACGTCGTAGACGTACTCGACCACGGCTCGCCGGTCAGACGGGCGGCGTGCAGGGGTGACGCTGCCAGGCACTTCTTGCATGCTCGTCACGATGCCACAGCCCGTCCTCGCGTCCAGCCGCGGGTGGGGCCTGACCCGCGAACTCCCCGCAGCTCGCCGTGTGCGGTCAAGGCAAGCACTGCGAGGCCGACTACGTGGCGGGGCATGGGGTGGGCCGCGAGCGCCTGCCGGTCAGTCACCTTCTCAGGCCAGCCCATATGCAGTCACGCGACCATCATCGGGGCTCAGATTGACGGCTCGCCCGGATTTCGCGACCGGCGACCGGCTAGGGCGCCGTCCTGCAGCTACCCGTAGACCTTGTGCTGCACGGTGGGTGCGGGACGCCCTCGGAGACCTATGGCTGCACGGATGGCGACGCAAAGAAGAACTCCTCGTTCACTTGGCGTCGGGCGACGACGCTGTCCTGGAAACTCTTGCGTCGCGGAACCCCGCGTAACGGGCCACCCTGGTTCCCGGTACCGTCCGCGAGATGGCCAAGCCGGCATACGAGCAATACACCGAAGAGGTGCACCACGAGCTTGGCAAGCTCGGCACGTGGTTGCCGTCGGCGCGAGTCCGACTCGGCGACGTGGGCGTCATGCAGGGTCGGGAGTTTGAGCGCAATTCGACGCTTGCTGACTTGGACGTAGCCTTCATGCCCGCGGCCGACGACATCTCCTCCACCTTCGGCTTTGTGTCCGACGGCGCCGTGGAGGTTATCGCCAGCGCCAAGGCCGAGGCCGGTGTCTTTGGCGGCACCGGGACCGCAACGGGCATCTCTGCTCAAATGAGCTTCACGCGCGCAAACGCCGTGTTCTTCCGAGTCGAAGGCGCCGTCGTTCACCGCATCGACGACCTCGACGCGGTGAAGGAAGCCGTGCTCGCGCTCGACAGTCGCGGGAAATGGAGGCGCGAGTGGCTAGTCGTCACGCAAGTGGTCGTCGCCCAGCGGTGCTTGGTCATGGTTTCGGGCTCCGAGGGGGCAAGGGCTGAGGTCGCGGTGCGAGTCGGGGTCCTCCCATCGGCGGCGGAAATCGCGAGCGGAGGCGCCCAGGTTGCGGGCGGCATACGGCAGGGAATGGCGTTTGACGACGACATCGTCGGCGAGTGCACGCCCTTGTATCAGGCGTTTCGTGTTGCGCGTGGCGTCGTCCGCCAGTCCCGCCCGCAGCGCGTTGGACCCGAGGGCCGACTACTGCCCGGGGCGGACGCTGGGGAGGACTACACGGACTTCGTGCCGTACGCCTACGACGATGGCGGCGGCAGCGAGTCGTAGGGTTCCTCGGCAATCGCTCTTGCCCACGCTGACGAACAGAACCGCTCGGCTGCTAGGTTCATGGCGGTGCGGCGGACGGACGAGCAGGCCACGGTTGGCCAACACATCACCGTCCAGTCTGGCGCCGGCCGCCGCGGCCAATGGGCGGAACAATTGCCTTTCGACGTTGGCCGGCGCGAACCGCTCACGCTGGACCTTCAAAGCCTGGATTTCGCCGAGCCGCTGTTCAACGTCCGGTTGACAGCGAGCCTGCACCGCCAGGCCGCTTCCGGTCGTGACGTGCGCGTGCTGGCTCCGTCCGACCCGCAGGTCGTCAATTACATGGCCCGCATGGGAATCGGTACGGGGCTACCGGCGTGCTGCAACTTCGTCCTACCGTCCGTTGTGCCGCACGACCGTCGCGACGTGCTTATTCCCGTCACGCATCTCGAACGGGTCGAGGAGGTCGAGCCGCTCGCGGAGCGCTTCGCCGACCTGCTCGCTGCGCAGCTGGGTCAAGATGCAAGCGGCGTCGCCGACACGCTGGTTCTCAGCCTGGCCGAGTTATGCGACAACGCGGCAACGCACGGCCAGAGTCCCTACGGCACCTATGTCGCCGCGCAGCGCTATCAAGCGACGCGCACCGTGTTGGCGATTGGAGACCAGGGCATCGGGATTCCGTCGCACCTGCGCCGCAAGCGGCGCAGCCTGCTCGACGACGGACCGGCCCTCGCATTGGCGACGGAGCGCGGGGTCTCGGGAACGCTGGACCCGGACCGGGGTGAAGGCTACGGCGCCATCCTCGCCACGCTGCGAAGGCTCCGACTCCCCCAAGCGACGCTCCGCATTTGGTCGGGCGGCGGGCGCCTCAATCTCGTGCTCGTTCACGGTGAGGTCTCGCATCGCGCTGCGCAGACAGTCCCCGAGGAGACCCCAGGAGCTTGGGTCGTCATCGACCTTTCGACGAAGGTAGTCCCCTACGCCTCCAGTTGAGAGCCGCCGATGCCGACGGATGGCTAATGTAGGGTTGTGGCGCGCGAGCGCGCGCTATCCGAGGCAAAGGACGTGATGAAGTTGCGCTACAAGCTCGTAGAACAAGGGTCGGTCTTCTCCACCCGCTCCCGCGGCGTGCGGATGCTCACCGACTTGGAGTCGCGAGTTTCCGAAGCCCAGGGGCCTATCGTTTTGGACTTCGAGGGCGTGAAGCACGTGAGCTACTCGTTCGCGGACGAGTTCGTTGGCAAGCTCATGCAACGGGCCCACGACACCGGGTCACCGCTGCCGGAGCTGGTCAACATCGACCAGCGGACGGTGTACGACGTCATCGAGCTCAACCTTCGAAGCCGCGACCTCGACTCGGCCCAAGTGCTTCTCGCGCCTGCCTAGGTACTGGCCGAGCGAAATTCTTCGTCGCGTTCCCGGACCTTGCCGTCTAGCGTCGTGTAGAGTTCGGCGAGGGTCCCGTTGTTGAAGATGGTCACGGCGCCTGGATAGTCGATGACCTTGCCAACGAGTTGGCCGTATGCACCGGTCCACTCGTTGTCGCGCCCGCGAAGGTCGCGCTCGTCGATGTGCCGGCGGAAGGTCGCCTCCGTCAGAGGCGGGCGTGGTGTCACGTGGCTGAGCTCCAACTCCAGAATGCCGCTGCTCTTCGCCCGCGTGAAGCGGACCCTCCGGTCGGTGCGAACGTCGAATTGACTGAACCGGGCGAGGTTCTGGAACAGAGCAATCTCCTCTGGTCGCTTGAAACCGCCGACGGCCACGCGGTTCGCCGGCTCGCCCGGGGGATGGTTATGGTGGTCTCGGTGGATGCGGCGAAGCGTCAGCCGGGCGAGGAATGCCTTGTCATCGTTCTCAGCGCGTACCTCGTCACCAAGGTCTTGCAGCACGCTGCGTGGTTCGAGCGGAATACCGCGACGGAGCGCAATGGCGCGCAACTCAGTGGCGAGGCTGTAGAGGCGGAAGCCGCGCTTCTCGGACAGGTAGGCTAGCGTCGCGGACTTCCCCGCGAGCCGCTCGCCAGTGATACCCACTACGTAGCGGACCGGGAACGGCACAACCCAGAAGAGGTCGCCGTCACGGTGCAGCCGCGAGAACTCAGGACGAAACTGACCCCGGTAACGAGCGTCTGAGGTCGGCTCAAACATGCCGCGGCTCCCGAATGTCGAAGAACGACATCTGGGCGATGCGCACGCCAACATAGAGCACGATGGGAACTGTTCCTAGATTAGCCAGCTCCAGAGTGATGGTTCCTGCGAAGCTCGGTTGAATAAGCGGAGCCGTGGCGATGATGAGTCCGAGACGTCCCCAAGAAGACCGTCCGTCGACCTGTGCAGAGGTGTGGCGAGGGAGCGTGATGTACTCGAACGTCCGCGCGATGGCGAACTCGCCTGGGTGCAGATAGAACGCGCTGCCCGGGGGGCGCCGGACGTAGTCCTGGTAGTCGCGGATGCGCTCGGCAATCTCGTCGACGCGCGCAGGGTCGAACGTCGCGAGTCCGGTAGCCTTTCGTGCCACTACGAAATCGGGCCCTAACCTTAGGTCCACGCTCGCCTCGCCAATCTGGTTGCGGGCGTCAATGAGCGGCGTCACCGCCAAGCCACTTCGGTGGTCTGACAGTCGCTGGATGATGGTCTCGCGGGACAGCATGTTAGCTCGACTTGAAGTTGAGAACGTCGAGCTGGTCTCTTAGGTCTTGCAGCTCTGAGTGAATGCCGGCAAGCTCCAGGGTCCCGCGTACGAAGGAGTTGAAGGCACGCCAGTCAGCGGTCGCCGACCCCGAGAGCGGCATCGTACGAGGCCGTTGCTGCTTCGTCCGCGCCTCGCCGCTGTGCCAATAGACCCAACAACCGTTGAGGATTGACCTCCAGTCAATGGGGACGGACCACGGCTCCGGCGCGTGGTCGTCACTGTCAGGGTCTCCATCGTTCTCACCGTCGCGGTCTTCACCGTTGTCGGCCACAGGCTCGACCTCGTCCGACTTGTACTCTGCGGCCTCTGCGTGCGGGGCAGCGGCTCGCGCGTCAGGCTGCGGACCGACAGCGTCGTTGTCGTTCGTGGGCGCGCTTGACACGACACCGTCGGACTGCGTCTCGTCCTTAGAATCGTCATCGGACCGGGTTCGGGAATGAATGCGCTCTGCTGGCGGTATCCCCGCTACGAGCTTATCCCACACGACATCGAGTTCGGAGTCGAAGTCACCCTTGAGATAGCGACCGGGTAGCCCGAGCGCTCGGTCGGTCGTCTCCGTCCTCTCCAGCTCGACAAGAGCTTCGTCGATGATACGCCGCTCAACTTCCCAAGTTCGTCGGTATCGGCGGGGACGAGTTGCTCAAGTTCATCGAGGGCTATGCGTCCGCTTCGCCACGGTGTGGTGTCGCGGCTGGTCTCGAAGTATTCACGCGCAGCCGGAAGTAGTCGACGTATGCGCCACCCGAGACCGGGATGGGTCGCATACCCGAGCATCCCTCGTCGTTGCGCCCATCGGTTGGTTGGAAGGTCCAGGTCGGCTAACGCAAACAGGTACGCCGGCCCGACCATCCGAAGCGCCAGGCTATCGCAGGCGAGCTCTTCAAACCACTTCTTGATGCGTTGGCGCGCATCACGCTCACGACGAACGAAATGCTCTCCACGAGTCGGCGCCTCTTCATTTCTCGCCGCGGCCCGCAGTTCCCTGAGCAGCCGCTCGAAGTGCCGGTCGAGGCTTGTGTTTATGAGCTCAGAGCCGATGCTCGCTGGGTAGCCAGAGTGCACTCGGTCGAGCGCCAGGTGGGCTATCTCGTGCGCGATGACAGCGTGTAGGAGCGTGTCGCTATCCAACTGGGTCGGATACGTGATGACCGTCAGATGTGGAAGTGCCCGAAGGGACGCAGCAAGGGGGTCGCTGAAGTTGAGTGCGAATTTGATGAGCTCCTCCATGAGTGAGTCTTGGAACTCGTAGTCATCCCCCGGCTCGAAGATGACCTCCCTTCCTGGCGAGATGTTGACGGCCAGCCGTGTGAACGGCCCCACGAGCGCCTCAATCTCGCGCCCGTGCATCTTGCGGGCAACCTCAAGGGGTATCGGTATGGCGCGTTCAACGGAGGCGAGTAGACCGCCGACCCGACCTCGGAAGCCGCGCTGCGCCGACACAGTGGGTTTGTCATGCAGGGAGCGAGCGCGTCGGACCACGTTGCGTTGAGCCTCGTGCAGCACCAGCCTCAGTGCGCCCAGCAGGGTCTGCGTCCCGGGAAGGTCCTCCCGCGCAGCACAGGCTCGCTGGAGCCCGTCCAGCTCAACTTCCAGTTGTTGCAGTCGACTCAGCGTCCGCTCGAATACCCGCGAACTCAGCCCGGGCAGGGCTGGCGGCGGGACGGAGCTCAACTCTCCGCGTGCTCGGGCCGGCGCCGGCGGGCGAACACCTCGGACTCATCTAGGCGCTCCATGCGCTCCAGAAAGGTCTCAAGGTCGTGTTCGACAAAGGTCTTCTGGTCCGGTTGCAGCGCCGCCCAGCCCTTGTTCAGTAATCCGTTGACCACGAGGACCACCTCGGTCGACCACTGGCGCACTGAGACAGGGTCGGAGGGCCCGCCCCGCAACGTGACGACGAGGGCGTAGAGCTCCTCGTCCTGGTCGAGCTGCGCCAATCGCTTGCTGCGCTCAGGAGTCAGGCTGCCGCCGCGGGCTCGGCCCTGGCGGTCGTGGAACGCCGGAGATGTCCCGCGCTGAGCTCCTTCCGCAAGTTCTCGCAGCGTTTCGAGTCGGGTGCGCTCTTCGGGTTCGTCGACGGACACGCCCTCGCGCAAGTCGCGCAGGTCCTCCACAAGCTGGCTTGCCAGAAGCTGGAACTGGGCGGCTGTCGCGGCGCGGCCCTCTCGGTCCTTCACGCGGATGCACCTCTTGCCGGCTCGTGACGGGCGCCGCTGACGACAGACGCGGTCCGATTTACGGCCGGGGCCAGCGTCGTGTCGCGCATACGCCCATCATGACGCCCGCACGGCAGTGAGGGGAAGACTCTTCGTTGGAGCGGGTGCGCAATCTGGGTCCGACGGTTCGGCGCGGGGGCGCGCGACGGCCTGGCATAATGAGGCACGAATGCCTCAGGTCTGGTCGAGCAATCGGGCGTATCCATCTCCGTCAGAGTAACACCCGTGTCGGACGTCAAATCCTTGGCACCGCCCGATGACGGCACCATGCAGGAAGCGCGGCGGCGGCTCGCAGAGCGGATGAAGGCGCTCCGGCATGAGGCCAAGATGTCTCAACGAGAAGCGGCGCGCCGGGGAGGAATGAACCAGCGCAACTGGTCGCGCATTGAGCAGGCGCAGCTGAACCCGAGGCTCGACTCGCTCTTACGCATTCAGCACGCGCTCCAGGTCGACAGCCTTGAGGCACTCTTCGGCCCACAGGCGACGCGGGACATCCTCCGCTGCCGCAAGCCGGCGCCGTAAGCGGGCCACGCAACGGCCAGCCACGCCGATGCGGTTGGGGCCGTAGTGCCCGAGTCGCCGGACCGGCGCAGAACATAGGCACGGGTTCCTGCGTTTCGGTACTGCGACGCCAGCAGGGGACCGCGTTCGACAACGGTAGCCATCCGACGAGGAGTCAGTCTCGCCTCGCGGCGAGCACAACCAAGAGGGACCGCCGTTCGCGACCAACTAAGGGCCAGCCGGTCTTTGGTTGCCGATGAGCCCCGCCGTGCTCGCGGGTGGGCGCGGTGCGTTTGGCATCACGGTCGCTTGTCGTTTGCGCCTCCCCCCCGGCCCCACGGTTCGACTGGCGAGGCCGAGCGAGTAGGCGACGGCGGGCGTGAGCGTGTAGTAGCCGCCGGACGCGCTGACGAGACCGCGCTTCCTCAGCGTCGCCATCGTCACCCGGTCGTTGTTGCTGGCATGCTGGTCCCAACTCGTGGGCAAGCGGCTGGTAGCGATGCGACGGAGGAGCCGCGCTTCGTCAAGCTTCAGACCCGAGACGGCGTGGACGACTCGGGCGAGGCCGTCCTGCTGGCGCTGACTGAGAAGGTCGTCTGCAGGCCTTAGAGCCCAGCGAAGCTGGCCTCCGACCGTCCGTAGACGCATGCCCGTCCCAAGAAGGTTCTGCTCAAGTGCGGTGAACGCCTCGTGCGTGCGGTCCAAGTCCCAGCCCAACCCCTTGGCGACCTCCGTGCGGGAGAGCGTCCTATCCGCCGTCAGCAGGGCTGCCGTGAGGACCGCGGTGTCGTCGCCGACGGTGGGGGCGGCATCGCTCGTTTGGTCCGGGGCGGGCTGGGTGAGGATGAGTGAGCGGACATCCTTGCCGAGGGCGCCGGCGAGGCGTCCGAGGAGAACGGTGTCGTAGCCGTTCTGGCCGCGACCCTTCTCCAGGCCATACACGAACGCAGCGCTTCGACCGACTGCCCTGCCGAGGGCCCGCTGGGAGAGCCCAGCCTCCTGTCGAGCCTGCTTGACAAGCTGAACATCAAGGCGCAGCTCAGCCACTGAAGTCCTCCTCCGGTGGGTCATTACCGTCGAGCCACAAGGGCCTCACGACGACACCGAGCCGTCTCAGTGTCGCCGCGGCGTTGCGCCCCGTGCGCTCGGACCAGTGGCGGACGGCCCGCACGCCGCCGCTGTGGGTGACTTGCCCCAAGGTGCGTTGAAGCCGCTCGTGTTTCGCCGGTTCGGAAGGTGAACTTGAGCGTCTGTCGTGAAACAACGGCCCGTCCTCTGGCGCGCCCTCCAGAGCGCGTGCCCACACTTGGGCGCGGAGGATGCTGCTAGCGAAGTCCGGGACCTCGAAGCGTCGCCGTCCGACGGTCACTGACGAGCCGTCCGGCGCGACGTCGGGTAGGCGGATGGCCACGAGCGCCTCAGCGGACCCTCGGGTCAGGAGGCTGAGAGCCGCCGCCGCGGGGAGCGCAGGACGGGTGTAACGCCGAAGTCTTGCGGCTGTTTCCGGGAGGAGGGGAGCCGCGCCTTCCACGGATGCGAGGAAGATTTCGAAGTTGACCTCCGTCGTCCAGCCTGCCAGGAACACCGCGGCTTGCGCCGCCTGGATTCGAATTGTCGCTTGCGTCGTCCAAGGTACGCCGGCGATGAGTTCGAGCAAGAAGCCCGCCAGCGCCGCTCCTTCCAGCGTGGCCTGCGCGTCGAGCCACTCGTGAGTCCGGAGGGCTGCCTCCGCGTATTCTGCTTCGGCCCGCTGACGCTGCTCGGGAGCGAGCAAGTCGCGCAGGTCGTCGGCGAAGGTCGTGAAATGCGCTTCCGGCACCGGCGGCCAGCCAGGGTCACCGTCTTCCGCGTCGGGAACGGAGGGCCCGAGCGTGGAGAGAAGGTCATCGGCGTCCTGCCACGGGATGCCGTGGCCTTTCAACAACTCCTTGTGGCCGCGACCCAAGGCGCGACGGTCGCAGCCGATGACCAGCGTTGCCCCGACCTCGACTGCCACATCGATGAGCTGAGTCCAGCAGCCCGCGTCGACGTAGTGGCTGTCTAGCGCCACGAGACAACCGACGTCCTCGCCGAGTAGCCAAGCCGCGACGTCACGGAACTGCTCGCGCGTGTTGCGCTGCGAGCCGCCGAGCAGGTTGGACTTGCCCATGGCCGCCAGGAAAGCATCGCAGAGCGCCTGCAGACGGTCGCGCTTGCCTGAGGGTCGGGGCGTGAGCGGCAGCACGAGGCGCCCACTGCGGTAGCTATGGAGAGCCAACAGGCGGGCGCGAAGGGCCTCGTCATCGGGCCGAACGTCGATGACGACGATGCGGTGGTCAGGCAGCATGGCGTCCTCGGCGGGGCTTACCGGTCACGGCGCGGCCACGCAAAGCGAAGATGTGCAACGCCGCCTGCTTGTCGAGCGGCCTGCCGGTCTTGTTGCAGTACGGAACTGCATCGGACGCGAAGTTCATCCAGTCGCCGAGAAGGCCCTTGCCGTAGTTCGCGTCGACGAACTCCAGGAGGTCCTGCGGGGCCGCTTCGAGAAACGGATGCAGGCGCCTCACCGCGACGAGCAGCTCATCTCCCTTCAGGGCCTCGAAAGTGACCTCGCGCGTAATGGCCCTACCGAGCTGCAGCACCGCGGTCTGGGCGTCAGGCCGACCGATGAGCAGCAGAGCCGAGGCCGGACCGGCTTCGCGCCGCAGATGACGCAGCAGGTCGGTCATGTTGCGGTTGAGGTTCTCGGCGGTCTCGACCACGAGGACTCCCTCGTGGTCGCTGAACGCGTGCCCGCCAGCGTCCAACAGCTCGTTGAAGGTGCCGTCTTGTTTGACGCCACTGACGGCGGTGGCGAGGTTCGCGAGAAAGGCGTACTCGGTCATGCCCCGCGTCGGCACCGACCACCGAATCACGGGACCTGGGCAGTCGAGCTCCAGCGCGACCTCGGCGGCGAAGGACTTGCCGCTGTCCATCGGCCCCACGAACGCCGCGGCGGCACCCGTCGCGCATATGTGGCGCACGGCCTCCCGCGCGGCTGCCACGAAGCGCGTCGCCACGGGACGAGCACGGTCTACGCCTTTCAGCAGCGTCGCAGCGCTCACGATGCCTCCTGGTCCTCGGCGAGTGCCAGGCCGCCCAGGTCGTACAGGTCGTCCTCCAACTCCGCCGCCACGAGCTCGGCTGGGCCAGCCGGAGCGAGCTCCCCAGCGACGACCGGAACGACAACCGGAGTCGTGTGCTCGGGCGTCGACGCCGCGGCAGCAGGCGGCAAGTCCCTGGCCAGGCGGTCGTTCTCCTCCCGCCGCTGGGCATTGACGCGCTCACGACGCTGGGACATGTCCGCGGCACGCGCGCCGAGCATGCCCGCATGCCGCTTCTGCTCCTCCGCCGACGGAGGGCCGGCCTTGGCGGTGCAGACCCAGTGGCCGTCGTGAATGACCTCGATGGTGCGGATATCCCAGCGGGCGTAGGCGAACTCGACGCGTCGACCGGGAAGCAGGATGAGGTCCGGCGAGAAGTACTTGTTGTTCCACTTGTGGATACCGCCGGACGCTGGGACGGTTGCCTCGTCGCGGTCGGGAAGGAGCCACTCGACATCCCCGGGCGAGTAGCGCGGCAACGACATCTCGGCAGTCAGGCGCAGCCATTCCGCATCGGTGTGCCTGTTCCCAATCTCGGAGTGCCCGTGGTCGTGGCGGTACCAGTTGACGAATTCGTCGAGCTTGAAGAGGAAGACGTTCCATTGGAGTGCGTCCTCCTCACCGGAGTAGAGCGTGCCGTTGCGTCGTTGAGCCCCATGCGAGTACGCCAATTGCGCGCGAGACAAGCGCAGGTCAATGGTCTGGTTGAACGCCTCCGCGATGCCGTTCTGCGTCGGCGCGTAGGCGTCGGTGGGGTCAGCATCCAGCTTGAGCTTGTCGAGCGCATCCGTGATGTCATCGGCGGAGAAGCTGCCGGCGTTGTCCCAGACGATGCTGTGGGGAACGCCTCCGACCGGCCACCTGTCGGTTTGACTGACGGCCCGGAACAGCAGGACAAGGACGTCTTCCTTGGTGGGCGCACCAGGTGTCGCGATGCACGCGACGAGTGCGCGGGAGCAGCCATCAACGACCGACGAGAGCCATGCCTTGACGACCTCGCCAGTGGCCGGGTGAACGACCCACACCGACGACTCCTTATGGTCGACAAACCACCTGTCGTTCGCCTCCTCAACCGCGAGCCGGAAGGTCAACTGGGCATCCCGCCGCTTACGGGCGCCGCCGAGAAGCTCGGCGCGCTCGTCGGCAGGCATCTTCTCCTGGATGACCCGCTGCAGGTTGCGCTCGGAGTACCCGCGGCCTCGCTCGGCGCGCAGGACCTCAGCGGCGGGCGCGACCTTGCCGCCCGAAGCGATGAGCGCCTCCCTGATGCGCTCATCGGATGGGTCCACGCCCTTGCGCTCACCGGACGGCACGTTGCCGCGATTGACCCAGCGGCGCAGGTTGCGCGGGGAGGTCTCCATCTTCTTGGCGTAGCGTTTGATAAGGGCCTCGGACAGCCCTCCGTCGAGTTCGCGCTGATGCAGGAGCTGGCGCAGCCAGAAGCAGCGCTTGCGGAAGAGCTCGCCGCGCTCGGCTCGCGACATCCGCTGACCGCTCGGCGCCCTCATGGGAGCACCGCGTGGCTGAGCGGAGACTCCGTGCCGTCGGCCTCGATGAACGCCGACTTCGCCGGCGCACCGAAGACGCACACTCGCACCCCGCGCAGCCGGTCGCCGAACAGCGCCCGTGAGGCTTCGAAGACCTCGTCGACACGCTCCTCAAACGCCGCCATGCCCGGCAGCACGCTTCGGTTCGCCACGAGTTCATCGACGAGAACCGTCCCGCCCGGGGTCGTCCAGACCAGGTCGAGGATGCAAGCGCCAGCGTCCAGGTCGGCGCCGACAAGGCGACAGCCCTCAACGGGCCCAAAGAAACGGAAGTAGCGCTGGATGGCAGCTCGAAGCCGCTGGCGGTTCGTCCCGCAATAGACGATGGCTGCATGCGTGAGCGGATGACCGTTGACGGCCTGCGCAACTTGGCGCGTCGTCGGGAAAAACAGCTCCGCTGACAGCAGCTGTCCGATGATTTGCTGAACGGCTTCAGCGGCCTTGCGCCCGTCGATGGGATAGTCAGGCGCGCTCGGATTGCCTCGGCGCGGTGTCTTAGCCATGGACGGCTCCGTCCCCGTGGTCGGTTCCGTCCGTTCCGACGTCTGGAAGCCGGACGTCGGCGTCGTAAGTGGTGTAGTCGAGAGTCCACCGCTCCGTCGGACCGGTCGCGCCGTCGGACTCGCTCGCCGGCGAACTCCTGCGGTTCAAGGCCTCGCCCGAGCGCTGCGGGCCACCAGGAGCCTCCACTACCCAGGCGGCTGCCGGACCTCGTTCCAGCTCCCCCGACGCCAACACCGAGAGCAGGTCCTCGACACGGACCGCGTGCGCTGCGAGCCCGTCGCAAAACGCAGCCAGCGCACGGTCCGGAAGCAGCGCCGCGATGGTGTTGGTGAGTGGGGTGGCGTGCCGGGGAACGGTGCCGCCGTCCTGCTCGACAGGTGCCGTCTTACGCCCCTGCGGGCAGCGGCGGCGCCGCCCCGTGCAACTTTCAATGTGCCCGTCCATGGCTGTCCTCCGGTTGGTGTCGCGTTGTTGCTTTCAGGATTTCCCGTCGATTTCCGCGAGCAAGGTGTCGACCACGGTGTCTTCCGCTTCCTCGCGGCGGGCAATGAAGTCGTCGAGCCGCTGTCTGTCCAGAGCGGGCGCGGCGTCGCGGCGCTGCAGGCTGACCCGCGTCGCGCATTGCGAACTGCTCGTCCAGGACCAGCACGCCCGCAAGTCCAGCCCAGGTGAACACCGCGACCGAGCGGGTGCCGTCGCTTGCCCAGGCGAAGGGCACGTAGCGCAGGTGCAGGAAGCCGACGCCCACGTCCACACCCTGTGACAAGTCCGGCTCCTCATCGGACGCGACGAACAGCGGGTCACGGACGGCGCACCGGCGCCGCATGAACGCGTTGAGGGCGTGCTTGGCCTGCGCTAACTCTGTCCACCCATCCTGTAGGTAGAGGACCTCAATGGTCAGGCCCTCCTCGTCGGCGACGACCCACCCGCTTCCTCGGTCTTCGCCAATCATTGGGACGGCGGAAGCGTGGTCGTCCGCAAGCTGGTCGGGGGTCGGCGGAAGGAGCTTCAGCGGCGACGGCGGCAAGTCCGAGAACCGTCGCCGGAAGTCTTCGTCGCCGGTGGGCAGGCAACCAAAGGTCAGGGTCATGGTCAAGGCTCCATTCGGGGTCACGCGGACGGTGATGTTGGCGAAGCTGCGAACTGGTGCCATCTATGCCAGAGACTCCGATTGGGTGGCTCGTAAGGTGTCGTGCGCGACACCATAGACCAGGATAGCGAACATACGTTCGTCTAGCAAGCTAGTTCTGGTCGCGGTCGCGCTGCGCGCGCGACGGAGGCTGCGGCAAGCCGTGGAGCCGGCAGAACGCCTTGGTCCCTCCGGCGACCTGGATGCGTGTGGCCAACCGGGGAAAGCCGAGTGCCCGGACGCGAGTGGTGTTGGGGAGGAAGCCGAGCCGGTCAATGAGCTCGCGGGCGTCTTCGACCGCGCGGTGCGTTCCGTACGAGGGGCGGGTCGCTCCCGGCTCGGGAAACATTCCCAGCTCTTCCCGCCAGTACTCAACGCCGCCGTGGCGCACCATCGCGTGGTAGAGGTCTTCCCGCCCGGCTGCGCGAAACGCGCTGGCGGGAGGCCACGCGGCATGGTCGGCGAGAAAGTCCTCAAGCTCTT
Source organism: Solirubrobacteraceae bacterium (assembly GCA_034664295.1). Lineage (GTDB taxonomy): Bacteria > Actinomycetota > Thermoleophilia > Solirubrobacterales > Solirubrobacteraceae > Palsa-513. The sequence goes on along the minus strand of JAXDHV010000069.1, from coordinate 68,831 downwards.
CGAGAAGACGCTCCTCGGTCCATTTCCACGGGCGGCGTGAGCCGCGCCGGTCCCCACCGCCGGCGGCAGCCCAGACACGTCCGCGCGCTCGTCCCATAAGGGGACGATGCGCCCGAACAGGGCCGCCGACCGGAATTGCTCATCAGCTCAGGCTTCGTCGACCGCCCTCTTGATGGACCTCGCGGTGTCGCTCGGGAGCGGCTCGTTCCATTCGTCCTCAATGAGGTCCTCGATACGGCAGCCGAGGGCGCGGGCGAGCTTGATGTAGGTCCTCAGCCGCGGGTCCGCGGACACGCGGGCCTCCATCGCCTTGATGGCCCTGACGCGGAGGCCGGTCATTTCCGCCAGCTGTTCTTGGGTGAGGTCGGCGTGCAGACGCCGCACCTTCACCAACGTGCGGCCTGCGCTGCGCGCTGGACTGGAAGGCGCCATCGAGGCTGACCCTACCCGTTCGGTCCACAAGCATCATGGCGACGGAGCCGAGGGCCGACGTCGCGTGGCGCGCTCGCGGTCGACGGTCATTTGGCGGGCAAGCCAGCGGACAGCAACTTGGGCGTTGCCCGTCTCTAGAAAGTGCCGTACGACGCGCGCGCCGTCCGGCGAGGCCCGAAAGACAGACGGCTCAACCCTCGGTGGCGTGACGAGGGCGTGTAGTCGCAAGAGGCGGACCGCGCGGTCGACGACGTCGGGGTCCAGCTTGAGCTGGACGACCAATGACTCCACGTCTGCCCCGCCGGTCCCGGCCAGACACAGAGCCATCAGAACCTCCATCTCCGCAGCCCGCCACCCAAGGTCGCCGGCATTCGCCATTAGAAAGCGGTGGAGCAGCGCTCCGTCGCGCTCCGGGGCCTCCCGGGAGGCAGCCGCCATCTTGGTGAAGTAGGTCAAGACCTCCCGGTCAATGGAGCGGCGTTGATTCACGACGTCCGTACAGATGGGCGGACGGCGGACGGAGGCAGCGCCAGCGACGAGCCAGACGCGAGGGGTCCGACTGACGTCGCATCCGTCAGGCGAGACTCCTTGCTTGGGTTCCGCCGGTTCACTTGCGGACGTTAGGCGTTCAGATTTGCCGCACCGGAATGGGAACCGAAATTGGTTCCCACCCCGATTTGCGAGCCCCCGGACTTCGGTCAGAGGCGTTCAGATGCGTCTACCAGCGCTAGTGGTGCCGATGCCGCATCGGGCGACCAACAGGCGCCGGGCGGTGACGGTCGACGGCGTCGCGGCTGACGTTCGCGCTACGGGCGATGACGTCCCGCGTCGCGTGGATGACAACCCGATGCCAGTCGATGACATTCGGGGGCGTCGCGATGACAGCTACTCGCCGAGCGGAGACAGCTCAACGACGCCCGATGACAACCGGCGCCTTAACGACTGACACCCGCCGGCGGGCGGGTGCCATCGGGACGGCGCCGTGCGTATCTGACAATCAAGCGGCGCCGGTCACTACCCGCAGCCGGTGTTGTTCCCGCAGCTCCCGCACGTGTAGCACGACCCGGTCCGCTGCATCATGCCCCCGCACTGGCCGCACGCCGGTCCGAGGTCGAAGCCCCGCAGGCGCGCCGGGACGACCGGGGGTTGGTCGGTCATCGCCGCCGTTGCCGGTTGGATCCGCCCGCCGCTGGCCTGCGGGCCGCTCTTGGCCCGCGCCTTGGCGGCGCCGTTGCCGTGCGTTCCGTTCCCATGACCATTTCCATGGCCGTTGGGCCCGCCATTGGTCTGAGCCGCGTCGTCCGCGTCGGGCTGGACGGCCGGGCCGGCGGTGTCTGAGACCCTCGATGACTGGGCGGCCTCCTCGGCTGCCTTGCGGGCCCGGACGGTCGGCGTGAGGATGCCGAACTCCTCCTGCTGGTCGGCGTCGAGCCACCGGGATGCCAGCCACCGCATGATGTAGTCGGGCATCGACTTGGCGAACGGGATCTCCGGGTTCTGGGTTATCCCCTCAGGCTCGAAGCGCATGAAGCTGAACTTCTGGACCAGCGTCTCCAGCGGCACGCCGTACTGGAGGGCGATCGAGATCGCCGTCGCGAACGAGTTCATCATTCCCCGCAGCGTCGACCCCTCCTTGCCGATGTCGGTCAGGAAGATCTCGCCGATCGTCCCGTCCTCGTACATCCCCGCCGTGATGTACCCCTCATGGCCGCCGATCGAGAACTTGTGGGTGATCGACTGGCGCTCTTGGGGCATTCGCCGCCGCTTCGGCCCGGCCTTCGCCAGCGCCTCGGCGATCGCCGCATCGACGTCGACCGGCTCCTCCACCGGCCGACCCTCCTGCGCGTCGGTCCGCAGCGCCTGCGCCGTCTTCGACCCGTCCCGGTAGATCGCCAACGCCTTCACACCGAGCTCCCACGCCTGCGTGAACGCGTCCGCGATGTCCTCGACGCTCGCCGTCTGCGGCAGGTTCACAGTCTTCGAGATCGCCCCGCTCAAGAACGGCTGGACCGCCCCCATCATCTTGATGTGGCCCATGTGCGAGATCGCCCGCTCGCCCACCGCCACGTCGAAGACCGGCAGGTGCTCACCGGCCAGCCCCGGCGCCCCGACGATCGTCGCGTGCTCGTCGATGTGGCGCTCGATCAGCTCGATCTGCTCGTCTGAGTAGCCGAGCGTCGCCAGCGCCAGCGGGACCGTCCGGTTGACGATCGTCATCTGACCCCCGCCGACCAGCTCCTTGAACTTGACCAGCGAGAAGTCCGGCTCGACTCCCGTCGTGTCGCAGTCCATCAAAAACGAGATCGTCCCCGTCGGCGCGAGCACGCTCGCCTGCGCGTTCCGATATCCGAACCGCTCGCCCAGCTCGAGCGCCTCGTCCCACGAGCGCCGCGCCGCCACCAGCAGGTTCTCGTCGACCTCCTCGGCCGCCGCGATCTCGTGCGCCGCGGCCCGGTGCATCTCGATCACCCCGAGGTGCGCCTCCCGGTTGAGCTCGAAGTGCTCGTACGGACCCAGCGCCCCCGCGATCCGCGCCGACTGCGCGTAGGCCCGGCCGGTCATCAGCGCCGTGATCGCCGCCGCCGCCGCTCGTCCGTTATCGGAGTCGTAGGGCATCCCGTTGGACATCAGGTACGCCCCGAGGTTCGCGTAGCCCAGGCCAAGCTGCCGGAAGGCCCGCGCGTTCACGGCGATCTCCTCGGTCGGGTAGCTCGACGGCCCGACGACGATCTCCTGAGCCAGCAGGATGATGTCGACGACGTGCTCGAATGCCCCGACGTCGAAGCTCCCGTCCGCCAGGCGGAACTTCATCAGGTTCAAGGACGCCAGGTTGCACGCCGAGTCGTCGACGTGCATATATTCGGAGCACGGATTAGACGCGTTGATCCGCCCGCTCTTGGGTGACGTGTGCCACCGGTTGATCGTCGTGTCGTACTGCACGCCCGGATCAGCACACCGATGGGCCGCCTCGGCCAGCTCGCGCATCAGGTCCCGCGCCCGCAGCGGCTCGCCGATCGGCAGGCCGGTCACCCGGCTCGTCAGGTGCCACTCGCCGTCGTCGGCCACCGCCCGCATGAACTCGTCTGTCACCCGCACCGAGTTGTTCGCGTTCTGGTACTGGATCGACTGGAACCCGTCCCCGTCGATCGACATGTCGAAGCCCGCATCCCGCAACGCCTGAGCCTTCTCCTCCTCCTTGGCCTTGCACGAGATGAACTCCCGGATGTCCGGGTGGTCGATGTTCAGCACGACCATCTTCGCCGCCCGCCGCGTCTTTCCACCCGACTTGATCGTCCCCGCCCAGGCGTCGGCCCCCCGCATGAAGGAGACCGGCCCCGACGCCGTGCCGCCCTTGCTCAGCGGCTCCATCGACCCCCGCACGTTCGAGAGGTTGATGCCCGACCCCGAGCCCCCCCGGAAGATCATCCCCTCCTTGGTGTTCCAGTCGAGGATCGACTCGATCGTGTCGTCGACCGACAGGATGAAGCAGGCCGAGCACTGCGGGTTCTCCTCGAAGCCCACGTTGAACCAGACCGGCGAGTTGAAGGCCGCCATCTGGTGGAGCAGGACGAACGTCAGCTCAGCCTCGAACGCCTCGGCCGACTCCTCGCTCGCGAAGTACGCCCGCGCCCGGCCCCACGCGGAGATCGTCCCCGCCACACGGCCGATCATCTGCCTGACCGACCGCTCCCGCTCGGGCGAGGCCAGCTGTCCCCGGAAGTACTTCTGCGCGACGATGTTCGTCGCGTTCTGCGACCACGTCTTCGGAAACTCGACATCGCACTGCTCGAATGCGACGTGGCCGCCATGGCCGATCCGCGCATCCCGTCGCTCCCACTCCACCGTCTCATAGGGATCGGACCCGGCGCTCGTGAAACGACGGGAGATCGTCATTGCCTCACCGGGGGTGGCGGACTCAAACGGCGTGGACTGCGGCGTGGACTCCATCGACCTGCTCCTCTGACTTGCTTACCGAAAGCGGGGCGACGATGGTTGCGAATCGATCGGACGGACCCGTGCCGGCGACAGCTCGTCTGATCGGTATTTCCGACGAACGGGCTCGCGCCACAGAGGCCTGAGAGCGTCTGGTCCTGCCGCTTTACGTAGACGAATTCTACCACGTTGCGGGCTCTGGATCACCGGCTCACGGCGGCTTTCGCCGGCCCTTCGGCGGACCTTGAGACGGGTACTCGGCGGCGGCGCTCAGCGACCGAGCCGGATCCAATCGGCGAACTCCCGCAGGGCGCCGCCGGCTCGCAGGCGGACCTCGCCCAGCGCGTGGGTCGCAGGCCCCGCCCACGCCGGCTCCCGGCCCCGCACCACCGACACCGTCCACCAGAGCGCCACCAGCGCCAGGCAACCCAGGAGGACGGCCATCACGATCAGCGCGACCCTTCCGGTCGTCCCTCCGCCCGACGGCGCAGCCGACGCAGCCGCAGCGATCACCGACGAGCCGGCATCCGCCGACCGGGTCGGTGAAGGCGTGACGCCCGCCGGACTCGGCGGCGCCGGCCCCTGCGGCGTCGCCGCCACGCCCCCCGGCGTCGGCGTGGCCGCCGTCGCCGCGCTGCCCTTCCCCCCGCAGACCCCCCGCGCCCGCGCCTGCAGGGCCGCCTGGAGCGCGGCCGGGAAGTCCGGCGCGTACTGCTGGATGTCCGGCGGCACCTGGCTCGCCGCGCTCTGGAGCTCGGCTGCCGAGTACTTGCACGACGAGATCGTCCCCGACTGCTTGTAGGCATCGAACAGCGTCTTGAAGGCCGACGCCGCCGACGCCGGCGCGGCCATCACCAGCCCGCTCAGAAGGAGGGCGACCCAGCACTTCAGAAGACCCCTAATCGTGCGCATCTGCCGGTGAATGCTAGATGATGACGGCTTGCTCCTCACCCGCTCCGCGCCCCCCACCCCCGCCACCCACGCCGCCCCCGCGCCCGGCAGGAGCGTCGCCGGCCGCCGACTGCTGCTCGGCCTGATCCTCGCCTGCGCCTACGCAGCCTTCGCCCAGGGGGCGAGCGCCCTCCCCCAGGAGACCCGCCTCCAGGTGCTCGTCGCCGGCCTCGCGCTCGCCGGCCTGATCGTCTGGCTCGGCACCGACGCCCCCCGGCCGTTCGCCTCCCGGACCGCCGTGATCGGCGTCGGCCTGCTCGGCGCCTTCGCCGCCTGGTGCGGCCTCTCCCTGCTCTGGAGCGTCGCCCCCGCCGACACGTGGGTCGAGCTCAACCGCGCGATCGACTACGCCCTCGTCACCGGCCTCGCCCTCGCCGCCGCCTCCCGCGCAGCCGCGCCGGCCGAGCTCGCCGCCCGCGGCATGCTCGCCGTCACGCTCGCCGCCGCCCTCTACGCCCTCGGCGGCAAGGTCCTCCCCTGGGTCCACATCACCGGCCTCCTCGACCTCAACCAGACGGTGATCTTCTCCCGCCTGCGGGCCCCCCTCGACTACTGGAACGCCCTCGGCCTGCTCTGCGTGATCGGCGTCCCCCTGGCGATCCGCCTGAGCACCGACGTGACCCGCACCCCGAACGCCCGCGTCCGCTCGCTCGTCTCCCTCGCACTCCTGGAGACCGTCCTCGGGATGACCTACTCACGCGGCGGTCTGCTCGCCCTCGCGGCCGCGCTCGCCGCGACCACGCTGCTCGGCGGCCCCCGCCTCCGCGGCCTGCTCGCCTTCGCCCTCGCCGCCCTCGCCGCCCTCCTCCCGCTCGCCTTCGCCTTCACCCGCGCCGCCCTGACCCGCGACAACGTCCCCGTCTCAGACCGCGTCGGCCCGGGCCTCGAGCTCGGCCTGCTGATCGTCGGGTGCCTGCTCGGCCTCGCCTACCTCGGCCGGCGGCTGATCGCCACCGAGTCCCACGTCCCCGAGGATCCCGAGCGCACCGCCAGGATCTGGCGCGGCCTGCGCCGCGCGGCGCTCGTCGCGCTCGCCCTCCTCCTGCTCGGCCTGCTCGTCTCCTCCCGCGGCCTCTTCGGCCAGATCTCCCACCAGGTCGACCTCTTCACCCAGGCCAAGGCAGTCCCCGTGTCGGACCCCTCCCGTCTCCTCTCGACGAACTCCGGCAACCGCTGGGTCTGGTGGAAGGAGGCCGCCGGCGCGTTCTCGGCGCGTCCGCTCGGCGGCTGGGGCGCCGGCAGCTTCCCGATCACCCATCTCCTCTACCGCCAGCCACCCCCCCTCTCGGTCCGCCAGCCGCACGACGTCCCCCTCCAGCTGCTCGCCGAGACCGGCCTGATCGGCGCCCTGCTCTCACTCGGCGCGATCGGCGCCCTGATCACCGCCGCGGTCCGCCGCGTCCGTCAGCTCCCCGCCGGCCGCGAGCAGGCGCTCACCGGAGCCTGCCTCGCCGCCGCGATCGCCTGGCTCGTCCACGGTCTAGTCGACTGGGACTGGGACATTCCCGGCGTCACGCTCCCCGCCCTCGTCCTGCTCGCCGTCGCCGCCTCCCGCGCGAGGCCCCCCCGCCAGTCCTCCGCCCCCCAGTCGCCCGCCCGCCCCCGCTCCCGTCGCTCACCGATCTTCGCCCGACTGGCCCTCGCCGGCCTGACGCTCGGCCTCGCCGCGATCTCCGCATCGGCGATCCTCCCCGCCCTCTCACAGTCCAAGGCGACCGACGCCCTGACCCAGGCCGCCGCCGCGACGACCCCCGCCGCCCTCCAGCACGCCGCCGCCACCGCCGACCTCGCCGCCCGCCTGAACCCCCTCGACAGCGCCCCACTGATCGACGCCGGGATCATCGCCGACCGCCGCGGACTGCCGATCGTCGAGCGCTCCTACCTCCTGCGCGCCGTCCACCGCGCCCCCTACGACGCCGCCCCCTGGATCCGCCTGGCCTACGTCGCCACCGAGCTCGGCGACCGCCCCGGCCTGCTCGCCGCCTCCGCGCGCGCGCTCTCACTCGATCCGATCGGCACCCCCTCGCTCGGCCTCGCGATCACCAGCGAGGCCTTCATCGCCCTGCCCCAGGACTCCTCCACCGCGACCGGCACGCCGCTCGCCCCCTGAGCCGCACCCACCCGCCCGAGGACCCCTCACCCGGTGCCCCGCCGCGCCCCCCGCCGACCGGCAACCGGTCAGAAGACTTCCCGGCAGATCACCGCGCGGTCGCAGGCATGAGGTCACTCACCGCGGACAGCGCCAGCTCGAGCACCCGGTCGGCCGACTGCGCCGCGTCGATCACCCGGACCCGCACCCGCTCGGCCCGCGCGAGCGCGTCGTAGCCGGCCGCGATCCGTCCGAAGAACTCCTCGTCCTCGAGCTCGACGCGGTCGGGCGCCTCCCCCCGTCCCGCCGCCCGCTCCCGCCCGAGCGCGGGATCGACCCGCAGGAGGAGCGTCCGGTCGGCTTCCAGGCCGACCGTCGCGAACAGGTTGATCGCCCGGACCGCCTCGATTCCCAGCGCCCGACCGGCCCCCTGGTAGGCCAGCGACGAGTCGACGAACCGGTCGAGCAGGACCCAGGTCCCCGCCTCCAGCAGCGGCACCAGCCGCTCGGCCACCAGCTGGGCCCGGGAAGCCGCGTAGAGCAGCGCCTCGGCCCGGTCGCACAGCTCGAGCCCCGGGTCCCTGACCAGCTCGCGGATCCGCTCCGACGCGGCCACCCCCCCAGGCTCCCGCAGCAGCTCGACCTCCCCGACCCGCCGCGCCAGCGCCTCGACCAGGCGGGTCGCGAGCGTCGTCTTGCCGGACCCGTCGATCCCCTCGATCGTGATCAGGCGCCCCCTCGGCATCGTCCGGACGGTAGCCCATAAGCTGCCTGTAACCGTGGCTCGCTCGACAGATCTCCCCGGCCTCGAGCACCACCCCCACGCCCGGGCAGTCCTCCGCGGAGCCCTCCCGCCCGACGGGTTCGCCTCCCACGCCTACCTCTTTCGCGGGCCCGCCGGAACCGGCAAGCGGACCGTCGCGCGGGCCTTCGCCGCCGTCCTGCTCGCCGACGGGTCGACCGACCCGGCCGGCGCGGCCGAACGCGTGATGCGCGGCTGCCACCCCGACCTCAGCTGGATCTCGCCGAGCGGGGCCGCCGAGATGCTCGTCTCGGACATCGACGAACCCGTCGTCGCCGCGGCCGGCCGCACCCCGTTCGAGTCGAGCCGGCGGGTCTTCGTGATCGAGCAGGCCGAGACGATGAACGACGCGACGGCCAACCGCATGCTCAAGACGCTCGAGGAGCCCCCCTCCTATGCCCACCTGATCCTCCTCACCGACCGCCCCGGCGACCTCCTGGCTACGATCAGCTCCCGCTGTCAGGACGTCCGCTTCGACGCCCTCCCCGAAGTCGAGCTCGCCGCCCGTCTCGAGCGTGAGGGCGCCACCCCGGACACCGCGCTCGCCTGCGCCCGGCTTTCACTCGGCGACGGTCACCGGGCCCGTGCGCTCGCCGCCGCCGAAGGCCAGTCGCTCCGCCGGGCCGCCGAGAAGCTCGCCGGATCGGCGCTCGCCGGCCGGGTCGAGCACCGGCCCTGGGTCGAGCTGCTCGACCTCTGCAAGGCCACCGGCGACCGCGTCGCCGCCGAGCTCTCGGACGCCGGCGCCGCCGAGCTCGAGCTGACCGGCCGGGGCGAGCGCCGACGGATCGAGCGCGAGCAGGCTGAGCGCGCCAAGCGAGCCCACCGCCGCGCTCTGGCGGCCACCCTCGACCTCGGCCTCGCCGTCGCCGGCCTCTGGTATCGCGACCTCTACGTCACCCTCGAAGGCGCTCCCGAGCTGGTCCATGCGGTCGACCGCCGACCCGAGCTCGCCGACCAGGCGACCGGCCATGCCCCGGCGACGCTCCGCCTCGCGCTCGAGCTCGTCGACGACACCCGGTCCCGGATGGCCCTCAACGTCACCGAGGAGCTCGCCCTCGAGGCGCTCGCCTACCGGATCGCCGCGCTCGCGCCCGACGCGACCCGGTCGATCGGGCCGAGCCGCGGCTCGAGGCCGTAGAGGTCGAACGCCCGGAACCGGTTGAACCGCCGATGCTCCGGCCCGTGGAAGTCGGCCGACCCCGTGATCAGCAGATCGAGCTCTGACGCCCGGTCGTGGAGGACCCGGACCTGGTGGCGGGTGTGCGTCGTGTAGAACGCCTCGACTCCGTCGAGACCATCTCCCGCGAAGCGCTCCAGCCGGCGCAGCACCTCGTCGGGCGCCGGGATGTCCCAGAACGGGTGGGCCCAGATCGCGACCCCCCCGGCTTCGTGGATCATCTCGATCGCCCGGGTCATCGTCGGTCGGCTCCGCCCCGTGTACCCCGGCCGCCCGGGGATCAGGTAGGCCTCGAGGAACGCCGACTGCTCGGTCCGCCCCTCACGCTCCAGGCGCCACCGGTTGCCCGGATGCCCGACGACCGCAGCCGCCAGGTGCGGGCGCCCGAGCGACGCCCCGTTCTCCGCGTGGCGGTCGAGCTCCTCCCGGTCCAGCGCGAACCCCAGGTCCTCGAGCTTCTCGACCATCCGGCCCGCCCGCTCCGTCCGGTCGGCCCGCGACTCGGCCAGGCCGGCCACCAGGCCCGGGTCTGTGTGATCGACCTGGTAGCCGAGGATGTGGAGATCCTCGTCCCCGTCGAGCGCCGAGATCTCCGTCGCCGGGACGAGCCGCACGTCGTGCTCGGCTGCCGCCGCAAACGCCTCCGGAAGGCCTGACACCGTGTCATGGTCGGTCAGGGCGAGCAGACGCACGCCCTCCTGCGCCGCCCGTCGGACCACAGCAGCAGGTCCCAGCGCGCCGTCAGAGCACGTCGAATGAGCCTGAAGATCGAAGTCCGGGCTGATCAACACCGTCGGCCCAGCGTAGCGCGATGGTCGGAGGCCAGCCCCTTAGCGAATCGTTAGCCAGACGTTAGCCGTCCCAGAAGCCCCCGCCGTACAACTTGTGCCATGCAGCCAGACCAGCCTCGCGATTCGTCCCGCGATCAGCTCCGGCCAAAGCCCCAGCGACCCCACGGCCAGCGACTCCCGAAGGCCCTCTCCGCCCCCCGGCGTCCCCCCGGCCGCCCGGCTCGGGAGAACCGGTCCCTCCGTCCGACCGGCGGACGAACCGTCGTCGCCGTGATCGGCTCGGTCGCCGCCCTCGGCGGCTCGGCCGGGACCGCCGCCGCCGCCGGGACCGCCGCCGCGAGCGTCCCTTCCCGCTCCGGCCAGCACGCCCCGCGCGCGGCCCGCCGCGCCGATCCCGCCCCGCCCGGCGAGCTCGCCCTGCTCGGGCTGGTCTTCGCCGCCCTGACCGCCGGCGCCCCCGCGATCGCCAAGCCGCTGCTCCGGCGTGGGGTCGCCGCCGGGGAGATCACCGAGGCCGAGGCCGATGCGTTCCTCGCCCGTCTGGTTTCGACCGGCGGGCCCGGGACGGGGCAGGGGAGCGGCGGGCCGGCGAGTGCCGGGCAGGGGAGTGGGCATGGGAGCGGCGGGCAGGGGAGCGGCGCGGATGGCGCCGGCGCGTATGACGGGCTCGCCTCTCCGACGCCGGCCGCCGTCACCCTCTTCCGGACGATCTTCGACGCGATCCGACACCAGCTCCCCGTGGTGGCCAAGCCGCTGGTCGCCGACGCCGTGAGCGCCGGGTCGATCACCGAGGCCCAGGGTCGGCGGATCGAGGAGCGGCTGGTCGTCCGGGCGCACCTGCGGCCAGCCGCCGCTCTCCCCAGCGGGCACGCCGAGCCGCTGTTCACCGGCCGCCTGCCCTGACACCGGCCGGCGCCGGTCGGTCGCGACCGGACCGGAGCGTTAATCCAGGCGCAAGAAGTCACGCGTACCCTGGTCATATGTCCTCCTTGATGTCACTCCTCAAGCTCAAGAGCAAGATGGTCGACTCCGACCGGGCACTCCCCGGGCGCGAGCAGGCCATGCCGCTTCCCGCCCGCCACGCCGTGCTCGACTCGCCGATCGGCCCGCCGTTCCCCGACGGCCTCGAGCAGGCCGTCTTCGGCCTCGGCTGCTTCTGGGGCGCCGAGCGTCTGTTCTGGAAGGCGCCCGGCGTCTACACGACTGCTGTCGGCTACGCCGGTGGGTACACGCCGAATCCGACCTACGAAGAGGTCTGCAGCGGGTCGACCGGGCACACCGAGGCCGTCCTCGTCGTCTTCGACCCCAAGGTGATCTCCTACGAGGAGTTGCTGCGCCTCTTCTGGGAGGGCCACAACCCGACTCAGGGGATGCGCCAGGGCAACGACTTCGGCACCCAGTACCGGTCGGCGATCTACTGGCGCGACGAGGCCCAGCGCGAGGCGGCCGAACGGTCGCGCGACGCCTATGCCGGCACGCTCGCCGAGCACGGACACGGCGCGATCTCGACCGAGATCGCCAAGGCCGGGCCGTTCTACTACGCCGAGGTCGACCACCAGCAGTACCTCCACAAGAACCCCCGCGGGTACTGCGGCCTCGGCGGGACCGGCGTCACCTGCCCGATCGGGGTGGGCGCTACCGAAGGCTGAGGCCGGCGACGATCGGGGGATTTGACGTCCTCGACCGACGGGGGGGTCGTGGTCCTCGACCGATGGGGACGCCATGTAGGGACCTTCTTCCGAGAAACAAGTTGCCGGACTCCGGCAACTACTTTCCTCGAAGACCCCCCCCCCCGCGCCTCGCGACTGCGACCGTCGGGCAGCGGCCCTGGCTCGACTCGGTCCGCTTCCACGAGTGACACCTGAGACGAGAACGACGGGCGGATCGAGGAGGACGAGTTCGTCGGCGGGAGCGGGCGCGACCACGGGCTGCGGCCTGCTCGGGCCGCTCGCGGGCGCCGGAGCCTGGGTCGGCAGAGTCGGGCGGGGCGGCGGAGCGAGCGGGAGGGCCTGGCCGAGCAGGCGGGCGAAGGCGCGGGCTCCGGCGTAGGTGAGGTGGAGGCGGTCGGGCTGGAACCACGAGGAGTGCCCGGCGCTGTAGGTCACCCAGTCGAGGACGTGGACACGACCGGGGTGGGAGTGGGCCTCGGCACGGACGGTCGCCGTGGCGGGGCCCGGCCGGCCGCCGGCCTGGAGCGTGGTGACGAGGACGAGCTGACGGGAATGCCCGAGTACCGCGAGCGCTTGGCGGACGTCTGCGTCGGTGACCGGACCGTTGGCGCCGAGCGCGATCACGACGAGGTGGGGAAGCGCGTGGGCGTGGCGGAGGCGGCCGAGCAGGGCGATCGCCTCGGGAAACTGCCGGCAGCCGCGGGCGTTGGCGTCGAAGCCTTCGGCGGCGAGGCTGGGGAGCGCGAAGATCGAGGTCGAGTCGCCGAGCGCGAGGGGCGGGAGGTAGGTCCGGTGCCGGGTTGGCGGCTTGGCCGACCGGACGGCGCCGCAGGCAGCGTGGGCCGACGGGGCGAGGACGAGGGTGAGGGCGAGCGCGAGGGCGAGCCGGCAGGAGTGCGCGGGGATGACCGGGCGTATTCTGCACGCATGCGGTGGGCGAGGGGGACAGCCGGCGGCCGACTGGCGGCGGCGATCGGCCTGGCGGGGGTTCTGGGGCTCGGGGGAGCCGGTGCCGGGGCAGGGGCCCGGGCCGGGGCGGCCGCGGTCGCGCAGGGCTCCCGGGGGGCGGGCGCGTCGACGCTGACGGTCGGGGTCTGGCCGTCGCCGGCCCGGCTTGGCCATCTGGCGGTGGTCGAGATCGAGGAGCGGGGGGCGAGGGCCGGGGACCGGGTCCTCGAGTGCGTGAGCACGCCGTCCACCGGCAGTGGGAACCCGCGCTGCGCGCAGGTCGTGCTGGGCCCCGGTGGCCGGGCTTCGACGAGGTTCAAGGCCAGGCGGCTGGGCGGTTGGAGCGTGAGCGTGGTCGCCGGCGCCCGGCGGGTCACGCGGCCGGTCGAGGTCGTGCCGGGCCGGGTGCGGATGCTGGCGACGGGGGACTCGGAGATCCAGGTGCTCGACGGGATGCTGGGCGCGGCGCTGGGGGGCAGGGGAATCGACGTGAGAAGCGAGGCGCACATCAGCACGGGCATCTCGAAGCCGTTCATGTTCGACTGGGTCAAGCACGCGAAGTCCCAGGCGGCGAGCGTGCACCCGGACATCACGGTGATGTTCGTCGGGGCCAACGACGGCTTCCCGCTGCCGGCGGCATCGGGCGCGATCTCGTACTGCTGCGGCGAGGCGTGGGTGGCGGCGTTCGCGAAGCGGACCGAGTCGATGATGTCCAGCTACCTGCGGGGCGGCGCGGGGCGGGTCTTCTGGTTCACGCTGCCGACCCCTCGCAACGCGGCGGCCCAGCCGATCTTCCGGGCGATCAACCGGGCGTACGCGATCGCCGCGCGGTCCTTTCGACACGGGGTCGAGCTGATCGATCTGGTGGCGGTCTTCACCCCGGGCGGGCGCTACCGCCAGGTGATGTTCTACGGGGGGCGGACGGTCGACGTCCGCGAGCCGGACGGGTACCACCTGTCGGTGAGCGGGGATCGGATCGCGGCGAGCATCCTGGTCGGGAGACTCCGGGCCGACGGGCTGGCCTGAGTCGCGAGGTAGACTTCGGCGGCTCCCGAGGCCCATGGCGACTTCTACAACAAGCCAGCCGCGAGCGGCCGAGGTCGAACGGCTGACACTGGCAGATCGGGTGGACCTCCTGCGTTACATGCTGCGGATGCGGGGGATCGAGCAGCGTGCGATGACGCTCTACCGCCAGGGGCAGGTTCCCGGATCGTTCTACGACGGCCTCGGGCAGGAGGCGGTCTCGGCGGGGGCGGCGTTCGCGATGGCAGCCGAGGACCGGCTGTGCATCCTCCACCGGGACCTGGCGGCCCACTTGATCAGGGGCGTCGAGCCGGAGCGGATCTTCGCCCAGTACATGGGCCGGTGCAGCGGCCTGACCGAGGGCCGGGACGGGAACGTCCACTTCGGCGATCGGCGGCTCGGGTGCGTGGGGATGGTCTCGATGCTGCCGGACATGATGCTCGTCGCCGTCGGGATGGCGATGGCCTTCCGGATCAGGGGGGAGCGGCGGTGCGCGCTGACCTGGCTGGGGGACGGGTCGACCTCGCGGGGCGACTGCCACGAGGCGATGAACTGGGCGGGGGTCCAGCGGCTGCCGGTGATCTTCGTGCTCGAGAACAACCAGTTCGCGTACTCGACGCCGACGAGCAAGCAGTACGCGGTCAACCCGGTGGAGCGGGCGGCCGGCTACGGGTTTCCGGGGGTGAGCGTCGACGGGAACGACGTCGAGGCGATGTTCGCGGCGACGCTGGAGGCGCGGGAGCGGGCGATCGACGGCGGCGGACCGACGCTGATCGCGGCCGAGACGATGCGGATGCACGGGCACGCGGCGCACGACGACATGGCCTACGTGCCGAGCGAGCTGGTCGACCACTGGCGGGGGCGGGACCCGATCGAGCTGGAGGAGGGGCGGCTCGTCGCGGCGGGCGTCGACGTCGAGGGCCTGCGGGCGGAGGTCGGCGTCGAGCTCGAGGAGGCGCTCCGGCTGGCCCGCGAGCATCCGTTCCCGGCGGCGTCCAGTGCGCGGGAGGGGGTCTTCTGCGAGGGTGAGGCGCAGGCGCTGGGGGATGGCCTTGCGCGGTGGAGCGGGTATGCCTGAGATGACATATCTCCAGGCGATCTCGGACGCCCTGCGCGAGGAGATGCGCTGCGACGAGCGGGTCTTCGTGATGGGCGAGGACATCGGGACGTACGGCGGTGCTTTCAAGGTCACCGAGGGCCTGCAGGCGGAGTTCGGAGCAGACCGGGTGATGGACACGCCGATGGCGGAGGCGGCGATCATCGGGGCGGCGATCGGGGCGGCGGTCGTCGGGATGCGCCCGGTCTGTGAGATGCAGTTCTCCGACTTCGTGGCGTGCTGTTTTGATCAGCTGGTCAACGTCGCCGGGAAGATGCACTACCGCCAGGGCCTGGCGGTGCCGATCGTGATCCGGCTGCCGTCGGGCGGGGGGTTCTCGGGGGGGCCGTTCCACTCACAGAACCCCGAGGCCTGGCTGATGCACGCGCCGGGGCTGAAGGTGGTGGCGCCGTCGACGGCGGCTGATGCGAAGGGCCTCCTGATCGCGGCGATCCGCGACCCGAACCCGGTCTGCTTCCTCGAGCACAAGAACCTCTACCGGCGGATCAGGGGCGAGGTGCCGGCAGGTACCTACCAGACGCCGATGACTGCGCGTGTGGCCCGGGAAGGTGATGACATGGTGGTGATCACATACGGGGGAATGGTGTGGACTGCGTTGGAGGCGACCGAGGATCTCGAGGGGGCGAGCATCCGCGTGCTCGACCTCAGGTCGCTGGTCCCGCTCGACGAGGCGGCGATCCTCGAGGCCGTCGGCGACTGCGGGAAGGTCGTGGTGGTCGACGAGGCGAACGCGACGTGCGCGGCGGGAGCGCAGGTGTCGGCGCTGATCGCCGAGCAGGGCTTCGAGTTTCTGGACGGACCGATCCGGAGGGTGGCGACACCCGACGTGCCGATCGCGTTCTCGCCACCGCTCGAGAAAGCGCTCCTGCCGCAGGTGGAGGACATCCGGGAGACGTGTCGTGAGCTCCTCGCCTACTGAGGCGGACGGTTACCGGATCGTCGAGGTGACGATGCCGCAGATGGGGGTCTCAGTCGTCGAGGGAACGCTGGCGGCATGGCACAAGTCGGTCGGCGACGGCGTGCTGGCGGACGAGACGATCTGCGAGATCTCGACCGACAAGATCGACACTGACATCCCGTCGCCGGCGGACGGACAGGTGATCGAGGTCGTGGTGGTCGCGGGGGAGACGGTCGTCGTCGGCACCGTGCTGGCAAGGATCGCTGTCACGGGTCGCGACTCTGGTGTTCATCTGGGCGACGCCGATCGATCGGCGCCAGGGGGCGTGGCCGCCGCGCCGAGGACGGCGGAGCAAGCGAGGCGCAACCATTCGCCGGTCGTGCTGCGGATCGCCGAGCTCCACGGGATCGACCTGAGCGCGGTGGCGGGGACGGGGCGCAACGGGCGGATCAGCAAGCAGGATGTCGAGGCGTACCTGGCGAATCGGCCGGCCGGCGGCGGGGGGTCGCGGGGCGGGGGGTCGGGTCGGGTCGCCGAGAGCTTGGAGATCGGGGGGTCCGAGCGGGAGACTGTGAGCGAGCCGCTGTCGCGGATGCGGCGGGCGATCGCCGAGCACATGACGCGGTCGCTGGGGACGGCGGCGCACTGCACGACGGTGATCGAGGTCGACATGTCGGCGATCGTGCGGGCGCGGCGGGCGGCCGGCCTTGGGCTGCTGCCGTATGTGGCGCGGTGCGTGGCGGAGAGCCTGTGCGCGTTCGGGGCGATGAACGCGACGCTCGAGGGTGACATCCTGACGCGGCACGGGAGCGTGAACCTGGGAATCGCTGTGTCCTTGGGCGAGGACGGGCTGATCGTGCCGGTGATCGAGCGGGCGGAGACCCTGGACGTCGCGGAGCTGGCCGAGCGGATCCTCGACCTCGGGGCGCGGGCGCGGGAGAACCGGCTGCGGCCGGACGAGGTCCGGGGCGGGACGTTCACGATCACGAACCCGGGGCGGTGGGGGACGACGGGGGGAACGCCGATCATCAACCAGCCGCAGGTCGGGATCCTCGACCTCGAGGCGGTGGTCGACCGGGTCGTCGTGCTTGACAACCAGTCGATCGGGATCAGGCCGATGGCAAACCTGTGCCTGTCGTTCGACCACCGGGCGATGGACGGGAACATGGCGGCGGAGTTCCTCGGGGACGTGCGATCGCGGATCGAGGCGTGGGAGACGTAGAGCGGCCGTCTTGACACCCGTGGGATCGGGGAGAAGGATGGCGGCATGAGCTATCTCGCGGCGCTCCGCCTCCACTTCGCCGGCCAGTTCCAGGCGGCTCCGTCGACGGTCAACAACGACCCGCTGCACTTCGACAACGACACGTTCAAGCCGACCGACAAGCTGCCGTCGCTACCGCCTCCGGGTGATCCGCGGGGCTGGTGGAACCCACGCGGCAATGCCGACTGGCGGTTCATCGGGTGCCGTGTCACGGGGGCGTCCTACGCCGACGGGACACGAGCGACGGCGGAGGACCCGGTACTTCGGATGGTCGTCGCCGACGCGGACCGGCGGGCGGCGGCGAAGATGGCCGACCTCGACACCGAGCAGCAGCTGGTGTCTGAGATCTGGGGCCTGGAGGTGCGGATCTGCGACGGGAACGGGACGACGGTGCTCCGGGGGGAGTTCGCGCCGGCCGCGTTCATCGACATCTGGGACCGGGCGCAGGGGCCGGGCGGGGGCGGGGACATCGGGGCATGCGCCACGTACCAGTCGATCGTCGGCGACCTGGAGTGGGGCGATCTCGGCGGTTCGCGGCTGCTGGGCGAGCTGCGCGACGCGGCGGCAGACGACGGGCTGCTGTCGATGCGCTTCAACGTCGACGGCTACAACATGACCTTGGGGTCGCCGGACTTCACGCGGGGCCGGATCGCGGGGACGATCGGGGTGGCGAGTGCGTCCGAGCCGAAGCACTTCGTGGCGGGGCGGCAGTTCATGGCGCGGGCGGCGAGCGGCGGTAACTTCTTCAAGCCGACGGGGTCGATCAACTTCTGCACGGCGCTCGTGGACGAGGAGCTCGGTCGGATCTTGATCGATCTGGGAAACGCGCTGCCGACGGTGGGTCCGGGGGGGCCGCAGGAGGATCTCGGGGAGCTGACGGTCGGCTACGTGGCGGCCGGGGAGTCGAAGCTGACGAGCCTCGGGGTGATCGACTACCGGGCGGACGCGTGGTATCCGCAGAGCGCCGGGGTGGCCGAGGTGGCGCTCGACGAGGCTCAGGTGGCGGCGATCAGGGAGGCGGAGCTGGGGCTGAGCCTGTCGAGTGTGACGAGCGTGACTTTCGAATCGCCGGGAGGCGTTTACGTGAAGGCCGACGACTTCGTCCACCGGCTGGATCCGGGTGACGTCGCGGAGGTGGCGATCTTCGCAACCCGATATGGGCGGCCTTATGCCGGCGCGGAGATCGTCGCGGTCGAGGACCCGTCGGGACTCCAGATCCAGGTCGTGCCGGGCGATCCGGATGTCGGGACGCCGGGGAGCGCGATCTCCTTTGCGAAGACGCTCGAGCCGACGGGCGAGGACGGGAGGGCGACGCTGCGGATCGAGGCGGGCGACCCGGGGAACCCGCGGGTCTTCATCGACGGCCAGGTCTTCGGGGTGCGTCCGAGCCTGGCGGGGCAGGCGGCGGACTATCCGACTGACCCGTGGAACTTCATCAGCGTGCTGGTCTTCGACGAGTTCAAGGCGGATGAGCCGATCACGTGGTGGGGCGGGGTCCAGCCGGTCTTCCAGCAGTATTCGAACCTCTATCCGGTGATGGACGACTTCCTGGACCTGTCGGACTACAAGTCGGTGTGCGCGAACCTCGACCTCTTGGAGCTGGCGTTCGATCTGGACACGGGAAACCCGAACTCGATGCCGGTGACGCGGGATCTGGCGCGCTCGAAGCGGGCGGCGATCCTGCGATGGATGGGTAACCGGGGTCCGGACGGCAATCCGCTGCTCGGCACGCCGCCGCCGCCGGGCGCACCGAAGCCCGCGATCTTGACCGGGACCGCGTCGGGCGCGACGGCGCGGCCGGGCGCCTGGGTCTCGGGAGCGGCGGTCTCGGGAGCGGCGGCGGCGAGGGGCGGAAAGGCCGCGGCGGCGGCGCGGCGGGTGGGGTTCGGGACGACCGGCGGAAGGGACGCTCGATGATCGCGCTGCGGGCGGAGCTGGTCGAGAACCTCGGTGATCTAGAGGGGCTGCGGGAGGCGGTCCAGAAGGCGATCGAGCTGGAGCACGCGACCCTGCCGACGTATCTGTACGCGCTGTACTCGATCGTGCCGGGCCACAACCGGGAGATCAAGCGACTTGTGAAGTCGGTGATCCTCGAGGAGATGCTGCACATGCGCCTGGCGTGCAACATCCTCAACGCGATCGGCGGGTCGCCGGTGATCAACCGGCCGGACTTCATCCCGACCTATCCGGGGCCGCTGCCGGGGGCGGTCGAGGGGGGGCTGACGGTGCCGCTGAGTCCGCTGAGCGTCGAGCTCGTCGAGAACGTCTTCATGGTGATCGAGGAGCCGGAGGATTCGCTGGAGTTCCCTGGCCGGATCGCGACCGTGGCGTCGGCGGTGACGATCGGGCAGTTCTACACGGCGATCGCCGAGCAGATCACGAAGGCGGGAGACGGGATCTTCACGGGCGAGCTGGGTCTCCAGGTGACCGGGGACCTGGGGAGCTACCACGTGGATCCGATCACGAACGCGGCGAGCGCGGTGGCGGCGATCGGGACGATCATCGAGCAGGGGGAGGGGACGACGCAGGCGCCGATCGACGCGGAGGGGGAGCTGGCGCACTACTACCGGTTCGCGGAGATCGTCCACGGCCGGTACCTGGTGGCGAACGCGAGCCCGCCGCCGGACTACTCGTACTCGGGCGGAGAGATCCCCTTCGAGGAGGCGGGCGTCCGCCGGCTGGTGGTGAACCCGACGACGGAGACCTACGCGCCGGGATCGGGAGCGCGAAGGGCGAACGACAACTTCAACTACACGTACACGAGCCTCCTCAAAAGCCTGCACGCGACGTTCAACGGCCAACCTGACGAGCTGATGACGGCGGTCGGCCTGATGGAGTCGTGCAAGACGCAGGCGCTCGAGATGGGGAGGCTGGCGGTGGGGGACGGGACGTTCGCGGGGCCGAGCTTCTCCTATCAGCCGGTGAACCCGTGGCCGGAACGGCTGACGTACGTCCTGCGCTTCCACCGGCCGCCGTATCCGACGGGACAGGCGGAGCCGGCGACGACGGCGAGCGGGCTGGACGTGACGACGATGCTCGAGGGCGGTGTGTTCAGCTCGGAGCTGAACCTGGTCGGGGGCGCGATCCGGCTGTCGTGTCGGTGGAGTTCGCGACGAACAAGGACCGGTCGATGCTCTTCGAGTGGGGAACGGTCTGCTTCGGGGATGCGAGCGCGAGCTCGCTGACCTTCTCGAGCGTGGGTGCGGGGACGCTCGGCGAGGCGGACGTCGACGGCTTCTGCCAGGGATCGATCGTCTACCGGGTGGAGAGCGGGACGGGAGCACTGGCGGGGGCGACCGGCCTGATCGACTCGAACTTCCTGGTCAACCTGAAGACGAACGAGCTGGTCGACATGCATCTGGGAGTCATCCGCCTGCGGTGACCCGGTCCGCGTCAAGGGCGGGGCGACCGGTCGGCGGGCCGCCGGGCGAGCGCGAGGAGGCCATCGGGTGGCCCCCGGTATCCTGCGTGCTCGCGCCGACGTAGCTCAGCTGGTAGAGCACTTCACTCGTAATGAAGGGGTCCGGGGTTCGAGTCCCCGCGTCGGCTTCAAACAAGACTTGATAGGTGCCGAATGCCGCCCGACACGTACGTGGGTGTGAGCAAGGCTCCTGATCAGTCTCCGATAATCCGAAGCACCCGCCTAGCCGCGAAGAGTCGATCATAGTTCCGGCCGGTCATCTCCGCGAGGATCTCCGCTTTGACGAGCTTCGCTATGGCTTCGTTCGCTGCCTGATAGGAGACGTGGTATCGCTGCGCAGCCCACGGCACGGCAATAATGGGCTGCCCCACGATGTCCTCCATGATCTGAGCTCGGACCCCCCTGATTCCTCCGTCGCGGATCAATGCGCGGAGCTCGTCCTGATAGTCGAGAAGCTCCTCGATCCGCACAAAGGTTTCATCGGCCTGCGCTCGCAGGCCATCCGAGAAGAACTTGATCCATGGGTCAAAATCACCGGTCTGGCTGACGCCCAATAGAGCGTCCTGGTACTCGAGGCGGCGTGCCTCGAACCACGGCGACACAATCAGAAGCGAGTACTGCAGGACTTCGCACCGCATGAGCTGGAGGACGACAATGAGCCGACCGAGCCGGCCGTTGCCATCTGAGAACGGATGCAGCGACTCGAACTGGTAGTGAGCAAGGGCAGCGCGTATCACGTGCGGGATGTCGCTCGGCGCATTTAGCCAGCGCAGCCACGCTTCAACGCCGGACCGCAGCACATCCCCGGGGGGAGGCGGCACGTACCGACACTCGGTTATAGGGCGTCTTTGGGCACCGACAGCGACTTGGCGATCACGGACGCCGCCAGCATCACTCAGATCGCCAGAGGTTCCGCGAACCAGGATCCGCTGTAGCTCGCCGAGTAGCCCGAGAGTCAGAGGGCGGTCCTCGATCCATTCGAACGCCCGCTCGGCAGCCTGTACGTAGTTCAATACCTCGCGCACCTCCGCAGATCGGGCCGGACGACCCTCGTCCAGGTCGGCTTCCAGAAGGTCCGTGAAGGCCGCGTAGGTGCCCTCCAACGCAGATGTACTCTGCGCCTCGCGTCGAAGGGTCGGACGGCGAAACAGCTCCGGATTGGGCACTTGACGCCCGGCTTGGTCAAGCTTGGCGAGTGCGGCGGCGGCATCAACCACAGCGCTCCACGTCTCCGCGCTGAGGTTGACGCCGTCTAGGCGTTCCGGGAGAGCATCTGGGACAAACGCTTGGTGCTCGTAGTGCTCGCCGCGCCAGGGGTCGATCCCGCTGATCGGAACGAGCTGCCCGATCGGGCTCTGCGCCATCGCGTTTAAATCCATAAATTCAAGTGTAGTGCCTGAAAACTTGAAAAACACCGCCGCCATTTCAAGTTTCGGGCAAGACCATCCTTGAAATTTGAAGGGAAGATGAGCACCCCTTGAAAAGGTCGGCGCAAATTCAAGGTTTCGCGTATGTCACGAGCGGCGGACAGAATCGAACCGCGCGCAGCAGGGCCCCCTCGCGGTCAGACACCCAGCGCTCGGCGGCCCCGGAGTCCGGCGGCTCGACGCCGCGAGCACCCCAGGGTCGTGCCACCCGGCATCGCTTTGCCAATCAGGCCCCGCGAGTATCACGCGTTTCGTCGTCCGCGAGCGCGAGCGAGGCTTCCGCGGTCGCGCTCCCGAGTGACTTTGTTCGGACCTTCGCCGGAGGAGCGCCGGCGGCCGCAGACCATGATCCGCGAACGCGGATCATTTCGACGATGCCCCTGTAACCGGGGGCCGCCGGCTCGGGCACGGTAATCGGCGAGGCCCCCTCCCTGACGTGTGGTCTTGAGCAGCGAATCTTGTCCCAAGCCTTGTCCCGAACTCCGCAAATATGACCCCATTTGAGAGCATCTGAGAACACCTGAGACGCCCAAGAACAGGGAAATCAGGTTTCCTGGGGCGACTCTCAATGAAGGGTCCGGGGGTTCGACTCCCCGCGTCGGCTTACCCGAAAGCGACTGGTAACGGCTTCCGCCGGTAGACCTCGTTCTCGAAGTCCTCGGCGTCCTCTTGGTCCGACACGAGCGGGGGCGGACCAGCCAAGCCACTCGCCGGCGTGGGGTCGCTTGCACTCGTCGCACTTGGGACGTCCAGCCGTCCGGCGACATACGCGCTAGGTCGCGGTGATGTAGCCGGCCATGAAGCCCGGCTTGGACATCGCCCAGCCGCCGGCGTCGGTGTCGCACGGGAGGGCGCAGAACCACATGAATCTGCCGGCCTTCTGGACCACGAGCGTGTACGTGTGGACGCCCGGCCTGATGACGATGTTCACACCCGCGCCCGGAGCCGTGATCGTGTGCGGAGCGCCGTCGGTGTTGTTGATGACCAGGCGGATCGGCTGGCCCACGTGCACGGCGTAGTCGGTCACCGAGAACGCGTCGTGCATCCTCCCGTCCGGTCCCATCAGGACCGACCCGGCGATCGACAGGCGGACCACCGGCCTCACGTCGCTCACCGGTAAAGCCGACATCCCATTCGCGCCCGGCATCGCGACCGTCATCTGGCCGCCGACCGACCGGCCGACGAAGGCCGAGACGATCACGGCCGCCGAGACGGCGACGACGCACACGGTGACCAGAACGCCGAAGAACGCCCCAACGACCTTGCTGTTGTAGGCCGCGTCCTCTCGCCGCGCGAGCCCCCCGCTTGGTTGGGCATGTCCGTACATGATCTCTCCTTGGTCGTGGCGATACTCCGGCGCGCCCTCATCGGTCGCTTGACTTCCTCGGTCGAGCCTAGAAGCGCTGACGGGCGCCGACATCGGTGCTTCCCGCGCTCCCACGTCGGTGGAAACCCCCCACCCCACAGGTCCCGCCTTTACGTGTGCCAGATCGCCCAACCGTGAGGACCTGAAAACCCGAGGTCCCGAGCCCCCGAGAACCAGACCCCGCGACAACCCGAGCCCCCAAGCCCCCGAGAACCCGGGCCCACGAGCCCCCGGGCGTCTACTGGGCGGCGGGGCCGTAGTCCAACTCGCGCGGCCTTCCGGGACCTTCCGTCTCGGGCTCGGCGGCCGCCGTCGGGCTGGCGACGATCCGGTCGTAGTTGATGCGCAGCAGCCTGATCACGTCGTCGACGTCCGCGTCGTCCTCGATTCGCCGCGCCGCCGGACCCGGCTTGCCCGGAAACACTGGGTGCTCGGAGATCCGGTTCTGCTCCCTCAGCTCGAGCCAGACGTCCTTCGGGAACGCGAAGTGGGCGCCGTGGTCGCCGTGGAGGTGGCCGAGCTCCCGGCGTCCGATCTTGAACGCGAGCTCGCCCCGCCGCCCGCGGGCCGTCTCGACTCCAGGCCACGCCCCGACCGCTGCGGTGATCCGTTCGCTCGGTGTCTGCCTGCTGACCATCGTCCCCTCCCGTCCCCGTCGCCTTCGCTCCGGCTTTTGTCGGCATCCTGTTCACTCCAAGCTACAACCTCAAGTGCGGTTGAAGTCAAGGCCTCCCGTAGGCTTTGGATCGTGGAGATCGCCAACCTCGATCGCCTCGACCAGTTCGTGACCCTCGACGGCTCGAAGATCCGCGAGCTCGCCGGTCCCGCCTGGACGGCCGCCCGAAACCAGAGTCTCGCCGAGGCCACGCTTCCGGCCGGCCGCACGACGATCGAGCACTACCACCGACAGTCTGAGGAGATCTACTACTTCACGGCCGGACGCGGCCGGATGCGTCTCGCCGATCAGGAGCACGACGTCGTCGCCGGCGACTGTGTCGTCATCCCGCCGGGCACACCCCACAAGCTCTGGGCCGCGCCCGACGCCGATCTCGTCCTGCTCTGCGCCTGCGCTCCCGCCTACAGCGACGCCGACACCGAGCTCACCGAGCCGGCCCCCGCCCCCTAGGTCCCGATAGCCGCCGCTCGGCCTCCGCCCGCGCGGGATGGTCCACCGGCACGTCGCGCGCCGAGAGCTCGTCGTGCAGCTCGGCGCTGTCGCCCAGCGGCCTCCCGTCGTCGCCTTCCAAGTGGCTCGCCAGAAGCTCGTCCTCGCGTCCGCCGGACTCGGCCGCCCGCCGGGTCACCATCACGTCTAACCCCAGACGCGCCAGATACAGCCCCGCCGGGACAACCACGATCAGGGCCTGAGGGTGACCCGTCATGACGCCGGCCAGTCCGATCAAGAGCGCCGCACCGCAGAGCACTCCGGCCAGCAGCTTGTCATGGGGTGCCGGATTGCCCCAACCCACGGCCGCAAAACCTGCCCAGGACACAGCTACAGAGCCGTCTCGCGAGAAGTCGGGATCTCGGCCCGCATGTTGCGGCCCATCATCTCCAGCGCGGCTTCCCCGAGATCCGAGTGGATGTGAGCGACCGCATCCCTCGGCACCGCGATCTCGAAATCGCGGATGTACGCGTCGAGGCCGGAATACAGGACGCATTGCTCGGTGACCTGCCCGACCAGCACCAGCCGGCCGATGTCGTGCTGCTCCAGAAGGCACTCGAGCTGCGTCTGGTAGAAGATCGAGTGCCGTGACTTGAGCAGCAGCGGGACGCCCTCGCCGGGAATGATCGGCTCGACCAGCGACGGCGCGGCACCGGCCATCGCCCGCGCCGCGAGCTTCGCCCGCCCGGCCGCCCAGTCGCCGTGGTTGTCGTTGACGTAGACGACCGGGCTCTCGGTCTCGGCTGCTCGATCCAGGATCCGGCGGATCCCCGGAAGAGCCTTCCCCACCGAGACCATCAGCGGCCCCGCATCGGCGTGCTCGTAGTGGTTGAGCATGTCGATCACGATCACAGCGCTCGCCTTCACGGCCGCTTCGACTTCCCACCTGGAGACGTCCCCAAACGGTGCCGCCCGCTCCGCTCCGCCCGCCAGGCTCTGCGGAGCTCGGGCTACTCGATTCCGCGTGAACAATGCCCCCGGCCGGGTAGGCCGTCGCCCGTGAAAACCAAACCCTCCAAGTCCAGTCCTCTCCTACGCCGCCTGAGCTCGGGCGACCGCAGCCTCTTCGACGCCGTCTCGCGCACCCGGATTCCCGGCCTCGGCCCGGTTCTGCCCCGGCTCGGCCGGCTCGCCGACCACTCGGTCCTCTGGACGCTGATCGCCGCCGGGATGGCGGTCAACGGAGACCGGCGCGGCCGGCGGGCCGGCCTACGAGGACTCCTCTGCATCGGGATGGCGTCGACCTTCGCCAACCAGCCGGCCAAGCGGTTCTTCCAGCGCACCCGGCCCGTCCGAACCGGGGTCCCGATCGTCCGTCACGTCCGCGGACGCGACGTTCCCGCCTCGACCTCCTTCCCCTCGGGGCACACCGCCTCCGCCTTCGCCTTCGCCTTCGGGGCAGGCGCCGAGCTCCCCGCAGCTGCGCGGGTGCCCCTCCTCGCGCTGGCCGGCGCCGTCGGCTTCTCGCGCGTCTACACCGGCGTCCACTACCCCGGCGACGTCCTCGCCGGCGCCGCGATCGGCGGCGCGGTCGCCGCCGTCTCCCTGCGGGTCTGGCCATTGCCCGAGATCCCCCCCGGCAGCGGGCCGATCGAGCGCACCACGGCCACCGTCCCCGCCAGCCCTGACGGGGAAGGTTTGGCACTGGTCGTCAACCCCGGTGCCGGCTCCGCCCCCCGCGCCGACGAGCTCCGCCGGCGTCTGCCGGCCGCCGTCGTGTTCGAGTGCCGCGAGGGCCAGGATCTCTGCGAGCTGCTGCGCGAGGCCGCCGTCGGCGCCAGCGTGCTCGGCATCGAAGGCGGCGACGGATCTGCCAACGCGGCGGTCACCGTCGCACTCGAGACCGGCCTGCCGCTGCTGGTGCTCCCGGGCGGCACTCTCAACCACCTCTGCCGCGACCTGGGGATCGAGACGGTCGACGAGGCCCTCGCGGCCCTGACCACCGGCCGCGCCATCCGGGTCGACGTCGGGATGCTCGAGGGAGAGCCGTTCATCAACACCGCGAGCCTCGGCTCCTACCCCGAGTTCGTCGCAATGCGCGAGGGGCTCGAGCGGCGGATCGGCAAGCTGCCGGCGATGGCCGTCGCCGGGATACGCGCCCTGATCACCGCCGAGCCCTCGATGCTCGAGGTCGACGGCCACCCGACCCGGGTCTGGCTGATCTTCATCGGCAACTGCCGCTACGTCCCCGACGGTCCGGCCCCCAGCGTGCGCGCCAGGCTCGACGACGGGCTGCTCGACATCAGGCTGCTCGACGGGGATCGGCCCTACGCCCGCATGCGCCTGCTGGTCGCCATGCTCGCCGGACGCGCGGCCGGCTCGCCGGGCCTGAAGTCCTGGCGCGCCGAGCGCCTCGAGGTCCGTTCGATGGCTGGCCCCCTGCGCACTGCCCGCGACGGCGAGGTCGCCGAAGCCGAGCGAGAGGGATTCTCGGTGATCAAGGAGCGGGCCGCGGTGGTGCTCTACGCGGGCTGAGCGGCCCCCGCGGGAGGCTGGCCTCCTGCTCGCGGTGTGGGTCGCGCTCCTGGCCGCCGGCCTGCTCGCCGGCCTGATCGTCGAGGGAAACGGCTTCGACGGCTCGCTCGTGCGCTCCCTCGCCGGCGAGCGCACCGCCTCGGTCACGCGCGTCGCCCGCGCGCTGACCAACCTCGGCGGCCCCTGGCTCGACATCGTCTTTGCGCTCGCCGTTGTCCTCCTCCTCGTGCTCGGACGCCGCCGGGACGCGATCTTCGTGCTGGTCGCCGCCGGCGGGACGATGCTGCTGACGAACGCGATCAAGTTCATCCTCGAGCGCCCGCGCCCCCACGGCGGGCTCGTCGCCGTCTCGAGCTACTCCTGGCCTTCCGGCCACGCCGCCAGCAGCATCGCCCTCTATGGCGCCCTGGCCCTGCTCGGCGCCCGCGAGCTGCCGACCGCAGCCGCGCGCGCCGCGATCCTGGTCGTCTGGGTGATCCTGACCGGCGTGATCGGCGCGACCCGCGTGTACCTCGGCGTCCACTACCCGAGCGACGTCGTCGCCGGCTGGACGGTCGGCGGTCTCTGGCTGCTCGGGGTCACGCAAATCCTTCGCCGGCCGGCCGAGAGCTCCGGCGCCGCGCCAACCTGAGGCGCAGCGCCGGGCTCATCCTCCAGAGCGAGCGTCCTCCAGCGCGAGTGCTAGCCGCCCGCGAGCTGCGCCGCGCTCGGCGTCACCTCGTTGATCACCTGACCCGCCGCCCGAGACGCGCTGTTGGCGACACCGACCTGCGAGTTGGCCCCCTCGATCGCCGCCTGATCCACGTTGCCGCCCTTGAGCCGGGAGCCGAGTGACGACAGCTGCGTCGAGAGCGCAGTCAACGGCGAGACCAGCTTTTTCAGGAGCGGGCTCGACTGCGCGTCAACCAGGGCGAGCTTCACCTCGTGGTAGGCGAACAGCCCCGCCAAGCCCGCCTTGACCAGGGCGAACTTGTGATTGAACAGGCCACCGCTCGTCAGGCCGCCGCTCTTGAACGGCTTGTAGATGAAGTGGTGGAACGCGCCGAAGGCGAGGCCCGCGTGAAGCACGAACTTCGTCTTCGCGAAGCTCGTCTGCCCCTGCGTCTGCGCGCCGTTCGCCGACGCGGTGCCGTTCGACCCGCTGGTCGTCGGCGACGACGTGCTGCCACAGGCGCTCAGGCCCAGAGCGAGCGCGACGATGAGTGCGGCAATCGGAAACCGGCGTCGTCTTGTCAAATTCGTCTCCTTGTTTGGTGGCTGCACGGATTGCGGCGCCCGGACCCGGCAGACCGGTGGAGCGCGGCCGGGGGCCTCGCGAACGTCGTCAAGTCAGAAGCGCGGATAGACACGCCGCCGCCGTCGCCGGGAGACGGCGATCAGACCGAAGATCAACAGCGCCACGACGATGAAGCCGAGGCCGGAGCTGCCGGCGAACAGGCCGATCGACGGCCGCGAGCCGGTCAGACGGCTGCCCAGATGGAAGCCCCCGCCACCGCCGAAGCGCACCGGCTGTAGCGCTGTCGCGGGAGCCCGCGGCGTCGTCGCGACCGCCACGGACACAGCCAGCGCAGCCGCGGCCAAGCCGACGAACCAGAGGCCCCGGGCGAGCGACCACGCGCCTACCACCGTCTCCGCCTCCGCCGGCCGAAGAGCCCGCCCAACGGCACCAGGAACAGGAGCGGGAGAAACAGCAGGTGTCCGCCGGACACCACGAAGACGATCGCGGCTACCAGCAGACCGAAGATCACGAACCGCACACGCGCTCCTTGGGAGGGGGACGGTCCGCCTACCCGCCCCGCGCGCCCGGTAAGCACAAGGGCGCCGGTCTCGTCATCGACCGCTCGGTGGGGACCAACCGCATCTACGAGTTGGACCCCGACGGGATCGGCGCGCTGCGCGCGTATCTCGACCAGTTCCGGAACCGATCGCGCCGCCTTCAAGACGGCCGTCGAGCAGACAGATGAGGAGGTCCCATGACCACGTAGGCCGACCACATCCCCGAGGCCGCGCTCGCCGAGATGGTCTTCGAGCCGCGGGGCGGCGGCCACGTCTATGACCGCGGCACCGACGCGAGCGAGTGCCGGTGGACCCGGGTCCTGTCTAGGACCCGCCGGTTCGCGTCGTGATCAGCTGGGACATCAGCGCCCGCTGGCAGCTCGAGACCGACCCCGCGAGGTGCAGCGAGGTCGAGGTCTCACTTCACGGCGCAGGCGCCCGAGCGCACGCGGGTCGAGCTCGAGCGCCGCAAGCTCGAGCGCCACGGCGACGGCTGGGAGGCCCGCCGCGACGCCGTGGGATCGCCCAACGGCTGGGCCGGTGGCCTGCGGCGGTTCGCCGACGCCGTGCACGCCACGTAGACTAGGCCGCGATTTGGGCGGCCGAAAGGGATGACGCGGGTCGCAGCCTCCGGAGCCCCGTCCGCGCCGTGAGTCGGCTGCTCACGCTCGCGGCCGGACACCGCTCCAAGTGGGTCGTCGCGGTCGTATGGATAATCGTCGCCGGATTGGCCGGATCCGTCTATCAGAAGTTCGGCGCCGCCCAGAAGAACGACCTGTCCTCCTACCTTCCAGGCGACGCCGAGTCCTCTCGCGCGCTCGCGGTGATCGATCGGATCGCCGGAGGAGCCCAGCTCACGCCCGCCGTCGTGGTCTTCGCGCGGGCCGCGAAGTTGAAGGCCGCCGATCTGGCGGCGGTCAGCGCCGATCGACGAACGCTGAACGCCCGGCTTCCCGCCACCGGCGTACCGGCACCACCCGGGCTCAGCTCGCGCGACGGCAAGGCGATCCTCCTGATCTTCGGCCTGCGCACCCACGGAAGCGGCGTCTCGCTGGTCAAGGATGTCAACCTGATCCGGAGCGCCACGGCCCGCGGGCCGCCAGGCCTCGTGACCAAGGTCGCAGGACCTGCCGGAACCGCCTATGACGCGGCCGAGGTCTTCAAGAGCGTCAACGGCACGCTTCTGCTGGTCACCGTCGGCCTGATCTTCGTCCTGCTCGTCCTGATCTACCGGAGCCCGATCTTCTGGATCGTCCCGCTCGTCGCCGTCGGCTTCGCCGAGCTGACCGCCGAGGGCATCGGCTATCTGCTGACGCGCATCGGCGTCACGGTGACGAGCGAGTCCGCGGCCATTCTGACCGTCCTCGCGTTCGGAGCCGGGACCGACTACGCGCTGCTGCTGGTCTCCCGCTACCGCGAGGAGCTCTACCGCAACGAGAGCCGCCACCGGGCGATGGGCCTCGCGCTCGGCCGCTCCGGCCCCGTGATCTTCGCCAGCGCGTCGACGGTGATCCTCGCGCTCCTCTGCCTTCTCGCCGGCGAGGTCGACAGCACCCGGGGCCTCGGGCCGATCGCCGGGATCGGGGTCGCCGTCGCCATGTTGAGCTCGCTGACTCTGCTCCCGGCCCTCCTCCTGATCGTCGGCCGGCGCGCCTTCTGGCCCTTCGTCCCCAACTTTCGGGGTCCCGACGCCGAGATCGAGCCGGGCGTCTGGCGTCGGGTCGCCCGCCGGGTCGACGGCAACCATCGGCCGATCGCGCTGATCTCGACGGTGCTCCTCGCGGTGATGTGCGTCGGTGTCGCCTCGCTCCACCTCGGCCTGACCAGCGGCAACGCCTTTCGCGGCGACGTCGAGTCCACCCAGGGCCAGAGGATCCTTGCGGCGCATTTCCCCGCCGGGGCGAGCGAGCCCGCCCAGGTCGTCGTCACCGATCCCCGCCAGCTGCAGGCGGTCAGAGTCGCGATGTCGCTCGCGCCCGGCGTCGCGAAGGGGCCGCTCGCCGTCGCTCCCGCCTCCACGCGGGCCGGCGAGTCGACCTTTCAGGTGACCCTGGCCGTCGATCCCGCAAGCCAGCGGGCCTTCGACCTCGTCGGCTCGCTCCGCAGGATCGCCCGGACGACGGCCGGCACCGCAGCGCTGGTCGGAGGTCCGTCGGCCGGCGAGCTCGATCTCCGCGGCGGCGCCGCGCGCGACAAGAAGCTGATCGTGCCGATGATCCTGACGGTCGTCTTCCTGATCCTGGCGGCCCTGCTCCGCGCGGTCGTCGCGCCGCTCCTCCTGATCCTCACAGTCCTGCTGTCCTACGGCGCCGCGATCGGCACGGGCGCATTCGTCTTCAAGCACGTCTTCGGCTATCCCGGTGAGGATCCCTCGCTCGAGCTGTTCACGTTCCTCTTCCTCGTCGCCCTCGGCGTCGACTACAACATCTTCCTGATGGCCCGCGTCCGCGAGGAGGCGCTCGAGCTCGGGACGCGGATCGGCGCGATCCGCGCGCTCGAGGTCACCGGGCCGGTGATCACCTCAGCCGGAATCGTCCTCGCCGGGACCTTCTCCGCCCTCGCCTCGCTGCCGCTGATCGGCTTCACCGAGCTCGGCTTCGTGATCGCCTTCGGCGTCCTCCTGGACACCTTCCTCGTGCGCACCGTCCTCGTCCCGGCGCTGGTGATCGAGTTCGACCGGAGGATCTGGTGGCCGTCGCGGCTCGGCCGCCCAGCCGCCGCAGACCCGACGACTTCGCCCGACCCGACCCAGGCCGACCAAACCCCGACCGACCCGACGCCAACCCCGACCGCCGCCCCGGCCCAGCGCACACGGCGGCGCTCCACGCCGGCGCTCGTCCTCGCCGCTGCGGCGCTCGGCGGCCTTTTGGCGGTGGCGATCAGCCACGGGGGATCCGGTGGGCATCGCTCGAGCACGGCGCGGAGCGGCTCGCTGACGCTCGACTACGCCCCTCCCTGGCGCACGACGAGATCCCTCGCACCCGGGAGCTTCGCGCTCGCCGCCGCACCCCCGCGATCGCCCGGTTCGGCTCCGGTCTCACTCGGCTCGGGCAGGGCTTCGCTCGCCGCCGGACGCCTTGACGCCTCGGCCCTCGTCCCGGGCGGGGTCCCGCCGGCCCTGCTCGCCCGGTACGGGCGACCGGCGACCCAGGCGAGCATCGCCGTCGGCGCCTTTCCCGCCCGGCGCTACAGCTGGCAGCTCCACGACGGCCAGGTCCTGGTCGCCCGGATCATCCCGACCGCCGGCTCGGATCTCGCGATCCTCTGCGCCAGCGCGAAGGCCGACGTCGAGGCGGGCCAGTCGTGCGCCGGGGTGGCCGCCACCGCCGCGATCTACGGTGTCGCCCTCCTGCCACCCGGGCCCTACCCCCAGCTCGAGAGCGGGCTGCTCGCCGCCTTGAAGCCGGTCCACGCCGTCCGCGACCTGCTCGGCCCGCTCGCCCCCGCCCAGGGCGCCGGCCTCGCGCGGCTCGCCACGCAGACCGCCGGGCTCGAGCTGGTCGCGGCCACCGAATTGACCGCGCTCCCGCTGCCGGGGCGCAACCGCCTGAGCCTCACCGGGCTCGAGTCCGCGCTGCGAACCGAGGCCGGCAGGCTCGACGAGCTTGCCGGCGTGATCGCCCGCGAGCCGGAGCAGTTCCTCCAGACCAGAGCCCGGGTGATCCTCGCGAGCGTCCAGGTCAGCGCGGCGTCGAGCGCCCTCCTCGCCGAGGGCTTCAGGTTCCAGCCGCTCGGCCGGCTCGGCAGCCCGGGCGCCGTCGCGCTCGCCGCCAGGGCGGCGGCCGCCGCCCGCCATGGCGGAAAGACCGGCCGGCCCTAGGGCTTCGGGCAGGCCGCGAGGGCCTGTGCCTGCGCGGCTGGCGCCACGGTGTCCTTGACGATCTGCTGGCAGACGACGGCCGTCTGCTTCTGGACGCCGACCGTGTCGCCGGTCCCGGCCTTGTCGCAGATCGCGTCGAGCTTGGCCTTGTTGGCGGCGGAGAGCGACGGCTGGGAGTTGACGGCCGCCTTGCAGGACGCCACGGCCTGGGCGATCTGCCTGGCGATCGCCGGGTCGGCCGCCGCGGCCGCCTTGATGCTCGCGCTCGGGTTCGTCGTCCCGGTCGGACCGCTCGCGCCGGTCGGAGCGGTCGTGCCGGCCGGCGGGGTCGCGGCGGCCGCCGGTACGGGCGTCGTCACCGTGACGGTCTTCGCGCCGCCGCCGCACCCGGCAAGGAGCCCGGCGGCGCAGAGCGCGACGACGACGCTCGGTGTCTTGATCATCGCCGGATCCTACCCCTCCTGCTCGGTCGGCCTGATCAGCAGCTCGTTGATCGCGACGCGCCGCGGCCGGCTGACGATGTAGGCGATCGCGTCAGCGATGTCGGCGGCCTCGAGCCGCTCGACCTCGGCGAATCGTCCCATCATCTGGTCGCGGATCTCCGGCCGGATGTGGTTCGGCAGCTCGGTGTCGACGGCCCCCGGCTCGACCAGCGATACGCGGACGTGGCGTTCGGTGACCTCCTGGCGCAGCGATTCGGAGAACGCGCCGACACCGTGCTTGGTGAGGTTGTAGACGCCCGATCCGGCGCGGGCGACGCGGCCGGCGACCGAGCTGATGTTGACCAGGTCGGCGACCCCCCGCGGGTCGCCATCGGCCGCCCGCAGCAGATGCGGCAGCGCCGCGTGGGCGACGTAGAGCAGGCCGGAGAGGTTGAGGGCGATCATCCGCTCCCACTCGTCGAGAGGCGCGTCGACGGCCGGCCCGAGCAGCATCACCCCGGCGTTGTTGATCACCGTGTCCAGCCTCCCCCGCCAGTGCACCGCCCGTTCGACCGCGCCGAGCACCTGGTCGCGGTCGGTGACGTCGACTTCGATCGCCAGCGCCCCGCCCCCGTCGGCCTCGATCTCGGCCGCCAGCCCGTCGAGGCGGTCCTTGCGCCTGGCGGCGAGCACGACGCCGGCCCCCCGCCGGGCGAGCTCCCGCGCGGTCGCCTCGCCGATCCCGCTGCTCGCGCCGGTCACCAGGGCAACCGTCCCATCAAGTCGCTCTGCCATCTTTCGCCTCCGAATCCGAGTGGGTGCCTGCCCTAACGTTTCAATGATGCCCCGCGACGCCCCACCCCTATCCGACCCCACCCGGCCGACCGCCGATCGTTCGCGTCCGATCCACCCGGGGCCGCTCCCGCCGAGCACCGCTCCGAAAGAACGCCAGGGGCAGCCGGCGCAGGCCGCGATCGCCGCCCCGAGCCAGCTGTCACGGCGGCTCGTGGCGCTCCTGGCGGTCGCCTGCGGAGCGGCCGTCGCCAACCTCTACTACGCCCAGCCCCTGCTCGGGGCGATCTCCGCGGGGCTCGGCGTCTCGGCCAGCACGACCGCCCTCCTGATCACGGCTTCGCAGATCGGCTACGCGGCCGGTCTGCTGCTGATCGTCCCGCTCGGCGACCTCCTCGACCGGCGTCGGCTGGTCTCCGGGATGCTCGTCCTGACGGCCATCGGGCTCGCCGGTGCGGCACTCGCCCCGAGCCTCGCCGGTCTGGCGATCGCACTCGGTGTCGTCGGGACGACGTCGGTCGTCGCCCAGATCCTCGTCCCGTTCGCGAGCTCCCTGGCCGGCGAGGACGAACGCGGGCGGGTCGTCGGGATCGTCATGAGCGGCCTCCTGATCGGGATACTTCTGGCCCGAACCTTCTCTGGAATCGTCGCCCAGCTCGGCGGCTGGCGGCTGGTCTACTCACTCGCGGCCGCCGGCACGCTCCTGCTCTCACTCGCGCTCCACCGCGCCCTCCCCCGGGTTCCCCGCGTCGACGGGCCGCCCTACGGTCGCCTCCTGCGCTCGGTGGGCACGCTGGTCGTCGAGGAGCCGCTGCTGCGCCGGCGGATGGCCTACGGCGCGCTCGGGATGGCCGGCTTCACCGTCGTCTGGACGTCGCTCGCCCTGCTCCTCTCCCGCCCGCCGTTCTCCTTCGGGGAGGCCGTGATCGGGCTCTTCGGGCTGGCCGGGCTCGCCGGGGCCGGTGCCGCGCAAGTCGCCGGCCGGGCGGCCGACTCGGGCGGCGGGCGGCGGGCGACCGGCGCCTTCCTCGGGGCGATCCTGCTCGGCTGGGGACTGCTCGCGCTCGGTCAGACGAGCGTCGCCTGGCTGATCGCCGGCCTCGTCGTCCTCGATCTCGGCGTCCAGGGCCAGCACATCCTCAACCAGACGCTGATCTACGAGCTCCGCCCGCAGGCCCGCAGCCGGCTGACGACCGCCTACATGTCGGGGAACTTCCTCGCCGGGGCACTCGCGTCGGCCGCGACCGTCTCGGCATGGGAGCTCGGCGGATGGTTGGCGGTCTGCGGTTTTGGGGCCACGCTCGCCTTCATCGGGGTCCTCGCGTGGATCACCGAGTGATGCTCGGGCAGGGGGACCGGATCGCCGGCTACGAGGTCGAGGGGGTGATCGCCCGGGGTGGGATGGGCGTCGTCTACCGGGCCCGCCATGCCGGGCTCGGCCGGTCGGTCGCCCTCAAGGTGATCGCCTCCGAGCTGGCCGAGGATCCGACCTTCCGGGCTCGCTTCGTCCGCGAGGCGCGGCTGGCAGCCTCGCTCGATCACCCCAACGTGATCCCGGTCTTCGAGGCCGGTGAGGACGACGGCGAGCTGTTCATCGCGATGCGCCTCGTCGACGGCTGCGATCTCGAGCGGCTGATCGACCGTTCGGGTCCGCTGGATGTCGCCTTCGCCTGCCGGATCGTCGGCCAGGCGGCCGCCGGGCTGGACGCCGCCCACCGGAGGGGGCTCGTCCACCGGGATGTCAAGCCGGCGAACATCCTCCTGGCCGGACCGGCGCAGGATCCGCATGTGTACGTGAGCGACTTCGGCGTCGCCAAGGCCTCCGCTCCGGGCGGTGGGTTGACCCACTCCTCAGAATGGGTCGGGACACCCGGGTACGCGGCGCCCGAGCAGGTCCGCGGCGGGGAGGTCGACGCGCGGGCCGACGTCTATGCGCTCGGCTGCGTGCTGCTCGCGGCGCTGACCCGGCGGCGGGTGGGGGATTCGCAGCGCCGGGCGGAGCTCCCGGCGGCCGTCGGGGCGGTGATCGAACGGGCCACCGCGGCCTCGCCTGCGGCCCGCTTCCAGTCGGCCGGGGAGCTCGCCGATGCCCTCTCGGCCGCCGGGTCCCCAGCTGGGGAGCGCGAGGCCGGCCCGGGTGGGGAGACGGGCGGTTTGGGCGAGCAGGCGGTCATCGCGGGCGGGGTGGCGACCGGCGGGGGGACGGCGGTCGTTGCGACGCTGCCGGCGGCGACGCGCCCGGCACCCGTGAGGCGGGTCGGCGTCAGCGGCCGGGGCCGTGCGGCCCGCTGGGGCGACGCGGCGGGCGGCGGCGATCGCCGGCGGGGCTGGCCGGCGGTCGCGTTCGTCGTCGGGTTCACCGCGATCGTCGGCGGCGTCGTGGCGGTTGCGCTGACCCGCGACACCGGCCACCGGAAGGCGACGACGGTCGGCCGGACGCCGACCGCGAGGGTCGCCGGAGTGTCGATACCAGCCGCCGCGGGCGGCGGGGACACAGTGTTCTGCGGACCGGCGGCCTGTCGCCAGGCGGGCCGGCCGGTGCTCGTCCCGATCGAGGGCGGGAGCTGCGTCCGGGACGCGGCGGCGGGGCGCTGGACGCGGCTCGACGGAGGGGCGCCCGAGCCGATGCTGATCTGCCTGCCGGCGACGAACCTCCCGCGGGTGCTCGGCGCCGTCAGGGTGCCCACCGTCACGGGGGGTCGGCTCGACCGCGTGGAGACGGCACTCGACCGGCTCGGCGTCCCGTACCGGACGTCCGGCGGCGGGCTGTTCGGGATCGTGTCGGCCGGCAACTGGACGGTCTGCGCGACGCGGCCGGCGCCCGGGGCGGTGCTTCCCGCTTCGGCAGAGGTCACGGTGTTCGTCGAGCACAGCTGCTGAGCCGTCAACCCGGGGGGACCCGGGTGTAGGCATCCGTCGGGGTGGGTAGAGCCTGATGCATTCGATCCGAACGGAAGGTGTGGGCGTGAATCAGGGACTGGACCTCGGGCACCAGCTGCTGAGCGCGGCTGACGAGAAGCGGCTGGCCCAGCGCGTCGAGCGGGGCGATCTGGCTGCCAAGGACCAGATGATCAACGCCAACCTCCGGCTCGTCGTGTCGATCGCCCGCCGCTACCAGGGGGCCGGCGACCTCGACTTCGAGGAGCTCGTCCAGGAGGGTGTCTTCGGTCTGATCCGCGCGGTCGAGAAGTTCGACTGGCGGCGGGGCTTTCGGTTCTCGACGTACGCGACGTTGTGGATCCGCCAGTCGATCCAGCGGGGGCTCAACTCCCGCGGGCGGGCGATCCGCCTACCGGCGGTCGAAGCCCAGAGGGAGCGGCGACTGGGCGCGATCGAGCGATCGCTCTCAGCCCGACTCGGGCGCGAGCCGACAACCGACGAGCTGGCCGCCGCAGCCGCCGAGTCCCCGGGCGAGGTCCAGCGGCTGAAGGCGGTCGGACGGGCGATGGCCAGCCTCGACCGGGTGGTCGACGACGACGCGAGCACCGAGCTCGGCCAGCTGCTCGCGAGCGGGGCGCCGAGCCCCGACGAGCTGGCCGAGTGCCACGACCGGGAGCAGACGATCCGCAGCACCGTCGCGGCCCTCGCGTCGACCGCGCGTGCGGTGATCGACCTGCGCTTCGGCCTCGACGGCGACGCCGAGCCGCTTCCCCTCTCGACGACCGCCGCCCGGCTCGGCCTCTCGACGGCGACCGTCCGCAAGATCGAACGACAGGCCTTGGCCGAGCTGGCCGCGGACGCCCGGCTCGCCGCGTACGGCGACGCCGCCTGACCTTGAGCCGCGGCCCGGCCGCCTGGCCGTGAGCCAGTTTGACGGCTGCCGGCGCGGGTAGCTATGTGACATCTGCTGCTTACTAGGAGGCTCGAAATGACCGCCCTCGTCATTCTGCTGCTCATCCTCGCCCTCTTCGGCGGCTTGGGCTTCGCGATCCACTTCCTGTGGTTCATCCTGGTCGTCGCCCTGATCCTCTGGGCGATCGGATTCCTGATCGGCGGCGCCGAGGCCGGCCTCGCGAGCGGCCGGCGGCGGCGGATGTGGTACGGCCGCTGGTAGGCCACGGGCCGGGCAGCCGGACGGCGGGTCTGACCGATCTTCTGCGGTGATAGCGACGTCGGATTGCCGCAAGGCTCGGAGATTCGCCGGCCGTGCATAAGTGCTTGTGATCCTGGGTACGACCTCCCCCGAAAGGCCAGGTGGCCAGTTGTCGTTTCGGACATGGAGGCTTTTGAGATGACCGCAGCAGTCTCGTCGTCACCCGCAAGTCGGCTCACGCCTGCCACCGGCGTCGGCACCCTAGATCTGGATTCACTCTTCGTCCGCTGGCAGCAGGACCGCGACCCGGCGGCCCGTGACGCGCTCGTCGGCCGTTTCCTGCCGCTCGCCCGCAGCCTCGCAAGACGCTATGACCGTTCGTCGGAGCCGTTCGAGGATCTCGTCCAGGTCGCGTCGCTCGGCCTCCTCAAGGCGCTCGATCGATTCGACGCGAGTCGCGGGCACGCTTTCGCGTCGTTCGCGGTCCCGACGATCCTCGGCGAGCTCAAGCGTTACTTCCGGGACTCCGGTTGGGCCGTCCACGTCCCGCGGGGCCCGCAGGAGCGTGCCCTGAAGGTCGAGCAGGCCCGCCAGCAGCTGACCACCGACCGGGGCCGTCCGCCGACGGTCTACGAGCTGGCCGAGTACCTCGAGATGAGCAGCGAGGATGTGCTCGCGGCCCTGGCGGCCGCCCAGGCCTACGACGCGCTGTCGCTCGACGCGCCGCGGCCTTCGCAGGACGGTGGCGACGGCGTCAGCTACGGGGAGCACTTCGGTGCCGAGGAGGAGGGCTATGCGCTGGCTGAGGCGAATGCCCTGCTCGGCGGGGCGGTCAAGCATCTTCCCGAGCGGGAGCGGATCGTCCTCCACCTGCGCTTCGCCGAGGACCTCACGCAGACGGAGATCGCCGAGCGGATCGGCGTCTCCCAGATGCAGGTCTCGCGGCTGCTGCGGCGGTCGCTCGAGCAGCTGAGGATCCTCACCCACGCCGACGAGTAATTCGGCGGCGTCGGGCTGGCGCCGACGAGCCGCGGCTCCGGGGGGCGACGCCCCGCTGAGCCGCGGCTGAGGCCGTAGGGTTTGCTGGACGAGGTGCGTCCGCAGCGACTCGGGTCCCGGTTGACCGGGCGCGGCTGAGCCGTCGGATGTCGATTGTCGGGAGAATGGTCGGCGGTGCTCGCGGCGATCCCCAGCCCCCACGAGAACGGCTTCCACGTGGGGCCGTTCTTCTTTCACGCGTATGGCCTGGCCTACGTGTTCGCGGTCCTGGCCGCGGTCGTGATCTGCTCAAGGCGCTGGGAGGCGCAGGGCGGGTCGAAGGAGCTCGTCCAGGAGTGCGCGCTGTGGGGCTTCCCGGCCGGGATCGTCGGCGGGCGGCTCTACCACGTGATCACGAGCTGGAACGAGGTGCCGCACACCTGGTGGGGGCCGTTCGCGGTCTGGAAGGGCGGCCTGGGGATCTGGGGGGGCATCGCCGGCGGGGTGATCGTCGGGATCTGGGTCCTGCGACGGCGGGGGGCGAACGTCAGCCGGATGCTGGACGCGGCCGCCCCGGCGATCCTCGTCGCCCAGGCGATCGGTCGGATCGGCAACTACTTCAACCAGGAGCTCTTCGGTGGGCCGACGAGCCTCCCGTGGGGCCTGAAGATCGACGCGGTCAACCGTCCGGCCGGGTACCTCCAATACACGACGTTCCAGCCGACCTTCCTCTACGAGATCATCTGGAACCTCGCGCTCGCGGGGGCGCTGATCTGGCTCGGCAGGCGGCGGGAGATCCGTCCGCCGGGCCTCTTCGCCCTCTACGTCGCCGGATACTCGGCCTTCAGGATCTTCGAGGAGACGCTCCGGGTCGACCCGGCCCACTACTACCTCGGCCTGCGCCTGAACTTCTACGTATCGGTCGCGGTGACGCTGGTCGGGTTGGCCTGGTTCGTGCGGACCCAGCGTGCCGGTCGGGCCGGTGGCGGCGGGCGAGCCGACCCGCCGGCGCCAGATCCTTCGGCCCGGGCGCGTGATCGGCACCGCGCGACTCGCGAGGCTTGAGCCGGAGCCGGAGTTCGCCGATATCCTTCTGGTCATGCCCAGATCCCGCTCGACCCGCCCCCGAACGACCCGCGCATCGTCTCGCCGGCTGACCGGCGCGCTTCTCGCCGGCGTCCTGGCAATCGGCGCGGCCGCGAGTGCCGAGGCCAATACAAGCCATGCGGGCTGGCCGGTCTTCGGCCACCGCTACCAGAACAAGCTCGACGCGGACGCGACGGCGCGGGGCCTCGCCGGTGTGCACGACGAGATGCTCGGCGGGAACGGGAGCGACACGCTCTACGCGGGTGACCTCGGCGACGTCCTGTGGGGCGACTACAAGCCGGGGAGCCAGCCGACGACGCAGGTCGACACGATGATCGGGGGTGCGGGCAACGACTTCTTCTACGCCAGCCACGGGACGAACACGATCTCGACGGGCGGGGGGATGAACATCGTCCACGCGCACTACGGCCAGGGGAAGATCACCTGTGGGTCGCCGTCGGACATCGTCTACCTGAGCCACAAGAGCAAGCCGCACTACAAGCTGGTCGGCTGCCGGCACATCAGCTTCGCGACGACCGGCTCCTAGCCGGCTGTCAGGTCCCAGCCGGCTGTCGGGTCCTAGCCCGCGGCGACCGCACCCCGGAGGGGACGGGCTCCGCCGGCTCCGGAGGACGAGCTCTC
Source organism: Solirubrobacteraceae bacterium (assembly GCA_034664295.1). Classification (GTDB taxonomy): domain Bacteria; phylum Actinomycetota; class Thermoleophilia; order Solirubrobacterales; family Solirubrobacteraceae; genus Palsa-513. The sequence continues at coordinate 28,333 of JAXDHV010000069.1, read as the reverse complement.
CTCGACATCCTCGGCGGTCAGGGGCTTGGCGATGTCCTCGAGGCTCTGGCCCTCGGCCTTGACGCCGAGCAGCAGCTCGACGACACCGCCGCCGATCATCAGGACGGCGCCGAGGGCAAACCCGAGTGCGGTCTGGGTCGCGGAGCCGGTGGAGATCAGCTTGGCGAAGAGGAGGGGCCCGACGATCCCGCCGACGGCCGTCCCGACCGCATAGAAGAAGGCGATCGCGAGGGCTCGGGTCTCCATCGGGAAGACCTCGCTGACGGTCAGGTAGGCGGAGCTGGCTCCGGCCGAGGCGAAGAAGAAGACGGCGCACCAGCAGGCGGTCAGGGAGGTCGCGTTGAGCGAGCCCTGCTTGAAGAGGAGGGCTGTCACGAGGAGGAGCAGGCCCGAGAGGATGTAGGTGCCGGCGATCATCGGCTTGCGCCCGACCGTGTCGAAGAGGCGGCCGAGCAGGAGCGGACCGGCGAAGTTGCCGACGGCGAAGGCGACCAGGTAGTAGGGGACCTGACCGGAGGCGGTCTTGAAGAACGTCGAGAGGATGTCGCCGGCGCTGAAGAGCATCGAGTTGTAGAGGAAGGCCTGACCGATGAAGAGCGAGAGGCCCAGCACGGTCCGGCCGGGGTAGAGCTTGAAGACGGTGCGGGCGATCGTCAGGAAGCCGATGCTCTTGCGCTGGCGGACGACCATCGACTTCTCGGGCTCGTCGAGCTCCTTCCCGGTCGAGCGGCGAACGCGGTCCTCGATGTCTGAGACGATCGCCTCGGCCTCCTCCTCGCGGCCGTGGATGAACAGCCACCTCGGGCTCTCGGGGACGTTTCGCCGGACGAAGAGGACGGCGAGCCCGAAGAGGACGCCGAGCCCGAAGGTCAGGCGCCAGCCGAGGTTGGCGGGGAAGATGTTGGTGTTCAGCGCAACGATCGAGAGGAGCGATCCGAGTGCGGCGCCGACCCAGAAGCTCCCGTTGATGAGGATGTCGATCCGCCCGCGGGACTTCGCGGGGATCAGCTCGTCGATCGCGGAGTTGATCGCCGCGTACTCACCGCCGATGCCCATGCCGGTGAGGAAGCGGAAGAGGAGGAACCACCAGAGGCTGAAGGAGAAGGCGGTCATCAGGGTGGCGACGAGGTAGAGACCGAGCGAGAGCATGAAGAGCCGCTTACGGCCGTAGCGGTCTGTCAGCCAGCCGAAGAAGAGGGCACCGAGACAGGCGCCGGCGATGTAGGCGGCGGCCGCCCCGCCGGCGACCTCGCCCTTGGTGATCGAGAGGCCGCTGCCGATCTCCGAGAGGCGGCTGCCGATCGAGCCGACGATCGTGACCTCGAGTCCGTCGAGGATCCAGACGGTGCCGAGGCCGATCAGGATCATCCGGTGCCAGCTCGACCAGGGAAGGCGGTCGAGTCGCGCGGGGATCTGCGTCCGAATCCGATTGGTCTCGATCCCGGCCGACATCTGTCCTCCTCGTCGGTGACTTGCTGGCGCGCCCACGGCGCCTGACGGGGGCATCGATACCCGAGCGGCCGGCCCGCGAAACGGCGTGCCGGAGCTCCGGGGGCCCGGAGGACCGGGCCGCGCGGAGCCGGGGGACGGCGCGGATATCTTCCCGGGGATGAGCGAGGCGGCGGAGAGCGGGGTGGTCGAATGCTGGACCGACGGGGCGTGCTCGGGCAACCCGGGCCCGGGCGGGTGGGCGGCCCTGCTACGCCTGGGCGACCGGGAGAAGGAGATCTCGGGCGGGGAGGGGCGCACGACCAACAACCGGATGGAGATGCTCGCCGTGCTCGGCGGCCTGCGGGCCCTCAGGCGGGGGTGCCGGGTGGTGGTGCACACGGACTCGAGGTACGTGATGGACGCGTTCACGAAGGGCTGGCTCGTCAAGTGGCAGGCGAACGGGTGGCGGCGGGCCGACAAGGAGGCGGTGAAGAACCGCGAGATCTGGGAGGAGCTCCTGGAGGAGGTCGCCCGGCACGAGGTCGAGTGGAAGTGGGTGAGAGGTCACGCGGGATCGGTCGACAACGAACGCGTCGACGCGCTGGCCGTGGCCGAGCGGGATCGCTACGCCGGGGCGGCGGCCCGGACCGCGGCCACGGCCACGGTGCGATGACGGGAAGCCGGGCGCGGCGTGGACGGCCGGGCGCCCGGCGAGCGTCGGGGGCTCCGGCCTAGGAGGCCCGAGGACCGGCGAGCAGGGTGAAGACGGCGCCGGTGACGAGGCCGTAGACGGCGTGGGCGCTGGCGTCCTCGAGCAGGACGGGGGCCGGGTAGCACCAGATCGGCTGGTAGAGCTTCGCGGGGGCGAGAGTCGCATAGCTCGCCGTCCAGGCGATCATCCCGGTGAGCAGGCCGTAGGCGGGGCGGCGGCGGTTCATCGAGCCGACGACGACCGCGTGGTTGACGGCCCAGGAGACGCCGGTCGCCCAGTGCATGACGGTCGTCATCGGCCTGGCGGACGCGGGAGGAAGCTCGATCTGGAGGTATCCCTCGACCAGGCGACGGCCGACCTGGGCGGGCGCCGGGGCGCCGTCGTAGCTGTTGACGCCGGCAGCCGTCTCCCAGTCGAAAAGCCCCTGTTCGCCGCCGTCGGCGAGGAAGCGCTTGTACATCAGGGCATCCATCGCAGCGGTCCCGGCAAGGCCGGCGACGACGCCGTAGGTGATCGCCCTGAGCGGCGTCAGGGGCTTGCGAGCCATCAGCGGGGGCGCGATCCGCCGCGGTGGGCGACGAGCGAGCCGACGGCGACCGCCAGGAGGACTGCGGCGGCCAGGATGGCCGCACCGACCGCGGTCTGACCACGAGCGAGCGACCGGATCCCGAGCACTACGGCGACGACGATCACGAGGGCGAGAAACCCGATGAACCTCAGGAGCATGAAGCCCTTGAAGATGTCCCGCATCGATCAGAAGCCTAGTCCTCGCGGCCTCAGGCGCGTCGCCGCCAGTCGCGCGTAGCCCGAGGGACTCCTGCTCACGACGCCTGCGAGGCGGGCGTGAGTAGGCCCCGCGGATCACGGCCGCGGCAACCTACCGATGGATCGCCGCGCAGCCCGGGTCATCCTCTCCACGTAAGACGACCCCGATCGCCGACGGACCTCACAGAGCAGGAGGAAGGCCAATGATTGGACTGGAACGTCCCGTCGGACGCTCACGCGCTTCGCGGACGATTGGTTCGCCATTGTCCGCCATTACTCAGACGACCCCTGGAGGACTCATGTTCTGTTACCAGTGCGAGCAGACCGATCGCTCGGGCGAGCAGGCCGGATGCCACTCGATCCGCGGCAACTGCGGTAAGGACGAGGGGACGGCAGCCCTTCAGGATCTTCTCGTCCATGTGTGCTGCGGGATCGGCCAGTACGCGCGGCGCGCGCGGGACGTCGGGGCCGGCGATTCGAAATTTGCCGACTTTGCGGCCGGCGCCCTGTTCACGACCCTGACGAACGTCAACTTCAACTCGACGCGCTTCGTGATGCTACTCAGCGAGGCCGGCCAGATCCGCGACCGGGCCCGGAGTCGCTACGAGCAGGCTGCGCGCGAGCGCGGTCTCGAGCCGGAGCAGCTCGACGGTCCGGCGACGATCCAACTCGCCAGGGACGTGGACGACCTGGTCGCGCAGGGCGCCCTCGTCGGCGTCGACGCAGGGATGGACGTGCTCGGCGCAGACATCGTCGGGCTGCGCAACCTGAACCTGTACGGATTGAAGGGGGTCTGTGCGTACGCACACCACGCGAACGTGCTCGGACACCGAAGTGAAGAGGTCGACGCCGGAATCGAGGCAGCGCTCGATTTCCTTGCCGATTCGCCGACCGCGCTCGAGCCGCTGCTCGAGCATGCGCTGGTGCTTGGGCGATTGAACCTCAAGGTGATGGAACTGCTCGACGCCGCCAACACCACCTCGTTCGGGCATCCAACGCCCACCGATGTCCGGGTGAGTGCGGTCGCCGGCAAGGCGATCCTCGTGAGCGGGCACGACCTCGGCGACCTGCGGACGATCCTCGAGCTGACAGTCGATTCCGGCGTAAACGTGTACACGCACGGCGAGATGTTGCCGGCACACGGTTACCCCGAGCTGCGCAGGCATTCTCACCTCGTCGGTCACCAGGGCGGGGCCTGGCAGGGCCAGCACGCGGATTTCGCGATGTTTCCCGGCGCGATCGTGATGACGTCCAACTGCCTGATCGAGCCACAGCCGGGCTACAAGCAGCGCGTCTTCACGACCGGCCCGGCCGGCTGGCCGGGCGTGCGCCACCTGACGCTCGCGAACCTCGCTCCCGTGCTGAGGGCCGCCCGAGCGCTCCCGGGATTCGCGGAGGACGAGCCGGCGCGGACGATCACCGTCGGCTTCGCGCGTAACGCCGTCCTGAGCCTCGCGGACACGGTCATTGGGGCGGTCAAGGGCGGAGACATCAGCCGGTTCCTGCTGATCGGCGGCTGCGACGGCGCAGCACCTGGGCGCAACTACTACGCGGACGTCGCCGACAACGCGCCGGATGACACCGTGCTGATGACGCTGGGCTGCGCCAAATACCGATTCAACACGCACGAATTCGGCGCAATCGGCGAAATCCCGCGGCTGCTGGATCTCGGGCAGTGCAACGACGCGTACTCGGCGCTGCAGATCGCGACGGCACTCGCCAGTGCATTCGAATGCAGTGTGAACGAGCTGCCGCTGTCGCTCTTCGTGTCATGGTTTGAGCAGAAGGCCGTGGCCGTGCTGCTGACGCTCCTCGCGCTCGGGATCCGCAACATCCGCGTCGGCCCATCGGTCCCCGCGTTCTTGACACCTGCCGCCGTAGAGCTGCTCGCAGAGCGGTTCGCGCTGAAGCTGATCGGCGACCCCGAGGAGGATCTCGCGGACGCGATGGCCGGCCGATGAGCCCGGCCGGGACCCGACCAGCCGGGTTCTCGATCGTCCTTATCACGTCTGACGGCGACCGGCTCGCCGTGTGCTGCGGCCCGGCGATGACCGTCCTCCAGGCGGCGGAGCAGTCGGGCGTGATCCTGCCGTCTCTGTGCCAGAGCGGCAGCTGCGGCTCCTGTGTCGCGGAGGTGTCAGCCGGTGAGTTCCTGCTCGGCTCCCACAGCGAGCAGGCGCTCGGGCGTCGCGCACCGCCCGGGACGACCCTGCTGTGCCGGACCTACCCGCGAAGCGACTGCACGATAGAGCTCCCATACGAGTCCTCGCGGATCGGCGATTCGCTGCCCGCCGTGCGCAGCGCGACGATCGCCCGACTCGAGCCGGTCGCCCACGCCACCGTCCGGCTCGACCTCTCGCTGACGCCCGCAGCCGACGGGTCGCCAGGAGCCGAGTTCGACGCCGGACAGGTCGTCGCGCTCCAACTTCCCGGACGCCCGTGGAAACGCGTGTACTCGCTCGCGAACACCGCCAACTGGGAAGGCTCGCTCGAGCTCTACATCCGGCTACAGCCCCATGGTCTGTTCTCCACGTACCTGGCCGAGAAGGCATCCGCCGGCGACGATCTGATCGTGCATGGACCGCAGGGGGCGTTCGGATTGCGCGAGAACGGGATCCGACCGCGCTGGTTCGTAGGCGGTGGTACGGGCATCGCGCCGCTGCTGTCGATGCTCCGGCGGATGGCGGAGTGGGGCGACCCGCAGCCGACCCGACTCTACGCGGGATTCAACGACGAAGCGGAGGTGTTCGGTACCGACATCTTCAACGAGCTCAGCGGCGGGCTCGCTGACTTCAGAGCCGAGATCTGCCTCTGGAAGCCGAGCACCGGCGGCGACTGGGCGGGGTATGTCGGAACGCCAGTGGACGCGCTGACACGAGACCTTCCCACCGGGCAGGAAGCGCCGGACGTATACGTCTGCGGCCCACCCGCCCTGATCGATGCCGCCACAGACGCGCTGACCGCCCACGGCGTTCCGGCAACACAGATCTACTCCAAGCGCATCACGGCAAACTGATCGAGGGGGCGCGTTGGCGGTCGGAGAGCGGCAGAGCAGCTCCGGCGCTGGACCGCTTGTCATCTCCACGCCAAAGCCAGAGCGGGCGACACGGCCCTTCTCGCTGGCGCCTTCGCGCCGACCACCTCGGCCCTCAACACATCGACGAGACGGCGCTTGACCAAGCCTATGATCTGTCACGTGCCCACCTCGGTGCCCACACGAAGGTCGTGACGGTCCGCGATTTCCGCCACCACGCGAGCGAGATCTTCCGCTCCGAGGACGTGATCCTCGTCACGCGCGATGGCACTCCCGCCGGGTTCTTCCTGCGGAAGGAGTCGCGAGGGTCCGCTGGCCGTCAGGCTGGAGTCTTACTGCTGTTGTGGTCGTGTCGGAGACATTGCCGATCGCGACCGTCAAGGCGCGGTTCTCGGAGATCGTCGACCGGGTCGTCCGTCAACGGGACCGCGTGATCGTGACGCGCGACGGTCAGCGGGCGGCGGTTGCTGGTCAGCAGCGATGACTTGGAGGGCTTGGAGGAGACCCTCGCGATCATGTCCGGCAGTTCGTTGACGGCCCAGATTCGCGCGAGCGAGAATGTCGCCGCGAGCGGCGACACCGGCGCCGGCCTCGACGACGTTCGTGCCGATCTGAAGCGCCGCAAACCAACGGCACGTGAACGAGCCGCCTTGGCGGTCCTCGCCAGCGTGCCAGCACGCCGCCAGTTCGAGAAGCCCCACGATCTCGGTCGCGCCCGCGGTACTCGAGACGCTCCACGCGATCGCCGAAAACCCTCAGCGTCACGCCAAACGCCCGGTGCCCGGACATGAGGAGCGGCTGTCTGGCGCGACGAGGGCCGTACCGGATCATCCGAGGTGCTCGAGGACGAGCACGCGGCCCGCGTGCTCGCGGTCGGACACCGTCGTGACGTCCCCTGACCCGGCTGACCCGCCCGCACGGTCGGTTCATCTCCCGACGAGCGCCGCGAGGTGGCTCAGCGTCGTCACGTCCGGCGAGCATGACGAGCAGATCAGCACCGAGCATCTTCTCCTGGTGCCGCTCCGCGCCAGCGACGCTGAGGAGCTCGCCGGCCTCCTTGAGGATCCGCTTGTGCGCGACTGGCTAGGCGCGGACGATGTCAGCGGCCTACGCGACCGCTTCAGCGGATGGGAGTCAAGACTCTCTTCGGACGCGACGGAGCTCTGGCTGAACTGGATCGTGCGTGTCGGCGCGGGCAGACGCGCGGCCGCCTGGGTACAAGCAACCGTTCACGATGAGACGGCAACCGTCGCCTACTGCGTTCTCCAGAGCGAGCGCCGCGCGCGGGTGGCGACCGCGTCTCTACGAGCGACCGTCGACTGGCTACACGCGCGGCTGGGGTTGGTGTCGTTCACCGCCGACATCGACGGCGCCAACCGAGCCTCTCAACGAGTCGCGCAGTCTGCCGGGTTCACGCCGACCGAACGCCGGGCTGGCGAGGAGATCGTCTGGTCGCTCGATCTCCAGCCGTGACCGCGCCGCAGCGATCGGCCCGTCCGGTGTCGGCACCTCCTGACTCATAACGATCGGCGTTGTAATGCTCGGACTGGGCGTGGTCCTGTTTGTCGCCCGCGAGGCCATCGCAGCTCGGCACGTGCGGCTCCGGCCACGTTCCGAGCCGGCAGACTTTTGGGCCGGTCTCGGCCTGGTCCTCGGCCTCGCCGGCACGCTGTGGCTCGTCTCGGTGCTCCTGTAGGGCCACGCCTGCGCATCGCTGTCGATTTGGACGCGAGCTGCAGGAGCCCGCCGTCGGCGTCCGGGTCAAGATCGGGTGCCGACTACGAGCCGGAGTCCGACGTCGCACGCTTCGAGTCTGCGGAGGTGCCCGTGGCGCTCGTCCCATAGTCCGGTGGCGAGGTCGCTTCCGACTGCGGTGACCACCCGCTCGACGACCGTCGTATCCATTCGCGCGAAGCCCGAGGTCGCGTTGCGCGCGGCTTCGTCGAGCACTCGCTCGGGATGAGCCCAAAACGAGCCGAGCATCCAGTCTGGCGTGTCGTTCGGAATCGGTAGCGGCTCGACTCGGCTCCTGCCGCCGAGCCAGCTGATGAGTAGCTCCGGGCTCGGGAAAATGCGCCGGTCGAGTTCTGCCACCTCGGGCAGATAGTCCGCCATCAGCCACATAGAGCCGCTGACGTGCGGGTCGTAGGTGAGGATCACGACGGCGTCGCGTGCTACGCGCCGTAGCTCTCGGACTCCGCGCTCCTGGTCGTGATCCCAGTGATGGATCGTGAGCACAGCCATTGCCGCATCCACGCTGTCGTCGCGGAGAGGCAGATTTCCGGCGCTGGCCCGGATCGCCGGGCTGAGCTCCGGCGGTCGCTGGGCGGCCATCACGTCGCTGGGCTCGATCGCAATCACGTGACGATCACGCGGCTCGTAGGAGCCAGCTCCGGCCCCGACATTGACGACGGTGCCGGCCCGTCCGAGCGCGTTTTGCAAACGCGCCGCGAAACGCGGGTCCTCGCGCCGGCTACGCGAATAGTTGTGGCCGATGCGGTCGTACCGCGCAGCTTTTGGGCTTGTCAAGCGGATCCTCCAGCTCCGTCTCGGCCCGCCACGACGGCCGCCGGCCCCGATCGTGCCATAGATCGTTCGCTGTCGCGTTGCGATGCGCAGCAACGCTGGCGCGGCGATCACTTTGGCGCCACGGCCCAGCGAGTACCTCGTGCCCGCCGATCCGGCGCCAGATCAGATGCGTGTCTCCCGCGATGACCTCGGGTCCGTACTCGAACGTCGCACGGCCGTCCGGCGCGAAGGTGATCTCCCAAACGCCGTCTGAACCCTGGACGCGATGAACGCGCAGCGCGGGCGGGAACGCCGGCGGCTTCTCCCGCAGCGCAGCGATGAACAGAGGGAGTGCGGTCAGGAAGGCGCGTTGCATCTCGCGCGGCAAGCGACGGAACTCGCGGTCAAAGCGCGCGAGCCGCTCGAACGTCGGCACGGCTACGCCGTAGAGTCGGCCGGCAGATCGTCCTCGGCCGCCGCGACGCGCGCGAGGTGCGCGACGAACTCCTCATCCCGGAAGACCTGGCCCGCTGTCTCGCGCATCACCTCAGAAAGCCGCTCGTGCTCGGGCCGCAGCACCAGCGATCCGTCGGCTCGCCGCTCGACGAGCTCGTAGGAGCCGGCCACCCCGGGCTCCGACAGTATGATCCTCTTAGGCACGGACGCCACCCGCCCATTCTCGCAGGCCCCCGGGACTCGGGACCAATTGCGGTCAATATCGGTCCCGCCCAGCCGCAGGCGATGCGCCGCAATCGCGCAGACTTCCGCTTCCCCGAGTGAAGTCGAGTGCGTGTCCTGCGGCACCAAGCGCGCCGGGCAGTCTCGAACGGGACGGGCCGCGGTGGTCGGTGAGCCCACCCCGGAGCCCGCCAGCCGATGCGACACCGAGCAGAAATGGGGCGTCGAGCCGCGGTTCCCGATCGGCTGGGTATCCGCCCGCGTGGAGGATGGTCGCGTTGTCGGCGACGGATCCGGCTCCGCCGGATGTTGGATGCTGCCTTTCACCTGGACGCGGCCGCGTCAAGCGCGGCGGGCGGCCGCGCCGGAGAGCGACCCCGCTGTCCGCGCTTTACTCGGACGACGGGGCGATCTCGACGTCAGTCTCCGGCGCTTGCGCCACCGGCCCAGGCGCCGGACGACTGGCGGCCCCGCCGCGGCCCGCCGCGGCTCGGGGTCGGCGTTGTCTGAGTGCAATGACGGTCGCCGGTGGTGGGTGGTGGCCGATCGCCAGCCCGTCGCTGTCTCCCGCGACCTGCGCATGCCGCGACCGCTCCGAGAATACGAACGCGGAGATCCACGGCCCGGCTGCCCGCCGCCTACTCGATGCCATAGCCTCGTCCTCGTCCTCTGGCTCCTTCTCGTTCCTGCTGCTCGCGCAGCACTCGCCCGATCCGGCTCTCGGCAGCGACCGGCTGCTCGTCGCGCTGAGCCTCCGCGGGGTCGCGAGCGACGCGTTCGCGGGTCACGCTCGCCTCCTGGACGTTGCTCGTCGACACGCGCTGCGCAAGCCGCCCGATCAGGTCGGCGTCGGTGCCGTCCTCGCCGAGGTCCTCCCGCGACACGTAGATCTCCGTGCGGTCGCGCGCCCGGCTCAGGGCCACTTAGGCGCGCTCGCGGTCGCTCTGCCAGCCGCCGGTGAGGACGAGCGCCCGGTCGGCCGTTAGGACCTGCGCCTTGTAGACGTGCTGCGCGTAGCCGAGACGGACCTCGCGGAACTCGCGGGTGGAGAACTCGACGTCCCGTGGCTGCGGCTCGTCGGTCCGCATCACGACGACGTCGGTGGCATCGCTGACGCTGATGACCGTGCCGCGGGTCCCGTTCTCGACGCGCTCCTCCCGGCGTAGCCGCAGCTGGCCGGTCAGGATCACCTCGTCGCCCGCGGCGAGGAGCTTCGCGCGCGAGACTGGCCGGCGGCCAGATCATCGGTGCGCGCACCCGTCGGGACGGCCACCGGGACGCGGGGAACATGCCTGGGGAACCTCGGGTCCCCGTGCCTAGCCGGCAAACATAAACGGGCATCGTTTGCTGGGCCTTTGTAGTGGAGCCAACCGGGATCGAACCGGTGACCTCCTGCTTGCAAAGAAGCGCCCCTCACGTGTCGACGACGCACAATCTAGGCGTGTTTGCAGGGTTTTTGCCGTACGAGCGCCTTGCTGAAGCGTCTCGGATGGCGCCAGATACCACCAGCTTGTCGGGTGTTTGGGCACAAGAGCAGGGTTTGTGCCCAAAAGCACGGGCCATTTCCGGAGTCCCGGCCGGCCGGTCGGATGCTCCGCCACCGCAGGGCTCAAAGCAAGCGCGCCGCCGGGCACCCGGCCTGGCGCGCAAGGTCGGCGGCGTCTCTTTCGGTTCTCCAGAATCGTCCCGGCCGCCCCGGATTTGTCGGGCGGGCACGGCGCCAGGGCCCGCGGTGGGGGCCGCGCCCACTTATTGCAACGTGGTCGTCAGCTTCTGCAGCTGCGCCGACGACAGGGCGCGCGCCCAGATGTCAACGACCGCGACGTCCCCCCGCAAGCCTGGCCCCCACGCCGCGCCCGGCGGTCCCGAGCCGATTCGTACGGGCGTTGAAGCCGTCTGCGGCGGGTCAGGGATCTGGGCGGGCTGTGGCCGCAGCTTGTTTGTCCAACGCGTTCCGTCCCACACGCCGGCAGGGGGCAGTCGCCCGTCGATGGCGATCAAGACGCGCTGACCGTTCAACGAGACGGCCGCGTCGTGCCATGCGCCGTCGGCCACGGTCACCGGGACTAGGACGTCGTCGTCGAGCAGCTGTAGATAGAGACCAGCCGCCGCGTAGGGCGCGCGTTGGTTGGCAGCCGCGTCGGCGATGGCGAATAAGAAGGACTCCGCAGTGCGTTGTCGGCCGGCGCTGAGCAGCGTCTGCCGGCCGGAGGCGTTCGTACGAAACCTGATCGCGATCGTACGAGGGTGGTCCCCCTCCAATTGCGCAACAGGGCTGAGAGTGTTGCCACCTCCGCCAGTCAGATGCACGCTCGCCGATGCCCCACCCGCACGAGAAAGCGGCCCGTGGACGGCTCCGAGCTTCGCCAGCGAGGCCGCCACGACACGGATCGCCGGCCGTGGCACGACCGCCGCGGTCCGGGGCGACACGACCGCGGGCCGGCGCGGGCCGGCGAAGCCGAGAATGAACACGGTGACAACGACGGCGCCGACGGCAATGGCGAGGGAGACGAAAGGGACGGATTTGCGCGCATGGCTTCTACCCGTCCGCGGTGGCGAGCTAGGCGGGCTGTCGGGATCAGCGCCCCAGGACCCGGCTCCTAAGGAGCCGGCCATCGGCCGCGTCGGCCCCAACACCGAATCGGCGTCAACAGGACTCGCCCGAACAGCCGAGGGCGTCTGACCACGGCGTGCGGCGTCACGGATCCCTTCGACCTGAACGCACGCCTCAGCGATCAGCGTGGAGAGCGACGTCCGCGGCTCCGCGAACGCAAAAGGTGCGACGTCCCGAAACGGCCACCGGCCCTCGTCGGGCGCGACCGCCAGGAGCTCGTTCACCCTTTCCCAGCGCCTGTCCTTGGCGGCCTCCCGCAGCCGCCTCAGGTCGCTGCGCCGCACTAGTGACTCGTCAACTTGGATCCTGCCGCGGCTCCAATTGATCAGATGCGCCGAGTCGCCAAGCGCGACCTTGAGTTCAGCCCGGCCGTCGCGCAACTGCCGGCCGAGGGCGGCGCGATCGCTCTCAGCGAGCCCCAGGTCCCGGGAAAGCGACTCAAGATCGACCGGGTTCCCCCACAGGACCAGCAGCGCGATCAGGCGTCGCGCGGCCGCGCCCGTGCGCGCGTCACGAATGCCCGTGGTCCCGGCGCCGACGACGTTGACTGAGCCGAGCACTTGAAAACGGGGATTTCCGTCTTGCGCCGGGCCGCCTCGCTGCGACACGCTCTCAGCCTAGCGTAGGCTGCGGGGCAGGATCGGGCACCGATCGTTCGACGGAATCGGGGCCGATCACAGGGGGCCGCGGCTGGTGTCGTTTGCTCGAGCGCTCTCGGCCAAATGGGGCGATCGCCCGGGACCGCCCGGGTTTGCGCCGGGCAGCGCCCGGGCTCCCCGACAACCCTTGTCTGGCCGGCCAAGTCGTGAGACAACTCATTGCGTCCCACGACCGAGAGAGGAGATGAATATGGCCAACTGGAAACGCTCTGGTCAGAAGCCGAAGGGCGGCGGAGCGGCGAAGGGAACCTCTGGCTCGAGCAGCAAGACAAACCGTCCGTCCTCCAAGCAGAACCAGCGAGTCCACGACACCAACCGTCGTGGCTCGCGCCGGGGGTAGGTCTGGAGCGCGGCTGTGGGCGCTTGGGGCCGATGTGCGTCCACAGTCGTGCCCGCGGGGCGCGAGCTACCCCGTGAGCGAAATCTCGACTAGAAGTTCGACTCTTGCGGCAAGTTCGGCGTGTAGATCGATGTCGACACCGTCGTGCTCAACGGTTAGGGCTACACCGAAGCGGTCTTCCGTGCTCTCAGGCGCCCATCTGCGGCTACTCCTGATGGCCAGGATCGCAGAGTCACCTCGGACCGGGTCCATCCTTGTGGCACGCTCCCAAATCCCGAAAATGTTCGCGCTGTCCGACGAGGCCGCGGGGCTCGGATTTAGTTCGAGACGGTAGGCCTTGAGCGCTTTCAGAGGCCCTGATTGCAGCGTGGGATCGTCGGCGTGCACCAACGCAGCGGCGATCTTGTCGGCATCCGCGCCGTGAAAGAGGTAGGGGTAGAGTCGGCTTGCGAGGTAGTCGAGGCGCTTGTAGCGTGTAAGCGGGTCGAACGACAAGCCGAGGGTGAGCCGCCTACGTCCGCCGCTCTGGAAGTAGGACGCGGGCAGCGGGACGGAGTACAGGACGACAAAGTCGACGGGAAGGGTCCCCTCGGCGACGAAGATGACGCGGTCAGCGCTCGAGCCGATCGCCTCACGAAGTCTCGGCGCGCCGTGTCCGGTCAAATTGCGCTGATGACGTGCGACGTCAGCCGGCGAGCCCGGCGGAAGCTTCGCGCGGTCTGCCCGGATCGGACGCGCCGACTGGAGCACGAGCGCGCGGGTGAGTGCGCTTGAGCGCACGCTCGGATTCTCGGACTTGACCGCGCTCGCGACGCGGGCGACGGCAGGCGCCGCATAACTGGTGCCGATACCGCGGCGGAATATCGCGGTCGGATCGTTGGAACACAGGATCCGCCACAGCTGTTTGGGTCGGTCCACGAAGCCCAACGTCGGACTCCATGCCATCGTGCCTGAGGGGCTTACGAGGTCAGGTTTGATGCCGCGGGCCACTCCGGGACCACAGCGCGTTATGGCGCTTGGCTCGTCGTCACCGCCAAGGATGATCTCTCCAACTTTCGGGAGCCCGGCGGACTGGCCGGTGCCTCCGACCGTGAGAGCCAGTGCTGAGGGAGCCGGGTCGATTAGAGCCGACGCCGGCGGTTGCAGCGACTTGGAGGCATATGTGTTGGCCCCTCCGGCGTCGTTGCTCGTGTAGTCGGCTGGCCGCGTATTCCCGGTCGGGACCACGAGAACCACATCCAGCTCGCGCGCGAGTGAGTCCAGCACGCTCGCGACGGGGGTCGCTCGGCGGCGCCTCTGTGGCATTGCCGGGTCGCCGATGCTGATGTTGATGACCTGAGCCCCGAGCCCTGCGGCGTACCGCACCGCATCGGCGACCGCCCGCTCGAACAGAACTCCCTGCGGAAAGCCGTTGGACTGGTCCAGCACCCGGACCGAGAGGAGGCGGCCGAAAGGACGGGGCAGGACCCCAGACACGAGGAAGTCCTCGGTCGGCCCATGCAGCAGAACGCCGGCGACCGCGGTGCCGTGGCCGTGATCGTCTGCTCCGTCAGTCAGCCCGGGAAGGAGGGTGGTGGCGCTGTAGAGAGCCTGATCGATCAACGGGTTGCTCGCGTTGACGCCGGAGTCGATGAGCGCGACAAGAGGAGCATCCTCTTTCGGCGGGGTCCGGGGCGGTAGATCATCGACGGTCGACTCGAGCGCCGAAACGAGGACCGGGGGAGCCTGGGGCACAAGGTCGAGCGTCGCGATCTCGTCGACATCTGACAACCCCGCGACGGCTTCCAGGCCGATCCGCACACGGAGCAAGACAATCCCTCGCGCGTGATCGACGTACCGATCAACGACACCTCCGCCGCTGTCGCGTGTCGCTCGTTCGACGTCGAGCTGCCACTGCTCGGCCATCGGCACGTCATCACCCGGATGCCAAAGCTCAACGTCGATGAGCAGCGGATCCTCGGAGCCTTGCGCGAGCACATCGACGAGCCGCGGCGCTACGCGATCCACGGGTCCGTATCGCCGGATGCGCTCGACGGCGTCGAACAGGTCGGCGGCAAAGAGAGTGCCGGCCGAACTCGGCTCCGCCTCCCGGTGCTTCGCGAGGCGCTCCAGGAATGCGCCAAGCTGGGGGTCTGATGAGAACGCCACGACCGCTTCCCCCGTCGACTCGTCGAGTTCGAGGAGCCCGGCCTTGTGCCACTTGTCAGACGGAACAGGACGGTTGAGCTCGATCACGAGAATGAGTTTCGGATCGATGTTGAACCGACTGGGCCGGCCGAGCTGCTCGGCAAGAACGTCCGCTGCTTGCCGCTCCAGGCCTTCGGCATGCGACCGATGATCCGAATGCTTCCTCTTGCCTCCGCGGCCGCCGGTCGCCGCCGCCCGTGGGCCGCGTCGGAGTTCGATCAGAGCGAGATTCTCGAGCCTCGGCGGGTCTGGGATTATCCCCGGGAGTCGTGGATTGTCGCTCGTCTGGTGTCCTGTCGTCGAATTGCCGCGTCGAGATCCGAGAGGGTGACGGCCTCACCGTCCCGGAGCACGCACAGCTTCATAGCAGTACGGGCAGTCAACTCCGCCTCGGCATGCGACATTCCCTTCATCCGCCGAGCGAGATCAGTCGGCGGAATCGACAGACGGACACGACGAAACAGGCGACGCACAAGCCTCTCGAGCTCCTTCTGATTCGGAAGCGCGAACCCCACGACCTCATCGAAACGTCGCCACACCGCGTTGTCGAGCATCGCGGGATGGTTGGTCGCGGCGATCACGAGACCCGGCCCGGAGAAGTCGTCCAAGAGCTGGAGAAACACCGTAACCACCCGCTTGAGCTCGCCGTGGTCTGCCTCGTCGGCCCGTTCCTTGCCCAGGGCGTCGAACTCGTCAAACAGCAGAACCCAGTGCTCGCGCCGACAGAAGTCGAACACCGCCGACACGTTGCGCGCCGTCTCTCCCAGAAGAGAAGACACCACCGCCGGGATCTCCACGCGAGCGAAGGGGAGGCCGAGTTCGCCGGCGACGGCCTCGGCCGTGGATGTCTTCCCCGTCCCGGGCGGGCCCACGAACAGGAGCTTGCGGCTCGGCGACAGGCCGTGGGCTCGAAGAACGTCTGCGCGCGTCTGCTCTTCGACAACCTGACCGAGCGTCGTGCGAACGTCCGCGCGGAGGATCTGCGAGTCAAGTTGCCGGACGGGCGAGAGAACCTGTATGAGCGGCGCGTCCTCGCGCGACTTCGGTAGAGGCCGAAGGCTGGAAATTTGTCGAGGTCGCTCGGTGGGATTGGCCGCGATATCCAGGATCCGCTGCAACTCGTCTGCAAGGAGGCCGTGACGCTTCTGGCGCTCCTGAACGATGACCTCGGATGCGGCCTCGCGGAATCCGACATCGTCGCCTTGCTGGTACGTGACGAACATCTGCTTGATGAGATCGCTGCGAGCCACGTCGCGAAGCCTACGCGTACTCGATGACGACCTGGTCGAGGCCTGCGCAGCGCCAGATGACGGCGGTGCCGCGACGGCGGAGCGACCGCGTTGCGCTGCCACCGGCACAGCCGCTGCGCAGCCTGGTGGCCGAGACTGCCGGACCCAGCCCGGGGCGCCGGTCTTGTCGAGCGCTGGCGATCGGCCTGGGCGGAAGCAACGCTAGCCACCAACGAGCTCAAGCCGTGCGCGCTGGGCATCCGGCTCGCGCGCTTCAACGACGACTCGCGGGCCTCGAGTACTCCAGCCGGCGAGGGTGACGAAGAGTGTCCTCTGACCTATCTCTAGGGGGCGAAGCTTGCGCGTCAGAAGCCGGGCGAGATCCAAATCATGCGTCGTTAGGATCAGTTGCCGCCGACTTCTCAACGTACGTAGGACGTCAACCAGGCTGAGAACATTCACGTCGTCCATGCTCTGGACAGGATCATCAAGCATCGCCGTCGCAAACTCATTACCCTCCTCGAGGTTAAGTGCAAAGAACAAACACAGCGCGAGCGCATTCAGCTGCGCCGCACTGAGCACGTGTACGGCATTGCCGTCGGCTTCCTCGTCGTCGTCGTAGACCCAAGGCCGGAGGTGGCCTGCTTCGTACCGTCGATCTGGGCGGAACGCGAAGCGACGGAACGTCGGATGAACGTCGAGTCGTGCATAAAGGGCGTTGACCAGGGGGGTAGAAGCGTCGAGGATCCGTGACGTAGTGTCGACGACTTCTGCTCCGAGCCACCGTGATACCTCCACGGCAGAGCGCACCCGTCGGTTGAGCTCGGCGACCTCCGCAAGTAGAGAGTCGAGCCGCTCGCGTCGCGCCTCCGCATCGCGCGATGCGGCGACATAGCGGTCTTGCAGATTCACTTGAAGATCGCGGTCTCGAATCGCAGACCGGAGTATCTCCGTGGCCGCCTCCAGCGAGGACGCAACGTCGTGCGCACGCCGAGCCGGATCGCCTTCAACCTGGCCGGGAAGCAGGTTACGTAGTTCCGCACGCGCTCGTTCGCGAGCTTCGGCGGCTTGCTTCGTCGCTACAACGCGTCGTTCAAGCTGCGCGGCATGCGCCTGCGCGGACATCTGTTCTTCGCGAGCGAGGGATAATACGGTCCGCTCTTCGTCCAGCGCCTCACGCGCCTCGCGGAGTCTCTCATCTCCGCCAAGTATCCGGTGTAGACGAAGCCGGGTGGCTTCCCGGTCATAAGTTTGCCCGCATACCGGGCAAGCGTCGGCAGCAAGCTCCTCGAGGGCGAGCTCTGCCAACCGCTGCGCGCGATCATGCTCCCGTTCGAGAGTAACGAGTTGGTTCGCACGCGAGGCGACGGCGAGCTCTGCGACTGCGACACGTTCGGTAGATGAGGCGATTGCCTGACGTGATACCGCGACCTCATCCTCAAGCTCCTCCATCTGTTCACTCGTGCCGCCCGGAAGGGATTCGAGAAGGGCTGCGCGCGCGCGTATTGACCGAGTCGTCACCATAGCTTGGTCAATCAGCTGCTCCGGGGAGGAGGCTGGCGGCTGAGCTAGGTCGGCGCACACTCGCGCCACAGCCGCGCGTAGCCGCGCCTGCGCGGCTTGCGTCTGCGTGGCGTTACCCCTGGCGGAGTCGAGGTGCTCGCGCTCAAGTGCCGCTACTCCGCCCTGGAGTCGCTCCGTGTCGTCCTGACGCTCCCGCAACGCGCTTCGCAGTGCCTTTAGCTCCGACCTCAGTTGCTCGTCCAACCGCTGCAAGTCCTCTAGGCCGGTCAGATTCGCGAGGAATCGGTAGCGCTCCTTCGTGTCGGCGTGGAGTAGCTCTGTCAGCTCGTCCTGCTGGAGCAGATGAATGCGACCGAAGCGAGCTCGCGCCTCGCCGGTGTTGTCACCCAGAAGCCTCCCGAGGGCGAGCTCGGCGTCATCGTCGACAAGCGTGCTAGCTCCGCCGTTCATCGTCATTGTGAAGCGCATCGTCTTGCCCAGACCGTGGCGCGAAAGCTCGAGTACATGGCCCTCATGGTCCGTGAGCCGCACCGAGACGTGAGGCAGACCGGTCGCGTAACGGCTAGTGACCACGTCCTCGTCGCGCTTAAGCGCTGAACGCCGCAGTCGAGGCAGGTCGCCCACGATAAGCCACTGGAGCGCGTCGAGTACCGTCGTCTTGCCGGTCCCGTTAGGTCCCCACAGGACGACTACGTCCCCGTCGAGGTCAATCGTCTGTTCGCGCGCAAACCCCCGGAAATTGCTCAGCGTGAGTGAGGTCAGGCGCATTCAGAGTCCATCAAACAAAGGCCGGTTGGTGCGGAACGCGGCGATAACCTCGAGCGCATCGTTTCGGCCCTCCTCGCGCGCCTTCCGCTCGACGTCTCTTAGCGCATCGTGCTCCGGAAGGTGCGGGTCGACGTCAAGCTGCTCAAGCGGCGCAAGGTAGCCCCGCATCGCCGATGGTAGGAGCGTATCGGCGCCGGGCACGATCACCTTTCTCGTGTATCCGGTATCGCGCCGCACGGCATCGAGTTGGCGCTGCTCGTCCCGGTCTGGTCGAGGTCCGCAGGCCAGAATCAAGTAGAGCTCCCAAGACTTTTCAACCGACAATTGCTCCGCCAGTCCGACGAGCCACGCCTGCTCATCCTCCCAACGTTCCAACAGGTCCAGAACGCCTGGGAAATGCGCGGCCCAAACCACGCGTGCCGCGTCCTCGCCGAGGAGACCTCCTCTCTCGTCCCGAGCCTGCACTCGGTACCCGGCGGCCTGAAGTAGCTGGGCAATCAAGGAAAGGGTCGTGTTCACGGCAGGGGCAAGAGATCCGACAGGAGAGGACTAGTAGTGCGAGCGGCAAGCGTACAGAGACGACGATGCACCTCGTCGAGCGTCGTCACAGCGGCGGCTGGGCGAGTCGCCTTCGTGAGCGCGCCGGCGGCGCTGCTCCCTAGGAGTTTCGCATGTCCCCCGCCAGGCACCGCGCCGTCGGTTCCGGCACAAAAGAGCACGAGCGGTCGCCCAGTCCCACCGGGTCGCGTAAAGCGCGCGCTCGCTCCGACTGCTCGGCGCACGGCCGTCGTGACCGAGACCCGCTTCTCGGGCACGACTGCCCAGACGTCCACGTCACCTCCGTGCCGAGTCAGGCGAACGCCGCCGTGTACCGCGGCCACAGCAGTGACGTCCGTGCATGATCCGAGAAGCATGAGGCCGGCGAGCACCGCTTCGAGGTCTGCCGCAGTCTTTCGGAGCGTCGGCTGGAGAGCAACGTCGTCGTCCGCCAGCTGTGCCGCCCTCCATAGCCAGTCCAACAAGTCTGCGAGCGGCCGGTCCATAAGGAGCGATCGGACCTGCTCGATCACAGATGGGCGAAGCACGAGCGGCTTGGCCGCGAGCTCCTTGGCGCGCCTCTCTGCTTCGACGAGAACCTCGCGCGCCGCCGCTGCGTAGCAGCCGCGTGCAACCTCACCGAGGGATTCGGTAGCTCTTCCCTCGACATACCGCGAGCCTGGCGAGCCCACTCCGAGCGCGGACGCCAACCGCGGCGAAACCGCTACGAAATCATTCTCCGTCTCAAGATCGATCACGGCGGCGGGCGACGTGCCCATCGTGCGGAGCATGTCCTCGAGAGTGCGCAGCACATACGCGGGCTCAGTACCAAACCCAACGACGACCGCCTCGGACGTAGCGATGGCTCCGGCGATCTGGGGCTGCGACCATTTCATTGCGCTTGGCTCGTCGAGGTCTTTTTTCTTGATGACGAGGGTCCCAGGTGACTCCGCCTGTCCGTGGAGGTGAACGTAGCGAGGCGAGCTGGCGACGCGTAGACTCGGGATGTCGCACGGACAGGCAAGGTCCAAGCCGGCGATCGACTCGCCTGCGCAGCGTGTGCACGAATCCCAATTCGCCGTGAAGCTAGTTTCCAGCCATCCTTCGGCAAAGAGGAGAGCAAGCACCAAGTGGCCGAGGTTAAACGGCTGCCGCGTCCACGGGACAGCCTTTAGCAGGTACTTGACTACGGCGTCACGACCTACGGCATCCTCAAGGACTTCCGCGACCTCCCCTAGGTCGAGGGGAGCTGCAAGCGCCGCCAGCCGCGTGCCTAAGCCCTCGCCCACCGCCCAGTCGCGCAGGTGCTCCGCCACACGTGGCCCGGTTGGCAAGTCCGTTGGCGATCCGGCGCTAAGGCCGGCGCCCGTCAAGAAGAACACCTGATGTTGTCGCAGCCTCACCACGAGACGCTGCAGCCTTGGGTCAACATCATGGTCAAGCACGGCAACCGCGAAGGAGTTCTCAACAAAGCTGTGCGCCGGGAGCATGCTGCTCGGAGCGTAGTGGCCAGCCGACCGATCCATGGTCTCAGCGTGTGCTCGGCAGCACGCGCCAGCTCCTGGTCGATCTTGATGAGTGCCGCCGGAGCCCCTGGGCAGCGCGTGCCCCGCATGACTGCGAGCAGCGGTTCGGTCGAGCCGTCCCCGCAAGTCTCGGGCCTCAACTCCAAGCTTTCGTTGACGGCCGCCACCGACTAGCCACTGTGGCGGTCCACGCTGGCCGTCGCGCGTCGACTGTCGCCCCGAGCCGGCAGCCGGACGGCTCGCCCACGTCTCCCGACGCCAACCGCCGGGCTCGCGCTCCTCCCCTGCCGACGCAAGCGTGGCTCGTCGTGCGTCGGTCAGGCGTCACCTGCGCGTCGCCCTCCCACACCACGATGCCCGGAGTTTGCAGGGTTTTGGGGTCCTTTCGTTTCTTCTCGCCGCGGGCGGCTCGGTGCCTGACCACCCCCTCACAACTTCGAGAGAGGGTGGTCAGGAACACAGAAACGAAAGGACAAGAAGAGAGGTGAGGTTTGGTGGTGTGGGAGGGGGATTGGGATAGGTAGGAGGAGAGAGAAGAAGGTAGTTGGTTGGGGATTGAGGGTTGGGTTGGGTTGGATAGGTAGAAAGAAAAGAAGAAGAAGAGAGGCAGGGCTAGGACGAGGCCACCGGGCGACGGGACGAGCGGAAGCAAGCGGACCCGGGTCAGGGATCGGAGGAGATCGGCGCGGCGTCGGGCGCCGAAGGTTGAGCATCGACACACGCGGAGCGGCCCGGAAGCCGTTGACGGGCGTAGCCCCGGAGGACCGGATTGCGCGAGGCAAGCCGTGCGCAGCAGACAGACAAGCCGGTCGACGAGCCAGATGCGGGGATCACGACGTGGGTTGGCGCGGGCGGGCGGCCGGTCTGGTGCAGAGGTGCAGGCGGCGGAGGCGTGGGGTGCTGGCCGAGCGCATGTCGAGGCGGACGATGAGGCGCAGCATCCTCGCGGTCGCAGGCGCGCGCGGGTCGGCGTAGTGGCCGGGGTGCTCGGAGCAGTCCCGATCGTCTGGTGGGGCGCCACAGTGGTGACGCCGTGGGTGACGATCGTTCTCTCCTCTCCCCGAGCGTCCTGCGGACGGCTCCGCCAGTTGGCGGGACGCCGTTTGTCGGGCGGGACAGGCTCCGCGGCGAGACGTCGCCCCAGTCGGGTCGGCGGCAGAGGGCGGATCGTCGCCGGTTGGTTCGAGAAAGTCGATCGGTCGCGTGCCGAGTCGAGAGGGTCCGGCGCCGGCCGGGACTTGCTTGGTGGAGCTGGTGGCCGCGGAAGCCGGGCTGCCGCTCGGGTGGCGCTGGCACAGGTGTGCGATGAGCTCGATCGCGTTCTTCTGGAGCACGCGTGGTTCTCTGAGCCGGTCGTTCTCAGCGGTCAAGTGGCTCTCGGCCGGTATTGACCTAGCGGTCCGGCGTCGGTAGCGGCGCTGCTCGCCGCTCGCCGGAGCCGCCCGGCCTGTGAGGGGATGCGGGCGAGACGCGCGGCCGTCTCGGAACCGGCGTGGCCGGGTTGCCCGTCGGTACGCTCTGTGGGTTGGCGGTCGTCGGGGACTGTCGTCGAGGTCGCCCCGTTGGGCCGGGGCCTGGTAGCACCTGGCCACGTCCGAGTCAAGCGCGGTAGCGCGTGGTCGTTCTGCCGTGCGGGCGCTCGCGCGCTTGACACGGCCACGTCCAGGTGAAGTTCCTCTACCAAGATCCGGCGGAGCCGGATCTGTCCCCCAAAGGGGGACCACTCAGCAAGGCGGCGGGGTCTCGAGGCTCGCGTCGAGCGGCATCAAGCGAGTGCGCTCGGGGACGCAGAGGGGTCTGTCCGTCCGGCCCTCGGTGACCGGGGCGTCGTGGATGCGCGTGAGATGGCTGGCGCGGCGGCGTCTCATTCCCGGGGCCAGGCGACCGTCACGGCCGCCGCTACGCTTGGCAACTGCGGCGCACACAGCCCGCCGGCCGCCTGAGTCGCGTCGATCTCCACGCTCCGGAGGACCGCGCCAAGATCGGACTTGGCTTTGGGGTCGCGGTCGTCGGGGCACCGAGGAGCTCCAGCGTTGAGCGGGCAGCTCGCCCAACGCGATCGTAAGCTGGACGACGTTCGAACCGAGCAAAGCGATTGTCCGCAGCGGCGCTCACGGACGGCTTGCCGAGAGCAGTCGAGGGCTCCGGCCGCTGGCTTGCTCGTGGCTGCGTGCGGCGCCGGCGCATAGGCACACGGTTGAGATCAGCCAGCCATTCACAGCGCTCTCGCTGCTCGTCGAAGGGGGCACGACGTGCGACAGCCACGAGCTCGCGCACGTAGCCGAAACACAAGCTCAACGAGGGACGTTCCGACCTACACACCGGGTGTCACGACCTTCTAGCAACGGCGTCAAGGGGAGCCGGCTCGGGCGAATCCCGCCCCACCGCAGGCCCGCGTGTTGTTGACCTACGCGGAACCGGACGTCGGGGCCGAGGGACGGTCGCGCTCCCACCGACACGACGGACAGGCGACTCACGGTCTCGAAAGCCGCAGCGCGACTGCTCGAGCGGACGGGAACGGTCGTTCGGGCTCGTCCGCTTCGGGGGGCCGGGTCACCCGAGTGCATGCACGTCAGCCAGCAGCCTGATATCGTTCTAGGCGGTGTTGGATCCCCTTGAGGGGTTTTGTCTTTGCCGAAACCACTTGGGGGCTAGCCGCACCGCGTTGCCCGGGCAGCTTCTTGACGTTTCACGACGGCAAGAATAGGTTGCACCGGGACCCCACGGGGCTCGATGAACGATCGGGACGCGGCCGGGCTCGTGAACGCACTCCTACAAATCTTTGCGGTTCAGTTGGGGCTTCGGTATCGGGGTCCCAACTGATCGGCTTACCTAGGAGGGGTCACATGAGCCAGGTCGAGAATACGGCGAGCACGCACGCGCGCGACGAAGCCTTTGCGCTGCTTCGCCAAGTCGCCGACGACTTCCACGCGCAGGGTCGGAGGGCTCTCGGTGCGGTCGTCAAGCCTGAGATGGTCAGGAGATCGTACGGTGGGTTTGTTGAGCCCGTGCTTGGTTTCTCATCCTTCAAAGACTTCGTTCTTGCTGCCCACCATGGTGGTTTCGTCGATACTCATCCTGCCCCGTCCGGGCCGGACATCGAGATTGTGCCGCCTGGCGCCGGGCCACAGCCCGCTCAGTCACCGGCCGGACGGGGCCAGCCGACGCCCCGCTTCGATTCCGTCCGCGATGACTTGTGGCGCGCGGCCACGGACTGGACGCCCGGACTCGCACGCGCGTACGATCGAGACGAAGATCGGGTGGTGTTCTTCGCCGAGCAGCCTGCACCACTCGAGCCCGCTGAGCACACTGCCGCACGGCGGGCGTGGGACACGGACCGCGATAGGTTCAGACTGATCGAACCTGTTGGCATGGACGGCCAGATCGAATGGATGAGGGAATTCACCTCCGCCCTTCCGAGCGGGCGCGGGCGCACGATCGCCGAGCTTGCGTTGAATCGCGAACGGCCGTTCGGCGAGTTCGCGCGGGCCGTCCGCCAAGACCTGGGCCTCAACCGCATGTGGCAGATCTACCGCAAGGAGCGCGTTGCAGACTGGCTGCGAACTTGGATGTTGGAGAACAAGTTGGACGTCGACATCTTCATCGCGAAGCCGCAGCCCGGAGCGGACAACGCGCCGATCGTCGCCGTCATTGACCTCGACGTCGAGGCCATTCGCGGGCGCCTTCACAAAGTGATCGATCGGATGCCCGCGTCGGAACTTCTCCGCCTGTCTATCCCGTTCGAATACGTGATCGAGTAGTTGCGCGAGCCACCGACGAGGTAAGCCCCCGAGGCGACGATGATCCCGCGCGACCTTCTCATGTCGCAGGCGGCGACCTATGCCGGTGCTCCGACTGGTTCGGAGGACGACCGTCTCCAACGGTGTGTCAACCTACTCGCCGGACGCGTCCTGCATGTGCCCGGGTCTCCCCACGGGAGGGTGAAATACCCGCGGGCGCCTCAGATCACAAACCTGAGGGCAGCGGTGGCCCGGCATGCTAGGCGGCTTGGGCCGCACGGTTCAGACATTCTGTTCGCACTCCTGACGAACCCCACCCGGGCGTACGATCTGGTGGCGGGCACGAACGGGATGCGGAGGATCGCCGTGATGAGTTCGATCGTCACCGATGAGCTTGAGGCGCCAAGCATTCTAATCGGTACGTTGACTGTGCCGCAACACATACGGACGTGGGCGGCAGCTGACCTCGACCTCAAAGTCATTCTCTCCACCGACCCAGATCCTTGGACTCCCTTGGAGATGACGGCGGCTGCTTTGGACCCGCCGCAGCGGAGATATCCCGACCCGGAGCTCCGTCGTCCGCCGAGAGTGCTGTGGCTCGGGGGTTCGACAGACGAGTTGCCGCAGGACCACAGGTGGATCGACCGGCTTGAGGCGGTGGCTGCGGCTCGCGGCGCCGTCGTCCACGTCCTGCAGCAGCCGGCCCGGCACTACGCCGAAGTCATGCGCCAGCTCAATTCGTTCGCTGGGGAGGTCGTCGTGATCTGGGCGCCCTTCGCATGTGGGAAGCAGATCGTCTTCGCCGATGCCGTGAATGGCGCCGAGGTTCGCTTGATCAAGAAGCCTGATCTGAGCGACGCGCTCGACGAGTTCCGTGAGATCCTTGCGACTGAGGCGAGGAACGCCGATAGTGTCGCCGGGACGGAACGGCTTGTGGTGGAGCGAGACCTACCGGCGGCCGGCGCTGTCCGGTACTACAAGAAGCACTGGGCGCGCCGGGGCGGTGGCGACAAGATGCTCGATTGGCACGATTGCGGCTGCGACCGCTGGACGGACAACACGTACGCACCCCAAGCTCACGAGGGAATCGAGAAACTCGAGCGGGGATCGGCGATCACGAAGCTAAGGAAGTGCAAGGCCTGCACCGGCGGCGGCGTGTGGGAGGCTACATTCTAGTTGTTCCGCCGTCCGGCACGAGCAGCGAAGCCTCCTGCCCAGTGAGCCCAAACGCAGCAGGCAAGCCCATGAGGCGGCTTATGAGCAAAGACGGCGACGCCCTCTCCACGCGTGCCGCTGCCCCAGAACGCCCATCTCGTGCCGGGAGCAACCGATCGCCCTCGTCGGCCGTCGCCACCCACTCGACCGTCAGTCTGATCCGAAGCTCGTCGGCACCGCCTTGCATCGTGTGGCGGCGACCGTATGCCAGACGCTTTGCGACCTAGGAGTAAGCTCACGACAATTGGAACCCGGCGAGCGCATCGACCTCATCCGCCGCCTGACGGCGAGGGTCCGAGGCACCGACTTTGACTGGGAAGAACGAGAGCTCGTCCTCCGGCAGTTTGGCTTCTCGACTTCGGAGCCGACCGTCATTGCCGACTTGGAGACCGGAACCGATGAGAGCCTGGTTGACCTCGACGAGTACCTGTTCGGAGGATCCTCGCGCAGCACCCTGGATCCGGGCGACCTCCCCTGGCAGCCGGGCACGTTCAGGCTCTTCATCAGTCACACGAGCGAGCACGCCGCGCTCGGCGGCGAGCTGCGAGAGATCTTGGCGACGTGGCGCATGGACGGCTTCGTGGCTCACGAGACGATCGAGCCGACTCACGAGTGGGAGCGGGAGATCGAAGCGGCCCTCGGCTCGTGTCACGCGATGACCGCGCTGATCACGCACGATTTCATCGCCAGCAGATGGTGCGATCAAGAGGTCGGTTACTGCTTGGCTCGCAAGATACCCATCGTGCCCGTGAAGCTGGACACAAATCCGCACGGCTTCATCGCGAAGTATCAGGCTGCAACCGCGGCGTGGCCAGGCACGGCACCCTGGATCGCGGACGCGATCTTCAGAGCACTCGCTCGCCATTCGGCGATCCGCGGCTTGATGGCAGGGCCAGTGGTTTATCGCTATGCCGCCAGCAGGAGCATCGACGGGGCAAGAGCGAACTTCGACCTCCTGCGCGGCCTGTCGGTGGACGTGTGGACGCGCGAGCTTGTCGCGACTGCGGAACGCGCGACGGCGCAGAACAGCCAGATCGCGAGTGCTGCCGTCTTGGAGCCCGAGAGCAAGTCGATGCGCCAAGCGGCGGCTGAACTCTTCGCACCACTCCGCGATGCGCTTGGCATGAATACGCCGCCCCCAGTCGCGGACGACGAGATCCCATTCTAGGTCGAAGCGAGAGTCTCCTGTGTCGCCATTTACGTGGCTTCGACAGCGCGCGTTCCTCGCGAGCGCTCATTCCAGCGCGAGAGCGCTGAATGGCTGGCTGATCTCAACACGTGTGCCTATGCGCCGCCGGTTACGAGCAACCCGGCGGCGGGAGCCCTGGACTGCTCTCGGCAAGCCGTCCGTGAGGCCGCCGCGGACGATCGCTTTGCTCAGTTCGACGTCGTCGGGCTTACGATCGCATCGGCGACGTTCCGCTCGTCGTCGGCGACGGTCCGCCGTGTTCCGGCGACGGCATGAGTCGCCAAACGAGTCGTGAGCGGGGTTCGCGAAGCAGCAAGCCAGTCGTCCGGGCATACGCGGGCGCCTGCTCCTGAGTAGTTCCCTTACGCCATTACGCCTGTTCGAGCACTCGTGCCATCCAGGTCGCGGCGTCGGTGAGCGCCTGTCCCAGGCGTTCGAGGGCCTTAACGGCGGGTGCGTCGTCCTCATTGCGCTTCGCGGCGTCATGATGCGATTCTCGAACCTCGTCTCGTCGGAGCAGCACCGTTGCGATTGCATCGGCGGCCTCCCGTTTTGAACGCGGGATGATGACCTGCTTAAAGGTGACCTGGAGCTTCATGAGCTCGGCGCGGGCGCCCTCTGCGCCCAGCGATACGAGAGCGGCGGTGGTGCTGCCGCCGGCGGCACCGACAAGCGCGCCGGTTCCAGTGAGAATCCAGAAGCCGCCGGCCATCCCCCAACCACCGGCCGCGAGGCTCCCACCCCCGATCATCGCCAGACCGTGCAGTAGCGCCGCGGCACCGGAAAGCCCGGCCGTTGCACCCACCGCGGTACCGACAAACGGCGCCGCCGCGCCAGCGGTAATTGCGATCAGTGCGGCGCCGCCTACGCCGAACATGAACATCTTCGCGACGTCGAGATGCTTGTGAGCCTTCGCGGCATCCTTCTGAGAGTCCAGGAGCAACTGGACGATCTCCTGTCCCGCCTGAGCCGTAGCGACCCAGTCGTCTCCGAACTCGGGCAGCGTCGGCTGGACCGCCTCGACGATTGCGGCGAGCCCGCAGTCGACAGCGTCCCGGCTGCACTTCAGCACATAGGGCGCGAACGGATCGACGAACAACAGATCGATCACGTACGGCAACTTGCGCTCCTCAGGAAGGGCTTCAGCGATCTCAGCGAACTCCTGTTCAGCGACCATCTCCGCCTGAAGGTGAGCAGAGTACGTCTCGTTGAACGCTTTGACCGCCTCTTGGACCACGAGCCTTTGTTTCGCCGCGCGCTCCTTGTTGTTTTCGGCAGCCAGCGCGTACTGGGCGAGGATCAGGACTCCGTGCGCGACGCAGCGCTCGTAGCCGACGTCACCGTCGGGGTCGACCATAGGCCGACCCTAGCCCGCCGCGTGCAGTAAGCGCTTTTGGGTGGGCGCCGGCGGTCGTGGTGGCTGACTCTCGGGTCTCTGGCCGGTCTGCCGGGCGCACCGCCTGGGTTTGGGCGTGATGTTGGCGCCGGGCTGGTGGGCTGGGGCGGGTTTTATGGCAGCGGTGGTCGTGGCCGGTTTGGCCGGGACGGCGGCTGGGTGCGTGAGGAGCAGGCTGGCCGGGGGTTAGCCGGGTGGGTCAGGGATCGTTTCGAGTCTGGTGAATGCGGCGGCGAGGGCCGCTGCCCAGGGCCAGCTGGCTTGGAGGCGCAGGCGGGCTT
>JAXDHV010000088.1:0-2757 GCA_034664295.1 Solirubrobacteraceae bacterium | reverse complement strand
GTTGTACCAGCCGACCCACTCGACGATCGCGAGCTCGAGCTGGCTGCGCGTGCGCCAGACGCGATCGGCGATCAGCTCGGTCTTGAACGAGTCAACGAAGCTCTCGGCCATCGCATTGTCGAACGCGTCGCCGACGGTGCCCATGGAGCCGAGCAGCCCGTGCGCCTCGAGCGCGAGCGTGAAGTCGCCGCTGGTGTACTGCGAGCCCTGATCGGAGTGGTGCACGAGCAGTCCCCGCGTCCGTGGCTGGCGTTGCCCGACGGCCATCTCCAGCGCGTCGAGGACAAGCGTGTCGCGCATATGCGCCGCGAACTGCCAGCCGACGACCATCCGGCTGAACACGTCCAAGACGAAGCTGAAGAACACCACGCCCTCCCAGCAGCGCAGGTAGGTGAAGTCCGCGACCCACTTCAGATCCGGCCCCGGCGCCGTGAACTGGCGCTGAACGAGGTCCGGGCGCCGCAACGCGCCCGTGTCGCCGATCGTCGTCCGCCACGGCCGGCCGCGACGCTTCGCGCCCTGAATGCCGCTCGAGCGCATCAGGCGCCGTACGTGATCGCGGCCGACGGTCTCGCCCTGGCGGCGAAGCTCCTTCCACATCCGCCTCGCCCCATACGCCTCGTAGTTGGCGGCGTGGGTTTCGCGGATCAGTGCGAGCAGCCGCTCATCCTCAACCTCGCGGGCCGAGCGCTCCCCCGTCGCGCGCTGGTAATACGCGGACGCCGACACGTCCAGGGTCCGGCAGACCGGCTCGACCCCGAAGTCCTGCCTGCGCTCATCGATGAACGCGCTCACCTCGGTCGGTCTGGGTCGAGCTCCTTCGCAAAAAACACCGACGCCGCCTTCAAGATCTCATTCGCGCGGCGCAGCTCAAAGTTCTCGCGCCGCAGCTCCCGGATCTCCTCGCGCTCCTCGCTCGAGAGCAGCCCGGGACGATCACCCGCGTCGACCTGCGCCTGGCGAACATGGCGACGCAGCGTCTCCGGATGCATCCCCAAATCCCGGGCGATCACCGCGATCGGCCGGCCACTCTCCAGCGCAAGCCTGACCCCACGCTCCATCAACTCCTTCGGATACTTCTTCGGTCGAGACATGACGTGGAGTTCCTCTCCCGAGGGCCAAAACCCTCGTTTCAAGATCTCCGTGGAACCCAGCCTGGCTCAGTGGCCGTCGCTCAAAGCTGCGCGGAGCTGGGTGTGGCCCTGAGCGGTCGGCTCGGGTTGTGCGCGGGCTCGATCATCGGCTGGCGTTTGCCGTATAGGCCGGCGCCGTAGTGGGTCGCGAGGACGGCGCGCATCCAGGCGTAGCGTCCGCCGTGCCAGCCGCGGCGGGGTGTGCCGCGTTTGCCGACGTCGGGCGGGATCAGGACCTGGATGCCTTGGGTGATGACGTGGTCGATCTGCTGTTCGTGCCAGTAGCCGGTGTCCGCGACGACGACGCCCGGGGTCTCAGTGACGCCGATCGCCGCGAGTTCCCTGTGGGTGGCGTCAATCATGGGCTGGAGGTGCCCGAAGTCGGGTGAGCTGAGCGTGACCTCGGCGGCGAGGACGATCTGGTGCTCGTTGACGACGACCTGCGCGTTGTAGCCCTGCGTGTAGCGTGCGGCGTCTTGACGTTGCGGGAGTCCAAGTCGGTCACGTTTGATCTTCCCGGGCGGCACCTCGGGCGCCACGTAGGGATTCGGGCGTCGTCCAAAGCGTGCCGCGTTTGATGCCGGTCTTCGAATCGCATGGTTCTGGATCGAGCTGATCTTCGGGCACCTGGGGTCGCTCCTCTGCTCGACGAAGCTTCGATTCATGTTCACAGAGTTCAAGGTGCGGCAGGTGTCTCGCGCCCGGGTGACCGTGTCAAAGCACTGGTGCGGTAGATCTCGCGGATCTCGACGTGGTCGGGTGCCGGAGGGATTCGATTGAGCTCAGGGCGCTTCGCGGCCGTCTCGACCGCGTAGCGCAGCAGCTCCTCGTCATGGCCCAGTAATCCGAGGTTCGCCTGGGCGCGCTGCCGCAGTTGCTCTGCGGCCTCCTCCAACACCATGCCAAGGACCTGGTCGAGCCGCGCGAACTCGGCCGGGCGGCGAGAGCGGATCGCCCGGATCGTGGCGGGTAGGAGCGCGGCGTTGGTCTTGGCATGCTCGAGCGAAGCGGTGCGCACGGCGGTTTGAGCCAGCGCGTGATGAAGACCGAGGCCGCCGTGATCGACCGACCAGCCCGCCAGGAGTGCCCCGAGCGCCAGCTCGGGCCGGTCGGGCTCGGCGTCGACCCAGCCCCTCACGAGCCGCTGGATCGCCTCGCCGGCTACCGCCCGCGAGATCGGCGTCACCCGGTCGCCGACGAGCGCGGTGATGGCGTGACCCAGGGCGTTAGCGCTGCTGGCCGCCAGCGCCTCGGGGGGTTGCGAGGCGCTCAGCCGCGGATCGTTGATGACCACCGCCGGGCGCACACGACGGGTGCCAGGCGCGATGCCTTGCGCGTGTCGGTGCACCGCGGTCATCTCGGCAGCCGACAACGAGGTTGGGATCGCGACCACGTCGCGAGGCGGATCGGCAGCGGCTAGAGCCTTGGCGACGTCGATCACGCGCCCGCCGCCGAGCGCGACGAGGCGGCTGCCCGTAACAATGGCCCGTAGCTGTGCGGACACGACATCGACCGGCCCAGCCGGAACCTCGATCATTGTCGCCGCTCGTTCGAGAACCTCTGGGGCCGAGGCGGCGGCTCGCGTCGTGCTCAGCAGCGTGTAGTCCTCCCCGATGAGCTCTTT
>JAXDHV010000053.1:0-95511 GCA_034664295.1 Solirubrobacteraceae bacterium | reverse complement strand
GCACTCGGTGAGCTGGATCTTCTTCCACGGCCGGGGCGGGGCCGTCGGTCGGGGCGGGGGCCCGAGCAACGTCGCGATCCACGCCCAGCCTCCGGGGACCGTCCACGGACGGCTGAAGGTGACCGAGCAGGGCGAGGTGCTCTCGGCCAAGTACTCGGTCCCCGAGATCGCCTACCGAGAGCTCGAGCTGACCGCGAGCGCGGTGCTCGCCAGCGTGCTCGACCGGGTCGAGCCGCTCCGCGTGGCCAAGCGGGCGAGCTTCGAGGAGGTCATGGGGATCATGGCCGGCGAGTCCTCGCGCGCCTACCGCGGTCTCGTCTACGGCGACCCGGACTTCAGCGCCTTCTTCCACGCGGTGACCCCGGTCGCCGAGATCTCGCGGATGCAGCTCGGCTCCCGCCCGGCCTCGCGGACGGGGTCGAGCCGGATCGAGGACTTCCGGGCGATCCCGTGGGTCTTCGCCTGGACCCAGGCGCGTGTCGTGCTGCCGGCGTGGTACGGGCTCGGGACTGCCCTGAAGGCCGCGCGGGAGCACGCGGGGATCGATCTCCTCCGGGAGATGGAAGCCGACTGGCCGTTCTTCAGGGGGCTCCTCTCGAACGCGGAGATGGCCTGCGCGAAGACCGATCTCGAGATCGCTCGGCGGTACGCCCTGCTCTGGGAGGAGGAGACCGCCCGCGAGCGGATCTGGGGACTGATCGAGGCGGAGTTCGAGCTGACCCGGCGGGAGCTCCTGAGCGTGACCGACGCGTCGCGCCTGCTCGCCCGCGAGCCGCACCTCCGGGCGTCGATCGATCGCCGCAAGCCGTACGTCGACCCGCTCTCGTTCATCCAGGTCGAGCTGCTCCGGCGGGCGCGGGCCGGCGAGCGGGGCGAGGAGCTCGTGCGGACGAGCTTCCTCGCGATCAACGGGATCGCCGGCGGGCTGCGGAACACCGGCTGAGTCAGACTGCTGCGGGCCGGACCCAGCGACGCTCGAGATCGGCCGTGTGGACCGCGTCGAGGACGGCTTGGACGCGAAGGCCGTGGTGCAGCGACGGCTCGGGTCGAGCGCCCTCGCGGATCGACTCCCAGAAGCCGCGGGCGACCGACTTGAACGCGTTGCTCGAGTTCGCTTCGAGCGGGCCCTCCCGCTGGAGATCCTCACCCGCCCGGCCCCACGACAGCCGCCGCTCGGCGTCGAGTCGGACGGTTCCCCGGTCGCCGTGGAGCTCGACCAGGTCCCCGCGGGCGTGGCGGGCGGTCGAGGTCAGCGTGACGACGCCGAGTCCGCCGCCGACGAAGCGGAGCAGGATCGTGTAGGCGTCATCGGCGGTGACTGTTTGGAGCTCGCCCGCCCCGTCGGGCCGCTGGGGGACGCCTACCGCGGTGGCCGCGGCCACCGTCTCGACGTCGGGAAACAGGTCGAGCAGGAGGTCGAGGTCGTGGACCCCGTAGCCCTGGAGCCGGCCGCCGCCGAGGCGGGCGTCGTTGACCCACGTGAACGGGCGCGACCCGGCCTCCGCGTGATCGGTGTGGACCAGCGAGATCGAGGCCATCCGCAGCTCGCCGAGGACCTCGCGCGTGCACTCGCGCAGGCGGCGGCGGGTCTCCTGCATCCGGCGGCCGAAGTTGACGAGCGCGACGACTCCGGCGGCGTCGACCGCCCGGGCGATCCGCCGGCCCTCCTCGAGGCTCATGGCGACCGGCTTCTCACAGATCACGTGGAGGCCGCGCTCGGCCGCGGCGATCGCGAAGTCCGCGTGGAGGGAGACCGGCGTCGCGACGTGGACCGCCTCGAGGCCGGGAACGCAGAGCAGCTCGTCGAGATCGCTGGTGCCGAGCTCGAGACCACCGGCTCGCGCGAGCTCGCGCGCGCGGTCGGGGTTGCGCGACCAGACGGCGACCGGCTCGAACTCGGTCATCTCGGCGTATGCCGGCAGGGCGACCTTCGAGCCGTAGCCGCCCCCGGCCACCGCGATCCTCACGGGCTCCGTCATCTGACCACCGCCTCGATCCGAGTCGCGCCGCGGCTAGCGCGAGCTGCCGAAGATCCGCAGGAGTGAGATGAACAGGTTGATGAAGTCGAGGTAGAGCCGCAGCGCCCCGAAGATCGCCAGCTTCTCGTCGTTCTCGGCGGTGATCGTCCCGCTCGCCCGGAGGTTCTTGAGCGACTGCATGTCGTAGGCCGTGAGCGCCGAGAAGATGATCACGCCGGCCCAGCCGATGATCAGGTTGAAGGTGCTCCCGCCGACGAACATGAAGACGACCGACGCGACGATGATCCCGATCAGCGCGCCGAAGAGGATTCCCCGTAGGCCGCTGAGGTCACGTTCGGTCGCATAGCCGTAGAGCGCCATCCCGGCGAACACGCCGGCCGCGCCGGCGAACGCGCCGACGACCGAGGTCGTCGTGTAGGCGTCGAGCAGGATCGAGAAGACGACGCCGGTCAGGCCGGCATAGAGGAAGAAGAGGATCGCGGCGGTCTGCGCCGAGACCCGGTTGATCGCGCCGGAGAGGACGATCACGAGCCCGACTTGGGCGACGATCGCCGCGATGAAGAGACCACGGTGATCGGCGAAGTACGCCAGGGTCGACGTACTCGAGTGGAACCAGACGGCGATCGCCGTGGTCAGCGCGAGAGCCGCGAACATCCAGGCGAACACCTGCCGGAGGAACGTGCGCTCGGCGCGCTCGGCACCGAATGCGGCGCTCGGGGTGGTGGAAGTCTGAAAGGAGGGCACTGACGAATCGCTTTCGGTAGGGGGAGAGCTCATCTACATGATCGCACCGCGACCCGACACGGCCGACGGAACCTGGCGATCCAGCGGAGACGGGCACCGCGCGCGGTGTTGACCCTCTCCGCAGAAGTAGTTGCAAACTTAAGCAAGTACTTTCCCGGTAAGGGTCCACCCTCCTCCCCCGCCCGCTGCAATCCGGCGGCCGACCGGCTCCGGCTAGGAGCCGTCCTCCAACACGGCGTCCAGCGGCAGCTGCCCCGGAGCGACGCGCTCGGGCCGGGCCTCCCGCGTATGCGCCCAATGGTCGACGACCTCCCTGGCGGCCGTGTGACGGTACTTGATGCCCCGCTCGATCGGCTCGATCGCATACCCGCCCGACGCGTCGCGCCCGCGGACGCGCGCGTGAAACAGACGCCCGTTGCGAGACACGAGGACGAGGTCCCCGGGATTGAACTGACCCATCCGCCCGCTCAGCCCGTCCCCGACCCCAACACCGACCCCAACCCCGACCCCGACCCCGACCCCGGCCCCGACGCCGGCCCAGGCCCCGGATCCGGCGCCGCGGGCACCCGGCCGACACGGACGGCTTCGACGAGCGCCCGGTAGTCGCGCTCGTTCTGGTCGGCATAGAGCTCGGCGAACGCCGCAACCGCCCGATCGAAGCTCTCGGCCTTCCCGAGATACCCGGAGATCGCAAGCCGATTGCCCGATCTCGCGTGCGCCCGCGCCAGCGTCCTCCCGCAGAGGCGCCCGTACGCCGTCAGGCCCGGCGGGCTGAGCACGCTCACGTCGACGCCGCCCTTCCCGTCGGCCAATTGGCGGACGTAGTAGTCGCGGCCGTCGCCCATCCCCCCGCCGGACGTCGTCTGATTCCAGCCGAGGAAGATGTCACTCGACGCCTGAACCAGACGCTGGCCCTCGACCACCCGGCGGCCGTGATCGGCATAGGTCGATCGTCCGGCGTGCGGCTCGAGGACCGAGGCGACCGCCTCCTTGCACTGCAGGAGCAGCGGGTCGTGCTCGTCGCGACCCACCAGGAGGACCACCCACGCCCGCATCCCGACGCTGCCGACGCCGACCACCTTGCGCGCCATCGTCACGAACCGGTAGCTCTGAAACAGCCGCCGCCGATCGTCGCTCAGGCTCGCGCCGTACCGGTGAAGCAGGCCCTTGAGGCTGTCCTCGGCCTCCTGGCGATCGTCCGGCGAGAGGAGCTCGTCGACCGGCACGAGGAGCGGCGGCTGACTGATGAAGCGAACGGTCCCGTCCGTCGTCTCGGTCAACTTCGCCAGCGCGTGGAGGCCGGTGTTCCTGTGCGCCTGGCGCAGGCTCCGCTCGAGCTGCCCGAGTCTCGCGCGGTCGATCCCCTGCCGACGGATGCTCCGAAGGAGACCGGCCACATCAAGATGCGAATACCACACGGCCAGATTGCCCTCCGCCGCGAACGCGTTGACCGCCTCCCGGTAGGCGGCGACCGTCCCGGTCACGGCAGCAGTGATCTGCCGCTGGTCGAATTCCCGCTCCCGGCCGGCGATGCACACGCTCGCGGCCAGCCGCTTGACGTCCCACTCCCAGGGCCCCGGGAGCGTCTCGTCGAAGTCGTTGACGTCGAACACGAGATCCCGCTCCGGCGACTCGAAGGTCCCGAAGTTCGCCAGGTGGGCGTCCCCGCACAGCTGGACGATCGACCCGGTCGCCGGCGTCTTCGCAAGGTCGGCGGCCATGATCGCCGCGGCCCCCCGGTAGAAGGAGAACGGCGAGACGATCATCCGGGCGTAGCGGATCGGGACGAGCCCGGCGACCCGCGTCCGCGCCTGGTCCTCGAGCACCCCGACCGGGTCCGGGCGATCGGCCGGCGGACGCCATTGCGCGTGGCTGGAGCGGGGCACCTGACGACGCGCCGCCCGGCCGTGCGCCCGCTGCTGCTTGGCCGACGTAGTCACCCGGCCATCATCGCCAATCCCTGCACGCAATCGCCCCCCGCCGTAGCGTACAATCGCCCACCGCCGCAACGGCGTCCGCAAAATCTGCTCTTAACACGCAATGGCACTCTTCGATCTCCACCCGTCCTCCGCGTCACCCGCCCCCCTCTGGAGCGCGCGCTGATGACGCTGCCGCGTCCGATCATCCTCGGCATCGTCGGCGACTCGGCCGCCGGCAAGACGACCCTCAGCAAGGGGCTCGTCAGCCTCCTCGGCGAGGAGTCGGTGACCCACGTCTGCACCGACGATTACCACAAGTACGACCGCAAGGAAAGAGCCGAGCGGAAGCTCACGCCACTCGATCCCGAGTGCAACTACATCGACATCATGGCTCAGCATCTCCGCCTGCTCCGTCAGGGGGATCCGATCCTCAAGCCGGTCTACAAGCACGGCGACGGGACCTTCGGTCCGCCGGTCTACATCAAGCCCGAGCGCTTCACCGTGATCGAGGGGCTGCTCGGCTACCACACGGCCGAGCTCCGCGCCGCCTACGACGTCCGCGTCTACCTCGATCCGCCTGAGGACCTCCGCCGCAAGTGGAAGGTATCCCGCGACTCGGCTCGCCGCGGCTACACCGAAGCCGAGGTGCTCGCGGACCTCGAGCGTCGCGAGGAGGACTCGGCGTCCTTCATCCGCCCGCAGAAGCGCTACGCCGACATGGTCGTCTCGTTCCACGAGGGCGAGACCGGCGACCAGGACAACCTCGACGGCCAGCTGACCCTCCGTCAGGGTCTCACCCATCCCGACCTCGGCGCGTTCGTCGAGCACAGCGACGGCGCGATCTCGATGGAGGAGCGCGAGAACGAGTGCGTCCTGCGGATCCCCGGCGGCCTCGACCGCGAGCGGACGCGCGCGATCGAGGAGATGATCTGGGACCGGATGCACTTCGCCAGCCACCTTCGAACCGACCATCTCGGCGAGTTCAAGCTCGGCAACGAGCCCCACCGGTCCGAGTCGCTCGCGCTCGTCCAGGTCCTGATCCTCTATCACCTGGCCACCGCCCGGGCGATGGTCGCACTCGGCGGCGAGGGCAGCCGGACCGACGACCCCCAGCCTGCTTCCACCTCCAAGTAGGCGCCCCGGCCAACCCCGCCGGCGGCCGGCGACGGTTTGCGCCTCGGCCGCCGCGGGTAGGCAACTCGGAACTCCAGGCTAAAGACGGGATCAATTATGCGGGCAGATGTTCTCGCCCTCGACCTTCCGATGAGCGTCGCCGCCCCTGGTCTGGCGCGACGAGCCGTCGAAGAGCTTGACCTCGGAGCCGGTGAGCGCGAGAGCGCGACCCTGATCATCTCCGAGCTTGTCACCAACGCGGTGCTCCACTCCGGGGCTGCGGTGACCACTTCGATCAGGATCACGGCCCGGATCATCGGCGACATGCTCCGGCTCAGCGTGACCGACGGCGGGACCTGGGCCGGAGCCATCCGCCGGCGCGAGCCGGCCGGTATCGAAGGCGGCTTCGGATTCCTCCTGGTCGAGCGGCTCGTCGCCCGCTGGGGCGTCGAGCGCAACGGGACGACGACCGTCTGGTGCGAGCTTCCCGTGGACAACCGCAGCCGGGCTGAGGCGGCTGCCGACCGGCAGAGCGAGCCTCACCCCCGGCTGAAGACGAGCCTCCAGAGCCGGGTTCCGAGCGCGTAGAGGCCGAGCGGCGCGACGATCAGGATCCCGATCGCGATCAGGACGAGGAGTGGCGCTCCCGGAGTGCTCTGGCCGATCGTCGTCGAGGCCTTGGCCGCCGGGAAGTCGGGTCCACGCACGGCGTGGCGAATCAGTCGAGCGAAGATGATGATCCGCTTGGCGGCGCTGAACGGCGGGTCGCACGCGCTCAGCACGAGTCGCTGGTAGCCGACCGACTTGATCACGCCGAAGTCGGTCGGCGCGACGATCCGGGTCATCTGGACGGCGTAGGTGAAGTTGGCGTACGGCATCTGGACGTGGATCGTGTCGCCCGGACGGAGCTTGTCGACGTGGCGAAACGGCGCGAGGTAGGTCGTCCTGTGGCCGGCGACCGCCGTCGTCGCGCCGGGGGTCCCGGGGAAGCTCGTCTGCGAGTAGATCCCAGGGCCCTTCTTGAGCGCGTTGGTCGTCGCCCCGTTGACGAGGACGAAGCTGGCTCCGAGGGACGGGATCAGGATCCGGCCGACGGCCGACCCGCGCGCGGCGGTCTTCCTCAGCTCCCGGGCGAGCAGCGCGATCCGCTGGGTGTCGTCGCGCAGGCCGGCGAGCCGGCGGGCCTCGGTCGTCGTCGGCCTGCTGGACTCCTGATGGGCCAGCTGGTCGGCGAGGTGCTGCTGCTGGATCCGGGCGTAGAGGGCCGAGATCGGCTCCTGCCAGACGGCGATCGCCGCGATGTCGCAGACGAGGATCAGGCCGCCGATCACCAGGAAGGTCGAGAGGATGTGGACGAACCGCCCCCGGCCCGAGCGACGCCGGCCCGCGCCTGCGGCCGTCGATCCGCCGACCGGGGAGCCGGCGACGCGCTCAGGCGCGAATGCGCCGCTTGATTCCATCGTGACCGGCCTCCCCGTCGGATACGGCGGCCGAAACGAATCCGCGACGGATTCGATGTCGAGCCCCGCGGAAATGGTAGCTTGACCGAGTCATGGAGAGACGGAGCGTAGTGGTAGGCAGCCGCGGTTCCCGGCGCCGAGTCCGGCAGGTGGTCGGCGGGCTGCTGGGATGCGTCTGTGCGCCACTGATCGCCCCGGCCCAGTCGGCCTTCGCCGTGAGCGTCTCCCCCGGCACGATCAGCTCGGTCGAGGGCTCCCAGTTCAGCGGTCAGGTCGCCACCTTCTCCGACCTCAGCCTGGTCGTATGCCAGGCGTCCTCGACCTACCGGTCGTCGGTCAACTGGAGTGACGACAACGCCACGTCCGCGGCGTCGGTCGGAGCGCCGACGCAGAACGGCCTGACCTGCACCTACCCGGTCAGCGCCGGCCATCGCTTCACTGCGGTCGGCGCCCAGCACTTCACGGTCGCGGTAACCGGGACACTCGGCAGCGACTCGGCGACCGGCAGGGCCAACATCACGCCCGCTCCGCTGACCTCCCAGCCGGCGCAGATCTCCGCGGTCGAGGGCGGGCCCTTCACCGCGGCGGTGGCCACCTTCACCGACGGGTTCGCCGGCCGGCCAGCCAGCCACTATACGGCGACCGTCGCGTGGGGCGACGGATCGACGACCGGCGCAACGGTCGTCCCGACGGCGACCGGCGGCTTCGAGGTCGACGCCGGCCACACCTACGCCGCCGTCGGGACCTACCCGACCGCGGTCAGGGTCTCCGAGCCCGAGGGAAGCCAGACGGCGGCGGCGTCGACGACCACGGTCGCCGACGCACCGCTCAGCTCGAGCGGGGTCGCCGGGTCAGCGGTCGAGCAGGTCGACTTCACCCATACGGTCGCCAGGTTCGCCGACGCCGACCCCGGCCGCCCGGTCGGCCACTACGCGGCGACCGTCAACTGGGGCGACGGATCGGGCACGGCGGCGGCGACCATCACCACCGATCCGGCCGGCGGATACGACGTCAACGCGAGCCACTCCTACGCGACTCCGGGCACCTACACGACGACCGTCGGGATCGGCGACGCCGACGGCGCGCGGAGCACCGCGACCTCCCAGACCTCGGTCGCCGACGCCCCGCTGGGCTCTGCGGGGATCGCGATCCACGCGATCGCCGGACAGGCCTTCCCGGCCGGCCTTGCCGTCTTCACCGACGCCGACGCCGGCCGCCCGGCGAGCCACTACTCGGCGAGCGTCAATTGGGGCGACGGGTCGCCCGCCACCGCCGCGACGATCACTGCGGATTCGAGCGGCAGCGGCTACGGGGTCGGCTCGAACCACACCTACGCGAAGGCCGGCACCTACCCGATCGTCGTCACGATCACCGATTCCACCGGCGGGAGCCGGACGATCGCGTCGAGTACCGCGACCGTCGCCGCCGCCCCCCCACCACCGGCTCCCGCGGCGGCCGCGACACCCGCCGACGCCGGGACGACGACCCACGCCGCGAGCACCACCAAGCCGGCGGCCTCGCCGTCACCGGCACCGGGACCGGCGGCGAAGCCGAGCGCGACCGGGGTCCTCCCGACGCCGAAGGTCGGCCTGACGAGCCCGCGGCTGTCCTCGAGCAGGACGAACATCTCGATCGACGTGACCTGCCCCGCCGGCGGAGCCTCCTGCCAGGGGGTCGTGCGCCTGACGACGCTGCCGTCGCCCCGCTCGAAGGTCGCAGCCCTCCGCCGGGGGACGATCATCGGCTCGGTCCTGTTCGTCCTCCATCCCGGTCAGTCGAAGACCTTCACGATCCACGTCGCGACCAAGACCCTCCGCCTCCTGCGCCAGGCCGGTCTCCCCCAGGTCCGCGGCATCGCGGTCGCCTTCGGCCAGACCGGCAACGCCACGACGTCCGGCCCGGTCGCGAAGCTGGCCGTCGCCGTCGCCGTCGCCGTCGCCGGCGGCAAGCCCAAGTCGAAGTAGCCGCTACTTGCTGAAGCGGAGCGTGGCGATCGTCTCCTGAGCCTCTTCGAGGAGGCGGAGCGGAGCCGTCGCGGACGTCGAGGCCTGCAGCGCGTACGCGTAGCGCCGACCGCGGGCGGTGGCGACGAGGATCCGGACGTGGACGCCGCGCAGCGTCGTGGCGTACACGACGACGCTCTGGGCCGGACGGCCGCCGAGGCTCGCGCCGAGAGCCTTCTTGAGGGTCACGTGCTTGTAGGTCCGGCGAATCACCGACAGCGCCGAGGTCAGGACGTCCTTGACGGTATTGGCGGCCCCGGGAGCGACGATCGCGATGATCGCCCGTCCGTCGAGGCTGCCGAGCCGCAGGATCCCCCGCTTCCCGCCGACGATCCAGTCATGGGCGACGTACCCTGTGACGCCGAGCTCCCGATCGACGAAGTGCTGGGTCAGCGGGGGCAGCTTGGCCGGCGGCGGCGGAGCCGGAGGCTTCGAGCCGCCCGAGCCTCCGGTGAGGAGGATCACGATGGCCGCGATCACCACTCCGGATACGAAGAGACCGACTGCGAACGGAAGCGTCGGGCGTCTCTGCGGTCCGACCAGCTTGGCGTCCGGCCTGACCTCGGCCGGCGTCACTTCAGCGACTGCGAGACGAGAACCGCCGGAGGGTGAGGCCGCTGATCATCATCGCGATGCCCCCGACGAGGAGCCAGAGGACGTTGAACCCGGTGAACGGAAGCGTTGCCGCCGCCTTGGGGGCCGCCGCGGTCGCCGTGCTCGGACTCGCGGTCGAGTTGCCGGTGGAGTTGCCGGTCGACCCGGTCGACCCTGTCGACCCGGTCGACCCCGTGTCGGAGCCCGTCGACCCGGCGCTGCTCGGAGTACCGGTGGTCGTTCCGGTCGTCGTGCCCGTGGTCCCCGTGGTCGTGCCGGTCGTCCCGGTCGTGCCCGTCGTACCGGTGGTGCCGGTCGTCCCCGTGGTGGTGCCGGTCGTCGTACCCGTGGTCGTTCCGGTGGTGCCGGTCGTCGTCCCGGTGGTCGTCCCCGTCGTCGTGCCGGTGGTTCCGGTGGTCGTGCCGGTCGTCGTGCCCGTGGTCGTCCCGATCGTTCCGGGTGCCGTCGAGCTGGCCTGGGAGGCGGCGGCCGTCACCTTGGCGAGGCCGCTGTTGGGCGAGAGCGAGAGGACGAACGCGGTGAGCGCCTCGCGGACTGTGTAGGGAATCGCGGCCTGGCCGCCCGCTCCGGTGAGGTTCGTCTCGTCGGCGTTGCAGATGATCGGCACGAGCACCGGGACGCCGGCGTCGTGGGTGTTGGCGGTGCCGCTCGCGGCGTTGCCGAAGGCCGCCGGGCCGCCGCTGGAGCAGCCGGTCGGGATGATCGGCGGGATCGCGAGGCCGGTCCCGCCGATCAGCGGGATCTGGGAGGCGAGCGGGATGACCGAGCCGCCGAGGCTGGCGACCTGCGACTGGCTGGAGGTCGGGTTCACGCCGTTGTTGGCCGGGTTGTTGCAGGACGTGCTGTTGGACTGGGAGTCGAGGGCCTTGACGGTGAGCCCGACGACGCTGAGGTCGCCGACGTGCGAATCCCCGTGGGTCGTCTCGCAGCCGGTGGCCGGGTTGACGGAGATGTTGCCGTCGGAGTAGGCGGCGTCGGCCAGGGCGATCGGGCTGACCCCGAGGACCGGGGCGGGCGAGCCGATGCCGACTCCGGCGACCTCGAGGTGGTTGGTCGAGCTGGTGGCCGTGGTCGTCGAGTTCTCGGCGAGCAGCTTGAGGCAGATCGAGTTCAGCGACTGGGCGCAGATCGTGTCGAGCGTGCCCTGCTGGGAGCCGAGCACGCCGGAGACCGACTGACCGGGGAGGGTGTCGATCGAGAGGATCTCCTGGCCGAAGAGCGAGAGAACGGTGATGTGACCGTGGAACTGCTTGGTCGCCGTCTGGTACTCGCCGAGCGATCGGCCGATGACGACCTGGCCGCTAGTGCCCGTCACGCCGGGGATCACGGGGATCGCGCCGGTCCCGAGGGAGACCGTTGCGACGGTTCCCTCGCCGTGGGGGTTGGCCGGGTTGT
Organism: Solirubrobacteraceae bacterium; assembly: GCA_034664295.1. Lineage (GTDB taxonomy): Bacteria > Actinomycetota > Thermoleophilia > Solirubrobacterales > Solirubrobacteraceae > Palsa-513. The sequence continues at coordinate 84,283 of JAXDHV010000053.1, read as the reverse complement.
CGAGGGTCGGCGAGTAGCCGGCGGTCGGATCGACGGCCGAGCCGACGAGGGGCAGGGCCGAGGAGACGAGGCCTCCGCCGGCTCCGCCGAGCGCGCTGGTCACGGTGCCGGCGACGCCGCTGACGAGACCGCCGAGGTTGATGCCCGAGGCGGCGCGGCCGGGGAGGTTGAGACCTCCGCTGCCGAGCAGGGCAGCTCCGGACGGCGGAGCGGCGACGAGGACCCCCATGACCGCCAAGGTGATTGCCGAGCCGCCAAGATGACGCCGCACGCTGCCCCTCCCCGTTTGATTCAAATCCAATTTGGACGAGCGGCCCTCCCAGGGCAACGACCCGCGCGGTTAAACTACCATTTCGCCAAGTCGGACTCGAATTTCTTATCGTGGCCGGGTCCACCGGGGACCGTCCTTGCATTCGCCGGTCGGGCGTTCTATAAGCGCGGGGTGCGGGATCCCGGCCAGGCGTCACGCTGGTCTGACCTCCAGTCGCGGGTCGAGTCGAGCAGGATCGGACGAGCGGCGATCAGCGGCTTCGTGGTGCTCACGCTGGTCGCGATCGCCGCGATCAACCTGCCGTCATCGGCGCTGCGGGCGGATCTGTTGGTCGCGGGCCAGCCGTACCTGAACGCGATCGGGCTCGATCAAGGATGGGCGCTGTTCGCGCCGGATCCGCGCCGGGAGGTGATCGGTCTGAAGGCGGTCGTCCGCTACGAGGACGGGACAAGCGCGACGTGGACGATCCCGAACGACGATCCTGTGGTCGGGACCTACCGGGACTACCGGTGGCGAAAGTGGATGGAGAACGTGATCATGGACGAGAATCGGGGGCTCTGGCGTCCGGCGGCGTTGTGGGCGGCCCGGGAGGAGGCGCGTCCTGACCGGCGGGAGTTCGACGTCACCCTGGTGCGCCTGGAGGCGAGCCTGCGGCCGCCGGGGATGACGCCGATCCGGGGGCCGTGGGTGTCCCGGGCGTTCTTCAACCTGAGGTTGGCGGGTCCGGCGGGGTGAGGTCGATGCTCCGCAGCTGGGAGGGCTTCTGGTTCGAGCCGATCGCGACCTCGTCGCTTGCGATCGTGCGGATCGCGTTCGGGCTGGTCGCGTTCGCGTGGACGGTGTCGCTGACGCCGGATCTGAGCGCCTTCTTCAGCTCGGCGGGCGTCGTTCCGAGCCAGCCGAGGACGGGCGGCGTCTGGGGCATCCTGGGGATCGCGCCGGGCGGGGCGGTCGTCGTCGCCGTCTACGCGGTGATGCTCGTGGGGTCGCTCGCCCTCGCCGCGGGCGCTCTGACGCGGGTGGCGGCGGTCGTCGTGTTCGTCGGCCTGGTGTCGTTCGAGCGGCGCAACCCGTGGGTCTTCAACTCGGGCGACGGGCTCCTGCGGGTGATCGCCTTCTACCTGATGCTGGCACCCGCGGGCGCGGCCGTGTCGGTCGATCGGTGGCGGCGGGGGCGTGAGCAGTTCTGGGAGTTCCCCGACCGGGCGCCGTGGGCGCTGCGGCTGATGCAGATCCAGCTGAGCGTGATCTACCTGGCGGGGGTCTGGGAGAAGGTCCAGGGTGGGACGTGGAACAACGGGACGGCGGTCTCCTACGCGCTGCGGGTGTCGGACCTCGCGGCGCTCCCGGTGCCGGCCTTCCTGAGCCATTCGCCCGTCGTCGTCAACCTGCTGACGTTCGGGACGCTGGCGGCCGAGCTGGGGCTGGGGATCCTGGTCTGGAACCGGGGGCTGCGGCGGTGGGTCCTGCTCGGGGGGGTCGCCTTCCACCTGGCGATCGCGTGGGCGATCAGGGTGGGCTTCTTCAGCGTGGGGATGCTCGTCCTCTACCTGGCCTTCGTCGACGCCGACTGGGCGCGCGCGCGGGTCCTGGCGTTGCGCGATCGGCTCGGCGGAGCGACCGGGCCGGCAGCGGTTCGGGCGACGGCGGACTGATCGATGGCGGCGGGAGCGGCGGCGGCGCGGAGCAGGGGTCGGGGGCGGCGGACTTGGCTGAGTCTGCTGGCGAGCCTCGGCGGTCTCGGGCTGGGAGGGGTGGCCGCGGGCGGGGAGGGCTTCGCGCAGGCGACTGCGTTGAGTGCACGGACGCTGCTCCTGGCGCCGCCGTTCGTGGTCCCGAACGGGCCGAGCGGACAGCCGAGCATCTCGGCGGACGGCCGGTACGTGGCGTTCTCGTCGAGTGCGACGAACCTGACGGGGGCTGCCGGGGGTGTCGGGGCGGGGCACGGAGCGACGGAGGAGGTCTTCGTCGCCGATGACGCCGCGCAGAAGGTCACGCTGGTCTCGGCGACGGCGGCCGGACTGGCGGGGAGCGGGCCGTCGAGCGCGCCGTCGATCAGCGGGGACGGGAACACCGTCGCGTTCGTCTCGACGGCTTCGAATCTGGTCGGGGGGGTGGCGAAGGGGGTCGAGAACATCTACGTCGTGACGGCGGGCGGGCCGCCGCGGCTGGTCAGCGTGGGAGTCGGGGGGTCGGCGACCGACGGCAACTCCTACCAGCCGGCGATCTCGGGCGACGGGCACTCGGTGGTCTTCACGTCGACGTCGGACAACCTGATCGCGGGCGACGACAACGCCAAGCCGGACGTCTTCGTGCGGAGCCTCGAGACGGGGATCACGCGGAGGGTCAGCGTGGCCAGCCATGGCGGCCAGGCGAACGGCCCGTCGTCGAACGGGGCGCTCAGCGGGGACGGGCGGTTCGTGACCTTCGCGTCGACGTCGTCGAACCTGCTCGGGCGGCGGCGGGTCTCGGGGGAGGAGGTCTACGTGCACGACGTGGCGAGCAACCTGACCAATGTGATCAGCGTGTCGAGCGCGGGCGGGCTGCAGAACGCGGCGGTCTCGGCGCCGTTCACCCAGGTCTCGTCGATCAGCGGGAACGGCCGGTACGTGGCGTTCGACTCGGACGCGACGAACCTCGTCAGGAGGGGAGCGAACGGGCACACGAACGTCTATCTGCGCGACCGGACGCTGCGGCGGACGATCCTGGCAAGCGCGAGCAGCACGGGGGCGGCGGGCGACAACGACAGCTTCGCGCCGGCGATCTCGGCCGACGGGCACTTCGTGGTCTTCGATTCGCTGGCCGACGATCTGGCGCCGGAGGCGGCGGCGGGATCGAACGTCTACCTGCGGGACGTCGGGCAGGCGACGACGACGACGATCGACGTGAGCGCCGACTCGCGGATGCGGGCGCCGGAATTGGGGAGCTCGCTGCTCCAGCAGCCGGTCGTCTCGGCGAACGGGCGGTTCGCGGCCTTCGCGTCAGGCGCCGAGAACCTGGTGGGGTCGCTGTCGAACGGAGTCGAGAACCTCTACGTCCGGGCGGTGGCGGCGCCGAACACGATCGCCGAGACACTGCCGCCGGCGGTCTCCGGCGCGCGCCCGAGGGTGGTCTTCAGAGCCGACGATCGGTTCGCGAGCTTTGGGCTCTGCCAGGTCGACCGGGTCAGGCTGATCTGCCCGTCGGGCGGCTACCGGCTGCCGGCGCTGAAGAAGGGCGTGCACCGGCTGAGCGTCGCGGCCGGGGGGGCCGGCATGCTGTTCGACCCGACGCCGATCGTCACCCGCTTCCGGGTCCGCTGAGCCGGGGCGGGCAGGCTGAGCGGGCCGAGCGGCGGGCGGGTCGAGCGGGGCAGGCCGGGCGGCCGGAGAGTCGGCGAGGCGGCGGGGCGGCGAGGCGAGAGAAGGTGCTGCCCGACTGGGGTACATGTCGTCGGCATGAGTGAAAGTCGGGCAGCGTCGAGACCATCGGCGGGGCGACCGGCCGACTTGAACGGGAGCGGACGATCGTCCGAGCTCAGCGTGAGGCTCGTCCGAGGTCAGGGGGAGGCTGCTGCGGCGTCGTCGTCGTCGATCGCGCGCTTCAAGGCCTCGTCGAACGACAGCGTCCGGATCCCGAAGGGCGCGGCGCCGGTCGGGTCGGTGACGATCGTCGCGGTTCGGAGACCTTCGACGAGCGGGCGGGCGACCTTCGTGTCGACGGGGGTCACGAGGCCGAGCCAGAGAGCCGAGAGCCACGGCGTGATCAGGGGGACCGGGATCTGAGGGCGGGGGCGGCGTCCCATGGCGAGCGCCATGCGGTCGAGCATCTCCCCGTAGGAGAGGACGTCGTGTCCGCCGATCTGGACCTCCCGGCCTTCGGACTCGGCGATCTGGGGGGCGCGACGGAGGTATTCGAGCACGTCGTCGATACCGATCGGCTGGGTGGCGGTCTTCAGCCAGGCGGGGGCGATCATCACGGGGAGCCGGCGGACGAGGTAGCGGAGCGTGCGGTAGGACTCGCTCTTGGCGCCGACGACCATCGCGGCCCGGAAGTACGTGAGCGGGGGTCCGTGCTCGGCGAGGATCCGGGCGGCCTGGTGGCGGCTGGAGAGGTGCTTGGAGACGGCCTCCTCGCCGAGGCCGCCGAGGTAGATCACGCGTCCGACGCCCTCACGGGCGGCCATCCTGGCGAAGTTGCGAGCGCCCTGGCGCTCGCGCTCCTCGAAGCCGGCGCCGCCGGCCATCGCGTGGATCAGGAAATAGGCGACATCGACGTTCCGGCCGGCACCGACCAGGCTGTCGGCGTCGGTGACGTCGCCCTGGTGGATGGCGTATCCGGCGGTCTCGAGCCGGGTGGCTCGCGAGCGGTCACGGACGAGGCAGCGGACCGACGCGCCGGAACGCGCCAGCTCGTCGGCGAGACGACCTCCGATGAACCCGGTGGCACCGGTGATGAGGACGCGCGAGGCGATCCGCCAAGCGTACCGGCGCCCGCCGCGGCCCCAGCGCGCGTGGTCGAGCCGCCGAGCGGGAGAGCTCAGGCGTCGGCGGCGTCGCGGCGGCGCTGGCGGCGGCAGAGCACGCAGACGACCTCGACCCGGCCGTTGCGGAAGCCGGGCGGCGGCGGGCCGATCACGTACTCGTGGCGGCGCTCGCCCTCGAACCAGACGTGACCACAGTCGGCGCAGGGACGGGTGCTCGGGTCGGGGAGCTCGCCGAGCGGAGCCGGCGGGCCGGCGGGGGTCGACCGGGCGGGTGTCGCGGGGTCAGCCGGATCTGCGGGGCTCACCGGCTGGAACGTGCGCGGGCGGCGCACTGGCGGGCGGATAGGTCGCCGTTGGAGACCTTGAAGGCGAGTGTGTCGATGTAGTCGCCCTTGCCGTCGCGGGTCCGCTTGGAAGCCTGCTGGGGAGTGACGTCGAGATCGGCCATCGCCCGGGCGCAGCGGGGGTCGAAGCAGCGGGCATCGAGCCACTTGGCGGTCGTCTCGTCGTCGAAGTCTGCTGAGCTCCAGGCGTCGGCGGCGGCCTGGGGATCACCGCCGCGGTCGGCGAGGTCTCCGTAGCGAAGGATCGTCGCGACGTTGGTCTGGATACCGCCTCCGTGGATCTGCATCGATCTCGCCTTTCGGTCTAGGGCGTCAGCCGGGTGGGGCTAGACCGCGCCGACGAAAACCCAGTAGTAGAAGCAGAGCCCGAAGAAGGCGGCCGCGGCACCCCAGAGGGCAGCCCAGGCGACCGCCTCGCGTGGCTGCATCTGGGGACGGCCGACGACGAAGATGTGGAACCACTCGAGCAGGACGCTGGCGAGCAGGAAGGGGACGAGCCCGAAGCGGCCGAAGATCACGCCGGCGACGAGGAGCATCACGGGGACGCCGAAGCAGGCGCCGGCGGCCGAGAGGGTGAAGACGAGGAGCTCGTTGAACGGGTCCCGGTACATCTTCACGCGAGGGTCGAACGCGGCTGTGATCTTGCTGGGTTCGGGAGTTGCCATGGAGGCCATCCTACTTCTTGACGATCGTGAAGGCGATCGTCAGCGGGGGGGCGCTCGGGCGGGTCAGGACGAGCTCGTAGACCCCGGGGAGGGCCGGATGGCCGCGGCGGGCGACGGTGACCGAGACGCGGTTGGACCCGGCGGCGTCGTGGTGGACGAGGCGCGTCGGGAGGAGCGTGGAGGCCCCGATCACGCTGGTCCGCCTGATCCTGATCACGGTCGAGCCGGCCGAGCTCGCGCGGTAGGTCACGGTGATTGGCAGCTGGCCGCGGACGGTCTTGGGAGAGACGGCGAGAGCGCTGAGGAAGACGTGGGTCACGCGGGTCGGGTCGAAGACCTCGGTGGTCGTGAGGAAGGCGCCCGAGGCGTAGCGCTGGCCGCCGGCGACGACGACCCGGCCATTGGGGAGCAGGGCGGCGCTGGCCTCGCCGCGGGGGGTCGCGAGCGGGCCGGCCGGGGCCCAGCGGTTGGCGAGGGGATCGAAGAGCTCGGCCGAGGCGAGGTCGCCTGTGTTGCCGAAGCCGCCGGTGACCAGGACCCGGCCGCCGGGGAGGCCGGTCGCCGTGGCGTAGCCGCGGGCGTCGGGGATCGGCGCGAGCAGCGACCAGGCGTTGGTGCTCGGCGAGAAGGTCTCGACCGCGGCGGTGAATCCCGGGGACTTGTCGCCGCCGCCGACGACGAGGACCCGTCCGTCGGGGAGGAGGTTGGCCGTCTGGTTGGCGCGGACGGTGTGCATGCTCCCGACTGGGGTCCAGGCGTTGGTCTGGGGGTCGTAGACCTCGGCACTGGTCAGCTCCTGGTCGGCGGCGCCCTGGCCGCCGTCGACGAGGACCCGTCCGTCGTGGAGGAGGGTCGCGGCGAAGTGATATCGGGCGGTCCGCATGCTGGCCGCAGGGGTCCACGTCGCGGTCTGGGGATCGAAGAGCTCGGTGGAGGCGAGCGCGACGGCCTTCGAGGTGTTGCGTCCGCCGGCGACGAGAACCCGGCCGTCGGCGAGTCGGGTCGCCGTGCCGAAGGCCCGGGGCTGGGTCATCGGGGCGACGATCGCCCAGGTGTTGGTTGGGGGGTCGTAGACCTCGGCGGCGTCGAGGTACTGGGCGGTGAGGTTGGCGCCGCCGGCCACGAGGACCCGGCCGTTGCCGAGGAGGGTCGCGGTGTGGCCGAAACGGGGCGAGACGAGGGGTGCGGCGGTGACCCAGTTGCCGCGAGTGGGCTCGTAGATCTCGGCTGAGGCGAGCATCCCGGGGTAGCCGAATCCGCCGGTCAGCAAGATCCGGCCGTCGGGCAGGCTGACCGTCCCGGCGAGCATGCGGGCGACGTGGAGGGCATGTCCGGCCGACCAGGCGCCCTGGACGTTGGCCGGCCCGGCCGCGAGGCTCGGCGTTGCGAGCAGGCCGAGACCGGCGGCGACGCTGGCGAGGACACGGGCGAGCTGGCGAAGCCTGGGGATCCGGGTTGTCGGTGAGGACCTTGGGCGGGGAGTCATGGGACGAGGGTGAAGCCCTGGATGTCGCCGAGCTTGGGCGAGAAGACCGCCGTCCGGTTGCCGGCTCGGTCGGATGCGCGGATCCGGACGGCGTAGGCGCCGGGCGGGATCTGGGATCGGGGGTTCATCCGGAAGGCCCAGCGGCGGCCGGCGAGGGCGACGGGGAAGAAGAGCGGGGAGTTGCAACCGCGGAGGCGGAGGGATACGTGCCCGTCATACCAGTAACAGCCGGCGGCCTTCGGCTTGGCCGCGCGAAGAACGCTGAGGATCTGGATCGCGATGTCGACGTGAGCGACGCCCGACGGATCGGCGGCGGTTCCCCTCAACTGGAGTCCGGAGCGGCCGAAGTGGACGGTGTGGCCGGACTTCGGATAGGTGATCGTGACGGTCGGGGGGACGCCGTCGCGGACGACGACGTGGTAGGCGGGCGTGGAGATCACCGTGTTGCAGGAGGTGACGAGGTTCAGCCGGACGAGATATGTCCCTGTCTGCTGGTAGGCGTGGACGGCCGTCGTCTGGGTCGTCGCGTCGTCGGTCCGGTCGCCGTAGCTGAAGTCGTAGAAGACGATCGACCCGTTCGAGACGTGGGAGGCCCCGGCGTCGAAGGCGACCGGGCGGAGCTGGACCGGGTGACGGGTGGAGATCTTCAGCTGGGCGCTCCCCTGACACGTCGTTCCGTCACCGGCGGCGCGGGTCGGGGCGAGGAGGACGAGCGCGAGGCCGATGAGCAGCCCGCAGGCCGCGGCAGCGAGCGTCGGGCGCGAGCGCGCTGCGTGAAACCGCTGCATCCAGGCCGATCATAAGACGTTCCCGACGCCGGCCGACCCGGTTGCCGGCGGCGGCTGATCAGTGGCGGCGGCGGCTGGCGAGGAGGAAGCCGGCGAGGAAGCCGAGGACGGTGAAGACGACGATCACGAGGATCAGTGGGGTCCGGGTGCTCGTGACGATCCAGTCCATCTGGACTCGTTGGAGGTTGAGGACGGCAAAGAGGACGGCGAGGCCTCCGGCGATCGCCGCGGGGATCATCCCGCGCGTGCGGCGGGCGGGCTTGGCCGGCTCCTCGAGGGGTACGTGGTCGTGTTCCATCGCCTGGACACATTACTCGTGCTGGGGGCGGCCGAAGACCGTGGCGTTACCCTTGAAAGGTGCTCGGACCGATCGCAGCGTCGTGAGCAGTGGGCGGCGGGTCGCAAGGGCCGAGCCGGTCGAGCCGGCGTCGCCGGAGACCGCCGAGACGGGTCCGCCGCGAGAGCTCGACCCGGCGAGCCTCCCGGACCATGTCGACCGCCTCTACCGGGCGGCGTGGGCACTTTCGGGATCGCGCGAGGAGGCCGAGGATCTCGTCCAGGAGACGTTCGCCCGGGTGCTGGAGAAGCCGCGGCTCCTGCGGTCCGACGACGACATCGGGTATCTGCTGCGGGTCCTGCGAAACACGTTCCTGAGCTCGCGCCGGACTGCCGGGCGGCGCCCGGCGACGGTGACGATGCCCGAGGAGTTCGAGGCGGCCGACCGGCGGACCGGCGGGTCGCCGGAGGTGGGCCTGGCCGTGGCGGAGACCTTCGCGGCGATCGCGTCGCTGCCGGACAAGCTGCGGGAGGCCCTCGTGGCGGTCGACGTCGTCGGCCTGACCTACCGGGAGGCCGGCCGGGCTTTCGGGACGCGAGAGGCGACGATCACGAGTCGGCTGTTCCGGGCGCGTCAACAGGTCGTCCGGACGTTGGATGGAATCGAGGGGTGATGGAGTCCTCTAAGAGAGTGGGACGTTTGCATCGTCATCTGGTCGGTCTGGCAGACGGTTCGCGGGAGTCGGCGGCCGCCCGCGAGCGGGTCGTGCGCTCGCCCGAGCTGGCGGGGCTGCTGGCCGAGCAGGAACGGGCGGTCAGGCTGGTACGGGCGGCGGCTCCGCCGGCGTCGGCCTACCTGCGGGCGAGGCTGGCCCACGCGGAGCCGGTGGTCCGCCGGCACCGTCCGAACCTCGGGCTTGTGGCGGCCGCGGCCGGGGTGATCGCGCTGGCGATCGTCGCCGTCCTGCCGGGGACGAGCGGGCCGACCGTGGCGCGGGCGGCTCAGCTGGCATCGCTTGGTCCGACGGGGCCGGCGCCGGCGCCGGACGCGGCACATCCGGGGTCGTTGAGCGACTCGGTCGACGGCGTCCGCTACCCGTACTGGCAGGATGCCCTGGGCTTCGGCGCATCCGGCACGCGAGCCGACCGGCTCGACGGGCGTCTGGTGATGACCGTCTACTACACGAGCGGGGGCACCTCCCAGCAGACGACCGGCTACACGATCGTCTCGGGCGCGGCCCTCCCCGAGCCGTCAGGGGCGAGCGTCGTGCGGCGGGACGGGATCCGCTTCCTCAGCCTGCATTCGGACTCGCGTACCGTCCTGACCTGGCGTCGGGCCGGCCACACCTGCGTCCTCTCGGCCGGCCCCAGGGTCCCGGTCGGCCGCCTCCTGGCCCTGGCGGTCTGGAAGCCGGCCAGGGCCTGAGGACGCCGACGCCTCTCTCAGGGTGCACGGACCACGGTCGAATGCCAGGGCGGCACGCACCACGGCGAACAGCCCGAAGGGCGTGACCGCGAGGACGAGGCTCGAGTGGGCGCCGGCGCCGACGCCGACGTCTTCCTCCCGTGGGCCACCTTCGAGAACGCGATCCCGGTCCTCGGCGATCGCCACGACCAGCCGTCATCCGGCGCGTTCGAGATCGCGCGTGAGCACCACCCCAACTGGGACGCCCTGAGCCGCGGCGGCCGCGCCCTGCAGGCTCGCAACACCCACCAGATCCTCGGGCCGACGCTCGACCAGCCCTCTGGGTTCGCGATCTGCTGGACGAGCAACCGCTCGCTCGACGGTCACGAGGCGAACACGGGCGGCACGGGGCAGGCGCTGCGGCTGTGCGCGGCGTACAACGTCCGGGTGTTCAACCTCGCACGTCCAGAGCACCTCGCGCGGATCCGCGACGACCTCGACCTGGCGGCGGGCGACTGAACAGACGACGGCGGGCGAGCGGAGAGTGCAAGGACGGAAACCGCCAGATGCCCGACAACCCAGCAGGGCCTACCGCAGCGTCTTGGCCCGCTGGAACGTCGAGGGACATGGTGTGACCCACCTGCTCGATCACTGGCTGGTGATGATGCGTCCCCGGCGTTGCCCGCGCCGGCCAACGGCGACCTGATACGCGACTGAGCTTTTCGGAGTGCCGCGTCGAAGCGTCACCCCCGGGCGCCCGCCGACAGGTGACCTGCTGATCGCATGACACATCGCCTGCGTGTCATCTATACGCTAGCCGAGACCACCGGCCGATCAACGAGGGGTGCGCCATCCATGCAAGGACTAGCCGACATTGACCGCGACATCACGGAAGTCCGGACGCGCCTGCTCGAGCACAAGCTCTACACGGAGATCGACTCGGCCGCCAGCCTCAAGACCTTCATGTCTCATCACGTCTTCGCGGTCTGGGACTTCTTCAGTCTGGCCAAGCGGCTCCAGCAGGTCGTCACCTGCGTCGAGGTGCCATGGCTGCCACCGGCCGACCCGACGTCCGCACGCCTGATCAATGACATCGTGCTGTCAGAGGAGAGCGACGAGGACGGCGCGGGCGGATATGCCAGCCATTTCGACCTCTACCTCGAAGCAATGGCCGAGCTCGGCGCGGACACGACAGCCATCCGCACCTACGTTGGCTGCATCGCCCGCGGCGAGAATCCGATTGCTGCGCTCGATCGTCTGACGCTTCCGCCCGGCGTCGACCAGTTCGTCCGCTTCGACATGGAGCTCGCATTGGACGCCGAGCCGCATCAGGTGGCTGCGGCCTTCTGCTACGGGCGCGAGGATCTGATCCCCGACATGTTCGGAGAGCTCATCCGCCCCCTCTCAGACAACGGCCTCGACCTCGACGGGACCCGGATCAAGTACTACATCGAACGCCACATCATCCTCGACTCCCACGTCCACGCCCCGCTCGCCCGCCGGCTCGTCGCCCAGCTGTGCGGCACCGACGAGCTCAAGTGGAGCCAGGCATCCGCGGCGGCGACCCAAGCCCTCGAGGCACGGATCGCGCTCTGGGACGGCATCGTGAGCGGTATTCACGACGCCCTGACCGTCTTCCCAAGCCTGCTGTCAGTCTGAGTCGCGCCGAGCGCGATCACCGGCAGACATCTGCAGCCAGAACCCGACCGACCATGTCCCGAGAGCGGCTCCGACTCCGGTCAGGGACGCCGCGCGGGAAGGCGGGCATCGAAGCAGGGCTGCCGGCCGCCCGTTGCATGGCGTCCTGGTCACTCCGCTGGATCTTGTTTCTCGCCGTCAGTCACGGATTCGTGCTCTGACGCGGTGACGCCCGCCACCGCTTCGGCTTCTGGCAGCGGAGTCTGGTGAGGAGCCGGCCCGAAGGTCGGTGGGAGTTCAGTTGCTGCACCCGATCGAGCGCAAACGTTGCGACACTGTTCGGACTGGAGGGATGGCCCAGTCGTTTACACACGATGCCTACGATTCGGAGATGCTATGTGGATTCGCCGCTCGACCGTCGCAGCGGGTCTTGCCGTGGTGTCCGGGATCGCTGGGTCCGGCACGAGCCTCGCCTCCGTCAGCGCGTCGGTGCCGTCCCGCTGCCCCACGAAGGCGCCGGTGCCGATCGTGGTCGGGCCTCACGGATCAGGCCCTGTGCTGCCGGGCGGCGCGGCGTCGATCCGGCTCTGCCGCTACGGCTCCCTGGATGCCAAGCAGCGGTTGGAGGGCCAGCACCTCACGCGAAGCAACGTCGTGATCCAGAGTCTGACGAAGCGACTCAATGCTCTTCCTGGTCTCCCCCCGGGCGCGATGGCGTGCCCGGCAGATGACGCATCCGAGATTCTGCTCTTGACGCGCGGCAGGAACGGCGCCGCCGCGAACGTCACCGTCGGTCTCCGCGGCTGCAGGATCGTCGCAAGCACGACTGGTGCGGCGACGAGGCTCGACTTGTCCGACAACGGTCAACCGCTGCTGAGGCAATTGGTGCGACTGACCGCCTGACGTGACACTGCTGCGGCCTCTTCAGGGGGCCGACGTCGACGGCGGACTCGCCGCTCCCAGGTCAGGGCCGGACGGTGTCGGACGCTTTGCGTGGTGGGCGGGGTCCGGTTTGGCTGACGCCGAGATAGTCGTCGAGGGCCTTGCTTCTCTGGGTGTCCTCGTAGACCTCGTAGTCGCGAAGCAGTCCCCAGGCGAGGCGGCCCCAGATCACGTAGCGGTTCTCGTAGACGAGATCGCCCTCGGACGATTTCAGGTAGACGTGGCCGCGGAGGCAGAGCGTCATCTTCCAAGGCGGGCCCTGGACGACTACTTCGTCGGCGAAGATCTGGAGTCCGGTGTCGATGAAGCGTTGCAGCCACCGCTCAAGGTCTGGCTTGCCTTGGAGTTCGGTCGCCCACGAGCTGTCGCCGGGAAATCGGAAACGCACGTCTTTGGCATCGAGTCGCAGGATCGGCCGAAGGTCTCCGGCGTTGAGCCGCCTCAGGTTGTACGTGAGGACTTTCTTCGCCAGTCCGGAGAGCATTTCCGCCCCTGTTCAGATAGATCGCTCCAGCGTAGAGATCCGCCACTCTGGAGCGCTCTACGCGCAGCTGATCGTTCGCCGACAGGCCTCGAAGGCCATCAGATTCGTGGGGCCCAACGGCCACGCAGTCAGCTGATCGTCAGAAACCCTCCCGTCCGTCAAATCGCGAAGTTGATCCCGAGTCCCTGGAGGGCGCTCTGCGCCTGGACGTTGAGGATCGTGAACTCGCCGGTCCAGATCAGGACGCCCATCGCGATCAAGACGGCCCCGCCGATCACGATCACCGTCGGGAAGTGGCGTTTGACGGCGGCGAAGACGACGGTCATCCGGCCGAAGGCGAGCGCCGTGACGAGGAAGGGGATCGCCAGGCCTGCCGAGTAGAAGGCGAGCAGGATCGCCCCGTGGACCTCGGATCCCGTGAGGGCCGCGGCGCTGAGGATCGGCGCGAGCGTCAGCCCGACGCAGGGAGTCCAGGCGATCGCGAAGGCCGCGCCGGCGACCAGCGGCCCGCCGGTCGACGCTCGTTCCATCAGCCGATCGACGTGCCACTCGCCGTTGAGGCGGGGGATCACCGGTGAGAGGACGAAGAGCACGCCGAACCCGATTATCAGGGTCGCGGCGATGTGCTCGAGGAGTTGGCGGTGGTCGTTGAGCGACGAGCCGAGGGCGGTCGACCCGAGGCCGAGGAGGATGAAGATCGTCGAGAAGCTGGCGACGAAGATCAGGCTCGGTCCGAGCACCCGGCGGGCGCCCGCACGCTCGAGCTCGGCCGGCGAGACGCCGACCACGACGGAGAGGTAGCCGGGGACGAGCGGGAGGACGCACGGCGAGAGGAACGAGACCAGTCCGGCGGCGACGGCCGCGAGAATGCCTATGCCGGAGGCGGGATCGGACATGCCGACTGATGGTAAGCGGTCAATCGCCCGCCGGTTTCGCTCGGAGGTCGGCCAGCAGGCGGGAGAGCTGGCCTCCCTGCCAGGCCAGCGGCGCCCGCCCGGGCTCCTCGACGACGAGCCGGGCGCCGGGGATCGCGTCGGCCCAGAGGCGGGCGGTCGCGAGCGGATGTGTCGGGTCGGCCTCGTCGCGACTGGCGACGATCAGGGTCGGCGTGGCGATCGCCGCGAGCTCGTCGAATCCTGCGAACGGACGCGACCGGGGGACGGCCCGCAGGGCGTCGGCGACGGCGTCGAGGTGGCGATGGGCGGCGAGCCGCTGGCGCATCACGGTGATCATCGTCTCCCGCCAGCGGTCGGCCACACCGGTCAGGTCGTAGGCGGCGACGAAGCCGTCGATCCCGCCGTCGCGCAGGCCGTCGGCCAGGGCGTCCCACGACTCGAGCCGCCCATCGAGGCCGTCGGGCTCGTAGGCCGGCGTGATCAGCCCGAGCCCGGCGACCCGCTCGGGCGAGTCGAGGGCGAAGCGCGCGATCGTGTGGGCACCCATCGATGCTCCCACGAGGACTGCACGTTCTATTTCTGAGCGGTTGAGTACGGCAGCGAGGTCCCGGGCAAGAGCGTCGTAGGTGTAGTCGGCCGGCGATCCTGCCGGCGTCGACTGACCGTGGCCGCGGGCGTCGTAGAGGATCACCCGGTGGCCGGCCCGCTCGAGCGCGCGCGAGCCCATCAGGACGTACCGGTGGGTCGCGCTCAGGCCGTGGAGGCAGACGACCGGCGGCCCGGTGCCCGACTCCTCGAGGTTGAGCTCGACGCCGGCGGACTCGACGACGCGGCGCATCCGATGATGTCTATCCGAAAACTTTTGTTTAGTCGCAGTCGAAGCGGGGCATGCTTCCGCGTCGGCGTGTAGATTGAGCTGATGAGCGTTATCGATGTCGGCGTCACCGACTTCGAGCAGGAGGTTCTCGAGCGGTCGAAGTCCGTCCTGGTCGTCGTCGACTTCTGGGCGAGCTGGTGCGGACCCTGCAAGGCGCTCGGCCCGGTCCTCGAGGCGGCGGCCGAAGCCCGTGAGGGCAAGGCGGTGCTCGCGAAGGTCGACACCGACGCCAACCAGGTCCTGGCTCAGCGCTACGGGGTCCAGGGGATTCCGGCGGTCAAGGCCTTCCGCGACGGGAAGGTCGTCGACGAGTTCGTCGGCGTCAAGCCGAAGGCGGTCGTCGAGCGGTTCTTCGACGACCTGATCCCCTCGGGCGCGGACGCGCTGGTGGCGGTGGGCGACGAGGCGTCGCTGCGCGAGGCGCTCGAGCTCGAGCCGCGCCACGCGGGTGCGAGCGTCGCGCTCGCGCGGATCCTCGTCGGCCGCGGCGAGACCGACGAGGCGCTGATCCTGCTCGAGAAGACGCCCCGCGGATTTCAGACTGACGGCCTGACCGCACGGATCGCGCTGGCCCGCGACGGACAGCTCCCGGACGCGCTGGAGGCACTCGACGCTGGACGGGACGGCGCGCTCGACCTCCTGCTCGAGGCGTTGCCGACCGCCGGAGACTCCCGCGATGACGTGCGGCGGCTGATCGTCGGCGAGCTCGACCAACTCGGTCCCGAGAACCCACGCGCGCGGGACGTCCGTCGGCGGCTGGCGGCCGCCCTCTACTGATGCGCCGGCTCTCGATGATCGGCCTGCTCGGCCTGCTGGTCGCGGTCGCCGCGGTCGGCCCGTCATCCGCGCTCGCGGCGTCAGGCAGGGTCCAGCGGATCTTCAAGCGCGCGTGCAACACGCCGAGCGCCGGCCACGCATCCTGCTTTGCGATCGCCGTGACCAACCCGGATGGGACCACCCCCGGCGCGGCGGCCCCGCTCGCGAGCCCGAACGCCGTGAGCCCGGCGGTGACTCCGGCCGGCTTCGGGCCGGGCGACCTCCAGAGCGCGTACAGCGTGGCGAGCGCGGCGGCGAGCAGCGGCGGGAACAAGACCGTCGCGATCGTCGATGCGTATGACGACCCGAACGCGGCGTCCGACCTGGCGAACTACCGGTCGACCTACGGCCTGCCGCCGTGCGGTCCGGGCTGCTTCACGAAGGTCAACCAGTCCGGCGGGACGAGTTACCCGTCGGGCGACGCCGGCTGGGGCGAGGAGATCTCGCTCGACCTGGACATGGTCTCGGCGATCTGCCCGAACTGCAAGATCATCCTGGTCGAGGCGTCCTCGTCGACCCTCGCGAGCCTCGGCACGGCGGTCAACGAGGCAGCGAAGCTCGGGGCGACTCAGATCTCCAACAGCTACGGCGGCGGCGAGTCGGGCAGCGAGAACTCCTACTCGACGAGTTACTTCAATCACCCGGGGGTCGACATCATGGTCAGCTCGGGCGACGGCGGCTTCGGCGTCGAGTACCCGGCGGCATCCCAGTACGTCACCGCGGTCGGCGGGACTTCCCTCTCGCGGGCGAGCAACACCCGCGGCTGGAGCGAGTCGGCCTGGTCGGGCGCCGGGAGCGGGTGCTCGGCGTACGCGCCCAAGCCGACCTGGCAGCTCGACACGGGCTGTCCGCGGCGGATGGTCGCCGACGTCTCGGCCGTGGCCGATCCGAACACCGGGGTCGCCGTCTACGACACGTACGGCGAGAAGGGCTGGATGGTGTTCGGGGGGACGAGCGTCGCCTCGCCGGTCGTCGCGAGCATCTATGCGCTTGCCGGCGGTCGGTCGCCGGGTTCGTCGTTCGGCTCGTACGCCTACGGCAACATCGGCCAGTACAACGACGTGACCAGCGGATCGAACGGCTCGTGCAGCGGGACCTACCAGTGCACCGGGCGGGTCGGCTACGACGGCCCGACGGGGATCGGTACGCCAAACGGCGCCGGACCGGTGGGCCCGCCACCGCCACCGCCACCGCCGCCGACCCCCCCGGTCAACACCGCGCTTCCGTCGATCTCCGGAACGCTTGCCGCCGGGCAGGTGCTGAGCGCCAACCCGGGCGCCTGGACGCCGTCGCCGACGTCCTACACCTATCTCTGGGAGCGGTGCACGGCCAACTCGGTGGCAGCCTGCTCGTCGACCGGAGCCTCTGGTTCGACCTATACCTTGACCGGAGCTGACGTCGGCGACTTCGTCACCGTGATCGTGACCGCCTCGGATGGGGCGACCTCACTGCCGGCGACCGCGCCCCTCGTCGGACCGGTCGCGTCCGCGCCGCCGCCTCCGCCGGCCAGCTTCTCGCTGTCGGCTTCACCGACCAGCGTGAGCGTGTCGCAGAGCAAGAGCGCTGCCTACGCGATCACGGTCAACGGGGTGAACGGCTTCACGGGATCGGTGGCGTTCAGCGCGAGCGGATTGCCGTCCGGCGTGACGGCGAGCTTCTCGCCGCTGACGAGCACGACCAAGACCACGCTGACCCTGAAGACCGCCAGCTCGAGCCCGACCGGGGCCCACCCGGTCGTGATAACCGGCACGTCTGGCGGGTTCGCGGCCGCGTCGACGACCGTCAACCTGACGATCAACCGCTGCTTCATCTTCTGCTTCTAGGGCAGTTCCCCGTCGGGTCGGCTCCCGGCGACCGCGAGCCGTAGCCGCGTCCGTCCGGCGTTAGCCCCCATGGAGCGAGCTGTAGGCCGCGTCCGTCCGGCGCCAGCCCCCATGGAGCGAGCTGTAGGTCGCGTGCGTCCGGCGTTAGCCCCCAAGGAGCGAGCTGTAGGTCGCGTGCGTCCGGCGTCAGCCCCCGGGCAGCTCGAGCTGTAGCCCGCGGCGTCCGGCGTCAGCCCCCGGGCAGCTCGAGCTGTAGGTCGCCTCCGAGTGCCGCGGCAAGCTCGGGCGGCTGGTCGCTCTCGAGCGCGCCGAGCCTCACGCCGAGCAGGCGGACCGGCCGGGGCGGGTCGTAGGCGTGCAGGAGTTGGCAGGCGACCTGCCCGACGACGGCAGGGTCGTTGGTCGGTTGGCCGACGGTCTTCGCGCGTGTCACGGTCGTCCAGTCGTCGAGACGGACCTTGATCGCGATGTTCCGGCCGTGGACCCCGTTGGCCCGCAGACGGCGGCAGAGCTCGGCGGCCAGGGACTCGATCGCGGTGACCTGGCTGGCGCGGTCGACGACGTCGTAGTCGAACGTCGTCTCCGTCGACTGGGACTTGGCCTCCCGGACCGGCTCGAGGGGTGTCTCGTCCTCGAAGCGCGACCGGCGTGCGAGGGCGGCGCCGTGGTGCTCGCCGAAGACCGCCCGAAGCCGGTCGACAGGCTGGTCGCGGAGGTCGCCGATCGTCTTGATCCCCATCGACTCGAGCCGGCCGACGGTCTTCGGACCGATCCCGGGAATCAGGCGGGGCGAGGATCCGGCGAACCGCACGGCCGCGCCGTCGGCCGTCAGGGTCACGGTCCCCCCCGGCTTCTCGAGGCCGCTGGCGATCTTTGCCAGCAGCCTGTTCGGTCCCCGGCCGATCGAGCAGGTCAGGCCGGTCGCGGCGGCGATCTGCGTCCGGACGCGCTGCATCGACGCGTTGGGTGTCAGGTAGCCGGTCAGGTCCATGTAGGCCTCGTCGAGGCCGACTACCTCGACGACCTCGATGTTCGCCCGGAGGATGCCCATCACCTTGCCCGAGGCCTCCCGGTAGGCGGCGAAATCCGGGGGGACGACGACCAACTCGGGGCATAGGCGTCTGGCCCGCGACAGCGGCATCGCCGAGCCGATCCCGTGGGCGGCACGCGCTTCGTAGGAGGCCGTCGTCACCACGGCCCTGGGCCCCGAGCCCGCGACGACCATCGGCAGGCCGCGGAGGTCGGGACGGCGGCGGAGCTCGACCGACGCGTAGAACGCGTCCATGTCGAGGTGGGCGATCGTCCGGCCGGCCATCAGCTGATTCTTTCCGACCCGGCGGACACCGGTCGGCGGCCCGGCGAGCGGCGGGCGCGGCCGGCCGGCGGCTTCGGTAGCGTCGGCGGTGGGTGGTTTCCGGGTCCAGACACATAAGCACGGCGATCGACCGGTCCGCCGCCGATGTCTACGCCTACGCCGCGGACCCCGCGAACCTCCCGGCCTGGGCGGCGGGGGTCGGCAGGTCGATCGCGAAGGTCGGTGGCCGGTGGGTGGCCGACTCGCCGATGGGACCCGTTGTGATCGCGTTCGTTGGGAGAAACGAGCTCGGCGTCCTCGACCACGACGTCACCCTTTCGTCCGGCGAGACCGTCTACAACCCGATGCGGGTGATTGCCGACGGCACCGGCTGCGAGGTGGTGTTCACGCTCAGGCGGAGGCCCGGCGTCACCGATCAGGACTTCGAGCGGGACGCGGAGGCCGTGGCGAGCGATCTCGCGACCCTCAAGCGACGACTCGACCGTCGGTGACCCTGCTCCCGCCGAGCAGCCGGCGGGCTCGCGTCCGGACCGGCTAGGAGGCCTTGAACGCGCTCGGGGGCAGGACGTAGAAGGCGTCGCCACCAGGAAGGTCGGGTGTCGTGCCGTTGTGAACCTTGAACAGCGCGTCATAGGCGATCCGTCCGCCGTTCGCCTCGACCCAGGCGTCGACCGCCGCCTGGTAGGGCTCGGGAACCTCCGCCCGGCGGATCGCCAGCATCCCTTCGGGACGCTGGTTCATCGTCGCCAGCGGCAGGTCGGCCATGATCTCGCGGATCGTGTCAGACATCCGCCTGCATCTTGACAGCTGACCCGTTCGCCGGGTCAGTCGAAGCGGAAGTGGGATCCGGTCGGCTCGATCGTGGCGCCGGCGAGCTTGCGCACGGCGGCGGCCAGCGTCCGGCCGAAGACGTCGGCGCTCGCGTCGATCAGGCGCACCAGCTCGGCGACCGGCGTGGGATCGGCCATCACGCCGTTGGCGTAGTCGGTCGCGTAGCCCGCCAGCGCGTACGGGAGCCCGGCTTCGCCGGCGAGCACCGTCTCCGGCCCGGCCGTCTGGCTGACCGCGGTGACTCCGCACTGGGCGAGCATCCGGATCTCCGCCCGCGAGTTGAACCGCGGGCCGTCGACGTGGCCGTAGCAGCCGCCGTCCCGCGCCGGAGCACCGATCTCGGCGGCCGCATCGAGCAGTGCCTCCCGCAGCGGCGGGCTGAACGGCCGCTCGAAGATCCAGTGGCCGCGTCCGGGCTCGCCCTCGGCGTACAGCGAGCAGATCGACCCGTCGGCCAGCCGGTTGGTCAGGAAGTGGAAGTCGTCGAAGACAATCAACCCCCCGAGCTCGATCTCCGGGTCGACGGCGCCGCAGACGGTCACCGCGAGGATCGCGTCGACCCCGGCCTCCCGGAGGGCCAGCGTGTTCGCCCGATGGTTGACATGGCTCGACAACCGGCGATGCCCGTGACCGTGGCGGGAGACGTGGACCACGTCGACCCCCGCCAGACGCCCCTCGGTGACGACGACGCCGCCGAAGCGCGTCCGGATCTCGCGGGTCGCCGGACGCTCGACCGCCTCGAGCGCATACGTGCCGGAGCCGGTGAGGATGCCGAGCTTCATCGAGCGCGGATCGTAGTCTGCCGCCGCCGACCGGTCACCCGCAACCCAGACCCGTCGCCGGCCGGCCGGTCACCCGCAACCCAGACCCGTCGCCGGCCCGCGGACCCCTAGGCCGTCGCCCAGACCGTGCCAAGGTCGCCGAACCCGAGCGCCCGCTTGGCGGCCGCCGTGAGGTCGAATTCACGACCGGCGACGTACGGCCCGCGGTCGACGACCGGGAGGCGCGCGGTCCGGTGGCCGACCCGGAAGAGGACCATCGTCCCGCACGGAAGCGTCTTGCTGGCGACGCCGAGCGTAGCGTCGGTGAGCGTCCCGCCACACGCGAGTGACCCACCACCTCCATACCAGGAGGCAAGCGCCCGCCGGTAGACGTTGACCGATCCGAGCGTCCGCCGGGCGTCGGCTTGGCTGCCGGCTCCGCCGACGCGGACCCGCAGCCTGAGCGTGCCGGGCGCACCCGGCCGGAAGCCGAGGTGATAGCGCCCGTGGGCCTCGGTACGCGCACGACCGACGGTCAGCCAACGATCCCCACGCCGCTCCTCGAGGGCAACCGTCCGGTCGGTCGACGTGACCTGCGAGACGACCCCGTGAACGGAGACTGTCGCTCCGATCAGAACGTTCCGTGTCGTCTCGATCGCCGATACGACCGGCTGCACCACGAGCGGCCGGTCCGGCCGCAGGACGGTAGCCGCCTCGCCGATCGAGTCCGTGAAGACCACCGCGCCACGTGGGTCTGGCGGGCCATCTGAAGATTGGGCCGGTCGGCCGCCGACGGTGCCGCCGGTCGTGCCGCCGACGGTCGCGGCAGTCGTGCCGCCGGTGGTGCCGCCGGCCTGCGCCTGGGCCGAGACGGCCGCCGAGGTGGCGTACGCGCCGCCGATTCCGAGGGTTCCGAGGGCGACCAGCACGCGTCCGGACCGCAGGTCGAGTTGTCGCTTCATGATTCTCCTTGCTACGCGGCCGCCGGAGTTAGCTGTCGGGCTCGCGGCCAGCCCCGCCGGCTCCTCCAGAGCTCGGCGTGCTCGTCGCTACGGCCGCACCAGCGGCCGATTCGCCCCAACCCGACGCGGCGCAGAAGCCGCCGAACCGGGCAAGTGGGTCCCCCGTTCACGCCCGCAAGGTGCCGGCGCGACTAGGCGTGTCGAACAGTTGTTCGCTCGGATAGTACAACCCTTCCCGGACCGACCGCCCCCAAGCCGGGCTCGCGAGTCCGCGGCCGTCCGGTCGTCGGCGTCGCGCGCGGCTCATAATCCCAGACAGATGTCCGATCCTCCGGCACTCCGTCTCGCGCTCTGCCAGATGAACGCCACGGTCGGCGACATCGCCGGCAACGAGCGGAAGATCGCCGCCGGAATCGAACACGCTCGGGACGCCGGAGCCCAGGTCGTCCTCTTTCCCGAGCTCGCGATCACCGGCTATCCCCCGGAGGATCTCCTCCTCAAGGATCACTTCATCCGCGACGCGGCCGCCTCGGTCGAGCGACTCGCCGTCCTCGCCGAGAGCATCGTCGTCGTCGTCGGCTACCCCGAGCGAGCCGAAGGCGTCCACAACTCCGCGGCCGTCCTCGCCGACGGCCGCCTGCGGGCCGTCCACCGCAAGGTCCACCTCCCGAACTACGGGGTCTTCGACGAGCAGCGCTACTTCGCCGCCGGCTCCCAAGCGAGCCTGATCGACCTCGGGCCACACCGGATCGGCCTCACCGTCTGCGAGGACGTCTGGCAGCCCGGGCCGCCGGCCAGCACCCAGGCGCTCGCCGGAGCGACCCTGATCCTCAACCTCTCGGCCTCGCCCTACCATGCCGGCAAGGGCATCCAGCGCGAGATGATGTTCGGCCGCCGGGCCCGCGAGGACCGCGCGGCCTTCGCCTTCTGCGGCCTCGTCGGCGGCCAGGACGAGCTCGTCTTCGACGGTCACTCCTTCGTCCTCGACCGAACCGGCGCTCTGATCGCCCGCGCCGGGCAGTTCACCGAGGAGCTCCTCGTCTGCGAGCTCGACGTCGCCCCGGCCGACGACACCGACGACGAGCGGCCGCGCCGACCCCGGGTCGGTCTGGACCCGGCCCCGGCCGACCTCCTCGCAGCCATCGACCTCCCCCCCAGCCTCGGCCCGCCGCCACCGCTCCGAAAGACGAACCTCGCAGAGCCCGTCGAGGCAGAGATCTACGCCGCCCTCGCCCTCGGCCTGCGGGACTACGTCGAGAAGAACGGCTTCCTCCACGTCGTGCTCGGGCTCTCAGGCGGCATCGACTCGGCACTGGTCGCCTGCATCGCCGTCGACGCGCTCGGCGCCGACCGGGTCAGCACCGTCGTGATGCCATCCCCCTACTCCTCGCCCGCAACCCAGGCCGACGCCCGCCAGCTTGCAGGCGAGCTCGGTGTCGAGCTGCTCGAGCTGGCGATCGCCCCGGCGATGGCCGTCTACGACGAGACGCTCGCCAAGATCTTCGCCGGCCGACCGGCCGACCTCGCCGAGGAGAACATCCAGGCGCGGATCCGCGGGAACCTCCTGATGGCCCTGTCGAACAAGTTCGGCTGGCTCGTCCTGACGACCGGCAACAAGTCCGAGATGTCGGTCGGCTACTCGACCCTCTACGGGGACTCCGCCGGCGGCTTCGCGGTGATCAAGGACTGCGAGAAGACGCTCGTCTACCTGCTCGCCCGCCATCGCGGCGGCATTCCCCCGGCGATCCTCGACCGGCCGCCGTCAGCCGAGCTGCGCACCGACCAGCGCGACGACGACACCCTCCCGAACTACGACATCCTCGACGCGATCCTCCGCGGCTACGTCGAGGAGGTCCTCGGCCGAGACGAGCTGATCAAGCGCGGCCTGCCCCAAGCAGACGTCGATCAGGTGATTCGCCTCGTCGACGCCGCCGAGTACAAGCGACGCCAGGCTCCCCCGGGAATCAAGATCACCGAGCGGGCCTTCGGGCGTGACCGGCGGATGCCGATCACCAACCGCTACCGCGGCTGACGCGCCCCGGGGCGTGGGGCGTGGGGCGTGGGGCGTGGGGCGTGGGTGAGCCAGACCACGAGCGGGACGGTCGCGCGGACGCGGAACCCGTAGTCGCGTACGCCGCCGGGAAGTGCCGATCATCGATCTGGTGATCCCGAGTGGACGGCAAGCCGCACCCGCGCCGGGGGACCGGCGATGGCGCTCAGCGCTGGGGTCGTACGGCGATCGTCACGCGTGACGTCGCGCACAACCGCTTGTCGTCGTCCCTGATCTCGACGTCCCAGACCCATGTCGTCCGGCCCCTGTGGAGCGGCCGGCCAACCGCGTGGACGGTCCCCTCGGTGACCGACCTGAGGAACGTCGTGTTGTTCGACATGCCCATCGCCGTCAGACCCCGCTCGAGCACCTCGACCGCAGTGCCGACCGAGGCGACCGACTCGGCGATCGACGCGAACACGCCCCCGTGGACCAGCCCGAACGGCTGGCGGACCTCGTCGCGGACGGCGACCCGGGCGCGAACCTCGTCGCTGCCGACGTCCAGCAGCTCCAGCCCGTACAGGGCGTCGAACCCCTGCGGGACGAACCGGCCGGTCGGGACGGTCGGCGGCGGCTCCATCCCTCCAGCCTAATGCCGCCGCCAAACCGCCCCCCGATGCCGTCCGACCCAGTGCCCGAAGCCGCCGGTGCAAGTCTCCGTGCAGCAGAAGGACCCGGCTTGCGCTTGCCGATGGGCCACCCTACGCTCCTGCCCCGAAAGCTTTGCATCTACCCCGGAGCGACGAGGTGAGCGTCAGATGAAGAACCAGCGTGTCGAGCGACTGAGGACGACGGTCGACTTCCTTCCCCCAGAGACCAAGCGAGCGATGCTCGACGGTCTCGAGCGGAACCGCATCATCGCCGGCGCGAACACCGACCGCAGGGGCGGGATGTGTCCGATGATCGCAGCCGACCGCAACGCCTTCGAGTCCGGCCCGATGGCCGACATCTTCGCAGCCGTCTGGGATGGCTACAACGGCACCTGCATCCTCAACCGTCGCGAAGCCAGCGAGCGCGACCTCCGTCTGCTCAAGACGATGCTCGAGACCAGCCTCGCCAACAGTCCCGAGTACTCGACTGAGCTCGGTCAGGCCTGGCTCGACTACCACGTCGGCCCCGACGCCGGCGTCCCCGGTGCGGAAGTCGACTTCGATCGGGACCTGACGAGCGCACTCGAGCAGTCCGCCCTCCACGACGCCCGTTCGTTCGCGCCGGCGCTCGGCGCTCCCCCGGCCCCCCGCCAGATCGAGCTGGTCTACGACGGTGACCCGATCCCCGCGGGCGCGGCCCCTCCGGCCGGCCGCACGCGGCTCGCCGGCCCGCCGACCGATCGCACCGGTGGTGTCCGTCCGGCCTCTCCGGCGACCGGCACGGCGATGAACTCACCCTACGAGCCATACACGATCGCTACGCCAAAGCGGCGGGCCGCCGCCGCACGTGGGCCCGTCGACCAGCGCGTCGACTCCCGCGCATCGGGTTACGCCGCCCAGACCAACGCGACCGCAGAGCGCGCCAGGGCCCGGGCGATCATCGCCAACCAGGCGGCGACCCTCCGTGGTCGCGATTGGCCGCGGTCGGCCGCGTCCGGTCCGGTGGCTGGGGCGGCTGGGGCGGCGGCGCGGGCCGCGAGGGTCGAGGTCGAGGCACCCCGTCACGAGCTGGCAGCGACGCCGCTCGAGGCTCCCGCGATCAGGCAGGCCGCGATTCCCCAGCTCCGTGGCAACCAGGCGGCTCAGGGACACGGCCGGGGACCGGTCTCGGACCGCCTCGACGGCGGCCGGGCGCCGGAGAGCTCCGATCGGAGCGCCGGGCTCGAGGCCGCGACGGGTTGGTCGTTGCTCCCGCCGCTTCGGTCCTACGACGACTACGAGGGCGAGGGCCGAGAGACCACGGGCACCGGCCTCGAGTCCGACCCGCGCGGCGCACCCGAGGACATCCAGCCTTCCGGGGAGCCGGACCGTACGGTCCGGACGTAGCCCAGCAGCGGGGGCGGGCGTCCTCTTGAAGGGGCATCGGTCGGGCCCCGGGATCTGCTCCGGGGCCCGCTTTGCGTTCGCGGGTGTCTGACACGACGGCTGCGGCCGACAGGCGCGAGAGCCGAGAGCGAGAGCGGGAGCGGGAGCTGAGAGCGAGAGCGGGAGTGCCGAGCCGGGGGCGTGTTGCCGACCCTTTTCGAGAACTAGTTGCCGGACTCCGGCAAGCATTTCCACAAGAACGTGCGCAACCTCCGTCGAACGGCGATCTCCATCAGCCAACGAGGAATCGCGTGACCGAACGGCCTCGATCACCCGCAGGCCGAGTACCCTGTAGCTATGGACGAGACACGCGCCGGCGAACGAGTAAAGGTTGCCGGGACCGGGCCAGCACACGACGGGATCGTCTTCGATACGCCGAGCCGGACCAAGGTTGTCGTCGCCGTCGTCGACGCCGGCCGCGGCCCTGTGTTCCGTACGGTCCACCCGACCGCCCTCACCGACCGCGCCGAGGACGGCCCGCACGACCAGGCGCTCCGGCTGCTCATCAAGCGCACCCCCGCCCCCTCCCGGGCGACAGGCGGCAGCGGCCCGGGCACCGGCCGCCGGGACGCCGGCCACACCCGCGTGGCGATGCACCGCACGACCGGCAAGTAGCCGGCCCCCCCACCCTCCGGCCTCGGCCCCCCGCCCCCCTCGGCCCCCCGGCCCCGGCCCCCCGGCCCCGGCCCCCCCTCGGCCCCCCCGCCCGGGCCCCTACCCCATCAACTTTCCGGGATTCATGATCCCGGCCGGGTCGAGGCGAGCCTTCAGCCCACGCAGCAGGTCGACGCCGGCCGGACCGATCTCGCGCTCGAGCCAGGCCGCGTGGTCGCGACCGACGCCGTGGTGGTGGGTGAGCGTCCCGCCGCCGGCGATGATCGCGTCGGTGGCCGCAGCCTTGGCCGCCTGCCATTGTTCGATCTCCGCGCCGTCCTGCTGGCGGGCGATCACCGTGAAGTAGAGCGAGGCGCCGGACTGGTAGAGGTGGGAGATGTGGCACATCACGAGCGGCGGGGTGCCGCGGTCGCCGAGAGTCTGGCGGACGGCGGCGATGATCGCCTCGCGCAGGCCGAGCAGGCCGGACCAGCGGCCGGCGGTCTCCATCGTGTCGACCATCACGCCGAGTGAGAAGAGGTCGTCGCGGAGGTAGGGAGCGGCGAAGCGACCGCGGGCCCAGGCCCGTGCGGGCGAGCCGCCGAGCTGGAGGCCGCCGGCCCGACGGAGGACGGCGAGGGTGTCGCCGGCGCGTTGACGAACGTCGTCGGTGTCGCCCTCCCAGCCGAAGATCCCCAGGCAGCCGCCGGCGTAGCCGCGGGTGCGGATGTAGCCGCGCCCGAGCCTGCCCTTGAGGCCGCCGTCGCCGGCGAGACCCATCGTCAGACGGGTCTCCTCCTCGTCTGAGAGGCGGCCGATGTCGGGCGCCCGGCGCTCCTGGGCGACGAGGCGCAGGGCTTGGGCGCCCTGCTCGAAGGTCTCGAAGAACAGTGCCTCGTAGTGGGTCTCGGCGGGCCGGGGCCTGACCTTGAGGGTGACGTCGGTGATCACGCCGAGCGTCCCCTCCGAGCCGACGATCAGCTCGCGAAGATCGGGTCCGGCGGCGCTGGCGGGCTGGGCGGCGAGAACGAGCTCAGCCGACGGGGAGGCCATCCGCAGGCCGCGGACGAGCTCGTCGATCCGGCCGTAGCCGTTGGAGGCCTGCCCGGCCGAGCGGGTCGCGGCGCACCCGCCGATCGTGACGTACTCGAAGCTCTGGGGGAAATGGCCGAGCGTCAGCCGGTGGGCGGCGAGCTCGGCTTCGAGGGCCGGACCGCGGGTCCCGGCGGCGGCGCGGACGAGGAGCGACTCCCGGTCGACGTCGACAAGGCCCCGGAGATGGCGGAGGTCGAGCGAGACGACCGCCACCTGACGGCCGCGGAGCGGGGCGACCCCGCCGACGACGCTCGTCCCCCCGCCGAAGGGGACGACGGCAACGCGGAAGCGGGCGCAGGCGGCGAGGACGGCGGCGACCTGCTCGTGGGAGTCGGGGAAGACGACGGCGTCCGGGGCGGCCTCGGGGGTTCCGGTCCGTTGGCGGAGGAGGTCGACGTAGCCCTTGCCGGCGGCGTGGACGACACGGACCTGGTGGTCGGTGAGGATCCGGGCGGCGCCGACGGCGTCGCTCAGGCCGCGGTGGGCGGCGCGTCCGAGGGCCGACGGCGGGAGCTTGACGTCCTCGAGCTCGACCGGTCGCCGGGGGTCCTCGGCGATCCCGACCTCTTCGCGGAGGAGCTCGACGACGTGGTCGGGGAGGGCCGACTGGTGGCCGGGATCGCCCCACCCCCACCAGCGCATGTCCTCGGCGGCGATCGCCGTGTCGAGCGAGGCGGACATTCCGGGGCTCAGTCGCCGTAGGTGATCAGGGCGTCGACGGGACAGGGGAGCCGGTCGCGGCCGCGGAGGTCGGCGAGCTCGATCAGGAAGACGGCGCCGACGACGTGTCCTCCGAGTCGGGTGACCAGATCGCAGAGCGCCTTGGCGGTCCCGCCGGTGGCGAGGAGGTCGTCGTGGACGAGGACGCGGGCGCCGGAGAGGACGGGGTCGGTGTGGACCTCGAGGGTCGCCGTCGCATACTCGAGGTCGTAGGCCTCGCTGAGCGCGTCGTACGGGAGGCGGCCGGGCTTGCGGGCGGGGACGAAGCCGGCGGCGAGGCGGGTGGCGAGCGCGGGCCCGAGCATGAACCCGCGGGCCTCGGCCCCGATCACGAGGTCGGCGCGGGCGTCGGCTGCGATCTCGGCGAGACCGTCGATCGCGGCGGCGAGGGCGTGCGGGTCGGCGAGCAGGGGCGTGATGTCCCGGAAGAGGATCCCCGGGCGGGGGAAGTCGGGGATCGCGCGGATGTGCGACCGCAGGTTCAGTTGGCGAGCTTGCGGAGGTCGCGAATCAGGAGGAGGTGCTTGAGGTGGGTGGCGACGGCCGCGAGGTTCTCGAGCGCCTCGACGGCTTCACGCCGGCGCTGGGGGTTGCGTGAGCGCAGCGCCGGCTCGAGGATCTGCTGGAGGAGGCTGGCCTCGCGGTCGGCGGACGACCGGAAGACACGGAGGTTCCGGCCGCCGACGCCGTAGCGGGCGAGCTCGGTGACCGCGCGGATGATCTCGCGCTCGGTGTCGTCGTAGCAGATCACGCCACCGCGCTTCTCGCCCTTGATCACGCCGTAGTCCTCGAGCTCGGCGATCAGCCGGGGGTCGGCCTGGGTCGACTCGACGACGTCTGAGATCGTGTAGTAGGCGGCGGCTTCGGTGACGGCGACGGTCGGGCGCCAGCGCCGGCTGGAGGCGGACGGGCTGGCGGTCGGGACGGTGTCCGGCTCGGCATCCCGCCCGGCGGCGAGCTCTTGGCGGATCACCCGGAGGGGGAGGAACTCGTCGCGCTGGAGGCGGAGGATGGTCCGCAGACGGGCGACGTCGGTGGGGCTGTAGAGCCGGTAGCCGCCTGACGTCCGGCGGGGGGTGAGGAGCTTCTGGTCCTCGAGATAGCGGATCTTCGAGATCGAGATGTCCGGGAACTCCTGCACGAGTCCCTTGCAGACGGCGCCGATCGTGATCGACTTCTGGGCGGGCGGCCGGCTGGACTCGGGGAGGTCGATCTCGGGGGCGGGGGCGATCGTCGAGCCGGCGCGCTGGGAGCGCGGGTCGCCGGCCGGACCGGCATTCTCGGAGACGACGGTCATCTGGCGCGGTAGGCGAGCTTGTACTTGCCGACCTGCAGCTCGTCGCCGTCGGCGAGCCGCTGGGAGTCGATCCGGGTGCGGTTGACGTAGGTCCCGTTGAGCGACCCGCAGTCGTCGAGGAACCAATCGCTGGCCCGGCGGATCAGGAGGGCGTGGTCGCGGGAGACGGTGACGTCATCGAGGAAGAGGTCGGAGTCGGGCCGGCGTCCGATCGTCATGCGGTCGCCGCCGAGTGGGATGCTCTCGCCGACCCGGCCGCCGCCCGAGCGGATCACGAGGGCGGCCCCGTGGGAGATGACCTCCTCGAGGTCGACGGGGATGAAGTCGCCGGTCTCGCCGAGGCGGTAGGTCGCCGTCGACGGCTCGAGGCCGGTCTCGTGGACGATCGGGGCGCCGCACTTCTGGCAGAAGTTCGCGGTCTCGGGGTTGACGAACCCGCACTCCGCGCAATGCAGCGCCACTAGAGGGGCACCTCTGACCGCGCTCCGCCGTGCCTACACGCCGCCGGGCATCGGACCGGCGGAGGTGCGACCGGAGAGGATGTCTGAGAGCTTCTCGACATCGGCGCCGCTGATGATCTCTTGGCCGCCTTCGTGCTTCTGGCGGAGCCGGTTGACGAGCTCTGCCCGGAGGATGTCTATCTTGCCGTGGAGGAGACGGCGCCGATAGGAGATCTCGACCTCCTCTTCACTGAGCTGATGAATCAGGTCCTTCAGCTCGGGGTCGGTCAATGAGCCGAGGTCGGGAAAGGTGTCCATGGTCTCCTCCAGGCGGATGGGTGTCGCAGTATAACTCCACCCCCCAGACGTTCAAGCTGAGCTTGAGACTACTCGACGGATGTCGGAGGAGCTGCAATCCGCGGGTCATCGGATCGAGTCTTGGCCGACGAGTCGGCCGTGCCGCGGAGCTGGCGGATTCCGTCTTGGACGTAGAGCCCGGTCGCGAGGTAGGCGAGGACGAGTCCGAAGTAGAGAAACCCCTCGCCGACGGCACGGGCGCCGGCCATCGCGAGGAAGACGCCGAGCATCGTCGGGCCGACGGCGATCCGGCCTGGCCAGTTGATCCTCAGCTCGAGGCCCTTGCGAACCCAGATCGGGCCGACCGCGAGCATCAGGACCTCCCGGGCGAGGAGAACGCCGATCACCCAGCGGGGGAGCAGGTTGAAATGCCAGCAGACGATCACCCCGCTGAGGACGAGGGTCCGGTCGATCAGGGGGTCGAGCATCGCGCCGAGCCGGCTGTACTGACCTGTGATCCGAGCGGCGATCCCGTCGGCGTAGTCGGTCACGCCGGAGATGAAGTAGAGGGTCGCCGCGAGCGGAACGATGCCGTCGGTCGAGCTGAACTCGAGGACGAGGAAGATCGGGATCAGGGCGGCGCGGACGAAGCCGATCGCGTTGGGGATCGTCC
The DNA here is from genome assembly GCA_034664295.1 of Solirubrobacteraceae bacterium. Classification (GTDB taxonomy): domain Bacteria; phylum Actinomycetota; class Thermoleophilia; order Solirubrobacterales; family Solirubrobacteraceae; genus Palsa-513. The sequence goes on along the minus strand of JAXDHV010000053.1, from coordinate 54,057 downwards.
AGGGGTTCCACGGGGCGCCCGGCTGGGTGGCCGGCGGCGGGGGGCCGGACCGGTCGATGCCGAATAGGCGCTTCTTGGTCAGGGCGCGGTCAGCCACAGGGCCCTCACCGCGTCTGCGAGGCCGTCGAGCGGGAGACCGGGGAGCGACTCCTGGCCGCGGCGGCGGACGATTTCGACGAGGCCGCTCTCGAGGGACCGCTTGCCGACGGTGAGGCGGAGGGGGCAGCCGAGGAGGTCGGCGTCGGCGAACTTCTGGCCGGGACCGATCTCCCGGTCGTCGAAGACGACGTCGAGAGCGGCGTCGCGGAGCGCTGCGTAGACGGTCTCGGCCAGCTCGCGCTCGGGGGTCCCGGTCTTGCCGACGGCGACGAGATGGACGTCGAATGGGGCGATCGCGCGTGGCCAGGAGATCCCCCGGTCGTCGGCGAACTGCTCGACGGCGGCGGCGGCGATGCGGGCGGGGCCGAGGCCGTAGGAGCCCATCACGACGAACTGCTCTTGGCCGTTCTCGTCGAGAAAGGAGGCCCCCAGGGGCTCCGAGTAGCGAGTCCCGAGCTTGAAGATGTTGCCGACTTCGATCGCCGGCTCGATGCTGATCGGGTTCCCTCCGATCAGATCGCCGGGTTCGACTGATCGTATGTCTGACCGCTCACAAGGGAAGTCGCGGTCCGGCTGGACGCCGCGGAGGTGGGTGTCGGGCAGGTTGGCTCCGGTCACGTAGCCGCCGGGGGCGACCGCGCCGTCGAGGAGGATCGGGGCGTCGATGCCGACCGGGCCGATGAAGCCGACCGGGCCGATGCGGTCGGCGATCTCGGCGGTGGACGCGGGGCGCCAGGTCTCACCGAGGGCGTTAGTCAGCTTGACCGGATTGACGCGGTGGTCGCCGCGCACGAGGACGACGACGAGACCGCGGCGCGGGGCGATCACGGGAAAGGCCTTGAGCAGGGCGCCGGGCGGGAGGCCGAGGGCGGCGGAGACCTCGGCGACGGTGCGCAGACCGGGGGTATCGACCGGCTGGGGGGCGGGGAGCGAGTCGGGGAGGGCGACCGGCTGGGGATCGGCGGTGGCGACCTCGACGTTGGCGGCGTATCCGGGCGCGAGGGCGACGTCGTTCTCGCCGGCCGGGCAGGGAGCCATGTACTCGTGGGCTCCGGTGCCGCCCATCATCCCGACGTCGGCGTCGACCCGGTACCAGCGCAGGCCGGTGCGCTCGAAGATCCGCTGGTAGGCGAGCGTGTGCTTCTCGTAGCTGACGTCGAGGCCGGCCGAGTCGCGATCGAAGGTGTAGGCGTCCTTCATCGTGAACTCGCGCGTCCGCAGGACACCGGCGCGGGGCCTGGGCTCGTCGCGCTCCTTGAGCTGGATGTGGTAGAGCATCAGCGGGAGGTCGCGGTAGGAGCGGACGACCTGGGCGACGTGGGAGGTGACGACCTCCTCGTGGGTCATCGCGAGGACGAGCTCGGCAAGCTTGCGGTCGTGGAGCTTGAAGAGCTCCGAGATCCCCGCTCGACCGGTCTGCTTCCAGAGGTCGGCCGGCTGGAGGACGGGCATCAGCATCTCCTGGGAGCCGATCGCGTCCATCTCCTGGCGGATGATCTCGACGACCTTCCGGTGGACTCGCCAGCCGGCGGGTAGCCAGCTCCAGAGACCGGAGCCGACCTGGCGGATCAGGCCGGCGCGGACCATCAGCTTGTGGGAGATCGCCTCGGCGTCTGTTGGGGCCTGCTTCTCTGTGGGTAGGAGATATCCAGCGAGGCGGGTCATTGCGCCAAGCCTAGTGGTCACGGTTGTTGCGGCCGGGGCGACGAGCTCGGATGATCCGCGGGCGAGATACTGTGGCAGCCAGCCACAGACCTTTGAAGAGGAGAGAGACGAACATGGGATACGTCCTGCCAGACCTGCCGTACGCGCCTGAGGCGCTCGAGCCGCACATCGACGCGAAGACGATGTCGATCCATCACGACAAGCATCACGCGACATACGTGACGAACGTGAACGCCGCGATCGAGGGGACGGATCTCGACGGCAAGCCGATCGAGGAGCTCCTCAAGTCGCTGGACAGCGTGCCGGCAGACAAGCAGAAGGCGGTCCGCAACAACGGCGGTGGCCACTACAACCACACGCTGTTCTGGGAGTGCATGGGCCCGAACGGCGGCGGCTCGCCGGACGGGGACCTCGGGGCGGCGATCGATGCGGCGTTCGGCTCGTTCGCGGAGTTCCAGGGGAAGCTGAAGGCCGCCGGCCTGGGTCAGTTCGGGTCGGGCTGGGCGTGGCTGATCCACGACGGGTCGGGCCTGGCGGTCGTCTCGACGGCGAACCAGGACAACCCGATCTCGACCGGTCAGACGCCGCTTTTGGGCGTCGACGTCTGGGAGCACGCGTACTACCTGAACTACCAGAACCGTCGGCCGGACTACATCGACGCGTGGTGGAACACCGTCGACTGGGGCACGGTTGCAAGTCGATTCGCAAGCGTCGGCTGACCAGAGCACCGCGACTTTCGGGTCGCTAACCTCGTTGGGGTTGGGGAGGACGCGGATTCGCGTCCTCCCCTGTCCGTCACGCGACTCCACGAGGCTCATGAACCGCAAACGGCTGCTTTCGCTCCTGCTGGGGATCGTTGTGACGATCCCGATCGCCGCGTGCGCCGCGGGCACCGCTCAGGCGAGCCCGAACCAGATCTCGATCATGCAGGACGACGATCTGCTGGTCAACGGAAGCGCGCAGAAGGCCGACCACGCGCTGCGGGTGATGGCGGGGATGGGTGTCGAGTATGTCCGGGTGACCGTGCTCTGGAGCAATGTCGCACGGGGGATCAAGTCGTCGGCGCACTTCAACGGGAAGGATCCGGCGGCGTACCCGCACGCGAACTGGGACCGGTACGACAACCTCGTGGTGAACGCCGGCAACGACGGAATCGGGGTCTACCTGGACGTCACGGGGCCGGGGCCGGCCTTCTCGCACACGAAGGCTCCCAACCGGTACAAGAAGTACAACGCCGCGTGGATGCCCAACCCGACCCAGTTCTACCGGTTCGTCGCGGCGGTCGGCAAGCGGTACTCGGGTACCTACCGCAAGGAGACCGGCTCCCACCAGCTCCTCCCGCGGGTCAGCTTCTGGTCGCTGTGGAACGAGCCGAACCAGGCGGGCTGGCTTGCGCCGCAGTCGATCCTCAGCCCGGTCGCCCACAAGGTGATCCCTTACGCGCCGATGGCCTATCGCCGTCTCTTTCAGTTGGGCCGCCAAGCGCTGACGTCGACCGGTCACGACAGGGACTACATCGTCGCCGGCGAGACGGCTCCGAGCGGTCGGGGGTCGCCGAGCGTGAACAACCCGCTGTCGCCGGTCAAGTTCATCCAGGAGATGCTGTGCGTGAACGGGGCGAACGTCCCTTACACGGGGACGGCGGCGGCCGCCCGGAACTGCTCGGACTTCTCGAGGTACGGATCGATCAAGGCATCGGCGTGGGGACACCACCCGTACACGAAGGCGATCCCGCCGGAGACGCCGGCGAACCCGGGCGACATCACGATCGCGAACCTCGCGACGCTTCCGGGGCTGCTCGACAACCTGGCCGTCGTGACCGGCCACATCTCCTCGGGCTTGTCGGTCGTGGCCTCGGAGTTCGGCTACGAGACCAACCCGCCCGACCCGTTTGCCGGGACGTCGCTGGCCAACCAGGCGGCGTGGGACAACCAGGGCGACTTCCTCGCGTACTCGACGCCGCGGGTGGTCGGGATGACGCAGTTCCAGCTGCGTGACGCGGGCCCCAACCGGTCGCACCCGGTCGGGTCGAAGGCCTATTGGAACACCTATCAGGCGGGTCTGCTGAACGGCGCGGGGCACCAGAAGCCGAGCTACCAGGCATACATCCTGCCGCTGGTGACCTTCAGCGGGGGGACCGACCCGGCAACCGGGGGCGCGCTGACCGGGTTTTGGGGGCAGCTGCGGTTCCTCCCGCACAGCTTCGGCGACCTGACGACGCCGCAGACCGTCCAGTTCAAGTTCCAGGCGATCCACACGACCGACTGGGTGCCGTACGGGCCGGCGATCCCGGTGACGAACGGACACGACTTCTTCGTGGGGACGCTCCCCTACCCGGGACCAGGTGCGCTCGAGGCGACCTGGACGGCGCACATGCCGCCCTACCGGGAGAGCAGCCGGCCGGTCCCGGTTCCAGATCCGGGGTCGGCGGGCCTCAAGTAGCGGGGCTCGGCAGGCAGGGTCGGGCGGGCCGGGGGGCGCCCCGCCGGGGGCGGAGCCGCCGGCTGATTGCGCGGGCGCGGGGGTCGGCTGACCGGCGCGAGGCCGCCGCGGCCGGCGGCACCGGCGTGCGTTGAGCGCGGCGCGGGGCCCGATGAGGGTAGGTCCGCCGAGGGCGCGGAGCCGCCGAGAACCGGTGCCTCTTTCGAGAAGTACTTGCCGGAGTCCGGCAACCATCTCCGCAGTCCTTGCCAGAGCCTCGCACCATTTCCGAAGTCGTTGCCAGAGTCTGGCAAGCATCTCCCGAGACGGCGACGACCTGTCCGTCCGCGGCGCCGGCCGTCCGCGAGGTCAGGTACGGCTGAACCGGCGCCCGCTGACCGGTGAGTCGGCCTCGTCGAGCGGAGCGGCCGTCGCCGGCGGGGTGCCGAGGGCGGCGACGAGAGCGGCGTCGGCCTGGTCGTCGTCGGCCGCCTGGGCCTCGAGTGCGGCGAGGCGCTCCGGCGTGATCGCCCCGGCATCCTCGTTCTCGGCCAGCCAGTCGCGGGCGGCGGCGGCCTGCTGCTCGTCGCGGACGACCGTCTTCCCGGCCGCGTAGAACCGGTCGATCTCCTTGAAGAGCTCGTCGACGAGCTCGCCGGTCGGGACCTTCTTGAGGGGCTCGCCCCGCGAGTAGATCATCCCCATGTCCTTGGCCCCGGTGATCCCGAAATCCGCGGTGCGGGCCTCGCCGATCCCGTTGACCGCACACCCGAGGACCGAGACCTCGATCGGGTCGTCGTAGGCCTCGAGGCGTCGCTCGACCTCGGCGACCACGGTGTCCATGTCGAACTGGAGGCGCCCGCACGTCGGGCAGGCGATCAGGACGGGACCGCGCTCGCGGAGCTTGAGGGCCTTGAGGATCTCCCAGGCGACCTTGACCTCCTCCTCGGCGTGGAAGGTCGACAGCGAGATCCGGATCGTGTCGCCGATCCCGTCGGCGAGCAGCGTGCCGAGGCCGACGGCCGACTTCAGCGATCCCGACCACTTGGTCCCGGCCTCGGTGATCCCGAGGTGGAGGGGATAGCCGATCCGCTCGCTGAGAAGGCGGTTGGAGGCGATCGTGTTGGGCACGTTCGTCGACTTGATCGAGACCTTGAAGTCCTCGAACCGGAGGCGCTCCATCAGCTCGACGAACTCGACCGCCGCGGCGACCAGGGCATCGACCGGGCTGCGCTCCTCGAGCTCGCGAAGGTGCTTCGGAAGGGACCCGGAGTTGACTCCGATCCGCATCGGCGTGCCGGCCGCCCGGGCTCGTTGCACCACCTCGGCGACCTTGTCGGGCCCGCCGATGTTCCCGGGGTTGAGACGGACGCAGTGGGCCCCGGCGTCGATCGCCTTGAGCGCGAGCGTGTGGTTGAAGTGAATGTCGGCGATCACCGGGATCGGTGACTGGCGGACGATCGTCCGCAGGGCCTCGACGTCCTTCTCGCGGGGCACCGCCACCCGGACGATGTCCGCTCCCGCTTCCGCCACCCGACGAATCTGGTCCATCGTGGCAGTGAGATTGGCAGTCTCGGTCTTCGTCATCGTCTGGACGACGACCGGGGCGCCACCGCCGATCGGTACACCACCGACGTGGATCTGTCGCTTGGAAGCCATGCCCCGATTGTACGCGCCGGGGCGGCTCGCCCGGATGGGGTGACGCTACGCTGACAGGCGTGGCGGATCCCCGCGTATATGACACGGCTCGCGGACCGCTGCCCCACCTGGCCGAGCCATTCGCCCGGCGGGCGAGAGGCCGCCGGCATGCCGAGTTCCTGACGCTCACCGGTGCCACGGAGACGACGCGGATCCTCGACGTGGGCTGCGGGAGCGCCGGCCTGCTCGGGCGGGCGCCGGAGCTTGACGTCACCGGCGTGGATCTCGCTCCCCGACCGGGCTACGCCGGACGGCTGGTGGTCGGTGACGCGGCCGACGGCCTTCCGTTCGCAGACGACGAGTTCGACCTCGTCTACTGCAGCAGCGTGATCGAGCACGTCCCCCCCGCCCGGCGGGCCCGCTTCGCCGCCGAATGCCGGCGGGTGGCTCGCGGCTGGTACGTGCAGACGCCGGCGGCCTCCTTCCCGATCGAGCCGCACTCGCTGCTGCCGGCCGCGCACTGGGTCGGCCCCGTCCTGCGTCGCTCGTACTGGCGGCTGGGAGCCGCCGGCGACTGGGAGGACATCAGCCTGCTCGGCCGAGCCGAGCTCGAATCCCTCTTCGGACCGGCGATCCCCGAACGGTTCGGGCCGCTGATCAAGAGCTGGATCTGCGTGCGGCCGCCCGACTCAGCTGGGGCCGGACCCGGCCAGGCTGGAGATGTTGTTGCTGAGCGCGGTGAGCACGAGAAAGCCGAGCAGGAGGGCGGGAACCGCGCTGAAGCGAATCATCGCGGTCGGTGAGATCCGCCGCCGACGGACCTTCTCGGCCACCGACCAGAGGATGTGTCCGCCGTCGAGCGGGAGGAACGGGAAGAGGTTGAGGACGGCGAGGCTCAGCGAGATGAAGCCGAGCACGACGAAGCCGTACTCGGGGCCGGTGGCGACCGCCTGCTGGGCGGTCTGCGTGACCCCGACGATGCCCGAGAGCTGGTGGCGGACCTTCGAGTCGGTGAGCGCCCGGCCGATGTTGACCACCGTCTGCTCGGTGATGCTCCACATCTCCGAGACGGCCGTCGTCGCCGCCCCCCACGGGCCGAAGGACTTCGCGTGGTAGCCGAAGCCGAAGCCGACGAGCATCCGCCGTGCGGTCGGGTCATAGCGGGGACGCACCGATAGCACCACGGTCCGGCCGGCCCGCAGGACGGTGAGCGTGAGCGGCACGCGAGCCTGGCATCCGGCCGACGGCGTCCCCGGGCACGTGTCGCGTCCGATCGCCCGGGTGATCTGCGAGACCGAGCCGCCGTGCCCGTTGACCGCCTGGATCCTGTCGCCGAGCTTGAGCACGCTCGCCGCCGGAGCGCCCTTCTGGATCTGGGCGACCGTCGGCGCGGGGACGACCGTCTGGACCGACGGCGCGACGTTGCTGAGCGTGGTGTCGGCCCCGAGGCTCCCCGAGAGGAGCAGCACCCAGAAGATCACGAACGCGATCACGAGGTTGACGACCGGGCCGGCGAGGATCACGAATACCCGCTTCCAGACCGCCTGGTTGTAATACGCGCGGGCCGCGACCTCCGGCTCGAGTCCGTCGATCTCCTGCGGGTTCATCCCCGTGATCTTCACGTACCCGCCGAGCGGGATCGCGCCGATCCCGTACTCGGTCTCGCCACGGCGGACCTTGAAGACGAGCGGCGGGAAGAACAGGCAGGCCCGCTCGACGCGCATCCCGACCGCCTTGGCAGCGGCGAAGTGGCCCAACTCGTGGAGGACGATCAGCAGCGCGAGTCCGACCAGGGCGAGGAAGAGGGACACGCGTCAAGTCTCGCAGGCGTCCCTTAAGCGCTCGTGTGGTCCTCGACCCGCTCGCGGGCCAGCTCGCGTGCGCGGCGGTCGACTTCGAAGAGCGTCTCGAACGCCCGGACCGGCTGCGACCCGAGCTCGTCGAGGACGCCCTCGATCACCTCGGCGATCCCCAGGAAGGCGAGCCGCCCGGCGAGGAACGCGTGGACTGCGATCTCGTTTGCGGCATTCAGCACGCACGGCGCCGTCCCGCCCGCCACGGCGGCCTCCCGGGCGAGCCGCAGGCACGGGAACGCTTCGCCGTCGACGGCCTCGAAGGTCAGGCTGCCGAGCGCGATCAGATCGAGTGGCGCGACCGGGAGCGGGGCTCGGTCGGGATGATTGAGGGCGTAGGAGATCGGGACGCGCATGTCCGGGTAGCCGAGGTGGGCCAGCGACGCGCCGTCGCAGAGGTGGACCATGCTGTGGATGATCGACTGCGGGTGCACGACCACGTCGATCCGGTCGTACGGCGTCCCGAAGAGGTGGTGGGCCTCGATCACCTCGAGGCCCTTGTTCATCAGGGTGGCCGAGTCGATCGTGATCTTCCCGCCCATCTCCCACGTCGGGTGGCGAAGGGCCTGGGCGACGGTCACCGACTCCAGCCGCTCGGTGCTCCAGCCGCGAAACGGGCCGCCGGACGCCGTGATCACGAGCCGCTCGACCACACCGGGGGCCTCTCCGGAGATCAGTTGGTGGATCGCGGAGTGCTCGGAGTCGACCGGGATGATCTGGGCGCCGGTCGCCTCGGCCAGGGCCATCACGAGCTCGCCGCCGACGACGAGGGACTCCTTGTTGGCCAGCGCGAGATCGATCCCCTCCCCCAGCGCTGCGACCGTCGGCCCGAGCCCGGCCGATCCGATCAGCCCGTTGAGGACGAGGTCGGCGTCCGACTCGACGATCAGGCGGACCAGGCCCGCCGCGCCGGCGAGGACCTCACCCTCCGGCCAGGCGAGCGCCGCCTCCTCGGCGGCACCGTCATCGGTCAGGGCGATCCGCTTGACCCCGTGGGCGTGGGCCTGCTCGACGAGCGTCTCCCACGACGACTGGGCCGACAGGCCGACGAGCTCGAGCTCGCCCTCGGACCGATCGACCACATCGATCGCCTGCACCCCGATCGAGCCGGTCGAGCCGAGCAGGAGAAGACGTCGACCGGGCACCGCGCAAGCCTGCCAGAACTCAGGCCTCGACGACTTGGACCTCGCCCGCGGGCGGGGCCTCGAGCCCATGCGTTCCTCGTGCCTAGCACCCTGATGTCTTTCGGCCAACGCAGGGACCCGGGTACGACACACCCACCTCGTCATGGACCCGCCCGCGGACAACACAGAGCGTGTCATGTGCCATCGACCCGGCGACCGTCCCCGGCCGCGTCAGCGGAGTCATCCGAACATCACCTCTGAGTCCTGCGTCCCGCACAGTACTCGATAGCACTGGTTGCTGCGTTCCCCCACGAAGATCCGACGTCACGTGACCAGTTTCACCATACGTGTCGTCTTCTGAACTATGCTGGGCGCGGCCTGGGAGTCATTCGAGTCGGCAATTTGAGAGGGCGGGTAGATGCAACTTGTCATTCCTAGCGTGATGGCAGTCGGACCCGCGGACGACGGTCTTCCCCGGAGACGATCCCATTTCATCAGCACCGGCCGGCTCGCGCTCCTCGGCCTGATCTTCCTCGCCTTCGCCGCGACACCTGCGCTCGGCTACTCCAATAGCACCCTCAACCTACGCAGGTTCACACCGCCGCCACCAATTGCGAGCGCCGCGCTCGCGAGGCCGGCGCAACCCCACTGGGTCACCGGGCAGCCGCTCCACGAGCCGGTCGTCCTGCGCAGCCACAACGGCGCCCTCCACGTGACGCTGACGGTCGAGCGCAAGCGGGTCACGATCGGCGGTGCGCGCGTGCTCGCGACGACCTACAACGGCGACTTCGCCGGGCCGACACTGCGGGTACACCTCGGCGACCGACTCTACGTCAAGCTCGTCAACAAGGGCGGTCTGATCACCAAGCAGGCGACGAACCTGCATTTCCACGGCTTCCACGGCTCGCCCGGCGCCAATCACGACAACATCTTCCTCAGCGTCGCGCCGGGCAAGACCTTCCAGTACGAGTTCACGCTCGGCAAGGGCAACTTCCCGGGAACGTACTGGTACCACACCCACGAGGACGGCTTCGTCGCCGAGGATCAGATCGTCAACGGCATGTCGGGCCTGATCATCATCGAAGGACAGCCGAAGGCCCTGCCGGCCGCCCTGCAGAACATCAGGGAGGTCGACGTCGGCCTGAAGACCGTCCAGGTCACAAACGGCGAGATCCCGACCGACGAGACCCTGATCACCTCCAACGCCGATTCCCCCGACCCGCCGCCGGCCCTGCCGATCGCTCCGAACGTCCGCCTCGTCGACGGACAGCTCCAGCCGAAGATCTTCATCCGCCCGGGTGAGGTCCAGCTGTGGCACATCGCCAACATCGGCGCCGACGTCCTCTACGACCTCCAACTCGACCGCGGTCGCTTCCTCGTCATCGCCGAAGACGCGAACGCCTTCAATCATCCGGTCTACATGAAGACGCTCCTGATGGGCGGCGGTCAGCGCTACGACGTGCTCGTCGTCGGCACGAAGAGCACGAAGCTGAGGACGATCGCCTTCCGCCCCAACCAGTTCGTCGTCGCCCCCAATCGGGTCGAGGCCTCGGTGGTCGTGCAAGGTGCCCCGATGAAGACGCCGCCGATGCCGACGGCGGGGATCCTGCCGTTCCACTCGCTCGCCCACGCGAAGATCGCACGGCACCGGACGATCGCGTTCGGGTCCGACATGGCCAACGGCCCCGACGCCTTCCCGCGGTTCACGCTCAACGGCGACGTCTTCGACCCGATGAAGGTCAACGTGCACGCCAAGCTCGGGACCGTCGAGGAGTGGACGCTCGTCAACAACACGGGCGGCATGCATCCCTTCCACATGCACGTCGACGCATTCCAGGTCATGAGCATCAACGGCAAGCCGTACCACGCCCACTCGCGGGTGGACACCTTCGTCCTCCCGCGGACCCCGGTCGGCGCGCCGCCGACGACGATGGTCGTCCGCATCCCGTTCGAGGGTTTCACGGGCAAGACCGTGTTCCACTGCCACATCATCGGCCACGAGGATCTCGGGATGATGCAGACGATCCAGATCACCAAGTAGCCGCCGCAACTGGCTCCGACGAAGTACAATCGCGCCCCGGCCTCGGCCGGGGCGCTGGTTCGTTTCAGCCGGACGGCTTCGCCATCAGACGAAAGGCATCACGATCGACGACTGGACGCTCTTTCCCGCCCGGGCGTACCTCGATCAGCACTACGGTCAGATGAGCTCGGAGACCGCGACGATGATGTCATCGATCATCGAGTACGTCCGCGGCAGGCCGACCCCGCCGTCTCGGCTGATCGAGGTCGCCGGTGGACCGACAGTCTTCTCGCTGCTCGCCCTGACGGCCGGCCTCGGCGCGGCGCCGCAGCGCATCGTGTTCACCGACATCGCCGAGACGAACCTCAAGGAGGTCGACGATTGGCTGCATGACCGGCCCGGCTCCTTCGACTACGCCCACCTCTACGAGTGGCTCGAGACCCACGCCGGCGTCGATCCCGAACCCGTCGCCGCGGGGCTCCGCTCAGCCGATTGGGAGCTTGTCCAAGTCGATTGGCACGACCCGCCGCCGCCGGACTGGATCGGTGCGTTCGACGCGATCTCGTCGCACTTCTTCGTCGAGTCGGCGACACCCGACAAGGCCGAGGCGCTGGTCTTCCTGCGGAACTTCGCCAGCCTCGGTCGCAGCGAGGCCCTCGTGCTGCTCTCCTTCCTCCAGCGAGCCGACTCATGGGACTGCGACGGCGTCCCCGTGGCGTCGCTCCAGGTTGACGACGGCATGATCGAGGCATTCCTCACGAGCGGAGGATTCCCACTGCGCAAAGCGGTCACGAGGACCGCCCTCGGCCGCCAGTCGGCAGCCGTCACCGGCTACGAGGGGGTCCTCACCGTCTCCGGCCTCCAGCCGTCCGGGAGGCCCGACGGGACCTAGGATCCAAGAGATGACGACGGTCTATTGCAGCGGGCTCCAGAGCGGCTGCGGACCGTCACCCGGACTCGGCGTGGCCCGCTCGCTGCGCGAGGCGTTCGAGGATCTGAGGATCGTCGGCGTCGGTTACTCAAGCCGCGCCGGCGGACTCCACCATCCCGCGTTCGACGAGGTCTGGATCGAGCGTCCGTGGTCGGAGCTGAGCTTTGCCGCCCACGCCCAGGCGATCCTCGAGCGGCTCGACGCCGGCGGCGCGTGGATCTCCGGGTCGACCCGCGAGGCTCGCTGGCTGGCCTCCGCACTCGGCTCGCGCGAGGGCCTCCTGAGCCCGTCCGCAGTCGCTCTCGAGCGAATCGACGCCTCTCCCGCCGAGCTGGCCTCGCGTCTCGGCCTGCAGTCCCCGCCGATGATCTCAGCGCTCGCAGACGACTACGAGCTCAACGCCTTCGGCCGCCAGCACGGCTGGAGCGTCTGGCTCAGGGGGCCCGGACGCCCCCCGGTGCGACTCGTCGGGTGGCGGTCGCTGGAGAACGCGCGGGCTCACCTCGCCGGCGCCTGGCCCCACGCCCGCCTGCGCCTCCAGGCCGAGGTCGACGGCACCGCCGAGTCGGTCGTCTTCGCCGCTGATCGCGGGCGAACGCTCGGGGCCCGGCACATGCAGCCGGGAATCGCGGCGCCCGACGGGTCCGCCTGGAGCGGGCGTGTGAGCGACCTCGAAGCAGCGCTTCCCGGGATCGCGGGGAAGCTCCGAGACGAGCTCTCCCGAGCCGCGTGGACCGGCGGCGGGGAGCTCGAGATCGTCCGCGCGCCGGACGGCGGCGTCTGGCTGGTCGCCTGGCACCCGCGCTTCCCGGCCTGGGTTCACGGCGCCACCCTTGCCGGCGCGAACCTCCCGGCCGAGCTGATCGCCGCGGCGACCGGCCGCACGCCGCCGCTCACGGCCGTCCGCGGATCCGAGTTCGTCCGGGTCGTCACCGACATCCCGCTGCGCGCGCTCCTCCCGCTGCCGGCGCACGCCCCCGCCGCGAGCGGCGTGGTACGCGCCGGGAACTACCTCTCGGGCATGCCCGACCCTGCCCGGCGGCGCTCCGGCGAGCGACTCGTGCACGAACGCGGCGCGCCGCTCGAACCGCCGCCGCCGCTGAGCGCGCTGCTCGACGGCCTGCCCTCCGCCGGACGCACCCCCCACGCCCATCGTGGCGATCCGGCGGCGCGGTGGGAGCTGCTCGCGACCGGCATCCGTCGCGCCGCCGGGAGTCTTCCGGTGAAGATCGCCTACAGCATCAAGACCGACCCCGATCTCGACCTGCTCACCGCCGCGCGCTCACACGGCTTCCTGGCCGAGGCGATCACCGCCGCCGAGATGGGCTGGGCCCGGGAGGTCGGGTTCACCGGTGAGGAGATCGTCCTCAACGGCCCGGCCAAGTCCTGGGGGGCAGCGCCCATCCCGTCTCGGTGCTTCGGGACGTTCGCCGACAGCCTCGACGAGCTGGACGGCCTGGCCGAGCTGACCCGCTCGGGAGACCTCTCGGCGCGCTACCTCGGGCCCCGGCTGCGGCCCCCGTCCGTGGCCTCGCGGTTCGGCGTGGACCTGGGCGACTTCGACACCTTCAGCCGGCTCGTGACCGCTTTGAAAGACCTGCCCGAACCCCAATCGATCGGTGTTCACTTTCACTGGGCAAGCAGCGCGGCCGGCCATGAAAGATGGTTCGAAACCGTCGACGCGATGATCGAGTGGGCACGTGCACTTCAGGATCTGAGCGGCCGCCCGATCCGCTGCCTCGATCTCGGTGGCGGGTGGCATCCGGACGACTTCGACACCGTCCTCCTGCCCCGTCTTCCAGGCCTCGTCGCCCGTTGCCGGGCTCAGCTCGATCGCCTCGATCTGCTCGTGCTCGAGCCGGGGAGAGCGCTCGTCCAGCCGCTTGGAATCGTCGAGACGACGGTTCTCGAGGTGCGCGAGACCGGTGACGCCCGAGAGATCGTGGTCGACGCATCGCTCGCCGAGGTCCCGAGAGCCGGTGTCTATCCCCACCGGATCCTCAGCTGCACCGCCCGCGGATGGCGGCACTGGGGACACGGCCCCGACCGCGTGGTCGGCAGGTTGTGCATGGAGGACGACGTCCTGCGCATGAGCATCGCCGTCCCCGACGAGATCCGCCCGGGCACCCGGGTCCTGATCGCCGATGCCGGCGCGTACGACCGCAGCATGGCCTACCGTTTCGGCCGTGGCTGAGCTCCGGGGGCTGCTCGACGCGCTGACGGCCGGCCGCGAGCCGGCGGAGCTCGCAGACCACCGGCAGGCCTGCTGCGCTCTCGCCCGCACCTGGCTCGAGTGCCTCGACTCGACCTTTCATCGCGGGCGGGCGGCGAGCGCTCCCCCGGCGTGGATCGCCCAGCGGTGGACCTGGGGCACGACCCCACACCCGCTTCACTGGTGCGAGATCCCGCCGGCCGCAAGCCTGGACTGCGGGGCTTCGGCGGCCCTCGGCCGGGAGCTCTGGAGCCGCCGCTGCCCTGGCGTCCGCGCCGTCCAGCTGGTCGAGCATCACGCCACCCCCACGACCGCATGCAACCGAGACGGGCTCGCGCAGCCATGGGCCGAAGGCCGCCTGGCCTACCACGAGGCGATCGGCCGCGAGCAGGACGGTTGCCTGGAGATCTGGGACCCGACCGACTCCGCGTGGCTACCGGCGAGCCGCCGGGGCGCCTCGACACGGACGCTGAGCCTGCGAGTCCGCAGCCGCGGACTGACGATCCTCCGCTGGTCCGGGCACCGCTTGAACCCGGGTGCCTGGACCGTGCTCGACGCCGTCTCGCAGGCGCTGCCCGCGGACGCTCAGGCGCCGAACGCGGCCTCCGCCGCCTCGGCGCCCGCTCCCGCTCGCTCCCAGAAGCCGTAGGTCCCGCCGTCGCGAAGCTCGCACGCCGCCTCGACGAGCGCGCCCAGGGCGGCGAAGGCGAATCCGCCACCCACCGAGATCCGGGCGACACCGACCGAAGCCAGCTCGGAGACCGACGGCATTCCCGGGAGGGCGAGCACGTTGAGCGGACGATCGACGGCGGCAATCACCGTGCTGAGCTCCTCGAGCGTCGTCAGGCCCGGAGCGAAGAGGACATCGGCGCCGGCCTCCTGGTAGGCGAGCAGGCGAGCGATCGTGTCAGTGAGATCGTCGCGACCGTGCAGGTGATTCTCGGCTCGGGCGGTCAGGACGAGGTGGACCGGCCCCGCGTGCGCCACCTCGGCCGCAGCCGCCACACGCTCCACAGCCTCCGCGAGATCGTAGATCGGCGCGTCTTCGAGTCCGGTGTAGTCCTCGATCGAGCATCCGGCGAGTCCGGCGTCGAGCGCCCGCGAGAGCGTGTCGGCGACGCCCGCCGCATCAGATGCGTAGCCATTCTCGAGGTCGGCTGACACCGGGAGCTCGGTCGCCCCGACGATCGTCGCACAGTGGGCGATCGCCTCGTCGCGGGTGACGCCTCCGTCGAGGCGGCCGAGGCTGGCGGCGAAGCCGCTGCTGGTCGTCGCGAGGGCAGCGAAGCCAAGCGACCCGAGAAGCCGGGCGGAGCCGGCATCCCATGGATTGGGCAGCAGGAGTGGCGTGCCGGGGACGTGGAGAGCGAGCAGGCGTCGGGCTCTGTCGGACTGGCTGGTGATAGCGCTCGCCTCCTCGTGTGTGTGGCCGTCCGAAGGCGGCCTCAGACCCGTGCCACCACGGCGGGTGGCGTGGAGCACGACCGGGCGTGCCTTTTGCAGACCCGTCAGGACACTATCGGAAACCGGCATACCCACCCCGATCGGGGCACTCGATGTGAACTGCCCGTGGCCCGAGTGTCCGATGATCGATGGGAACTGGTTGTTGTCAGACGGCAGGCGTGACATCATTGCGCGAAGGGACACGTGACGCGTCTGCCTTTCGGCCCGACTGCAGGAGCGTGGCCGTGTTGATGCCAATTCCGGAGGATCTAGTCGTGATCTCGAAGGACGATTCGGCCCACACCGCAACCACGCCCAACCCCGACCTGGAGTTTCTTCGTTCCAAGCTCGACGACATCGACTGGCGGCTGCTCGAGTGCCTGCACGAGCGCATCTCCTGCTGCGTGGACATCGCAGACCTCAAGCGCCGTGACGGTATCGCGATGATGGCGCCCCACCGGATCGCGGTCGTGCAGGAGCGAGCGGCCCAATATGCCGCCGACCATGACATCGACGGAGATTTCCTGCGGCGCCTCTACGACCTTGTGATCGCCGAGACCTGTCGAGTGGAAGACCTCGTCATCTCGACAGGGCTGACCCGGGCCGAGTAATCGCGCCACCGACCCCAACCCTCGGCCTCACGAGGCGGACATGGTGATCTCAGATGCGTACGCTGCTCGTCGACAACTACGATTCGTTTACCTACAATCTCTACCAGCTGCTGGGAGAGGTCAATCGGTCTCCCCCCGTGGTCGTGCGCAACGACACCACGTGGTCGGACCTTGATCTGGAGAGCTTCGACAGCGTCGTGATATCCCCTGGTCCCGGCCGGCCGGACCGGCCGGTGGACTTCGGGATCAGCTCACGCGTGATCGGCGAGGGTGGGCTCCCCGTGCTGGGGGTCTGCCTCGGACATCAGGGCATCTGCCAGCTTGCCGGCGCAGTGGTCGATCACGCGCCCGAGCCGATGCACGGGCGGATCTCGCCGGTACACCACGCTGGTGTCGGCCTCTTCGCAGGACTCCCGTCGCCCTTCTCGGCCGTCCGCTACCACTCGCTGGCCGTGACCGATGTACCTGACGAGCTGGAGGTCATCGCGTGGAGCGCCGACGGCGTCGTGATGGCAGTGCGCCATCGACATGATCCGCTTTGGGGAGTGCAGTTCCATCCTGAGTCGATCAGCACCGAGCACGGGCGCGAGCTGCTCGCGAACTTCCGCGACCTCGCACTCGCTCACGGCCGCTCGGTCGGTCCGGGCAGTCGCCCGCCGAATTCTCACGGGCGCTACAAGTTCCACGCCCAGCGCATCGACTTCCTGCCCGACGCCGAGCAGGCCCATCGGGAGCTGTTCAACGCCGACGCGCATCGCTTCTGGCTCGACAGCAGCTCGGTGATCGAGGGTCTCTCGCGCTTCTCGTTCATCGGCGACGGATCGGGCCCGCTGGCCGAGTACGTGACATATGACGTGACCGACGGCGTGGTGACCGTCGAGCGATCCGGCGAGGAGACGCGTTTCCACCAGCCGTTCTTCGAGTACCTCGACGAGCAGCTGCGCAGTCGGGCGACGGCACGGCCGCCAGAGCTTCCCTTCGACTTCAATCTCGGCTACGTCGGCTGCCTGGGATATGAGTTGAAGGCGCAGACGGGCGGGCGGGCGGTCCATCGAGCCTCGACTCCGGACGCCGCGCTGGTGTTTGCCGATCGGGTGCTCGCGCTCGACCATCTCGAGGGGGTCTGCTACGTCATGGCGCTGAGCGTCGACGGTGACGAGGTCGCCGCACTGACGTGGATCGACGAGACCAGCCGGCGGGTCGTCGAGCTCCCGGGGTACGAGGAGGACACCAGCTCGTCCGGGGACGACGCCCTGGTCGGCATGACCGACTCATGCGCCGAGGAGATGCTCGAGCTCCGCCATGACAAGGGGGCCTACCTCGCCCGAATCAGAAGCTGCCTCAAGGAGATCTACGAGGGCGAGTCCTACGAGGTCTGCCTCACGAACACCGTCACGGCGAGAGCCGCGATCGACCCGTGCGAGACCTACCTCGAGCTCCGACGGATCAGCCCGGTCCCCTACGGAGCGCTCCTCGAGTTCCCGGACGTCGCGGTGCTCAGTGTCTCGCCTGAGCGCTTCCTCTCGGTCGGCTGCGACGGCACGGTCGAGTCGAAGCCGATCAAGGGAACGCGTCCGCGCGGGGACACTCCCGCCGAGGACGAGGCCCTTCGGAGCCATCTCGCCGCCGAACCGAAGGACCGGGCCGAGAACCTGATGATCGTGGACCTCGTCCGCAACGATCTCAACACCGTCTGCGAGATCGGCTCGGTGCATGTCCCGCAGCTCTTCGCCGTCGAGACCTACGCGACCGTCCATCAGCTCGTCTCGACGATCCGCGGTACCCTGCGGCCGGGCGTCTCGGCGGTCGATTGCGTACAGGCGACCTTCCCGGGCGGATCGATGACGGGGGCGCCGAAGATTCGTACGATGCAGATCATCGATCGGCTCGAAGCCGGCCCGCGCGGGTTCTACTCGGGTGCGCTCGGGTGGTTCGGGCTCAGTGGGGCAGCCGATCTGAGCATCGTGATCCGCACACTCACCGTCACCGACCGCGAGGTGTCCTTCGGTGTCGGGGGAGCGATCGTCGCCCTCTCAGACCCGCACGAGGAGTTCGAGGAGACGGTGGTCAAGTCGTGCGCCATGGTCACCGCGCTGCTCGCCGCAGACGACCGGGCAAAGCTGGCGCCGGTCGGAGAGCCGTGACGAGCACCGGGTCGCTGGTCGGATGGCGCTGCGTCGTGGCCGGGGGCGCCGGTGCCGTCGGAGGCATGTTCGCCCGCGTCCTCCTCGACGCCGGCGCCACCGTCTGCGTGGTGGACACGATGTCGTCGGGCGACCATGTCGCGGGAGGCCCCCAGTCCTTCGCGCAGGGCGACATCTCAGCGCTCGACGGCCGCCTCATCGCCATGCTCGCCGACGCGCAGATCGTCATCCTCGCCGTTCCTCAAGATGTCGCGCTCGCAGCCGTCACGGGCGTGGCCGGCGCGATGACGCCGGGTGCACTGCTCCTCGACACGCTGTCGGTCAAGTGCCCGATCGTCGCCGCGCTCGAAGTCCACGCGGCGGAGCTCGAGGTCCTCAGCCTGAACCCGATGTTCGCCCCGTCGCTCGGCATCGACGGGCGACCCGTGGCGGCGGTAGTCGTCCACGACGGACCCCGCGGGCGGGTGCTGCTGGAGGTGATCGAGCAGTCCGGCGGCCGGGTGGTCGAGCTCGGCGCGGACGAGCACGACGCGCTCGCGGCGACGACACAGGCCTTGACGCACGCGGTCGTCCTCGCCTTCGGGCTTGCGCTCGGCGATCTCGACGTCGACGTCGGCGAGTTGGGCGCGGTCGCACCGCCGCCGCACACGACGCTGCTGGCATTGCTCGCCCGGATCACGTCGGGCGCGCCGGAGACCTACTGGGACGTGCAGGCGGCCAACGCCCACGCCGTGCGCGCACGGGGCGCGCTTGCGAGCGGCCTGCGCAGGCTGGCGGACGTCGTCGACGCGGGTGACGCCGAAGCCTTCGCGGGGATCATCGACGAGCTTCGAGGCGTCCTCGGTGACGAGCGCGATCACTATCGCGAGATCTGCGCGCAGATCTTCGAACGACGCGAGCCGGATCGTCCGACGCGCACTGGCGCGACGCCCTGACAAGCCCTAACAAAGGTGACCCGATGACGATGACACTGACCCGCGCTCCGACCGTGCTGACCCAAGGTCAGCGCTACAGCCTTGCAAACGACTACAGCTTCGGCGGCGGGAATCTGCTGGCGGCTGCGATCGGAATGAACCCGCATCCAGAGATCCCCTTCATTCGCCCGGTCTCTCCGGTCGCCGGCATCGACGGCGACCCGATCGTGGACCTCAGCCTGCTGGATCTCGACGAGCTGGCACAGAGCTGGTCGGTCTGGTATCTCGCACAGGGCGTCACACCCCGCGACCGGGTTGCGATCTACCTGCCCGACTGCTTCGCCTACACGATCCACTATCTCGCGCTCGCGCAGATCGGTGCGATCCCCGTGCTGGTCAACAGCCGAGCCCCGGGCTCGTCCGCGGCAGCGCTGCTGGCTCAGACCACGCCGGTCGGCCTCTACACCGACGAACCTCGGCTCGAGCGGCTCTCGAGCATCGAGCCCGAAGTGCTCAGCGCCCTGCGGTGGACCACGGTCGCCGAGGACGTGCCGGTGGCCCCGCGGAGTGTCCTACCCGACTCGGCCCGCTTCCGCCACGCCCCGGACGACCCGGTCTCACTGCTCCACTCCTCGGGGACGACCGGGACACCGAAGCCCGTCATCCACACACACCGCTCGAGCGTGGCCGGGCCGCGCTTTCGGATGCTCAGCCAGGCCGAGGCACCCGGCGCGCTGATGATGACGGCCCTGCCGTCTTCGCACCTCGGCTGCATCCACTACACCTCCTACGCGATCCTCTGCGGAACCCCGCTCGTGGCGTTCCACGACGGCAGCGGCGCGGAGCTGCACGCCGCCGTCAAGGAGTACGAGCCGACCTCGGTGATGGCGTTCTCGCATGCCTATGGCGAGCTCGCAGCGCTCGACCTGCCGGCGGGCGATCTCGACTCGGTCGACGTCTGGGTGACGATGGGCGACGCGATCCACGAGACCCACATCCGGACCATCCTCGCCCAGCGGAGCGCCGACCGGCCGCCGGCCGACTTCTATGACCGCCTGGGCACTACGGAGCTCGGTTGGGGCGTGCTGCTCCACGTCACGACCGATCCCAACCAGCGCAAGGAGCGGTGTGCCGGAACGCCGACCGGCGTTGCCGAGGTCGCGATCCTCCGCAGGGACGGGACCGAGGCCGGACCCGAGGAGTTCGGCTTCCTCGGCGCCAAGGGGCCGGGGATCACGGTCGGCTACTGGAACGACGCCGACACGACCTACCGGAGCAAGCTCGCCGGCTACTGGCTGACCGGTGACATCGCCTACCGCGACGCCGAGGGCCTCTTCTATCAGGTGGATCGGGCGGTCGATGCGATCGAGACGTCGGCCGGCCCGGGCTACTCGGTGTTCATGGAGGAGGTCGTTTTGAGCGCGGTCCCGGAGATCTCCGACTGTGCCGTGGTCGCCGGCAGGTGGGGCGGGCCGCCGGTCGCCGTCGCCGTCGTGCGTGCGGCGCTCGAGGACATCGACGCGAAGCTGCTGATCGCGGCGGCCAACGACGCCCTGCGGAGCGCAGGTCACCCGAAGCTGGCGGTGCTCGAAGTCGCCAAGACCGAGGCCGACTACCCGTGCGGAGTCACCGGCAAGGTGCTCAAGCGCAACCTTCGCGAGCGCTACGGCGACCTGTCGACCTACCTGACAGAGGATCAGGACCGGATCCTCGCCACCGACACCGACGAGTCCGATCCGGTCGCCTCGACGGTCGGGGTGCGGTGAGTCGGAGCCTGCGGCCCCGTCCGGCGCCGGCCTGGTCGCCGGCGCCGGGGACCGCCGTACGGCCTAGGACTTCGCCGCGAGGAACGCGTTCACGCTGCCTGCGAACTTCACGTGATCCTGGAAGAGGAACGCGTGACCCGCGTCGGCGTAGAGCTGGAGCGTCGAGCGGTGGAAGAGCTTGGCGAGCATCTTCGAGTTGGCGAGCGGGTTGAAGGCGTCCTTGCGACCATCGGCGATCAGCGTCCGGACAGTGGAGGCGCTCACCTTGTGTCCTGCTGGCTCAGAGCCGCCGAGCCACCCTCCGAGCGCGCCGCTCTGGGCGCCGAAGACCGCGTCGGGTACCGTCGCCCGATCGCTGTAGGCCGAGATGCCATCGGCGTAGGCCTTCAGCGCCGCCTGCTGATCGGCTGGGAACAGCAGGGCGAGAAACTGCTCGGCCGTCGCCGTTGCGAGGATGTGCTCGACCTTCGCGGGGATCGGCTTGGCCTTCCCGTTCCCCGGCTGCGTGGCGGCCAGTACGAGGCGATGCACCCGGTTGCGGTGACGGACGACCAGAGCCTGGGCGATCAGCCCGCCCATCGACCACCCGAGCACGTCCGGCCTGCCGAGGCCGAGCGCGGCGATCAGTGCGCTGGTCTGATCTGCCATCGCCGAGATCGTCAGCGTGCCCGGGACCGCGGCCGTCATGCCGATGCCCGCGTTGTCGAAGATCACGACCCGGTGAGTTCGCGCGAGGCGATCGACGAGGCTGGGCGCCCAGTCCTCCATGCTCGATCCCAGGCCCATGATCAGGACGAGGGGCGGCCCACTGCCGACCGATCGGTAGGCGACGTCGCCGCGCACGGTCGAGATGACGCGGACCGGCGCCGTTGCGACCGCGACGGGTGCCTTGCTGACCGAGGCGACGGCTCGCGTGGTCGGAGCCAGGCTCGACGCCCCATACCCTGCCGCGGCGGCCGCACCGGCCGCGAGGACCGCTGCCAATGCGAGGTTGCGTGCCCGGCGGCCGCCGCGGGGGACCGAGCGGCGGTCGGCGGGAGTTCTGGCACTGGCTTCGATCGACGGGAACGTCGGGTGCATGTGGCACTCCTAGTCGCTTGCGTGGATTGGCGGAAAGGTGACCGGGGCTCTCAGGCGAGCGAGTTCAGTTCCCAGTAACAATCGGCTCCGACCGGCCGGGCTAGCGCGACCCTGGCGAGCGCGGCGCGAGCCCGCTGCGGGTCGAGCTGTGTGACGGCGGCGACCTCCGCGGTCGCAAGTGGCTCGGCGGCCCATTCGAGGAGCTCACCGACGCTCGCGGGGCGGGCTCGGCGCGACAGGTCGGGCGCGAGGTTGGCGATCGCCATCTCGTAGGTCTCGACGGGATTGAAGCCGGGGACGGCGAGCGTCCGGCCGGTGTCGGGGTTGACCAGTTCGTAGCTCGGTGCCGAGTAGCGCCGCTGCGAGGCGGGACCGCCGAGCTTGTGGTCGAGTGCGCGAGCCGCCCGGGAAGGTGACCTGGCGGCGTCGATGTCCGATGCCAGGGCATCGTGGACCTCCGCCGTCTCAGACCACCGGGCGATGTCGGCCGGATCGAGGCCGGCGTCCTGAGCGGCTGCCGCGATCAGGTCGGGGTCGTCGAGCAGGCCGCCGGCCATCGTCCGGATGCGCAGACGCCGCAGGAGGTGACCCGCGGCGTCGGGTGCGTTGAGACGTGCCGCGACGACCGCCCGGCAAGCGGGCTCGGAGGAGGCCGGCCGCGGATACGGAGACGGATCGATCGGCATCCCGTAGGTGCGCTGCAGGCCGGGTGCCCCGTGGGCGAGCTTCTCGGCTTCGCCGGGCTCGAGCGTCAGGACGATCATGCGGTCGTTCCAGGTCAGCTGATCACCGTAGTGCCAGCGCAAGCGGTGACGGACCGGCTCGGTCGAGAAGGCGAACGGACAGGCCGGGTCGGTGAAGTGCGTGATCTCGAGCGTCATTTCAGGAGGTACCCGCGGACCTGGAGGACGGCGATCACGAGGACGCCGAGGCCGAGTATCCGCTTGCCCCATCCGATCTGACGGGCCTCACCCGAGCGGCCGAAGAGCAGCGGCAGGGGGAGCACCAGCCCGAGCAGTCCGTAGCCGACGAAGACATCGGGGAAGAAGGTCGCCGGATCGGGGTTGAGGTAGCGCTTCATCAGCAGCCAGGCGATCGTGTAGCCGTAGAGGAACACGACGAGCTGGGTCAATCCCTTGGGCACCGCACGGTAGAGCCACGTGAAGTTGGGGAAGCGCTCGGGAAAGACCCAGATCAGCTGGGTGAGGAAGAAGAGGGCCGACGAGGCGTACAGCTGCCAGCAATCACCGATCAGGACGTAGACAAGGAAGGCGTAGATCGCCGTCCTTCCGGCGCCCGACCCGATCAGGACCGGCTTGGGCGGAGTCGGGAAGGTCTCGGATGCCGTGCTGTCGAGGCGCAGCGGGTAGAGGTGAGCGGCGAGCGTCTCGAATGCGAGTCGGACGACCAGCGCGGCGAGGACGATCAGTGCGATCTGGTTCGCGTGAGCATCGATCGGAAGGAGCACGCCGGCGAGTCCCGGGAGGGCGAGGACGATCCGCTGGACGACCCAGGCGCCGATCAACGAGACGATGATGAAGTCGGCCCCGCGCTCCCAGAAGCCTGTGAATCCGCCGGCCGGAGCCCGCCGCAGCGGGCGTGTGACACCGGCCAGCACGGGAACGACCGACCACAGGGCTCCGAGGCCGAGCATCAGGCGGAGGTGGTCGGCCGTGTTGATTCCGCCGAGGGCGGCGATGCCGACCACGAACGTCACCATCGCGATCAACCCCGAGGCCGCGTCGATCACGCCGAGCACGGCGATCGCCGCGGTCAGCGCGACAGACGGAGGGGTCGCCAGGCCGGCGGTGTTCTGCACCGCCGCGATCCCGAGGCCGAGCCCGGCGATCGGTATCAGCAGCGAGGCCGAGCCGAGCATCGCCCGGAGGTAGGTGCTGTCGGCGAAGATCCGCCCGAGCAGCGGCGAGCGCCGGGCGACGCGAGCGGGGATGGTGGCGGCCAGGGCGTCGAGCTTCTCCGTGGCCGGCCAGTGCCATGTCCTCGAGCGGTCCCCAAGTGCGATCACCCCGAACCCGGCGGAGAGGTTCCGCACCTCGACGCCCTGGTAGCTGCTCAGGCCGCTGAACCGCGGACGCTCCGACCCCTTGGCGCCGGCCGACCGTGAGACGCCTCCTCCCCGGGCGATCCCGCCGCCGCCGGTGGCAAGCGTGAGGAGCGTGAGACCGGCGGCGAGGATGCTGAATGTCTTCTCGGGCTGACTTCGCGGGTCGTATGCCTGGCTGCTCGGCGACTGCGGCTTCGCGACCGGCGCGCTCAAGGCGGGACCCGGTGGGGCGCTGGGCGCAGGGGGTGGCGCCAGCCGAGGGTGAGCGGCGCGGACCGGGGGATTCGTCGCGGGGACGGGGACCACGGCAGACGGCGTCGCCGGGACGGGCTGCGTGACAGGTTGTGCGGGCGGCGGCGGCGAGCCGGCGACGCTCGGCGGAGGCTGCGAGGGGCCGGCGGCAGCGGGCCCGACGGTATAGGTCACCGAGCTGGTCGTCGCACTGCCGAGATCGTCGGCCGCGGAGACGGCGAACGGGTGGGTTCCCTCGGTGGACGTGTCGATCGCGGCGCCCGAGCGGACAGGCCCGTCGCACGTGGTGAGCGGGCGGCTGTCGAGGTCAGCACACCGGTAGCTCGCGAGGACGGGCTGCCCCCGGGTGTAATTTGCCCCGTCGGCTGGGGAGGTGATGTCGACCGTGACGGGGGCGGTGTCCTTCGGTCGCGGGACGAGGGTCAGGAGAGTCGGCGTCGGGACGCTGAGGACGAGGCCGTCGCTCGCCTCGTAGTTGTTGTCGCCGGAGTAGCCGATCGTCACCTGGAGCCCGAGCGCGGCGAACGTGGCGATCAACTGGGGAGTGATCGATGTCAAGGGCTGGAGACCCTGTGTCACGGGCAGCGTCAGCAACGAGATGCCGTCGACCGAAACGATCACATTCCCGGTCGGCCGGGGGGTGGAGCCGTTTGGTCCGACCACGCTGACAATCACCTGGGCCGGCGAGTCAGGTGTCTGTGCGGCGGCCGGGCCCGCGACGCAGAGAAGACCGAGGAGCAGGCAGACGACCGCGACGAGGAGCGCAGACAGTCGCCGGGAGCGCGCCGCGGGCGGGCGGGGGCTCAGGTGAACGGCGGGTGTCGCGATCCTACGTCCGCTCTGGCCTGGCTGAAGACGCACGTTCGTCCGCCTCTCGCATTAGATGAGTTTGCCCTGCGGATTGTGAGGTCGCTCCCGGGCCGATGCTACCGGATATGACAGCAGCAAAGGACGAAGGTCGTGAGCTCAGGCCGCGTGTCGAACGGCCTCACTTCAGGGAGGCCGGGCATTGGCTGGGGCGGATCCTGTTGTAGACATCCAGGCGATCCGGGTGTGCCATCAGGCTTCGCGGTACGCCGATGTAGGTCGCGACCAGCGAGACCGGGGTCGCGCCCTCGTTGCGGGCGAGATGAAGGAAGTGGGCCGACTCGCCGGCCGCGGCCGACGCGGTTCCGGCTGACATACGCGAGACGATGCATTTCGATCCGGAAGCCTCGTAGAGGGTCAGCGTGCCATCCGTGACGACCACGAGGATCGGCGTCCGGTGATAGTGCCAGCCGAACGTCGCGCCCGGAGGGAGGGTGGCAGTCGCGACGACGAAGCCGCGGCGCGACGAAAAGTGGATCGTGCTCGGTCCCGGCATGAAACCGGTGCCGGGAAAGCCACCTGTGATCGAGGGCGACGGGCCCGGCGGGACCGGCGACGAACCGGAGGCCAGCGCCTGGGCCCCGGCGACCGCGAGGAGGCTCCCGACCGTGATCGCAGCAACGCGCACTTTCATCTGATCCCCCGTGTTCGGTCGTCGTACCGCACCGATGTGTTGCGGGCTCGACGGGTGAGGCCGCACATGCTAATCGAGGTCGGCCTGCTCGCCGACGAGACGCGCAACCACCAGGCTCGGTGTGTGCGCCGGCGGTTGGCACTGGGCGTCGCGGCCGGCGGGTGTGACCGTCGAGAGCTCCAGGCGACTCCTCGGTCTCACAGCTGCGATCGTCGGGCCGCCCCTGCGACGCTCAGACGACGGCGTGCCAGATGTAGTAGCCGACGACCACCGCGAACAGAGCGGCGTCGAGCCTGTCAAGTGCGCCGCCGTGGGGTCCGAACAGCCGCCCGGTGTCCTTGGCCCCGGCCTCGCGCTTGACGTAGGACTCGAAGAGATCGCCGACCGGGGCGGCGATCGCGACGCCGATGCCGAGCAGGATGGCATTGCCCTTGTGCATCCAGTCCTGGTAGAGGCTGGCGAACCAGACCGACCCGACGGCGACGACCACGCCGATCGCCAGGCCCTCGACCGTCTTGTTCGGCGAGATCCGTGGAGCAAGCCTCCGCCGACCGAACATCCGCCCGCCGAGGTAGGCGCCGGTGTCTCCGGCGAACGTCCCGACGAGGATGTCGATGATCACACCCTCACCGTGTGGAAGGTCGCGGAGCAGAATCGCGTGAGCGAGGGCGAAGCCGATCCACCAGATGCCGAGCAGCGTCACGGCGATCCCGATCGTGCTGCCCCTCGGGACGACGACGGCAAGCCCGAAGGAGATCGGGAGGATCGCCACGGCGACGAGCAGGATCTCGTACTGACTGCCGAAGCGAGCCGCGAGGAGAAGGCCGACGAGCCCGAACAGACCGGCCAGACGGATCGGGTCGGCGTATCCGAAGATCCGGTAGAGCTCGTCGAGGCAGGCCCAGCCGACGATCATCATCGCCAGCGTGAAGATCAGCCCGCCCTGGTCGACGATCAGGACGGCGACGATGAGCGCCGGGATCGCGACGACGATCCGCCGGCTGAGCTCCCAGCGCTCCGAGCGCCCCCGGCCCCCCGAGCGCCGGCCGCCGCCGCCCGCGCGTCCCCGGCCTGCCGACCGCTCGCCGCCCCCCGAGCGACCGCGGCCTTCCCGGTCCTCCACCCCCTCGCGACCGATCCGCCGGCCGGCGAGCCCGCGCAGTCGCGGTCCCGATCCCGATCCCCCTGAGCCGCGGGGGGCGGGCCCGCGCGGAGGGGTGCGGGCCATCTAGCCGACCACGACGGGGAGTGTCATTTCCGGCCGCCGAAGCGGCGCCGGCGGGCGGTGAACTCGGCCAGCGACTGCTGGAAGGCCTCACGGGTGAAGTCTGGCCAGAGCTCGTCGCGGAAGACGAACTCGGCGTAGGCCGACTGCCAGAGGAGATAGTTGGAGAGCCGCTTCTCGCCGCTGGTGCGGATGATCAGGTCGGGGTCGTGCATCTCCGGGGCATAGAGGAGGGCGCGGAAATCCTCCTCCTTGCCACCCTCGAAGCGCATCGCGGCGTCGAGGATCTCGGCTCGGCCGCCGTAGTTGAAGGCGACGAAGAGGGTGATCCGGTCGTTGGCGGCGGTCAGCTCCTGGGCCCAGTCCATCTGGTCGGCCAGGGCGCCGGAGACGCCTTCGCGGCGGCCGATGAAGCGGAGGCGGACGCCCTCGTCGTGGAGCTCGGGCGTCTCGGCGGTGATCCGCTGGCTGAACATCCGCATCAGGGCGCGGACCTCCGTCCGCGGGCGGGACCAGTTCTCGGTCGAGAAGGAGTAGACGGTCAGCTCCTTGACACCTAGGTCGACGGCGTCCCGGAGACGGGCCTTGACGATGTCGGCGCCGGCCTGGTGTCCCTGAGCGACCGAGACCCCCTGCCGTTTGGCCCAACGCCCGTTCCCGTCGGTGATGATCGCGACGTACCGAGGGCCGTCGCTCATCAGACCTCGAGGATCTCTTCTTCCTTGCTCTTCAACAGCACGTCGAGCTCGGCGATCCGGCCGTCGGTCAGCTTCTGGAGCTCGGTCTCGGCCCGCCGCTCGTCGTCCTCGCCGACCTCGCCGGCCTCCTTGAGCTCGCGGAGGTCTCCCTTGACGTCGCGGCGGACGTTGCGAATCGCGATCCGCCCGTCCTCGGCGATGTGGCGGGCGACCTTGACGAGGTCGCGGCGGCGCTCCTCGTTGAGCTCGGGGATCGAGAGGCGCATCATCACGCCGTCGTTGGACGGGTTGAGCCCGAGGTCGGAGTTGCTGATCGCCTTCTCGATCAGCTTCATCGCCGACCTGTCGTACGGCTGAACGGTGAGCATCCGGGGCTCGGGCGCCGAGATCGTCGCCATCTGGCGCAGCGGGGTGATCGCCCCGTAGTAGTCGACGACGACCCGGTCGAGCAGGGCCGGGCTGGCCCGTCCGGTGCGGACGGTCGCAAGCTCGTGGTTGAAGGCCTCGACGGACTTCTCCATCCGTTCGCGGGCGTCTTGGAGTAGGTCTTCGATCATGTCGCCACCAGGGTTCCGACTCTCTCGCCGGACAATATCCGCGAGATGTTCCGCTCGTCGTCCATGTTGAAGACGAAGAGGGGAAGCTCGCTCTCCATACAGAGTGTGAGGGCGGTCGCGTCCATCACGCCGAGCCGCTGCTGGACGGCGTCCATGTGGGTGATCTCGGGAATGAAGACGGCATCCGGGTCGAGGGCCGGGTCGGCCGTGAAGACTCCCTCGACCCCGTTCTTGGCCATCAGGATCGCCTCGGCGTGGATCTCCGACGCGCGGAGGGCGGCGGCAGTGTCGGTCGTGAAGAACGGGTTGCCGGTCCCGGCCGCGAAGATCACGACCCGGCCCTTCTCGAGGTGACGCATCGCCCGGCGGCGGATGTACGGCTCGGCGACCTCCTGGACGGTGATCGCCGACTGGACGCGGGTGTGGATGCCCTGCTTCTCGCAGGCGTCCTGGAGGGCGAGGGCGTTGAGGACGGTGGCGAGCATCCCCATGTAATCGGCCGTCGCCCGGTCCATCCCCGCGGCGGCGCCCTTCATTCCCCGGTAGATGTTGCCGGCCCCGACGACGATCGCGAGCTCGACGCCGGAGTCGACGACGACCTTGACCTGGCTGGCGATCGCCTTGATCCGTTCGGGATCGACGCCGTAGTCGAGCTCGCCCATCAGAGCCTCGCCCGAGAGCTTGAGGAGGACGCGCTTGAAGACCGGGTCACCCACGGCGGACCATGCTATTCGTTCACCGGGAGGGAGCCGGGCGAAGCGGGCAAGCCCGCTAGGACCCGACCGCGAAGCGCTGGAACCGGCGGATCTGGACGTTCTCGCCGGTCTTCGCGGCGATCTCGTTCTGGAGCTCGCCGATCGTCTTGCCCTCGTGCTTGTCGGAGTTGACGTGGGGCTGCTTGAGGAGGACGACGGTCTCATACCACTTGCCGAGCTTGCCGGCCGCGATCTTCGCGCGGATCGCTTCAGGCTTGTCGGCTGCCTCCTGCTCGAAGACGCGGAGCTCAGCGGCCCTGGCGTCGTCGGGGACGTCGTCCTCGGTGAGGTAGAGGGGTGCGGCCGCGACGACGTGGAGGGCGACATCGCGGGCGAAGGCGACGAAATCGTCGTTGCGGGCGACGAAGTCGGTCTCGCAGTTGACCTCGACCAGGGCGCCGACCTTGGCGTTCGAGTGGATGTAGGACTGGATCGTCCCCTCGGAGGCGGTCCGCTCGCCGCGATCCTGGATCCGCTTGCCCTGCTTGACGCGGAGGATCTCGATCGCCCGGTCGACGTCGCCGTCGGCCTCGGTGAGGGCCTTCTTGCAGTCCATCATGCCGGCGCCGGTCCGGTCGCGCAGGGCCTTGACCTCGGAGGCCTTGATCGAGCTCATTTCGGGGTCACCTCTTCCGGGGCGGCCTGCGAGCTCACCGTGCCCGCGGTCGGCTGGGCCGGCTCATCACCGGCGGGCGCGTCGGGGGCGGCCGGTGGCGGGGGTGCGTCCGGCGACGGGGCTTCTGTCGTCGGTTCTGTGGCCGGGTTCGGCGACTGCGGCGCCGGGGGAGTCGCATCGGCCGGGGCCTCGGGCGGCGGTGTGTCCTCGGCGGCGGCGGCCGGCGCCTGCTCGGCGGCGGCGGCTTCGGCGGCGGCCTTGGCGGCGGCCGCGGCGGCGGCACCGCGGGCGGCGGCTCCGGCCTGGACTGCGGCGACCGCGGCCTCCTGCTGGGCGGCCTTGGCGGCGAGCGCGGCGGCGGCTGCCTGCTCGGCGGCCTGGGCCTGGGCGACCGCGTCGCGGGCGGCCTGCTCGTCGGCTTCACGCTTGGCCTGAGCCTCGGCCTCGCGGCGGGCACGCTCCTCGGCTTCGCGGCGGGCGCGCTCCTCGGCCTCCTGGCGGACGCGCTCCTGCTCGGCGCGGTGGGCGCTCGAGCCCTGGGCGACGACATCGCCGATCGCGCGGGTGATCGCCGCGCACGAGCGGATCGCGTCGTCGTTGCCGGGAATCACGTACTCGATCCCGTCGGGATCGCAGTTGGTGTCGACGAGGCCGATGATCGGGATCCGAAGGCGCTGGGCCTCGGCCACGGCGATCGCCTCGGTCTTGAGATCGACGATGAAGATCGCGCTCGGGACGCCCTTCATGTTCTTCACGCCGCCGAGGTTGGCCTGGAGCTTGAGGAGGTCGGCCTGGGCGGCGAGCCGCTCGCGGGTCGGGAGCAGGGCGAGCTGGCCCTCGGCCTCGTAGCGCTCGAGGTCGTGGAGCCGCTTGATCCGCTGGCTGATCGTCTGGAAGTTGGTCAGGAGACCGCCGAGCCAGCGGTGGTTGACGTAGGGCATGCCCGCGGACTCGGCGACTTCCTTGATCGAGTCGCGGGCCTGCTTCTTGGTGCCGACGAAGAGGACCGTCCCACCGCGGTGGGCGACCGTGCCGGCGAAGAGCTGGGCCTCGTCGAGCAGCTTCTGCGTCTTGAGGAGGTCGATCAGGTAGATGCCGGCCCGCTCACCATGGATGAAGCGGCGCATCTTTGGATTCCAGCGGCGCGTCTGGTGGCCGAAGTGAACGCCGGCCTCCAGCAGCTCCTTGATTCCGACTTGAGCCACGAGAAACTCCCTTGATCTGGTTGGTGCTCTGCCGGTCGGCTCGAGCCGCGGGACCCGGACTCGAATGGTCCGGGCAGGGCCGCGACCCGCTGTTCCGAGCGGATCGAGTTGCAGTACCGCTCAGGATACGCGAGATCACCCGTCGACCGGCGGGCGGCGGCAGCGATTCCCGGGCTGACGACTCAGGCGACGGCCGGTTCGAGGTCTTGTGCCGAGACCTCGAACTCCTTTAGTGGTGCGTCTCGGTTTTGGTTGGTGATGCCTCGCGCACGGCTGACTGCGGGGCTCGAGGCGATGGACTCGGCCAGTGCAACGCAACACGCGAGCGCCGCTTGCGAACGCCGTTCGCGAACGTCGTTCGTAGTTGGTCGTCGTTGTTCACCGCGGCGCTGCCTCCACTGGCCATCACGGTCGAACCGGACCCGCCCCGACCGCCGACCCCCGACCCCCGACCGATTCGATCCGCCCGGACCCAGCCGAACTCCTTCAGGCCACCTGCTCCCACGGCAATGCCCACTTATTGTCGAGACACGGCACTAGATACCTCGCGCGAGCGCCAGGGCCGCCTCGAGATCGGCGGGGAGCGGGGAGAGGACGTCGAGCGGTGCTCCGGTGAACGGCTGGTCGAAGCGCAGGCGGGTCGCGTGGAGGAACTGGCGCTCGAGGCCGTACGCGCCGGCTCGGCCGTACTCGGGATCGCCGCAGACCGGATGGCCGATCGCGCGGAAGTGGGCGCGGATCTGATGGGTCCGTCCGGTGTCGAGACGCGCGCGCAGGAGTGTCGAATTGGGCAGGGCCTGCTCGAGCTCGAAGTGCGTCCGGGCCTCCCGGGGGTCGTCGGTGTCAGTCGAGATGTGTGTCCTGACCCGCCGGTCACGCCCGAGCGGAGCGTCGATCGTCCCGGTCCGGGCGGGCGGGCGGCCGTCGACCAGGACGAGGTACTCACGGGTGATCTGCCTGGCGGCCAGCGCAGCCTTGAGCCGGCGGTGGGCTTCGGTGTGCTTGGCGACGACGAGGAGCCCGGAGGTGTCCTTGTCGAGGCGATGGACGATGCCCGCCCGCCAGGGATCCCCGCCGGCGGCCCCGCGGGCGGCGAGGGCCTGGGAGAGGGTCCCGGCGTGGTGGCCGCGCGACGGGTGGGCGACGACGCCTGGGGGCTTCTCGACGACGAGGAGATCGTCGTCCTCGTAGGAGACGCGGAAGACAGCCTCCTCGCCCTCCCCCACCGCCCGCCGGGTCGGAGTCTGCTCGGCGGGAAGCTCGTCGACAGCGATCAGCTCGCCCGGGGCGACGCGGTGGCGCTTGGGAACCTGGCGTCCACCGACGCTGACGCGGCCGTCCTCGAGCAGGCGCTGAGCCTGGGCCCGGGAGCCGACCCTCGCCCCGAGGAAGCTGTCGAGCCGCTCGCCGGCTGCCTCAGCGGGTACTTGGAGTTCCATCGTCACGTAGGGCGAAGAGGAGCACGACGACGCCGAGCGTGATCGACGTGTCGGCGAGGTTGAAGGCCGGCCAGTGGGGCAGCTTGATGAAGTCGGTGACCGCACCGGCGCGGATCCGGTCGACCAGGTTGCCGAGCGCCCCGCCGACCATCATCCCGGTCGGCAGCCAGATCAGCGGCCGATCGTGGTGCGTGGCGAAGTATCCGACGATCGCGGCGACGGCGAGCGCGATCACGAAGAGGACGATCTGGGGTCCTCCGGCCGAGACGCTGAAGGCGACGCCGTGGTTGGTCGTGTGAACGAGCTGGAGGACGCCCGGGATCAGGTCACGGTGGTCGCCGTCGAGGAGTTGACCGTCGATCAGCCGCTTGGTGACCTGGTCGGAGGCGACCACGACGGCGGCGACGAGTGCGGCGTATGACCAGGCCCTGCCGGTCGATGAGGCCACGTCAGCCGCTGATCAGGGGCACGACGAGGGCGCGGACGACGTCGAGCACGATGATCCCGACGATCGGGCTGAGGTCGAGCGGTCCGAACCGCGGGAGGATCCGCCGGAAGATCCGCAGGTAGGGCTCGGTGACGTCGTGGAGGAAGCCGAGGATCGTGTCTGTGTACCGGTAGTACGGGATTCGCAGGCCCATCCCGAAGATCCAGGTCGAGACGATGTAGGCGAAGATCACGAGGAGATAGACGTAGATCAGCGTGCTGACGAAGTCGGCGATCTGGCTGCGGACGGTCATCAGGGGAATGCTGAGGCTCATCCGAGCACGTCCTCGGTGGCCTGGGCGAACGCGGCGCGCAGGCCGGAGCGCTCGAGGGCCTGCAGCCCGCGGGCCGTCATCCCGCCGGGTGAGGTGACCTCACGCCGGACGGTGAGCGTGTCCATCGAGCGGGAGCAGAGGAGGGCGGCGGAGCCGCGCAGTGAAGCTCCGACCAGCTCGGCCGCCGGTCCGGGCGGCAGGCCGTGGCGGATCGCCGCGTCGATCCAGGCCTCGGCGATCAGGGCGACGTACGCCGGGGCGACGCCGCTGACGGCTGTCGCGACGTCGATCAGCCGCTCGGGGAGCTCGACGACGAGGCCGACCCGTTCGAAAAGCACGCGGGCCGCGCGACCGAGCTCGGGCGCGCCATCGACACACAGACAGGTGACGCCTTCGCGGATCTCGACCGCCGTGTTCGGCATCGCCCGAACCACCTCGGATGCCGGATAGGCCGCCCGCAGGCGCTCGAGCGGCGTCCCCCCGAGCAGTGAGATCACCCGGGCGGCCCGGTCGCCGACCTCGGCCGCGACCGCCTCGAGCTGGGCGGGCTTGTGCGCGAGGATCAGGATCTCGACCCGGTCGGCCAGATCGGCGTTCGAGGAGTACGCCTGACCGCCGAGTTCGCCCGCCAGCGCCGCCGCCCGGCCGGAGCCCCCGTCGGTGACCAGGACGGGCTCACCCAGCCCGCGGGCCAGGGCCCGAGCCATATTCCCGCCGCCGATGAAGCCGATCGTCATTGACGGCCAAGGGTAGCGGGCTCGTCGGGGGATCCGGCGCCCCGGCCGATCGCCCGGCGCCCGCGATCCGCGCTGGCGCTCAGAACCCGCCGGGCCGGGTTCCCGGCGTGCAGGGGACGCCTGTGAGCCACGCGAGGGCGCCCGGCCGACCGGCCCTCTACGATTGCGTCCGCATGCAACGGGTCGCTTCGGAGAACGAGTGGGGAAGCCGCTTTGCCTACAGCCGGGCGGTCCGCCAGGGCGAGCTGATCGAGGTCTCGGGGACGACGGCAGCTGGCGCCGACGCCTACGAGCAGGCGCAGGCCGCCCTGGAGATCGTCCGGACCGCGGTCGAGGCGCTCGGCGGCGGTCGGGGTGACATCGTCCGCACGCGGATCTTCGTCGTCGAGATCGCCGCCAACGGCGAGGCGGCCGGTCGCGCGCACGGTGAGTTCTTCGCCGACGTGATGCCGAGCACCGGGATGTATGGGGTCGCCGGTCTGCTCGAGCCGTGGATGCTCGTCGAGATCGAGGCGACCGCCGTGCTCTGCGCATAGGGTCCCGCCCGGTGCCCGGGTAGGCTGTCGTCAGCCACGGGCCGCCGCCTCGGCGCTGGCTCTCGTGGATCTGGTTTCGAGCATTGGAGGCGTCGATGGGGGCTTCGGAGTTCGCGGGCAGGACGGTTCTCGTCACCGGCGCCTCGCGGGGGATCGGCCTCGCCACGGCCAGGCACTTCGCCGAGCTCGGCGCCGACGTCGGGCTCGTCGCCATGCGCATCGACGGCCTTCGCGAGGCCCAGGCCGGGCTGCCCGACGGGACCCACGCGGTCGCCGCCGACCTCACCGACCCGGCCGAGTGCGCCCGGGCCGTCGCCGAGGTAGAGGCCGAGCTGGGCCCGGTCGACGTCCTGATCAGCTGTGCCGGCGCCCTCCGGCGAGACTACGTCGAGGACGTCACGCCCGCCGACTTCGAGTACAGCTACCGCCTCCACGCCGGTGCCGGTCTCTGGTTGACGCAGGCCGTCCTGACCGGGATGCGGGCCCGCGGCTACGGTCGGATCGTCCTCGTCTCGTCCGAGTTCGGCCTGATCGGCGGCCCGTCCTACGCCTCCTACTGCACCGGCAAGTTCGCCCTGATCGGGCTGGCCGAGGTCCTCCACCACGAGCTCGCCGGCAGCGGCGTCCGGGCGTGCGTCGTCTGCCCCGGCGATGTCGCGACCGACCAGCTGGCCGACGAGATCAAGTGGGGGCCGACCGGCGGCACGACCTTCGAGAAGGCGATGGACCCCGCCCGAGTCGCGCGCGCCATCGAACGCGCCGCCGCAGGGCGCGCGCCGGTCGTGGTCATCGACAGGCCTCACCTGAAGGCCGTCTTCAATCTTCTCGGGGGCCCCCGGCGCCTGCGGCTGAAGGTCGTCCACGACGCCTTCAAGGGCCTCCTCAGGGATCGCGCGGCCACCCGCCCGGCCGCCAAGCCCGGTCCCGGCGCCGGCTGAAGCGCGTTGGCGACCCGGACCGAGCCGCTCCCGAGCACCGCCCCGGCCAGGCCGGCCGGTCGCGGCGCGTGGGGCGTGATCGCCGCCTACGCGCTGCTCGCCGCCGCGGTCCAGATGCTCTGGTTGACATACGCGGCGATCACCGACCAGACGGCCGCCCGGTACGGCGTCTCGACGAGCGCGGTCGGCTGGCTGTCTGAGATCTTCCCGCTGCTCTACGTCGTACTCGCGATTCCCGCCGGGATCCTCCTCGACCGGTGGTTTCGCCCGGTGCTCGCCGCCGGTGGCCTGCTCGTCGCCCTCGGCGGCCTCGTCCGCCTCGGCGGCGTGAGCTTCGGCTGGGCGCTGGCCGGACAGATCCTCGTCGCGCTCGCCCAGCCAATCGTCCTCAGCGCGGTCGGCAAGCTCGCAGGCGTCTATCTGCCGCACCGGCACCGGGCGACCGGCATCGCGGTCGGTTCGGCCGGGAGCTTCGTCGGGATGCTCGTCGCCCTCCTGCTCGGACCGCTCGTCGGCGACCACGGTCATCTCGTGCGCCTGCTCGTCGTCGAGGGCCTGCTCGCGATCCCGCCGGCCCTCGCCCTGGCCGTCATGCTGCGCCGCCCCGGGCGCTTCGAGGGTGAGCCGGCCGCGGTCGCCGGGAGCGCCGCCCGCCTGCTCTGGGCCAAGCCGCAGATGCGCACGCTCTGCGGGCTCGTCTTCCTCGGCTTCGGCATCTTCGTCGCCCTCGCGACCTGGCTGCAGACCCTCCTCCACCCGTCTCACGTCTCCGACACGACGGCCGGCATCCTCCTCGTCGGGACGATTCTCGCCGGCGTGATCGGGTGCGCCGTGCTCCCCCCGCTCGTCGACCGCCGGCATTCCGAGCGGCCCTTCATGCTCGGCGTCGTCGCCGCCAGCCTGCTCGGGTCGATCGCCCTCGCCGGGATCCCCTGGGTCGGCGGCCGGGCCGTCGTCCTCGTGGTGATGGGACTCTTCCTCCTCCCGGCGCTTCCCGTCGTCCTCAGCGGGGCCGAGCGGCTCGCCGGGCCGGCGGCCGCGGGCACGGCCGGCGCGATCGTCTGGATGGCCGGCAACCTCGGCGGCCTCGTCGTCGCCGTGATCGTCCAGATCCTCGTCCACCACCCGACGGCCGCCTTCCTCTCGCTCGCGGCGGTCGCCGCCTTCGGCCTCCCCCTCGCCCTGCGTCTTCCCGGGCCCGTCGTGCGGACGGGCGCCGTGGGTCCGCAGTGACGCGACCCGGTCACACCCCGTGAAGGCCGCCGCGGCGATCAGGGCGGTGGTCCGCGGCGAGGTCCACGGAGTCGGGTTCCGCGATGCGGCCGTCCGCCGGGCGGCCGAGCTCGGTCTGATGGGGTGGGTCAGACATCGTGGGGCCGGGACGCTCGAGGTGCACTGCGAGGGCACGACCGCCGGGGTCGACGAGCTCCTCGACTTCCTCGGGAGCGGTCCGCCCGCGGCGAGGGTCGACGGGGTCGAGGTCGACCGGGTCGGCGTCGAAGGTCACGAGCAGTTCGCGATCCGCGGCGTCCCGGCCGGGGTCTTCGTCGTCCAGCAGCACGCGGCCACCGCCCGGCACTTCGACCTCCGGCTCGAGGTCGGCGGCACGATGCGCTCGTGGGCGGTCCCCAGGGGACCGTCGATGGACCCGGCGGTCAAGCGCCTCGCGGTCGAGGTCGGCGACCACTCGATCGGGTACAACACCTTCGAGGGGGAGCTCGGCGACGGCGGGGTGATCGTCTGGGACCGGGGGACCTACGAGCAGGGCGGACGGGTCGCCTGGCCGGAGGCGCTGACCCGCGGGCACGCGGTCTTCGTCCTCCACGGCGAGAAGCTCACCGGCGGGTTCGCCCTCCAGCGCACCCGAGGCGGCGACAAGCCGCAGTGGCTGTTGATCAAGCGGCGCGACGCGGCCGCCCGCCCGCAATCGGACATCGTCACAGAGCTGCCGGCCTCCGTGATCACCGGCCGGACGCTCGACGAGCTGCTCGGCTGAGCGGCGGGCTGGCGAGCGCGACCCGATCTGACACTACGCACACCCTGCCAGCACGATGCTCACCTGACGGCCCGGTAGGTCAGGTGAGCGACCCCGGGAGCGTGGACCGCGCCGGTGCACTCGAGCCCGACGGGGCTGCCGGCGACGTCGTCGAAGAGGCGGGCGCCGGCGCCGAGGAAGACCGGCACGAGATGGATCGTCAGCTCGTCGATCAGTCCGGCCGTGAGGTACTGGCGGGCGACGCTCGCGCCACCGGGAATCGCGACGTCCTTTCCGCCGGCGGCCTCCCGGGCCTGGGCGAGCGCCGAGTGGATGCCGTCGGTGACGAACGTGAACGTCGTCCCGCCCTGCTTGACGACCGGCTCGCGGGCGTGATGGGTGAGGATGAAGACCGGCACGTGGAACGGTGGGTCATCCCCCCACCAGCCGTCCCACGGCTCGTCTCCCCACGGGCCGGGTCCGCCGCCGAACATGTTCCGGCCCATCACGGTCGCTCCGATGTTCTCGAGCCCCCGCTCGACCACCGGCGACGACGCGTTGACCTCGCCACCCTCCAGTCCGTGGCCGCGGCGCCAGGCAGCCAACCCGAAGATCCACTCGTGGAGCGCCATGCCGCCCTCGCCGAGCGGGTTCTCGAGGCTCTGATTCGGCCCGGCGACGAAGCCGTCCAGGGACATCGAAATGTTGAATCTCACGTTCGGCACGTTGCCTCCATCGTGGGTTCTCCGGCTCAGACCGGTACGGTGCTGTCTGTGGAGGACGATGACATCCGCCGGCTGGTCACGCGGCTCGCCCGAGCCGATCCGTCGGGCGGCACGGTGATCGAGCGGGCGGCGATCCTCGCCGAGGGGACGGACGTCGCCGCGGTGATGGAGTGGATCGTCGACCACGGCGGCAAGCCGCAGGCCGTCGTCGAGAGCTCTGGCCGCCGGGGACTGCACGGTCCGCGCCTGCAGACCAGCGGCCTCGCCCAGAACCGGCCGCCCTCCCGCTTCGTGCTGCCACCCGGCGCGCTCGACTGACTCCACCCGACGACCTCGACCTCGTCCGGCCGCAGCGGGCGAGCGTCGGGCGCGCTCAAGGGGAGACGTTCCCGCAGACCTTGAAGCCGTAGGCGCCGGCCAGACCGTCGACGGTCGACTTGCCGGCCGCCAGCTGCTTGCCGACCGCGCTCAGACGGGTGCCGTTGTTCGCGGCGACGGACGTCGCGAGCTGGTTGACCAGCCCGACCTGACTTCCGATCGCCCCGAGGTACTTCTCGACGAGCAGGCGATCGGCCGCAGGCGGCGTCAGCGCGCGGAGCCGGATCAGCTCGGCGGCGGCGACTGAGGACTCGGCGCGGACCGCGGTCGCCAGGGCCGTCCGATGCGCCGCGGTCCCCTTTGCCTGCTCGGCCTTGAAGGCCGCGTTGACGTTCTTCTGGGGCCCGAGGAGCGCCGTGTTGGCCGCCCGGCAGATCTGGTCGGCCTGCCCGATGAAGCGAGCCCGCGCCGGATTCGACGGACCAGCGGGCGGGGTTGAGGGGGTCGTCCCGACCGGCTGGCTCGCCGGCTGGGTGGTACTCGTCGTCGAGGAGCCGGCCGGGGTGCTCGCCGGCGCCGCCTGCCCGGACGATGTCCTCGCACCCGTCGTCGTCGCACTGGACCCGCCGCTCGACCCGCCACACGCGGAGAGGGCGAGGCCGGAGAGCGCGAGCGCCGCCAGCCCGACGAGGAATGCCGCCGGCTGGGGTGGGCGTCGCGCAATTCTCCACGAGTCGGCCCCCAAGCCGCTCGACACTACCAGGACCCCGACACCCGGGGTCAGCTCTGGTTGAAGAAGCCCTTCTCGATCAGCCGAGCCCGCTCCTCGGCGGAGATCTCGACGTTGCGGGGGGTCAGCATGAAGACCTTGTCGGCGATCCGCTGCATCCCGCCGTCCAGCGCGTAGGTCAGGCCGCTGGCAAAGTCGACGAGGCGCTTGGCGAGGTCGTTGTCGACGCCCTGGAGGTTGAGGATCACGGGTACGCCGTCCTTGAACTTGTCGGCGACCTGCTGGGCGTCGTTGAAGGACTTCGGGAGGACCAGGTGCACTCTGAGGTCCCCGGCGCTACGTCCGTTGGCCGGCCGGGGCGATGCCTGCGGGACCGACCGCAGGACGGCCGTCTGACGGCCGACGGGCGGCTCGTCGTCGGCGAAGATGTCGTCGAACTCGTCGCGTCGGCGGCGGGCCGGCAGGCGGCGAGGGGCCGGCGCGGCCGCGGGCTCGCGTTCCCGGTAGCGGTCGGCCGGCTCGGGATCGGGTTCGGGGTCGTAGTCCCGTTCGCCGTGCGCGTGGTCATCGGCAAGGCCGAAGTAGACGAGCGCACTGTGCCATGAGTCGCGGAGGGCCATCAGCTCTGAGTCTTTTCGCCGGAACTTATCCGTTTCCCTGCAAGAGCCAACATTACCGGTACAAACTCGTGCCGATCCGCACGATTGTTGCACCTTCTTCGACGGCTGTCTCGTAGTCCTGGGTCGTTCCCATCGAAAGCTCCCTCAGATTCCGCGCGACCGCGAGGTCCCGGAGGCCGGCGAAGCATCGCCGGCTGTGCTCGCCGCCGCGCGGCGGCATCGTCATCAGGCCGACGACCGGGACCGGACACCGGTCGATCATCGCGTCGAGCTCGACCGGCGAGACGCCGGCCTTCGCGGCCTCCCCGGCGAGGTTGACCTCGATCAGCACCTCGAGGCCCGCCGGCGCGTGGCGCTCGAGCTCGCGGAGCGCCGTCGTGCTGTCGACCGAGTGGATCAGCTCGACCCGGGGGGCGATCAGCTTGACCTTGCGGCTCTGGAGTTGGCCGATGAAGTGCCAGCGGTAGCGGTCGCCGTGGAGTGCGTCCTTCTCGACGAGATCCTGAGCCCGGTTTTCGCCGACCAGCTCGACGCCCGCCTCGGCGAGCAGGCCGAGGTCCCCGGCCGGGAGATACTTGCCGGCCGCGAGGATCCGCACGCCATCCCCGCTGCGACCGGCCCGCGCCGCCGCGGCGTCGATCCGCTCCCTGATGTTCGCGAGGTTCGCCCTGACCCGGTCGACCGTCAGCTCGCAGGCGATCTCGATCACGCCCCCAGACTAATCGCGCGGGCGGCTCAGTCGAGCCAGACGATCCCCGCCTGCCGCCCGGTCGACGGTCCGTCGCGGCGGTGGGAGAAGACCAGGCCGGGCTCGGCGCACAGGGTGCAGATCCCGACGTCGTGGATCCGGACGACCCCGGCGGCCGCCAGCTGGCGGCGGGCGATCTCCTTGAGATCCAGCCGCCGGTCCTCGCCGGGGGCCTCCCGACCGCCGAAGGCGTCCCGCACCTCCGGACCGGTCTCATAGCAGCAGCCCCCGGCGCCGGGTCCGATCGCCGCCTCGATCGGGCCGTCGACGCCGAGCTCGCGGAGGGCGTCGACGCCGGCGGCGATCACCCCGCCGGCGAGTCCCCGCCAGCCAGCGTGGACCATCGCGACTGCACCGTCGCCGGCCAGGGCGATCGGCAGGCAGTCGGCCGCATGGACGGCCACCCCCACTCCCCGCAGGTCGGTCGCCTGTCCGTCGGCCGGCTCGGCGCCGGCGACGTAGCCGGGCGGGCAGACCCGCACGAGGCCGACGCAGGTCCCGTGGACCTGACGGCCGACGACGATCGACCCGAGTCCGCTGGCCTCGACGAGGGCCGCCCGGTTGGCCGAGACCGTCTGGTCGACCGGTCCCGGCTCCGTGAGCCCGAGATCGCCGTCTCGCCGGGTCGTGAACCGGACCCGTGCGCCTCCGGAGAGCCGCAGGTCGAGCGGCGGGTCGATCCCGCCGGTCATCCGATCCGCCGGGCCCGTCGACGGTCGAGCCCCCGCCGAAGCGCAGCGGCCGGCGGGACGCGGTCCGGGCGGGCGAGGCCGTCTGCGGCAGACCCGGCGGGTTGCTCGGAGTCCGCGAGTGCGCTCGCCAGCTCGGCCTCCCGGCCGGCCGGCAGGTCTCCGTCGAGCTTGCGGGCCAGGGTCCGCTCGAGCCGGCGCCCGAGGTCCGGACCCGCAGCGATCCCTGCGGCGATCAGGTCGCCGCCGTCGATCTCGAGCTCGACGTGCCTCAGCTCGCCCAGCCAGCTCGCGGCCGCACCGGCCGGGCCGAGCGCTCCCGCCAGGGCGACTGCCTCGGCCGGCTGGCGGGCGAGCGCCGCCCCGAGCAGGGAGGGCGTGCCGGCGGTCGCCGCGATCGCGCTAGCCAGGGGACCGGCGTCCCAGCAGGCGAGCAGGACGTCGCGCTCGACGCCGGTCAGCTCGAGTCCTCCGAGCCAGGCCGCGTCAGCCGGGCGGCGGGTGGCGGCAGCGAGGGTCAGGAGATCGGGTCGTCCGCCGTCGCCCAGCAGCCGCAGGGCCCGGCCGATCAGGTCACGATCGACTTCGAGCGGGAGCCCCGGAAGCTCGGCGTAGGCCGCGAGTGCGCCGATCGGGTCGGGCTCGGCCAGGGCGAGGCGGACCTCGGCGCCGATCCGCGCGAGGCTGACCGAGTCGAGGTCGGACCGGGACGCCAGCCGGGCGGTGTGCGGCTCGACCGCGAAGCCCAGCCGGACCCGCAGGCGGGCGAGCCGCAGGAGGCGGGTCGGGTCGTCGAGGAAGCTCTCGTCGTGGAGGACGCGGAGCCGCCCGGACGTGAGGTCCTCGAGCGCCCCCGGGGCGGCGGCGAGCTCGCCGCCGGGGAGGCTGACGGCGATCGCGTTGACGGTGAAGTCCCGCCGCAGGAGGTCCTCCTCGAGCGGCGCCGGCTCGACCTCGGGAAGAGCTCCCGGCCGGGGGTAGCGCTCGCGGCGCGACCGGGCGATATCGACCCGCCCGCCGCCGGCCTCGAGCAGGACGCTGGCCGTCCCGAAGCGACCGTGGCGAACGACCTCGACCGGCGGCTGGGTCGCCCCCAGGCGGGCGATCAGCTCGTCGGGATCCCCGTCGACGACGACGTCGAGCTCGCGAGGGCGGCCGCCGAGCAGCAGATCGCGGACGGCTCCGCCGACCAGGTGGACACCGTCGACGCGGGCGGCCGCCCGGCCGAGGGCGCGGCCGCCCGGCAGCTCGGTGAGCCGATCGACGACCCGACGGCCGGCCTCCCGGGGATCGGCGCCGAGCTCCACTCACACTTCCCAGGTCGACCGAACCGGCATCGTCCGGAGTGTCCCACACGTCCTACCCGAGTCGGACGGGGATCCCGGCGGCGTCGAGGTGGCCCTTGGCCTCGGCGATCGTGTGGGCCCCGTAGTGGAAGATCGACGCACACAGGACCGCCGAGGCTCCGACCTCGAGAGCCTCCACGAGATGGTCGAGCTCGCCGGCCCCGCCGGAGGCGATCACCGGAACGCCGACCGCCTGGCTGACCGCCCGCGTCAGCTCGAGGTCGTAGCCGTCGTTCGTCCCGTCGCGGTCCATGCTCGTCAGGAGGATCTCGCCGGCCCCGCGTTCGACCCCCTCACGAGCCCATTCGACGACATCCCGCCCGGTCGGGGTCCGCCCGCCGGCGACGAAGACCTCCCAACCGTCGCCGCCGACCCGGGCCTTGGCGTCGATCGCGAGGACGACGCACTGGGCACCGAAGACCTCTGCGAGCTCGCCGATCAGCTCCGGCCGGGCGACGGCCGCCGAGTTGACGGCGACCTTGTCGGCCCCGGCGTCGAGCACGGCCTGGGCATCGGCGACCGCCCGGATCCCGCCGCCGATCGTGAACGGGACAAAGACGGCGTCGGCGGCCTTCCGCGCGAGCTCGACGATCGTCTCGCGCTTCTGATGGGTCGCGGTGATGTCGAGGAAGACGATCTCGTCAGCCCCCTCGAGGTCATAGCGGGCGGCCAGCTCGACGGGGTCGCCGGCGTCGCGGATGTCGACGAAGTTCGTTCCCTTGACGACCCGGCCGGCGTCGACGTCGAGACACGGGATGATCCGCCTCAGCTGCACAGGGCCTCGTGCGCGTCGGCGATCGTGAAGCGCCGCTCATACAGCGCCTTGCCGACGATCACGCCGACCAGCGCCGGGTGCCGGAGCCGACTGAGCCCCTCGAGGTCGGCGAGCTCGCCGATCCCGCCCGAGTAGAGCAGCTCCCCGCCGGCCGCACCCACGAGGTCGGCGACCCCGGCGATGTCGGCGGTGTCGAGGCCCCCGAGCATCCCGTCGCGGTCGACGTCGGTATAGACGAAGTTGCGGACACCCCGCTCCTGGAGCGCGCCGATCGCCTCCGAGGCGCGCAGCTGGCCGGTCTGCGTCCAGCCGGCTGTGCTGACGCGGTGAGACCGGACGTCGATAGAGACGACGAGACGCTCACCGTGGGCGGCGAGCGCGTCTTCGAGCAGGTCTGTGAAGGCGGCTGTCCCGAGGACGACGCGGGAGGCGCCGGCGGCGACTGCATCCTCGAGCGCCTCGGGTGAGCGCAGTCCGCCGCCGAGCTGGAGCGGAAGCCCGGTCTCGGTGGCGATCCGCCGGACGTGCTCGAGGTTGACGGGGTGGCCGGCGCGAGCGCCGTCGAGGTCGACGACGTGGAGGCGCTCGGCTCCGGCGGCGACCCAGCTGCGGGCGGCGTCGAGCGGGTCGGCCTGATACCGGGTGGCCTGGTCGAAGTCCCCCTGGACGAGCCGGACGGCGCTCGATCCGAGGATGTCGATCGCCGGGTAGAGGATCACGCGGCGGACGCCGGGCGGAAGGCTGCCTCTGGATCCGGAAGTCCCGCGTCGACCGACTGACCGGCGGCCGCAGCGCTGCAGATCGCCGCGAAGTTCGCGAGCAGGCGCAGGCCGGCGGTCGACGACTTCTCGGGATGGAACTGGACGCCGAAGAACGACCCGCGGGCGACCGCGGTGACGAACCGCTCGCCGTGCTCGGCCGTTGCGAGGTGGTCGGCCGGATCGGTGGGGACGGCGACGAAGCTGTGCACGTGGTAGAAGGTCGAACCGTCGGGGAGGCCATCGACGAGGGCGCCGTGGGCCTGCGTCGGACCGGTGGCCGGGTCGGCCGGCGGCGAGGCAGGCTGCCAGCGGACGGCGCTCCAGCCGATGTGCGGGACCTTCAGCTCGCCGG
The DNA here is from genome assembly GCA_034664295.1 of Solirubrobacteraceae bacterium. Classification (GTDB taxonomy): domain Bacteria; phylum Actinomycetota; class Thermoleophilia; order Solirubrobacterales; family Solirubrobacteraceae; genus Palsa-513. The sequence continues at coordinate 9,812 of JAXDHV010000053.1, read as the reverse complement.
CGCGGAGCTCGCGAACGACGCCCGGGACGATCCCGAGGCCGTCGGCTCCGCCGAGCTCGGTCGACTCGTCGAAGGCGAGCTGCATGCCCAGGCAGATGCCGAGCGTCGGGACGCCGGAGGCGACCCGCTCGCGGATCAGGTCGTCGAGTGAGAGGTCGTGGAGGCGGAGCATCGCCTGACGGAAGGCGCCGACGCCGGGCACGATCAGGCCGTCGGTCTGGCGGAGGGTCTCATGGTCGGAGGTGAGGACCGGACGGGCGCCGATCCGGTGGAGGGCCTTCTCGACCGACCGGCGGTTGCCCATCCCGTAGTCGGCGATCCCGATCACGGGACCGCGGTCGGTCGGCCAGTCGAACGGCGGGTCCTCCGGTCCGCGGGTCAACTGAGCGTCCCCTTGGTGCTCGGCACGCCGGTCTCGGTCGAGTCGATCGCGGTGGCCGCCCGCAGCGCCCGGGCGAAGGCCTTGAAGGTCGCCTCGATCACGTGGTGGGCGTTCGTGCCGGCCTGTACTTCGATGTGGACTGTCAACTTGGCGTTGTTGACGACGGCCCGGAAGAACTCCTCGACCAGCTCGTGATCGAGATCGCCGGTCGCCCCGGCCGGGAGCGGCGCGTCGAAGCGGAGGTATGGCCGTCCGGAGATGTCGATCGCGCAGAGGGCGCGGGCCTCGTCCATCGGGACGATCGCCTGGCCGTAGCGGAAGATCCCCGACCGGTCGCCGAGCGCCGTGTCGAGCGCCTGCCCGAAGACGATCCCCGTGTCCTCGACGGTGTGGTGGCCGCCGGTCTCCAGATCACCGTCGACATCGACGTCGAGGTCGAGGCGGCCGTGCCGGGCGAGGAGATCGAGCATGTGGTCGAGGAAGCCGACCCCCGTCGCCCGGTCGCCGGCGCCCGTCCCGTCGAGTGTGAGGCTCAACTTGACGTCGGTCTCCTTGGTCGCCCGCGCGACCGTCGCCGTGCGACTCATCGCACCATTCTCCCGGTCGGGGTCATTCCGCCTGATCCTCGCGGAGCTCGGGCGCCCGGGCGAGCATCGACTCGGCGTGGACGGGAAAGCCCTCGGCCATCGCGACCGGCGCCCCCGCCTGGGCCAGCGCGGCGACGGCCCCCGCCGGAATCCTGATCTCGGCCATCCGCCGGCGGAAGTGCCGGGGCGAGAGCGACGACGAGAAGCGGGCCGACCCACCGGTCGGGAGGACGTGGTTGGACCCGGCGACGTAGTCACCGAAGGCCGTCGCCCCCGGCCAGCCGACGAACACCGCGCCGGCGCAGCGGACGCGCGGGGCGAGCGCCTCGGCACCCGGGCCGACGAGCTCGAGATGCTCGGGCGCGTAGGCGTCCGAGAAGGCCAGGGCCGCTTCGAGCGACTCGGCCTCGAGAAGCACGCAGGGGGCCGAGTCGACCCGCGGGCGCAGCTCGGCAAGCGCGGTCAGCTCGTCGGCGAGCCGGTTGAGCAGGCCGGAATCGTCTGAGACCGCGAGCACCAGGCTGTCGGCCCCGTGCTCGGCCTGGGCCAGCAGGTCGAGGGCGATCAGCCGCAGGGACCCGAGGTCGTCGGCGTCGAAGATCACCAGGAGGTCGCTCGGGCCGGCGAAGCCGTCGATCCCCACTTGACCGTTGACGAGACGCTTGGCCTCCTGGACGTAGAGGGTCCCCGGGCCGACGATCATGTCGACCGCTCCGATCGACTCGGTCCCGTAGGCGAGCGCCGCGACCGCCTGGGCGCCGCCGATCCGGTAGACGGTGCCGATCCCGCAGAGTGCGCATGTCCCGAGGAGCACCGGCGAGATCGTCGGCGGCGTGCAGACGACGACCTCCTCGACCCCGGCAGACCGGGCGGTCACGACGCCCATGATCACCGTCGACGGGTACGGCGCCGCCCCCCCGGGCACGTAGACCGCCGCGCTGCGGACGGCAACCTCCCTCAGGAGGACCCGGTGACCCTGCGGCAGGGCGACCTCCCGGTCCTCTCCGACCCCGGCGTTCGCGACCTCGGCGACGTTCGAGATCGCCACCTCGAGACCCCGGCGAACAGCTTCGTCGAGGCCGGCCAGTGCGGCCTCGAGCTCGTCGGGCCCGACCCGCATCGTGTACCCGGGCGTGTCGAAGCGGTCGGTGTACTCCCTGAGCGCCTCGTCACCCCGTTGGCGGACGTCCTCGACGATTTCGGCGACCGCCCCGGCGACCGACTCGCCCGCGGGGATCAGCGCACGGACCTGGCCGACCGTCTCCGCGGGATCTTCGAGCCGAAGGCGTTCAATCCTCACGAAACCGCTCCAGAAGAACTACATCACTGGGCACGCAGACGCTCCAAGACCTCGTCGATCGCCGCTGCCTTCAGCTTGTGGGCGACCGGGTTGGCGATCAGGCGGGCCGTGCAGACGCAGATCTCCTCGCGGATCACCAGGTTGTTCTCCCGCAGCGTCGTCCCGGTCGCCGTGAGGTCGACGATCGCCTCGACCAGGCCCGTCAGCGGCGCCAGTTCGACCGACCCCTTGACCTCGACGATCTCCGCCTGGCGGCCGGTCTTCTCGAAGTGGTTGAGCGCGATCCGCGGGTACTTGGTCGCCACCCGCATGACCCCCAGCCGCCGCAGGGCCTCGGCCGCCGGGTCGGGTCCGGCCGTCGTCGCGAGGACCATCACGCACCGGCCGAAACCCAGATCCAGCAGCTCGTAAACCTCCCGGCCGAGCCCCGGCGAGGCCGAGTCGGCCTGCTCCATGAGGACGTCCTTGCCCGTGATCCCGAGGTCGGCGGCCCCCGCGGCGACGTAGGTCGGGACGTCCGACGGGCGCATCGTGATCAGACCGACGTCCGCGAACAGGAGCTTGCGGTCGTTGGCACGGACCTCCGTCGTGTCGACCCCGAGACCGTCGAGGCGGTCGAGCGTCCCCTTGAAGAGGGCACCCCGCGGCACGGCGATCGTCAGGCCGTTGGTCGGGCTCATCCCGGGGTCACCGGACTCACCGCGGGCTCGAGCGCGTTGCGCTCCTCGCCGGCGAGCGCCAGGTGGAGGCGGTCGACGCCGAGCGCGAAGCCGACCGCCGGCTGGCTCTCGCCGAACCGGCCGAGCAGATCGTCGTAGCGGCCGCCCCCGCCGATCGGCATCCCGACCGCCGGGTCGTAGATCTCGAAGATCGCGCCCGTGTAGTAGCCGAGCGACCGCAGCGACAGGCCGAGGTCGAAGATCACCCGGTCGGCGACCGAGCGCTCGAGCAGGGCGTGGACGTTGCGGAGCCCTTCGACCACCTCGGCGACCGGGCCCGGCGGGACCTCGAGGACGTCGGGGCCGCCGCGCATCTGCGCCACGCTCAGCAGGAGGGCGATCTCCTCGTCGACGAGCTCGAGCCCCCGGAGCTCGGCTTCGAGCCCGACGAAGTCCCCCCGCGTCAACTCGGCCAGCAGGCGCCCGCGGGTCTCCTCGGGGACGCCGAAGCCGTCGAGCAGGGACGGGTAGAGGCCGGCGTCGCCGAGCCCGACCTTGTACGTGTCGAGGCCGAGGGCGTCGAGCGCGCTGCAGATCACGCCGAGCACCTCCGCCGTCCCGTGGGGGGCCGGCGCGCCGATCAGCTCGATCCCCGCCTGGAGGAACTCCCGCGGCTGCCCGCGCTGGGGGCGAACCCCCCGGTAGGAGTGGGCGAAGTAGCAGAAGCGCAGCGGCGGTCGGGCGTTCGGGTACCGGGTGGCCACGACCCGGGCGATCGGGACGGTCATGTCCGACCGGAGCACGAGGACCTCGCCGGCCTCGTCGAAGACCCGGTAGGCCGGCCGGGCGTCGCCCATGTCACCGCGCGCGAGGACGGACTCGTACTCGAGCGCCGGCGTGTACACCTCGCCATAGCCCGCCTCGTCGAAGACCCCGCGGAGGGTTTCCGTGATCTGGCGGAGCTCGCGCATCTCGTCTGGCAGCACGTCCCGCGTGCCGCTGGGAATCGGGTGGATCACGGGTGGGACGGTACTAGGAGACGCCGACCGGACGCCTGAGCCGGTCCCCCGGTCGGTGGTCTCGGGTTCACAGAGACACGCGGCGCAGGGCGACGATCGGACACGGCGGGGGCGCCGTCAGGCGCTCGAACTCTGCCAGCCCGTCGGGAGCGCCGTCGGCGAACGCTCGCCGCACGCTCTCGTAGTACTCGTCTCCGATCACCACACGACCGCTCCGCAGCCCGCCGGCGAAGCGCTCGTGAGCCTCGGGCGTGCCGACGTACGACCAGACCGTCCCGCCGGCGGCGCCGGCCAACCGGTCGGTAACGTCGACCCGGACGTAGTTGCGCTCCCGCCGGTCGAGCTCGACGAGGTCGTCTGTCGAGACCTCGATCAGCCTGCCGTTGACCCGGCCGCCGGGTGCCGGCGAAATGCTCAGGAAGGCGACGAAGACATCCGGCCGGCTGGCGGTCTGAGGGTCGACGAAGCACTTGTAGCCGGGGATGTCCAGGCTGTTGTCCATCGCGACGCTCCACGACCGCCGGTAGTCGGTCAGCTCGACGAGCCTGTCCGGCCTGCCGCCGTCGTCTGGGTCGCGCCGGGCGACCAGCGACCCGTAGCCGAAGATGTACTGCCGCCCTTCGACTCCGGCCGAGCCGCCGGCCGAGCCTCCCGCCGAGCCTCCCGCCGAGCCGCCGGTCGAGCCTCCGGGCGAGCCTCCCGCCGAGCCGCCGGGCGAGCCTCCCGCCGAGCCGCCGGGCGAGCCTTGCGCCGAGCCGCCGGGCGAGCCTTTGGTCGAGTCGCCGGCCGAGCCTTGCGCCGAGATGGGCTCAGCCGGCCGGCGAGGTCGTGAACGACCGCTAGACCGCGACGGCCGGCTCGGTCGCGACCCGCTCGATCCGGGCACCGAGCTCCCGGAGGCGCTCGTCGATCCGCTCGTACCCGCGATCGATCTGGCGGATGTTCGAGATCTCGCTCCGTCCGTCGGCGCACAGCGCGGCGATCAGCATCGCCATCCCCGCCCGGATGTCCGGGGACTCGAGCGGGCCGCCGCGCATCCTCCTCGGACCCGTCACGATCGCCCGGTGGGGATCGCAGAGGACGATGTCGGCGCCCATCGACGTCAGCTTGTCGGTGAAGACCAGGCGGTTCTCGAACATCCACTCGTGGATCAGGACCGACCCCTCGGCCTGGGTCGCCAGGGCCACGGCGATGCTCGTCAGGTCGGCCGGGAAGGCCGGCCACGGGCCGTCCTGGATCTTGCGCTTGTAGTCGCCGGCGTCCGTCTGGACGACGAGCCGCTGGTCGCCGGGCACGACCACGTCGTTGCCCTCGAACTCCGTACGCAGGCCGAGCTGGGCGAAGACCAGGCAGATCATCCGCAGGTCGGCCGGGATCGTGTCCTTGATCCGCAGGTGACCGCCGGTGACCCCGGCCAGGGCGATGAAGCTGCCGATCTCGATGTGGTCGGGCGCCACCGTGTGACGGGCCCCGTGGAGACGCTCGGCCCCGACGACTGTGATCAGGTTCGACCCGATCCCCTGGATGTCGGCGCCCATCTTGACGAGCATCCGCGCGAGATCCTGGACGTGCGGCTCGCACGCCGCGTTCCCGATCACCGTCGCTCCCGGCGTCAGGGCGGCAGCCATCAGGACGTTCTCGGTCGCCATCACCGATGCCTCGTCCATGAAGACGTCGCCGGCCCGGAGGCCGCCGGGCGCGGTCAGGAGGATATCCCCGCTGTGCTCGGCGGTCGCCCCCAGCGCGCAGAACCCGTCGAGGTGGGGGTCGAGCCGCCGGCGGCCGATCACGTCGCCGCCCGGTGGCGACATCGCCGCCCGGCCGAAGCGGGCGAGGAGCGGCCCGGCGAGGAGGAACGACGCCCGGATCTTCTCCGAGAGGGCCCGCTCGATCGTCGTCGAGTGGACGTCGGCCGCGCAGAGCGAGACCTCGTGCTCCCCCGTCCACCGGACCCGGACGCCGATGTCCTCGAGGATCGCCAGCATCGCGTCGACGTCGCGGATCCGCGGGACGTTGTCGATGATCACGTCGTCTGGAGTGAGGACCGACGAAGCCAGCAGCGGCAGGGCGCTGTTCTTGTTCCCGGCCGGAACGATCGTGCCGGAGAGGGGCACGCCGCCGTGGATGACGAACTTCTGCATGAGTGGTTTGCGCACCCGCCACGCCCGCAGACGCGGGCCGCCTGAGCGCCCGGGAAGGCTACCAGCCATCCCGGCCTCGACCTCGCCGATCCCGGCCTGCGTGTCCCCGCCCGGGAGATCCCCGTCGTCCATGCGAGTTGATGTTCGCCGGCCGGCCCCCGTCACCTCCCCCAGCCGGCCCCCGACCCTCCCAGTCGGCCCCTGTCCACCTCCCCCAGCCGGCCCCTGTCCACCTCCCCCAGCCGGCCCCCTGTGCACCTCCCCAGCCGGGCCTCCGTCCCCCCCGCCCAGTCGAAGTCCGCCGTTCCCGCGGCCGGCGCTGCCGAGGCGGGGCGACCCGCGATTCGTGAGGCGCAGCCCGACCTCCCGTCAGTCGATTCGCCGGATTTGCGGACATCGCCGGCCGGATGCAAGTCGCGTTGCAGGCGGATCGGCTCAGGCCAGCCAAATTTCGTGACATTTCGCCGGTCGGCTGGCTTCCGTCCGGCAGGGGTCCTAGCTTACGAACGTATGTTCTGGCGGGTCACCCAAACACTCACCCCACCGACCGCCGTTCAGCGTGCCTTCGGCCTGGTACGCGCTTTCATGCTGCTCGAGGACGACCTCGAGACCCGCGACCCCGCCGACGAGCCTACGCCGCGCCTCGGATCCTCTCCACCTGCGACGGCCCGACCGGCCGCCGCAGCCCGGCCGGCACCCCCCAGACCCAGGGGACCCCACGCTCCTGGAGATCCGGTCGATCCACAGCGCGGCGGGTGCCTGGTCACCGCCGGGGAATGCGGGTTGGCCGGGTCGTCTGGCGGCATCTTCGACATCGACGAGCTCGTCCGGCCGGAGCCGGCCGGAGCCACTCGGGCACATCCGCACAGGACGGTGCTCGACCGGCGTCCGAGCTCCCGGCGCAGGGGGTCGCCGCCGCCGTCCCCGCAAGTCTGCATCTCACCCGTGGCTCGACCGCGAGCCTGCCGGCCGGCTGTGACCGTGCCGGCAGGACGCGACTGAGAGCTGGGAGGCTCGGCCACATCAGATGGGAGGTCCGTCCCGGCATGGGGCGGACCACCGCCTGATCGATGGGTGAGGTTGATCGGTGGGCTAGGTTTTCGAGGGTGGCCCGTCGACGCGATGTCCGCCGGTTCGGCCGGGGTCCGTACGTCCTCGGACTGCGGCGGCGGGCGGACTCCTGGGGAAGCGGGTTTCCCTTCGACGTGCCGGCGGTGGCCGGGGTCGAGGGGCTGCGTCTGGACACGCCGATCACGCTCTTGGCCGGGGAGAACGGAACCGGGAAGTCGACGCTGGTGGAAGCGATCGCCGAGGCGATCGGCTTCGCGCCGGAGGGTGGCGAGCTCGAGCGACTAGGGGCGCTGCCGGCGGTTCCACGGGCCGTCATGGATGGAGGTCTCGAGCCGATGCTCTCGTCGTCGAAGCCTCGGGGCGGGTACTTCCTGCGGGCAGAGAGCTTCTTCAACATCGCGGCGTTCGTCGACGGGGGCGGGGTCTTCGCACCGGATCTGTCCCTCTACGGGGACGTCCCCCTCCACGAGCAATCCCACGGGCAGTCGTTCCTCGCGCTGGCGGTCAACCGGTTCGGCGGCGAGCGGATCTACATCCTCGACGAGCCGGAGGCGGCCCTCTCGCTGACGGGGTCGCTCGCCCTTCTGGCGATCGTCGTGCGGGCGGCGCGCGCGGGGGCGCAGTTCGTGATCGCGACCCACTCGCCGGTCCTCCTCGCGTGCCCGGAGGCGCGGGCCTACGAGCTCGACGACCGGGGGCTTGCCGAGTGCGCCTACGACGACCTCGATGCAGTCCGCCTGACCCGGTCGTTCCTCGAGGCACCGGACCGGTTCATCCGTGCGGCGATCGAGGATCCCGCGGCCGAGTGACCGCGGTTGCGCCTTGCGGGTCCCCGCCGGCGGGGCGGCCTGAGCGAGCTGCGGCGTCCGATGCGAGCGTCTACAGCGCGAAGGGCTGACGCGGCTCGCGGGTCCGCCGTATCATCGACGCGTGGGGATCACGCGGCTCGAGGACGCCAATCGGCACGAGTTCGAGCTTGGTCATCTGCGGGGTGCCTGGACGTTCCTCAGCGAAGCAGCCGGCTCGGTGGGGGTCGGACTCCGGCGAATCGAGCTGCCGGCCGGAGGCTGGTCGACACCCGCGCACGAGCACGGGGCGGCCGAGGAGATCTTCTACGTGCTCGCCGGGAGCGGCCTGTCCTGGCAGGACGGCCGCACGACGCGGATCGCGGCCGGCGACTGCATCGTTTACCTGCCGAGGAGCGGCCCGCACACCTTGCACGCCGTCGAGGCGCTCGACGTGCTGGCGTTCGGCCCCCGTGTTCGTGACGAGGCCGCCCGCTTTCCGCGGTTGGGGCTGTCGCTGGTGGGCAGTGGCGCGGTCGAGACCGTTCCGTCGACGATCGAGCGGACACCGATCCAGTTCGTCCGCGAGGCCGAGCTCGGGCCGCCGGACCTTCCGGAGCCGGGGCCACGGCCGGCGAACGTCATCAACCTGAGCGAGACCGTCGCAGACGTCCGGGACGGCCGGCGGGTCAGGCGGACCCGCCGGAACCTCGGCCGGGCCGCCGGCTCGAAGACGTGCGGCGTCCAGCACGTCGAGGTCGCACCCGGCGGGGAGTCGGCCCCCGCCCACTGCCACTCAGCCGAGGAGGAGATATTCGTCATCCTCTCCGGCGCGGGGGTGCTGGTGCTGGGGGAGGCTGACGGCGAGATCCCGATCGCGCCGGGACACGTCGTCGCCCGGCCGCCGGCGACGAGGATCGCGCACATGTTCCGGGCCGGCGAGGGGGGCCTTGAGTACCTGGCCTTCGGCACCCGCGAGGCGGCCGACCTCTGCTTCTATCCGCGCTCGAACAAGATCGCCTTCGGCGGGATCGGCGTCGTCGCACGGATCGAGCGTCTGGACTACTGGGACGGCGAGGACTGACGCCGCCGCGACGTGCCTGACCGGCCGCTTCGGCTCGACGCCGGGCGCATTGTTGCCGTCTGCGTCCGGTCGGGGAGGTGCGGCGGACGCTCGGCGTCGCCGCGGCGGGATCCAAAGCCCGGTCGGGGCGGATGCGCTGATCCTTCACTGGAAATGCTTGCCGGAGTCCGGCAACTACTTCGCCAAGGACCTTCCACCCACGTCCGCCCGCCGAAACCCGGCGGAGCCATCATCGACCTGATGAGGCTGCCGCCGCAGCGGCTGTCACCGCGACGCTCGCCGCCGCCAGTCCTAACCATCGCGCCGGCGACGCCCGCGCGGAAACGAGTGCCGGCAATTCGCGGGGTGGCCGCGCGACCGCCCGAACGCAAAACGCCGGCCACTCCCCGAACGGAGCGACCGGCGTGAGGCTGAAGAAACCGGCGGCGACCTACTCTCCCAGGCCCTTGCGGGCCAAGTACCATCGGCGCTGAGGGGCTTAACTGCTCTGTTCGGAATGGGAAGAGGTGTTTCCCCCTCGCCATAGCCACCGGAAAAAGATGAGAGACCAACCCCGGCGGTCCTTCAAAACTGCACAGTCGCCACGCAACGAGGATCACAAAAATCCGTCAAGCCCTCGGCCCATTAGTACCAGTCTCCTACGAACGTTGCCGTTCTTACAGATCTGGCCTATCAACCTGGTGGTCTACCAGGGGCCTTACTCCCTCATGGGGATGGGAGAACTCATCTCGAGGCCGGCTTCCCGCTTAGATGCTTTCAGCGGTTATCCGATCCAGACGTAGCT
>JAXDHV010000044.1:0-17544 GCA_034664295.1 Solirubrobacteraceae bacterium | reverse complement strand
GCTTGCGAACGCTGTTCGCGAACGTCGTTCGTCGTCGGTCGTCGTTGTTCACCGTGGCGCTGCCTCGACTGGCCATCACGTTCGAACCGGACCCGCCCCGACCGCCGACCCCCGACCGCCGACCGATTCGATCCGCACGGACCCAGCCGAACTTCAGGCCATCTCCTCCCACGGCGGCAATGCCCGTTTATTGACGAGACACGGCACTAGAATCCGCTGCGGAGCTTCTGGGCCTCGTCGAGCGTCTGGAGCTTCTTGATCGACTGGTTCTCGATCTGGCGGATCCGCTCGCGGGTCACGTTGAACGTCCGGCTGATCTCGTCGAGCGTCCGCGGGTGCCCGCCCCCGAGACCGAAGCGAAGCTCGAGGACCCGCCGCTCGCGGTAGGAGAGGTTCTCGAGGACGTCCTGAAGGGCCTCCTTCGCGAGGACGTCGGCCGCCCGCTCGTAGGGAGACTCGCTCTGCTCGTCGGCGATGAACTGGCCGAACTCCGACCCGTCGTCGTCGCCGACCGGCTTCTCGAGTGAGATCGGCGCTCGCGCCGAGCGCTTGATCGAGTCGATCTCGCCCGGATCGATGCCGGTGACCTCGGCGATCTCGCGGGTCGTCGGATCGCGACCGAGCTCGGTGACGAGCCTGCGCTCGGCCCGGTTGACCTGGTTGAGCTTCTCGACGATGTGGACCGGAATCCGGATCGTCCGCGACTTGTCGGCGAGCGCCCGGGCGATCGCCTGGCGGATCCACCAGGTCGCGTAGGTCGAGAACTTGAAGCCCTTGCGGTAGTCGAACTTCTCGGCCCCGCGGACCAGGCCGAGCGTGCCCTCCTGAATCAGGTCGAGGAACGGCAGCCCCTGGTTGCGGTAGTTCTTGGCGATCGAGACGACCAGCCGGAGGTTGGCCTCGACCATCCGCTGCTTCGCGTCGAGGTCGCCCCGCTCGATCCGCTTGGCGAGCTCGACCTCTTCGGGGGCGGTCAGCAGGCGAACCTTGCCGATCCCCTTGAGGAACAGCTGGAGCGAGTCGGTCGTCATGTCCGGCTTGAGGTCGAGGGCCGTCTTGGCCTTCCGCTGCCCCCGCTTGTCGGGAGCCCGCGAGACCTCGCTGCCGGCGACGGTCGCCGGGTCGATCTCCTCCACGAGCTCGATCGCCGAGCCCTCGAGGAAGGCGTGCAGCTCCTCGAGGTCGGCCTCGTCGAGGTCGAACTCCGCGGTGGCGGTGGCGATCTCCGCGTACGTGAGGACGCCGACCAACTGGCCCCTGGTCACGAGACCCCGGACCTCTTCAAGCTCATGCAGTTCTGCTACCGACATCTGCCTCCGTTCGCCATCGCTCGACCAGTCAGCATGACAGCTCCGTCGGACGGGCAAGTCCTGACCAGGGGTTGTCCCGCGCGAAATGGGTCTCGCCGTGGCGCACGGGGGCGGGTCCCCGCTGCGGCCGAACGACAGATCTCCTTCGCGCCTACCGGACCGAGTCCCGAGGAGCGTCTCTGACGACTTTAGCGCGCCTCGAGGCCGAGGGTCTCAATGAAGCGTTTCGCCCAGGCTCCGCGGGGCCGCCCGGGCCGTCGTCGCGCGGGCGGCGAGGATCCCTCCGACGGCGCCGAAGAGGTGGTCCTGCCAGGAGACCCCCGACCGGGGGATCAGGCTGTAGAGGAGCGTCAGGCCGAAGGCCAGGCCGACCGCGAGTCCGATCGCCAGCTGGAGGAGCCGGCGGCTGAAGACGCCGCGCCCGATCAGGTAGGCCGCGTAGCCGAAGACGATCCCGCTCGCCCCGACCGTCGTGCTCCCGCCCGGGGCGATCGCCCACGTTCCGAAGCCGGCGACCAGGCCGACGAGCGCGGTCACGACGGCCAGGCGCATTCCCTCGGTCAGGGCGATCACTCCCCCGAGGATCACGAAGGGGACGGTGTTGCCGATCAGGTGGGCGAAGCTCGCGTGGAGGAACGGGGCCAGCAGGACGCCCGCGAGTCCCGAGATCACGCGCGGGTGGATTCCGGCGCCGTTGAGGTGCTGGGCGTCGAGTGAGTTGATCGCCTCGACGACCCACATCACGGCGACCATCGCGAACAGCAGGCGCCCGGCCGAGATCCGGCCGGCTGCCCGGTCTCCGACCGGCTTCCTCGTCACGCTCGCGATCGTCACCGGACTCGGCCCCCGCCGCCGAGCGCCCGGTCGACGGCTGCGGCGGCCGCCGCGTGGAGGCGGACGTTGGCCGGCCGGTCGCCGCGAACCTCGATCATCGTCGACCCGACCGACCCGACCGACCCGACCGACCCGACCGACCCGACCGACCCGACCGACCCGACCGACCCGACCGACCCGACCGACCCGACCGACCCGACCGCTCTGACCGACCCGACCGACCCCCTCGATCCGACCGCCCGGTCGACGGCGGTGCGGAAGCCGGCGAGCGTCCGCGGCTGCTCGTGAGCGATCCCGTAGAGGGCGGCCGCCCTCGAGAAGTCGAGACCGGTCGGGGTCGCGACGTGCTGCTCGAAGATGTCTTGCTCACCGGCCACGGGTAGGAAGTCGAAGATACCGCCACCGCCGTTGTCGAGCAGGACGATCGTCAGCCCGAGCCCCAATCGGCCAGCGGCCAGGAGGCCGCCGATGTCGTGGGCGAGGGCGACGTCCCCGATCAGGAGGACGACCGGACCGGGGCCCGACGCGGCCGCCCCGAAGGCGCTCGAGACGGTCCCGTCGATCCCGTTGGCCCCGCGGTTGGAGAGCACGCGGGGTCCGGCGGTCCGGACCGGCCAGAACGACTCGACATCGCGGATCGGCATCGACGCGGCGACGAACAGGGTCACGTCGGGGGCGAGGCGATCGCCAAGCGCCCAGACGACGGCCGGCTCGGTCAACTCCTCGCCGAAGAGGTCTCCGAGGACACTGGCCGCAACCCCGTCGGCCTCCCGCCATTCCTCAAGCCAGCCGGCCGGGGCCGGCGCCGGGGCGGCGGCCCCGAGGACGACCTGGGGGTCGGCGTGCACCCAGTCGGCGACCACGCCGTCGGGGTCCTGCCAGACGCCGTGGGGGTCGATCGCGATCTGCCGGACCGAGCCGAGTCCGGCCAGCCACCGGCGCAGAGGCTTCGAGGTCGGGAGATCGCCGACCCTGATCACGACGTCCGGCGCGTCGAAGCGGTCGGGACGGCGCAGGAGGGCGTCGTAGTGGGCGATCGCCGCCGGCCCGGTCCGGGCCCCGGACAACGGATCGGCGAGCAGTGGATAGCCGGCCCGCGAGGCGAACTCGGGGATCTCGGGACCCAGGCCGCGCTCGGAGCCGCCGGCGACGACGATCCCGCGAAGCCCGTCCTCGAGACCGATTCCCGCGGCCGACGCCGGACCGGGGGAACCGCGGCGGCGGCGGATCCACGGCCGTCCGTCCGTCCGTCCGCCGATCGGTGGATCGGGCAGGGGAGCGTCGAGCACGAGTGGCTCGCGGAGCGGCCAGTTGAGGTGGACCGGGCCCGGCCGGTCGCCGTGCGCCGTCCAGAAGGCCCGGCAGGCGAGGCCGCGAATCCACCGGAGTGTTTCGAAACTCGCCCGGTGGTTGCCGACCTCGACGAACCAGCGGACGGCGTCGCCGTAGAGCTTGACCTGGTCGATCGTCTGTCCGGCGCCGACCCGCCGGAGCTCGGGCGGCCGGTCGGCGGTCAACACGATCAGGGGGACGCGGGCCTCGTCGGCCTCGATCACCGCCGGGAGGAGGTTGGCGGCCGCGGTCCCCGACGTGCAGGTCACGGCGACCGCCCGGCCGCTGGCCTTGGCGAGGCCGAGCGCGAAGAACCCGGAGGAGCGCTCGTCGATGTGCGAGTGGGCTCGGAGTCCCGGCTCGCGAGCGAGCGTCAGGACGATCGGCGTGCAGCGTGACCCTGGCGACGTGCAGGCGTCGGTCATCCCGCAGCGGACGAGCTCGTCGACGAAGGCGGCGAGCAGGAGGTAGGCGTCGGTCGCCTCAGCGGTCACGCGGGTCAAGATGTCGGGGTGGGCGAGGATCTCTTGTTGCTGCACGGGTTCAGCCAGACGCACCGCGCCTTCGACGGGGTGATCGCCAGCCTGCCGGGCGAACGCTACCGGCCGCTGGCACCCGACCTCCCGGGCCATGGTCCGAATCCCGGTGGTGAGCCGATCGGCTTCGCCTCGTGTGTCGCCGGGCTCGCCGGCCTCGCGCCGCCGACCTTCGCGCTCTGCGGCTACTCCCAGGGCGGACGGATCGCCCTCCACCTGGCACTGGCCCACCCCGACCGGGTCAGCCGGCTGGTGCTGATCTCGACGACGGCGGGGATCGAGGACCGCGGCGCCCGGGAGGCCCGCCGGGCGGCCGACGAGGCACTCGCCGGGCGGATCGAGAGCGAGCCGCTCGAGGACTTCGTGAGCCGCTGGCGCGACCAGCCGCTGTTCGCGGGCGAGCCGCCGGCCGTCCGGGAGGCGGCGGTCGCCGATCAGCTGCGCAACACGCCGAGCGGCCTGGCGATGGCGCTCCGCGGCCTCGGCACCGGAACGATGGAGCCGGTCTGGGGGAGGCTGGGTGAGTTGCTGATTCCGGTCACGGTCCTTGCAGGCGAGCACGACAGCAGGTTCCTGGTGCTCGGGCGGCGCCTGGCTGACGAGCTGCCCGATGGCCGGCTCGAGGTCGTCGCGGGAGCCGGGCACGGGCTGCTCCTGGAGGCGCCGCAGGCCGTTGCCGCCGCCTTGACCGGCGAGCCTTGACGTCGGTCAGCGCCACCACGACAGGTCGCCCGTCAACCCAGGCTCCCGTGGCGTGGCGATCGAACCATGGCGGACCCTGAACGGGTGGTTCATCAGCAGGAAGAGGTCGAGTGTCGCCAGCCCGCAGGCCGGCAGCCGGCCGAGGGCCGCGGCCGCGTGAAGGCCGGCCGCGATCCCCAGGGGACCGTCGAAGGTCGACGCGACGTACGCCTCGGCGCCGGAGGACCGGACCAGTGCAGCGGCGGCGAGCAGGCCGGTGATACCCCCGCAGCGGCCGATCTTCAGGCAGACGGCGTCGGCCACGCCACCGTCCAGCGCGTCCGGCCCGGACGCGCTCTCGTCGATCGAGATCCGCACCGGCACGCGCTCGCGCAGGGCCCGCGTGGCCTCCAGGCCACGGACCGGCTCCTCGACCAACTCGAGGCCGGCGGGCGCGAGGATCTCGAGCATCCGCTCGGCCTCCTCGAGCGTCCACGCGCCGTTCGCGTCGAGTCGCAGATCGACATTCGGACCGATCGCCGAACGGACCGCCGCGACTCGCCCGGCGTCGTCGGCCAGCCCGACCTTCAGCTTCACGCACTTGTAGCCGGCCGCCGCGGCCGCCCCGGCCTGGAGGGCGGCTCCCGCCCGGTCGGGGGCCGTGATCGTCGCATTGACGGAGACCGCGGTCGCCGGCGCGTCGCAGAGCAGCTCGCAGACCGGACGACCCGCCCGCCGGCCGGCGAGGTCCCACAGCGCGAGGTCGACGGCCGCCAGCGCCTGCGGGAGATCGGAGTGCTCCTGGCAGGCGCTCAGCACCTCTTCCTGCTCGAGATCGTCGGCCCGCTCGAGGACGGGGACGAACCCCCTCAGTGCTCTGAGGACGTCGTCTGTCGAGACCCCGTCGTAGGGGGCCAGTGGAGCCGCCTCTCCCCGGCCGACCGTGCCGTCAGTGCTCCGTAGAGCAAGCAGGACTACCTCCCGCGAGGTCAGCTCTCCGTAGGAGACGGCTACCGGCGCGGCGAAGCGAAGCTCCACGCGCTCGAGGCCGACTTCCATCAGCTCGCGAGGATCCCGGCCGAGAGCAGCACGCAGAACGCGAGCTGGAGCTTGCCGGTCTCGGCCAGCGCCCGGTTCAGCGACGGGCCGTCGGTCCGGTCTGAGACGATCCGGATCACCGGGACGGCGAGCGGGACGGCGAGCCAGCTGAGGATCAGCCAGAGCGTCAGCGACCCGGCGATCCACGGGACGACCGCCGCCAGAAAGGCGCCGCCGACGATCGCCGCGAACAGGACCCGGGTTCGCTCGCGTCCGAGCCGGACCGCCAGTGTCCGCTTGCCGGCACGGCGGTCGGTCTCGAGATCGCGGACGTTGTTGACGACGAGGATCGCCGCCGCCAGCAGCCCGACCGGAACCGACAGGACGAACGCCTGCCACGGGAGCTGCTGGATCTGGACGTAGTAGGACCCGACGACGGCGACGACCCCGAAGAAGAGGAAGACGAACAGCTCGCCGAGGCCCTCGTACCCGTACGGCTTCGGCCCGCCGGTGTAGGTCACGCCCGCGAGGATCGACGCGACCCCGACGAGGAGGAGCTCCGGCCCGGCGACGATGACCAGGTAGACGCCGCAGAGGACCGCCATCCCGAACGTGATGTACGTCGCCAGGAGGACCTGGCGGGGTGGTGCGAGGCCGCCGGCGGTCACCCGGACGGGGCCGAGGCGGTCGTCGGTGTCGGCGCCCCGGCGCGCGTCTGAGTAGTCGTTGGCGAGGTTGGTCCCGACCTGGATGAAGATCGACCCGAGCAGGGCGGCGAGAAACGAGACCGGGTGGAAGACGCCCCGCTCGATCGCCAGCGACGTCCCCACGAGGACGGGGGCGATCGCCGCCGGCAGCGTCCGCGGCCGGGCGGCCATCAGCCAGATCCGCAGGCCGGCGGGGGCCTGGGTCGGCCTCGGCTTCGCAGTCGGCCCGGCGCTCGGCCCGCCGGCGGACTTGGCGGCCCGGCCGGACGCCGGCATCACGGGCGCCGGGGGAAGCGCTCGAAGTCCGGGGCCCGCTTCTCCCGGTAGGCGTCGCGCCCCTCGCGGGCTTCCTCGCTCGCGTAGAAGAGGAGGTTCGAATCGTGGGCGAGCTGCTGGATGCCGGCGAGGCCGTCCTCCTCGGCGTGGAAGCTGGCCTTCAGGAGGCGGAGGGCGAACGGCGAGAGGGCGAGCATCTCCCGACACCAGGAGACCGTCTCGTCCTCGAGGCGCTCGAGCGGGACGACCGCGTTGACGAGGCCCATCTCGTAGGCCCGGGCGGCGTCGTACTGGCGGCAGAGGAACCAGATCTCCTTGGCCCGCTTCTGGCCGATCTGGCGGGCGAGCAGGCTCGCGCCGAAGCCACCGTCGAATGACCCGACCCGCGGGCCGGTCTGCCCGAAGCGGGCGTTCTCGGCGGCGATCGTCAGGTCGCAGACGACGTGGAGGACCTGACCCCCGCCGATCGCGTAGCCCGCGACCATCGCGACGACCGGCTTCGGCGTCCGCCGGATCTGGACGTGGAGGTCGGTGATGTGGAAGCGGCCGACCGCCGCGCCCTCGGCGACGTATCCCGTGTCCCCGCGGACCCGCTGGTCACCGCCCGAGCAGAAGGCGTCCGGCCCCTCGCCGGTGAGGATGATCACCCCCACGCTGAGATCCTCGCGTGCCCGGGTGAAGGCGTCCGAGAGCTCGATCACCGTCTGCGGACGGAACGCGTTGCGCACCTCCGGCCGATCGATCGTGATCTTGGCGATGCCGGGCACCGGGCTCGAGCACTCGTACCTGATGTCCGAGTACTCGCCGGCCGGGATCCACGCTTCGGGCAAGGCGGTGCGGCCTCCTAGTCGGGTTGCGGTGGGCCGGCCAAGGCTATTGGACACCGCTGCAAACCAGCAGTCGCCGTGTTCCTCTCAGAAGACGACCCGTTCCAAGACAAAGGAGCACCGATGAACGCCCGCTCACTCAGACGACTCGCGGCCGCCAGCGTGATCACGTCCGCCCTCTCCGTCGGCGCTGGACCTGCCCTCGCCGCAGGGACGCACCTGTTCGGCGCCTCGGTCCTCAACATCTCGAAGACTCACGACCCGAGGGTGACCTACCGGGCGACCGGCCTGCGGGCCGCGAACGCGTATGCGCTGCGCCTCGTCCGCCCGAGGATGGCCACCCACCCGCGGTGCGTCGCCTACCTCTCCGCCCCCCGGCCCGCCTCGGGAACCGAGCACTTCTATGGCAGCGTCCCCAGCGCCCTGAACTGCGTCGCCGCCAACGGGGTGGCCCACCAGATCCCGATGGCCCGGGGAACCTACGAAGTCGAGGTCTGCGTCCCGGCGACCCCGTTCGGCGCCTGCCGGTCGACCGCCACCGTCGTCCGCAGGACGGTGCGTCTCATATAGCGTCGGGCGATGCGCGTACCGCCCTGGCTCGAACGGGCCGCCGCCCTTCATCCGGATCGCGCGGCCGTCGAGACCCCGGACGGGTGCCTGACCTACGACGAGCTCGAACTCGCATCCCGGATCCGCTATCCCGCCGGCGAGCGGATCGCGATCGCCCTGCCCGCCGGACTCGATTTCGCCGTCGCCCTCCACGCGTGTCTGCGCTGCGGTGCTGTTGCCGTGCCGGTCGACCTCCGGCTCGCCCCGGCCGAGCGGGCTCGCGTCTGCGAGGGCGCGGCCGTCGTGGTCGAGGACGCGGTTCTCGGCTCGACGGGGTCGCATGGGTCGGCCTCCGCGGACGACCCGGGCTCGTCTGGGAGCGCCTTCGCGCACGACCTCGAGGCCACGGCTGCCGTGATCCACTCGTCCGGGACGACCGGGACTCCCAAGGCAATCGAGCTGACCTACGGCAACTGGCTCTGGAGCGCGCTCGGCTCGGCCACGGCGATCGGCCTCGACCCGGCCGAGCGCTGGCTGTGCACGCTGCCACTCGCCCACGTCGGTGGCCTCTCGATCCTGATCCGTTCCGCGATCTACGCGACGACCGCCGTGCTCCACGAGCGCTTCGAGACGCAGGCCGTCCTCGGCGCCCTGGTCGAGGATGCGATCACAGTCGTCTCGCTCGTCCCGACGACCCTCGCCCGTCTGCTCGACGCCGGCCTCGAGTCGCCGCCAGCGCTCCGCTGCGCCCTGATCGGCGGCGCCCCGGCCTCGCCCGCCCTGCTCGCCCGGGCCCGCGCCGCCGGCGTCGTCACCGTCGCCACGTACGGGCTGACCGAGGCCTGCTCCCAGGTCACCACGCAGATCCCCGGCGACCGGGGCGACGACGCCGGCGTGGCGCTGTTCTGCACCCGCGTCCGGATCGAGGACGGCGAGATCCAGGTCGCCGGGCCGACCGTGTGCCCCCAGGCGACGCGCCGCGTGGGGGACGGGGGGTGGCTCTCGACCGGCGACCTCGGCGACCTCGTCGACGGTCGTCTACTGGTCACTGGCCGCCGCTCCGAGCTGATCCTCACCGGCGGCGAGAACGTCTCACCCGTCGAGATCGAGGCCGTCCTCACGGAGCATCCCTCCGTCCGGGAAGCTGCTGTCGTCGGCTACGCCCACCCCGAATGGGGGGAGGCGATCCGCGCCGTCGTCGTGCTCCGGCCCGGTCTCGACCCGAATGCCGACGAGCTCCGCGCCCACTGCCTCGCCCGGCTCGCCCGCTTCAAGGTGCCCAAGGAGTTCGTCTTTCTCGACGCGATCCCCCGCACCTCGTCCGGGAAGATCTCCCGCCGCGATCTCCGCGGCCCCTGATCCTCCGGCAGTAGACCACGAGCCGGTGGCCGGTCACCGGCCGGATCGGCAGCGGCTGGCAGGCACCCCGAACGGGATCCCGCGCTCGATCGGCCGGCTGCTGGCGCCCGTGTAGACGGCTACCCGCGCGCACTGCGCCCCGGCGACGATAAAGCCCCCGACGAACAGCGTCGACGGCCCGGCGGTCGATCCCGGCGAGCACGCGTGGAAGGTCACCTCGCTCGCCCCGTCGGCAATCGCGTACCGGCCGGCCGCCGTCCGCGGCTGGAGGCCCGTGTAGTCCATCGACAGACGGGTCCGCTCGGCGGCTGGAATGCTGACCCGCGCGACCTTCCCGTTCGTGACCGCGACGACGTGCTCGACAACCAGGGAGAGCCCCCGGTAGGGCGCATAGGCCGCCGCCGGGGAGGCCAGGCCGGCGCCGACGTCGGTGGCGAGCCCGAGCGCGTCGGGCCAGGCGATCGGCCCGGCGACGATCGCCCGGTCGGTCGGTGTCGGCCAGCGGTCCGGCCAGCTCTGCCTCGGACTCGAGACAGCGCTCGCGCACCCCACCGAGACCGTGCCGGCTCCCGTCGGGGCCACGGCGATGCGACCGACACTCGGCGCGGCCGGTCCCCTTGCTGGTCGAGTCTCACCGCACGCGACAGCGCCCACCATCGCCAGGCCGGCGAGTCCGATCCCGACGTCGATCCTCCGCGGTGACTTCATCCGCCGCCCGCCGCGGGAGGTCGAGCTACGCAGCACCAGGCGGTGGCGACGGCCTCGGCGGACCCGAAGTGCGCCGCCACCCGGGTGATCTGCCTGGCCCGGGTGGGTGTCGTCGTCGTGAAGAACATCCAGCTGTCGAGCTCGTTCCAGGCGACTAGCAGCCAACGTCCGTCCGGCGAGAAGAGAAGACCGCCCAGCGCGGACCCGACCAGCAGCACGCGGTTGTCTCGGGGCCGCTCGACGGCGCTCAGCACCGTCTCGAGGCGTCCGTTCGTCCCCCTCACGACGTACGCGATCTGATGCCCCGACGGGGAGATCCCGGCCACCGTGATCGACGCTCCCGGGGAAGTCTGGCGCCGGCTCACGAGCCGGGAATCGGCGTTGTACACCCGCAGCGTCCGCCGTGTGGTCACCAGCAGCCGGCGGCCGTCACTCGACCAGCCGAGCGAGACCGGGTCGGACTCGAGCGGGATGCGAGCCAGAACTCGTCCCGTGTCGGTGTCGATCAATGAC
Organism: Solirubrobacteraceae bacterium; assembly: GCA_034664295.1. Lineage (GTDB taxonomy): Bacteria > Actinomycetota > Thermoleophilia > Solirubrobacterales > Solirubrobacteraceae > Palsa-513. The sequence continues at coordinate 6,874 of JAXDHV010000044.1, read as the reverse complement.
ACCCGCCGCGGCGCGTCGCGCACCGCCAACACGTGCCCCGGCCCCGGGCGCCATGCCGCAAGCCCGAACAGACCGCTCGCCGGCGCTGGGCGCAGCCCACGCGCGCCGGTCCCGTCGCCGGCCGTCACGTAGAGCTCGCGACCGACCGTGAACGCGATCCGGTTGCCGTCCGGCGACCAGGTCGGCGGGCCGACCCTCGCCGCGAAGCGCTCGGTCCAGACGACCCGGCCGCTCAGCGCGACGGCCTCGAGCCTCTGACCGCACCCGCAGGCGATGTAGTTGCCGAACGCCGACCAGCTCACCCCCCCGCCGCGGGTGTGTGCGATCGGCCGGGTCAGCCCCTGCCCGGCGACCCAGGCGTCGAGCCCGGTCGAGACGAGCAGCCGTCCTCCGCCCGGAAGGCCGGCCAACCCGGCCGGCTGAGCATGGGGATCGGCGACCGACGTCCGCAGGGCCTCGCGCACCCAGCGCTCGACGCCTGGGCCCTGCGTCGCGCTCAGCGCCACGGCCCCGCCGATCACGGCGGACGCCAGCGCGAGCACGCCCCGGCGTCGCCGTCTGCCGGCCGGACGGCGTCCGGCGTGTGCCGCGAGGACCAGGTCTCGCGCCCGCATCTGCGCGCCCTCAGCGTCTGGGACCGGCAGCGAGCGGAGCGTCTCGACGAGTCGCTGATCATCCATCGGCGTCCTCCATCTCCAGGCGGAGCTGGTCCAGACCGCGGCGCATCCGCGAGTTCACGGTGCCCACCGGCACATCCAGGATCTCGGCGATCTGGCGCGGCGAGAGCCCGAGCAGATGGCGCAGGACGACGACCGCCCGACGCTCGTGATCCAGGCCGGCGAGCGCGTCCAGCAGCCGGTCCGACGGGCGCGACGCCGTTGAGGTGCCGGCCGCCACGCCATCCCCCCGCCCGTCGACCGGCCCGTCCTGGATCTCTCTTCGCACCGCCCGCGCCCGGGCATGGTCGATCGCCCGGCGGGCGACGATCGTCTGCAGCCACGGTCCCAACCGCCGGCTGCGATCGAAGCGGTCGAGCGCGGCGACGGCCGCGAGGAACCCCTCCTGGGCGATGTCCTCGGCCGCGCCGTGATCGCGCGTGATCAACCAGGCCGCCCGGTGACACTGCGGCCAGAACGCTGCGAACAGCGCCTCCACCGCGGCGGCGTCACCCCGCTGGGCCGACCGGACGAGACCGGCTTCCCGCCTCGCGCTGAGGACGTCCGGGCGACCGATTCGGTTCGCCGATCGACTCGACCCAAGCGCCTGCGCCTCGGTGGCCGCCATCATCGCGATGCTATGGGCTTGCGGTGGTCACGCGAAGACTGCTCAGCGCCCGCAGCAGGCGTCCGCGATTGACGGCCGACCGCGGGCCGAGCGCGATCATGACCTGGAAGGGCCGGTCGCCGGAGCGGAACCTCACCAGCCAGCCCAGCGCGAAACAGTCGTATCGCCGGGCCGGCCCCGGCGGCAGCCTGAAGTGCCCCGGCTGCGGCGGGAAGCTGCTGCGCGAGAAGCCTCCACGTCGTGGGTACTCGATGACGAACGCAAGTGCCCCGTCGGCCGGCATCCCGTCGACGGCCTGGTTGGGCCCGCAGTCCGCGTGGGCCGGACGGTGCAGGGGAAATGACGCGAGCGTGAAGCGCTCATACGGCTCGACCAGGCCGGTCAGTCGACGGGCGACGTGCCAGCCTGCCGGCACGGCGATCGACAGGCCGACGCCGAGCTGTCTGCGACCGCTCCATCCGCTCGACCTTGACCCGACGGGCGACGACGGCGGTGCGGTGGTCCCGACGGCCGGCACCGGCGCAAGGCCGCCGACGCCCGCGACCAAGAGAGCCAGGACAACCGATCGACGGCGACGCACATACCCACTACGTTTCCCGACCCCCGAGAAGTCCCGGGCGCCGGACGAGCGCCGACGATCGAGAAGAAGTCCTCGCGGCCGGCCGCGGCTAGAGTCGAACCGATGGACGACGCCGACGCCTACCGCGCCCACAGCCTCGATGCCTGGGAGTCGGCCGCCGCCGGCTGGGCCCGGCGGGCCGACTGGTTCGCCGAGGCGACCCGGCCGATCTCCCACTGGATGGTCGATGCCGTCCGCCTCCAACCCGGTCACCGCGTCCTCGAGCTCGCCGCCGGCCTCGGCGAGACCGGCCTGCTCGCCGCCGAGCTGATCGCACCCGGCGGACACCTGATCTCCTCCGACCAGGTCGAGGCGATGCTCGAGCTCGGACGGGCCCGCGCCGCTCGGCTCGCCGTCACGAATGTCGAGTTCAGGGTCCTCGACGCCGAGTGGATCGACCTCCCGCTCGCCTCGATCGACGCAGTCCTCTGCCGCTTCGGCTACATGCTGATGGCCGACCCGGCCGCCGCTCTGCGCGAGACCCGTCGCGTCCTCGCGCCCGGCGGCCGCCTCGCCCTGGCCGTCTGGGACCGAGCCGAGACCAACCCCTGGTCGGACGTCAGCCGGATCCCCCTCGAGACCCACGGACTCCGCGAGCCGACCCCGCCCGGCACGCCCGGCCCGTTCTCACTCGGCGATCCCGACCGTGTCGGCGCGCTGCTCGAGGACGCCGGCTTCACCGAGATCGAACTCGACTCCGTCGAGATCGTCCAGCACGATCCGGACTTCGAGACCTGGTGGACCGGCCGTCTCGACATGTCGACCGCGGCCCGCAGAGCCGTCGAGCAGGGCGATCCCCGTGCCGTCGAGGCGGCCAAGGCCGAGATCCGCGAGGGTCTCAGTCCCTACACCGACGAAGCCGGCGCGCTCGCGATTCCCGGACGCGCGATTCTCGCGGCGGCGAGCGCGTGACTCGGCCGAGCCGTCTCGGCGACCCCGCTCGCGCCGCCGTTGATCGCCGGAGCCCGAAGGGCGGAGGCCTTATTGGATAGCCTCCGGACATGTTCTACGACAGCGATGCAGATCTCGGCCTGCTCGACGGCAAGACCGTCGCGATCATCGGCTACGGCTCCCAGGGCCACGCCCACGCCCTCAACCTGAAGGACTCCGGCGTGTCGGTCGTGGTCGGTCTGCGGGACGGATCAGCGTCGACCGAGAAGGCTCGCGAGCAGGGGCTCGAGGTCCTCCCGATCGTCGAGGCCGCAAGCCGCGGTGACGTCGTGATGATCCTCGCGCCCGACGAGCTCCACCGACAGGTCTTCGAGAACGACGTCGCCGACGGGATCGCCCCCGGCAACCTGCTCCTCTTCAGCCACGGCTTCTCCGTCCACTACGACGAGGTCGCCCCGCCCCCGGGCGTCGACGTCGCGCTGGTGGCGCCCAAGGGTCCGGGCCACCTCGTCCGCCGGCAGTTCGTCGAGGGATCCGGCGTCCCCGGTCTGGTCGCCGTTGCCCAGGACGCGACCGGCAACGCCAAGGCGCTCGCCCTGGCCTACGCCAAGGGGATCGGCTGCACCCGCGGCGGGGTGATCGAGACGACCTTCAAGGACGAGACCGAGACCGACCTCTTCGGCGAGCAGGCCGTCCTCTGCGGCGGTGCCTCCGAGCTCGTCCAGGCCGGCTTCGAGACCCTCGTGGAAGCCGGCTACGACCCCCAGATGGCGTACTTCGAGTGCCTCCACGAGCTCAAGCTGATCGTCGACCTGATGTACGAGAAGGGTCTCGCCGGGATGCGCTACTCGATCTCGAACACCGCCGAGTACGGCGACTACACCCGCGGCAAGCGGGTCATCACCGACGACACCCGCGCCAACATGAAGAAGATCCTCGAGGAGATCCAGTCCGGCGACTTCGCCCGGGAATGGATCGCCGAGAACCGGGCCGGCCAGGAGAACTTCCTGCGCATGCGCTCCGAGCAGGCAGCCAGCCAGGTCGAGAGCACCGGCAAGGAGCTCCGCTCTCACATGGACTGGATCAAGCCCAGCTTCTAAAGGACACCGTGAACCGACCGCTCACCGCTGGCCCCGGGCTTCAGATCCCCGAGGACCTCCTCCCCGCCGACGGCCGCTTCGGCTGCGGGCCATCCAAGGTTCGCCCCGAGCACCTCGTCCGCCTCGCCGATTCCGACCTCCTGATCGGAACGTCCCACCGCAAGGCCCCCGTCAAGGCGCTTGTCGGCCGGGTCCGGGCCGGGATGCGCGAGCTGTTCTCACTCCCCGACGACTACGTGGTCGCGCTCGGCAACGGCGGGACCTCCGCCTTCTGGGACGTCTCGACCCACTGCCTGATCGCGGGCCGGGCCCTCCACCTCGACTGCGGCGCCTTCTCCCACAAGTTCGCCCAGATCACCGACGCCGCGCCCTTCCTCGACGATTCGATCGTCCTGCGCTCCGAGAACGGCGACGCCCCCGACCCCGCCGGGATCGGCCCGGCGGGCGCCGACGCCCTTGCCTGGCCGCACAACGAGACATCGACCGGCGTGATGCTCCCCGTGATCCGGCCGGCCGGCTGCGAGGATGCCCTGATCCTGATCGACGCGACCTCCGGCGCCGGCGGCCTCCCGCTCGACGCAGCCGAGTCCGACGCCTACTACTTCGCTCCCCAGAAGTGCTTCGGCGCCGAGTCCGGCCTCTGGGTCGCCCTGCTCAGCCCCGCCGCCCAGGAGCGGGCCGCCGCGCTCGAGGCATCCGGTCGGTACATCCCGTCGTCGCTCTCCCTCGTCGCCGCGATCACCGCCTCGGCCAAGGACGAGACGACCAATACGCCGTCGGTCGCGACCCTCTTCCTGATCGCCGAGCAGCTCGACTGGATGCTCGCCAACGGCGGTCTCGACTGGTGCGTCGCCCGCGCCCGCCAGTCCTCCGGCCACCTCTACGCCTGGGCCGAGCAGGCACCGCTCGCGGCGCCGTTCGTGACCGATCCCGCCCTACGGTCGCTCGTCGTCGGGACGATCGAGCTCGACCCCTCGATCGACGCCCCGGCCCTCGCCAGGACGCTCCGGGCCAACGGGATCGTCGACGTCGACCCCTACCGCGGGGTCGGTGGCAACCAGCTGCGGATCGCGATGTTCCCGTCGATCGACCCACCCGACATCGAGGCCCTGACGGCCTGCATCGACTGGGTCATCGAGCGCTCGGTATGACCGCGGCAGCGGCAGCGGCGGCCACCTCGGCGGCTGGGACGGCGGTCCGCCCGCGGGTCCTCGTCCGCGAGGACGTCGGTGACCCGGGCGTCGAGCTCCTGCGCGAGCACTTCGACGTCGAGCTCGGCTTCGACTGGACACTCGAGGAGCTGACCGAGCGGATCGGCGGCTACGAGGGGATCCTGATCCGGTCGGCCACCAAGCTGACGGCCGATCTGATCGCGCGTGGCACCGCCCTGCGGGTGATCGCCCGGGCGGGGGTCGGGGTCGACAACGTCGATGTCGAGGCGGCCACCAAGCGGGGCATCGTCGTCGCGAACGCGCCCCAGTCGAACGTCGTCACGGCAGCCGAGCACACGATGGCCCTGCTCCTGGCGCTCGCCCGCAACATCCCCCAGGCCCACGCATCGCTGATCGCCGGTCGCTGGGACCGGTCGAAGTTCTCGGGGATCGAGCTGTATGAGAAGACGCTCGGCGTCCTCGGCTTCGGCCGGATCGGCCAGCTCGTCGCCCAGCGGGCCCGCGGCTTCGGCATGCGGGTGGTCGCCTTCGATCCCTACATGTCGGCTGAGCGCTTCCGCGAGGTCGGCGTCGAGCGGGTCGACAGCACGACCGCCCTCTACGGGGAGGCCGACTTCCTGACGATCCACCTGCCCCAGACCGACGACACCCGCGGGTCGCTCGACGCGTGGGCGTTCGCCGCGATGAAGGACGGCGTCCGCGTGATCAACGTCGCCCGCGGCGGCCTGATCGACGACCAGGCGCTCAAGGATGCGCTCGACTCGGGCAAGGTCGCCGGCGCCGCGCTCGACGTCTTCCCGTCCGAGCCGATCACCGACTACCCATTGTTCAACGGCTACCCGAATGTCGTCGTCACCCCACACCTCGGCGCCTCGACCGCGGAGGCCACCGACCGGGCCGGGCTCCAGAGCGCCGAGCAGCTCGTCGCCGCCCTGACCGGCGGCGTCGTCTCGACCGCCGTCAACATCCCGTCGATCGGCGCCGAGGACATGGCCGTCCTGCGGCCGTTCATTCCACTGGCCGAGCAGCTCGGCCGGCTGGCGATCGGGCTGGCCGAGACTAGCTCGCTCGAGCGGGTCGAGACGACCTTCTTCGGGAAGTTCGGCGAGTTCGACACCCGGCTGCTGACGAGCGCCGTCCTCCAGGGTGCCCTCCGCGGGCAGACCGACGAGTCGGTCAACTTCGTCAACGCCCCGGCCCTCGCCGAGGAGCGGGGGATCGTAGTCTCCGCGAAGACCGTGTCGGCCGCAGAGGACTTCAACGAGCTGATCCGCGTCACGGTGGTCGCCGCCGGCCAGCGCCTGACCGTCGGCGGGACCGGGATGGGGCCGGCCCAGGTCCCGCACCTCGTCGAGGTCTGGGGTCAACGTTTCACGATCGAGCTCGAGCCGTTCGTCACCGTCTTCCGCTACCGGGATCTCCCCGGCATGCTCGGTCGGGTCGGCACGATCCTCGGCGCCCACTCGATCAACATCGCCTCGGCCGCGGTCGGCCGCCAGCCGCCGGTCGGCAGCGAGCCCGACGAGGTCGCAGACACCGTGCCCGGGGGCGGCGAAGACTCTGACGCCGGCGGCGAGGGCCTGGCCGCGATGGTCGTGACGACCCGCGAGCCCGTGCCCGACGAGGTGCTCCAGGAGATCATCGCCGCCGACGGTTGGGTCGCGGCCCGCAGCATCGCCCTCTAGTGGTGCGTCTCGGTTTTGGTTGGTGATTGCCTCGCGCACGGCTGAGTGCGGGGCTCGAGGCGATGGACTCGGCCAGTGCAACATGCGAGCGCCGCTTGCGAACGCTGTTCGCGAACGCTGTTC
>JAXDHV010000006.1:0-5230 GCA_034664295.1 Solirubrobacteraceae bacterium | reverse complement strand
CGCCCCCGAGGTTGCGCCCGCTCGGCAGGTAGTACTGGCCGACGGTGATGTCGAGCGCCCCCCCGTTCGACAGCGGCTGGACCTCCTGGAAGACGCCCTTGCCGAAGGTCCGCGCCCCGACGATCGTCGCCCGGTGACGGTCCTGGAGCGCCCCGGCGACGATCTCCGACGCCGACGCCGTCTCCCGGTCGACGATCACGGCCACCGGAATCGACGCCGGAATCGCGTCTCCGTCCGCCGTCAGCGTGACCGTCGGCTGCGTCCGCCCCCGCGTCGTGACGATCGGCCCGTCGGCCAGGAAGATGCTCGCCACCAGCCGCGCCTCCTCCACCAGGCCGCCGCCGTTGTGGCGCAGGTCGAGCACGACCGCCCGCGCCCCCTGCCCGCGGAGCTTGTCGATGGCCACGCGGACCTCCCCGTGGGCTCCCTCGCTGAAGGTCGACAGCCGCACGTAGGCCACCTTGCTGGCGCCCTCGCTCACGAGCTTCGACGCCACCACCGGCACGGAGACCACGGCTCGCGTCACCGCCACCTCCCGCGCCCGCCCGTGGTGGATGATCCGCAGCCGGACCTGCGTCCCCGGGCTGCCCTTGACCAGGGCCGTCGCCGCCGCGTCCGGCCGTCCGGCCAGCGAGACGCCGTTGGCCGCGGCGATCGTGTCGCCGGCGACGATCCCCGCCCGGGCCGCCGGCGAGTTGTCGAAGACGTCGAGCACGAGCAGGCCCCGCCGGCCCTCGCGCACCTCCGTGCCGATCCCCGAGTCCTGCTGGGCCGCCGAGTTGACGAAGTCGCTGTACTCCTTCGGCGTCAGGTAGTTCGAGAAGCGGTCGTGCAGGCTGGCCACGATGCCGGCGATCGACGCGTCGATCAGGTCCGACCGCTTCAGCTTCACGTAGTAGTCGTCGAGGATCCGCTGCACCGACTCGTCGAGGACGGCGCTCCCGCTCCCCCCGCCGACCGAGTCGCGCAGGAACCCCGGCAGGTCGCTCGGATGCGCGCCCCACCAGACGCCGAAGACCAGGACGGCGAGGACGGCCAGGCCGGCCACGGCCGCCAGCACGGATGTCCGCAGGCGGGCGACCATCAGGCCCGACGAACGGCGGCCGCCCGGGCCGTCGAGGTTCTCACCGGCATCGCAGCAGAGTACCTGCCGTCACCCGACCGTCGCGGCGGCGACCGGCGACCGGCGACCGGCGACCTTCAGACGCGCAGGAAGCGGCGCAGCGAGAGTCCCGACCCGGCGGCCGAGACGGCGACGGCGCACAGCATCAGGACCAGCGTCAGCACCGGGAAGTTGATCGTGCTCGGCCGGCCGATCACCGAGAACTCGGACACCAGGTTGTCGACGACCGTGATCTTGGCCAGCACCAGCATCGTGATGGCCAGCACGCCGCCGAACAGCCCGAGCAGGATCCCCTCGATCACGAACGGCCAGCGGATGAACCAGTCGGTCGCGCCGACCAGCTTCATCACCTCGACCTCCCGGCGCCGGGCGAACAGCGACAGGCGGATGGTGTTCGAGATCAGGAGCACCGACGCCACGACCAGGAGCACGGCCAGGATCGCCATCGTCACCTTGACCAGGCTCGTCGCCGACAGGATCTTCTGGGCGTCGTCGCGCCGGTTGTTGACGGTGGCGATGGCCGGGTCGATCGGCGCCGCGCCCTTCATCAGGGCGACGCGGACGGCGTCGACGTTGTCGGGGACGTCGGGCGTCACCCGGAAGCTGTCCGGCAGGGGGTTGGAGTCGACGATCGCGTAGGCCGCCGGATCGGCCTTGCTCTGCTCGCTGAAGGCCTGCTGCTTGGAGATGAACTGGACCGACCTGACGTGGGGCGTGCGCTGGCGCAGGAGCTGGCTCACCCGCGCGATGTCCGCGGCGCTCGACCCGTCCTTGAGGTAGACGCCGACCAGCACGCGCTTGCGCACGTCGTTGGCCGCCCCGCTCGTCACCTGGGCCACCGGGATGAACACGCCGAGGACGAGCACGGTGACGAGGACCGTGGCCAGGGCCGCGAAGCTCGGGACCGCGTTGCGCCGCATCGAGCGCATCGACTCGCGCAGGAAGAAGCCCAGCTTCACCGCGACCGCCCCCGGACTCCGCGCTTCACCAGGGGATCCGCGTGTTCTCGTCGCGGAGCATCGCCGTGAACTCGTCGGTGCTCTGCTCCCGCTGGCGGTACATGCCCTCGTCCTCGTCGCGGACGACCCGCCCCCGCACGAGCTCGATGACCCGCCGGCGCATCTTGTCGACCATCGTCGAGTCGTGGGTGGCCACGAGCACGGTCGTCCCGGCCCGATTGATCCTGTATAGGAGCTGCATGATCCCGATCGACGTCTCGGGATCCAAGTTGCCGGTCGGCTCATCGGCCAGGAGGAGGGCCGGGTGGTTGATGAAGGCCCGGGCGATCGACACCCGCTGCTGCTCGCCGCCCGAGAGCTGGTCCGGGTAGTTGTGGAGCTTGGTCGACAGCCCGGTCAGCCGCAGGATGTCCGGGACCTGCTCGCGGATCTGCCGCCGTCCGGCCCCGGTCACCTGGAGCGCGTAGGCCACGTTGGCGTAGACCGTCCGGTTGGGCAGGAGCTTGAAGTCCTGGAAGACGACGCCGAGGTTGCGCCGGTAGGACGGAACCTTCTTGCGGTCGATGTCGGCCAGGTTGCGGCCGGCGACGACGATCGAGCCCGATGTCGGCTCGAGCTCCTTGATCAGGAGGCGCATGATCGTCGACTTGCCCGACCCCGTCGACCCGACGATGAAGACCCACTCGCCCCGCTCGATCGAGAACGTGGCCCCGTCGAGGCCGGCGTGACCGCCGTCGTAGTGCTTGCAGACGTCGTGGAAGTCGATCACCGACTCCCCGCCGGGCGCCCGCGTCGGGCGGCGGATCGGACCGGCGGCCGGCCGCGCCGGCCGGCTGCGCCGGAGAATCTCCCTCTCGGTGGCCGCCATCGCTGCGAGCGTAGACCAAGCCATTGGTCGATGTGGCAATCCGCGAGTCCTGCAAGAGCATTTGCACGCCACCAGATACGGTTCCCTCATGACCGAGATCACGACGACCACCGCGCCCAACGGCCTGCCCATCCACCGGATCGCCGTCCCCGGGACTCGCGCCCTGACCATCCTCGTCGCCTTCGACGCCGGCGCCCGCAGCGAGCGCCCCGACGAGAACGGCATGGCCCACTTCCTCGAGCACCTCGTGTTCAAGGGCGGCCAGGACTATCCGACCTACCGCGACGTCAACGAGACCGCTGAGCGCATGGGCGCGATGCTCAACGCCTACACCAGCCACGATCTCGTCGCCTTCCACATCACCGCCCGCGCCGAGGTCGCCCCTCAGGCGATCGACCTGCTCTCGGACTTCGTCGGCCGGCCCCGCCTCGACGCCGAGGAGCTCGACCGCGAGCGCGGCGTGGTGATCCAGGAGATCAACCGCGCCTACGACCAGCCGTCGATGGTGGCCGAGTACCTGATCGACCGCGCCGCCTTCGGCGAGCACCCCCTCGGCCGGACGGTCCTCGGCCCCGCCGACCACCTGCGCACGTTCAGCCGCGAGGCCATCGTCGCCTTCCGCGAGCGCCGCTGGTCGGGCGAGGGCGGCGGCGTCTTCCTGGTCGGCAACACCGACCACCTCCCGACCGACGCCGAGCTCGGCGAGCGCTTCGGCCGCTTCCCGGCGCGGCCCGCGCCCGAGCCCTTCGAGCCGGCCCCGCCCTTCGTGCCCGAGACGCTGGTCGAGGCCCGCGACACCAACCAGTCCCACCTGCGGATGATCTACCGGCCCCAGATCGACGTCGCCGACCGGCGCCAGCGGACCGCCCTGTCGATCTACTCGACCCTCCTCGGCGGGTCGATGGGCTCCCGCCTCTTCGACGAGATCCGCGAGCAGCGCGGCCTGTGCTACTCGGTCTCGGCCGTCGACCACGCCTTCGCCGACGCTCCCATCCTCCAGCTCTCCTCGGGCCTTGACTCGAGCAAGACGATCGAGGCCTACACGCGGATGCGCGAGATCGTCGACGAGCTGCGCACCGACGGCCCGACCCCGGCCGAGGTCGAGCGCGCCCGCTCCTACACCGCCGGCCGCCGCGTCCTGGCCTTCGAGAACTCGGGCGCCGTGGCTCGCTTCGCCGCCCACCAGGCGATCGTCTACGGCGAGGACATCGACCCCGACGCGGCCATCGACGCCGTCGACGAGGTCACCCTCGACGAGGTGCGCGAAGTGGCCGCCGGGATCAGCGAGGAGCTGGCCGTGGCCTGCGTGGGACCGCACGAGGCCGGCGACTTCTAAAGCCCCGTCATCGGCCGAGGACCGCGAGGCGGCCTGGGGTCGCCAGCCTCGGCGTCGAAAGGGCGCTCCTCGGCTCTGCCCGTCGGGGCCATGAGGAGCGGACCTCCGTGGGGCAGACGCCTCCCGGCGATCACGGCCGGATCGCCACCATCCGCTCGATCGCCGTCCGCGCCGCCGCCGCCGTCCCGGCGGGCACCGTCACCGGGAAGCGCCCGTCGCGGAGGGCGTCGCGGAGCTTGGGCAGGGTGATCATCTTCATGTAGCGGCAGCTCGCCTCCTCGTTGGCGGCGATGAAGTCGACCTCCGGGGCGGCCAGGCGCAGCGGGTGGAGCATGCCCACCTCGGTGGCCACGATCGCGCTCGACCCGGCCGGCGCCCGCTCGGCGTAGCTCAGCATCCCCCCCGTCGAGAGCATGTGGACGCCGTCGGCGGCCACGTCGCCCGCCGCCACGTACTCCATCACCGAGGTCGAACAGCCGCACTCCGGGTGGATCAGGAAGTCGGCCTGCGGGTGGGCGGCCCGGGTGGCGGCGATGTCGCTCGGGCGGATGCCGGCGTGGACGTGGCACTCCCCGTCCCACACGTGCATACGCTCACCCGTCATCCGCTCGACGTAGGCGCCGAGGAACATGTCCGGTCCGAAGAGGATCTCCGTCTCCCGGCCGTGAGTCGCGTAGATGTGGCGCACCACGGCTACCGCGTTCGACGACGTGCAGCAGTAGTCGGTCAGCGCCTTGACCGCCGCCGACGTGTTGACGTACATCACGACCACCGCCCCCGGGTGCTCGGCCTTCCAGGCCGCCAGCTGGCCGGCGTCGATCGAGTCCGACAGCGAGCACCCGGCCTCCCGGTCGGGGATCAGCACCGTCTTCTCCGGGCAGAGGATGGCCGCCGTCTCGGCCATGAAGTGGACGCCGCAGAAGACGATCGTCTGCTCGCCGGCG
>JAXDHV010000002.1:0-5179 GCA_034664295.1 Solirubrobacteraceae bacterium | reverse complement strand
CCAATCTGCGCAGCGACTCGGCCTGGCTCCTGACGAACGACCCGTACCACGGACGCGCCGTGTCCGGCCACATGTTCGTGACGAATAAAACTTTCACACCGGACCTAGCCTGACGAGGCTGCGCGATCGGCCAGCGTCACCGATCCAGCTATTAGTTAGGGACGCGGTCCACATGAGGCCACTCAGCCACCACTCCGAATAACCTGACCGCATCGGCTAGGCGTGCCCGGACCCGACCGGCTCGTCCGCACTGTCATCTTGCTTGATATCCGAGTGCGCTAGGACCGGTCACCGGCGTTGCCCGTGTCTTCCCCCGAATCACGATCCCATTGTAGCCCCGGTCGACTTCGACATCAACGAGATCCGCCTCCGAGCACCATTCCCTCACTCCGGCGAGAGTTTGCGGGAGATCATAGCGTGGCGCGAGCATGTCGAACGTATCCAGCGCCGCCCAACGCCGTAACATCGAGTCGTCGGCGAAGAGTCGGCCGTAGTCGCCGACGAGGAGGCGCCAGTTGAGCGCCGGCCCCAGGCGGGGTATGCGCCTGACCAAACGCGCCAGCGGCCAGATGAACGTGATGTAACGCTGGGTAGCCCGGTAGAGCAGTTGCGGAGGAAGCCGACGAGTGCAGGGTCTCACCCAATACTTCGTTCCTAGTACATACTTGCTGAACGATTTGAGATAGACATCAGCGGTCACGTTTCCGCCAGCACGGACGCACTTGGCGAGCGCGATGAACGCGCGCCGGGGATCCGGAGTGTGTTGAAGCACGCCGAAGCAGAACACTCGGTCGGCGGAGCCTGGCCGGAACGGCATCCTGAAGACGTCAGCCTGAACTATCAGTACGTTGGGTCGATGGCCATTCGAGCGGTAGTTTCCCTCCACCGCGTAGCTGTAGTCGAATGACAACACCGTGGCTCCGGTGCCAGCCGCGTGCTCCGTGAATCGACCTGACCCACTTCCCGCTTCGATCACCACCTCGCCCTCTAGGCGTCGGGGCCACTGGGTCTCGTCGAAGAAGCGCGTCTCGCTGAGGGGAAGGCCGCTTTCGGCGTCATATTGCGTTCGGTCGTGGATCGTCCATTGGAGACCGAAGCCCGACGCGTAGTTCTCGACCGGCACGAACCGCGGAATGTACGACTGGATGGGGTATGTCGCCGCACACGCGGCGCACGAGAGCGTGCCCTCGGCGATCCGGTCGTCCTCGCCCATCCGCTCGTCGCTCAGCACAAGGTGGCGAGCACATTCAGGACAGTACAGATATTCCATATGCGCTCTCCGCAAGTCGGCGCCATCCTACCAAGCGCGATCCTGACCGAGGCAGACGGCGGACGCTTCGGTAGCATGGCCAATGGTGATCGAGACCTCGAACGGGTTTCGCCGAGCAGTCGCTGCCGGCGCCCAGGCTTGGGGTTCGGTCTTCCCGGGCAGCCTCGGCGGGGAGCGGTTTCCACCCGGGCGCGCCATCTCGACCCGGACGGTCTGGGGCTACTACCTGGACTACACGCATAAGACCCGCGCCCACGGCGCGGCGACGCCCGAACTGCTGCCCTCGGTCGGTGTTATACAGCTTGCCCTCGGATGGTGGGAGAGCTCGCTCGGAGGACCGGGCCCCGAGACGGAACGGTTCCTCGAGAGCTGCGAGCTCGCCCTCGCTCGGGCCGAGACCCGCGGCGATGCACTCCTCTGGCCGGTGCTTACGCCGGTGGCCAAGTTCGGCCTGCGTCCCCCGTGGCATTCAGCTCTGCTCCAGGGTCAGGCGGCGTCGATCTTCGTTCGCGCGCACAAGTTGACCGGCGAATCGCGGTGGGGCGCCGCCGCTCGTGCCGCAGTCGCGCCTCTGCTGGAACCCAGAGGTGAGCTGGTGACCGCGACGCGCTCCGGCCCGATCTTGGAGGAGGCGCCCAGCGACCCGGCCAGCCACATACTCAACGGCTGGATCTCCGCGTTGTGGGGCGTGCGCGACGTAGCCGTCGCGCAGGGTGACGACCGCGCGCACGCCGTGTTCGCTGCCAGTGCCGGGGCGCTTCGCGACCACCTTCCGGTCTACGACACCGGCTGGTGGACCCTTTACTCCTTATTCCCCCACGCCCTCCCGGACCTCGCCAAGCCGATCTATCACGCGGTGCATGCGGACCAGATCGAGGTCCTGCACCGGCTCACGGGCATCGTCGAGTTCAGAGATGCCGCAGTGCGGTGGCGCGGGTACCAGCGCCGGGGCGTCACGGCCGCCGTTGTCGCGCAAAAGCTTCTATTCACCGCAGTTGACGGCAGGCGCCGCCGGCGGCGGCCGGGATTCGACCGCAATGCGAACAAACGGTCCGCACGATAGGACAGGCGCGCATGGGGTTTCGCGACGGCCGGCCGCTGACTTTGGTCACGCGGCTCCCGCGATGTGACCTCAAGCTCGGGCGTCGGCTGCACTTAGGATCCGGGGGCTTGCGGTGCGTCGCGCCGTGACTGGCGTCGTCGATCCGGTCCGAGCGACCAACAGGCCCAAGACCAGGAGACTGAGGATCCAGCTCGAGTAGTCAAGCATCGGGGTGGTGGTGATCGAAGCGACCAGCACCGCGACCACCGCTGCCGTCATGCCGACCGTGAGCCCGTCGTGGGTCCGAAGCGAGGAACTGACGCCGCGCCAAGTCGCCGCGCCGACGAAGAACAAGAAGATCGCCAGACCGATCCCCCCCTGCTCGAGCAGGATCAGTAGGTACTGATCGTGAATGCTCGTCGATATGAGACGGGGGTGCGTCGCGAGTTCCGACGGCACCGTGCCGGCCGTTCGGGCCACGACCGTCGCTCCAAAGCCTACCCCGATTGTGGCGGTATGCGCGCTGGAGGTCACGACCGGCAACTCCTCCTGCCAGATACTGGTGCGGGCGGACAGGGTTCCCGGGCGCAAGACGCCGTTCTGGAACGTCGCGGTCGCCTGCACACGGGGATAAGCGAGTACGGCGGCTACGGCCACCAGCCCCGCGACTATCGAGTACCGCAGGATTACGCGAGCGTCGAGCCCTATCAGCAGCATGTAGACGACCGCACCGGCCGCGAGCGCGATCACGCCTGAGCGTTCGAAGGTAAGCACGAGTGCGAGCGTCATCGCCAGGGTCGAGAAGGAGAGGGCGCCGCGTCGCCACCCTCCGGCGCCCTTACGGAGCGAGTAACCGAGCAGCAGCCCAACCGCGAGCACCAGCGACGCGGCAGGCGGGCTCCCGTACACTCCCCCCGGCCTGAAGACTCCGCCGTTCGAGGGCACCCAGCTGTAGCTCTGCGCATCCTGGAAGAGCACTTGGCCGGTAGCCCGTTCGATGATCACCGTGAGGGCGCCGATTGTGATCGCCGTGACGGCGGCGGCTACCGCCCGCCGCTGCATCCGCGAAGGCAACGCGCGCGCCGCGAAGTAGAAGGCCACCGGCAGGAACAGATTCAGCGCGACGCGTCCAACTCCGGGCGCGGCCGTCTGGAAAAGGGCGCTCAGGAACGAGTCGGCCACAAACACCAGGATGAGGCCGTCGGACACCGTCCAACGCATCCGCCAGGGTCCGAGGACCAACGGGACGAAGGCGAGACCGGAGGCGATTCGGAAAATAGCGGCCTGGGGAGTGCCGATCGTCCACCAGGTCGGGATGGTGAGGGCGAGGATCACCCCGGCAAGCAACGCCCGGTGGCCGCTCGTCACCAGGAGCGCTACGGCGAGAGGAAAGGCCGCGACGAACGCGGCGAGACCCAGACCCTCCCGGGCAAGGATCGCGCCGAGCAGCAGCGAAGTGGCGAAAGCGGCGGCGAGGCCGACTCGTTCGCGCGACGCGTAACTCGACATTGCGCGAACACTAGCGGCGCCAGTTTCGCCACCAGACCGCTACCCCAAGAGCCCGCTGATCAAGTCCATCCAGGCGTCGCCGATCGCGACCGGATGGTGCTCGCGACGTATGTACTCCTGGGCGGCGGTGCCAGCGTCGTTCTCGGCGCGCCGGCGCCAGAACCCTCGCGCCAGCTCAGCCAGCTGATCGATACTTCCGTTGGCGACAGCTCCCAAGCCGTGTCGCGCGATCACACCGTCCGGATCCACGCTCAGAGATAGCGCCGGCACCCCGGCGGCCCATGCTTCCATGAAGGTATTGGGAAAGCCTTCGAACGTGGAGGTCCCGACCACCGCCACCGCCTGAGCGTAGAGCGCCAGCAGCTCGCTCCTTGGGAGAGGCCGGGCCAGCTCGACGTTCGGCAGGAGACGGGCTCGGGCGCCCACCTCCTCGGCGAGCTGGTCCCAACCCGGGCGCGGGCTCGCCACCATGAGGAACCGCGCCTCGGGGACCCGCTCGGCCAGATCGAGATACGCGAGCGGATCCTTGTAGTCGATCAACCCCCCGATCCAGAGGAACGTCTCGGCGGAGAGCGCGAGCGAGAGCGGCTCGCAGAAGCTTCGGATCAGGCGAACCTTCTTGCCGAGCTTGTGGACGGCGACGTCGAGCTGCTCTTGCGTTTGCGTGACCACGCAGTCGGCCAGAAGCAAGCCGGCTTCTTTGATCGCCGCGTGGGAGGGCGGTAGGAGCCCGCGCGCGAGGTCCGCGGCCGACGAGAGCGAGTAGACGAACCGCCGGCGCTCGGCGCGCGCGAAGGCGCCGACCACCCCGGTTGCGGCGCCGGCGCTTCGCTGGACGTAGACCGAAGCGTCGGTCCGGCTCAACGCCTGCCAGATCGACGGGATGCTTCGTGTGCCCCGCGGTCCCCGGGTCCGGGGTATCTGCGCCACCAGGTCCACCTGGCATCCGAGCTGGCGTCGCGGCGGCACCTCGGTCACGATGTGGGCGACCCGCAGGCCGCGTTCGGCCAGCGCCCGAGCCAGGTAGAACGCCTGGAGCTCCGCGCCACCGCTGGCGCCGCGACTGTCGGCCCGGTACAGCGACCCGGCCGCCGGCGCATGAATCGCCACATCCCAGCGGTGGGACCTCCGCCCCGAGCTCAGCCTCGACAAGCAGACCTCGTCCGGTGCCGCGCGGAAAGGTTGCTGGTAAACACTGGCTGTCCCATGCAAGGTTCCCAGGACGAGGTCGCCGTCGGCGAGGACGAGGAGATCAGTCGCTCGGCCGAGCGGGGGTCGAACAGTGCTCTTCCGGTCGAGTCAGCCCATCCCCTCGAGGCGGTCCGTGGCGCCGCTACGGCGTTCAGCGACATCCTGTC
>JAXDHV010000076.1:0-33475 GCA_034664295.1 Solirubrobacteraceae bacterium | reverse complement strand
TGCGCATGGCCATCAACGCCAAGCGCGAGGAGCCGATCAAGGTCAAGGAGTTCGGCCAGCAGCTCGCCCACGCGGTGACCCTGCTCGACGTCGACCGCTCCTTCACCTCGCGCCACCTCAACGACGGGTTCTCCGGCGGCGAGAAGAAGCGCGCCGAGATCCTCCAGATGGCGATGCTCGCCCCCGAGATCGCGGTGCTCGACGAGACCGATTCCGGCCTCGACATCGACGCGCTGCGCATCGTCGCCCACGGGGTCGTCAAGCTCCACGCCGAGCAGGGCCTCGGCGCCCTGATCATCACCCACTACCAGCGGATCCTCGACTACATCACCCCCGAGTTCGTCCACGTGCTGATGGAAGGGCGGATCGTCCTCGAAGGCGGCCCCGAGCTCGTCGCCCGCCTCGAGCGCGAGGGCTACGATCCGATCCGGGAGCAGGTCGGCTCAGGTGCCTGACACCATCGCCACACCGCGCAAGGCCGGCTCCGCCCGCGAGGCCGTCCTCTACCGGGCACTCGCCGGCGCCGGCGCCGGCGACGGCACCGCAACCCTGCCCGAGCTGCGCCAGCGCGCCCGGGCGGCCTACGACGCGCTCGACCTGCCGACGTGGCGACGCTCCGGGTTCTGGCGGACCAGCCTCGACGAGGTCGATCTCGCGACGCTCGCGATCCGCACCTACCCGTCGTCCGACGAGCTCCCGGCTGCGATCGGCGACGGCCCGACGGCCGGCGTGCTCGTCCAGCGCGGCGGCTCGATCGTCCACCGCGAGCTCGACCCCGAGCTCGCCGCCGCCGGGGTCATCCTCTGCTCGCTGGAGGACGCCGCCCGCGATCATCCCGAGCTGTTCTCCCGCTACTACATGCGCCGCCTGCGGCTCGACCGCGACAAGCTGGAGGCCGCGAGCGCGGCGTTCTGGACCGGCGGAGCCTTCCTCTACGTGCCGCCCAAGCTGGTCGTCGAGGACCCTTTCCAGATCGTCTACGAGATCACCGATCCGGGGACCGCCCAGTACGCCCACACCCTGGCGATCGGCGATCAGTCGTCGAGCTTCCGGCTGCGCGAGTACGACCTTGCGCCCGACTTCACCGGTCAGGCCCTCCATGCGGGGGCCTTCGAGCTCTATTTGGAGGACAACGCCCGCTGCCGGCTCGGTCTGCTCACCGACTGGGGCTCGGGTGACGTCTGCGACGTCTCCACGGCCGTCGTCGAAGTCGGCCGCGACGCTTACTGCCACTGGCTTCCGGCCCTCCTCGGCGGCCACCTGATCCGCCATCACGACGAGCTCGTAGTGGCAGGTGTGGGTGGCGATATGGCGTTCCGAGGGATCTTCTTCGCCGAGGAGCACGAGCATCTCGACGTCTTTGCGGTCGACCTCCACGAAACCGGACCGTCCACCGGCGACGTTCACTGGCGGGGCGCGGCGACCGGCTCATGCCGGGCGAGCTTCGAGGGCCTGATCCAGATCGATCCGGGCGCCCAGAAGACCCACACCTACCTGCAGATCCATTCGATGCTCCTCTCGGCCCAGGCCAAGCTCGACGCGATCCCGTCCGTGTTGGTCTGCGCCGACGACGTCTCCGCCTCCCACGGCGGGACCGTCGGAGAGCTCGACGAGGGACTGATCTTCTACATGCAGACGCGCGGCCTCACCCGCCCGCAGGCCGTCCGGGTGATCGTCGAGGGCTTCTTCGAGCCGTTGATCATCCAACTCGAGGACCCCGCCTTCGAGCAGACCGTGCGTGAGCGCATCGGGGCCAAGCTGGCAGCCGCAGCGGCCGACATCGAGCAGTACGCACTGGCGAGGTAACGGCGAATGGGCGGCACGACCACGACGACGGACGCCACGAGCGCGCTCGACATCCGCGCCGACTTCCCGATCCTCGGCCGGATCATCGACGGCCGGCCGATCGTCTACCTCGATTCGGGGGCGACGTCGCAGAAGCCGGAGTCGGTGATCGCGGCGATGGACGACTACTACCGCTGCCACAACGCCAACATCCACCGCAGCGTCTACACGCTCGCCCAGGAGGCGACCGACCTCTTCGAAGGCGCCCGCGAGCGGATCGCCGCGTTCACCGGAGCCGAGACGACCGGGACGATCTTCACGCGCAACGCGACCGAGGCGATCAACCTCGTCGCCTACTCCTGGGCCCGCGCCAACCTCGGTCCGGGCGACGCCGTCCTGATCACCGAGATGGAGCACCACTCGAACATCGTGCCCTGGCAGCTGGCAACCGCCGAGACCGGCGCCGAGCTCCGCTACCTCGACGTCTCAGACGACGGGACCCTCTCGCTCGACCAGCTCGACACCGAGCTAGCCCGGGGGGACGTCCGCCTGATCGCCGTCGCCCACGTCTCCAACGTCCTCGGGACGATCAACCCGGTGGCCGAGATCATCGAGCGTGCCCATCGGGCCGGCGTCCTCACGCTGATCGATGGCTCGCAGGCCGTTCCCGGGATGCCGGTCGACGTCGGCGAGCTCGACGCCGACTTCTACGTCTGGACCGGCCACAAGGTGCTCGGCCCGACCGGCATCGGCGTCCTCCACGGCAGGACGTCGCTGCTCAAGGAGATGCGTCCGTTTCTCTCCGGCGGCGACATGATCTCGCACGTCGACCTCCAGCGTTCGACCTGGAACGACCTGCCCTGGAAGTTCGAGGCCGGGACCTCGATGATCGCCGAGGCGGTCGGGCTCGGCGCGGCAGTCGACTACCTCTCGGCATTGGGCATGGGCCGCGTGCGCGAGCACGAGCACGCTCTCACCCAGCACGCCCTGACCGGGCTCGCCACGGTACCGGGAGTCCGCGTCGTCGGCCCGGCCCAACGAGCCGGGATCGTCTCGTTCGTGATCGACGGGATGCACCCCCACGACATCGCCGAGCTCGTCAACCGTGACAACGTCTGCATCCGCGCCGGCCACCACTGCGCCCAGCCGCTGATGCGTCGGCTCGGGGTCGGAGCCACGGCCCGCGCCAGCTTCGGTCCGTACAACGTCGCCTCCGATGTCGACGCGCTCGTCGCGTCGCTCCGCGGCGCCCGCGACGTCTTCGAGCTCTGAGCGAGATGGACGACCTCTACCGCGACTTCATCCTCGAGCACTACAAGCGGCCGATGAACTTCGGCGAGCTCGACCCACACGACCTCGAGGCCCTCGAGCACAACCCGCTGTGCGGTGACGAGCTCGGCGTCCACATCCGCGTCAAGGACGGCCGGGTCGGCGAGCTGGCGTTCCACGGTCAGGGCTGCGCGATCTCGCAGGCCTCAGCATCGATCGCCTCCGAGGAGCTGATCGGGATGGAGCTCGACGAGGTCGCCGCGCTTGATGCAGACTGGCTCTTCGGCCTGCTCGGGATCCCGATCTCGGCCACCCGCCGCAAGTGCGCCCTGCTCAGCCTCAAGGCGATGCGGGCCGCGATCACCGGCGACGGCAGCTGGCCCAAGTAGGGAGCCGGATCCGAAATCGGGGGGCCCCGGGATCCAGCTGTTGATCGGCACTCAAGCGCGGGGACGGGGCCATTTTGATCGAAGATTCCCCGGACTGGACACCGAGCGCTACAATTCCTACCACCGAGCACAGGATTACGCAGAGGAGCTTATGGCCGCCACAGACATCACTCGCATTCCGACGCCGAGTCCGATCGTAGAGACCGACAACGGCGAGCTCGTCTCCCCGAAGGGGGTTTCGCGCGAGGTCATCCGCGAGCTTTCGAAGATCAAGGGCGATCCGACCTGGATGGCCGACGCGCGGATGAAGTCGTTCGAGATCTTCGAACGCAAGACGGTCCCGACCTGGGGCTGCGATCTCTCCGGGCTGAACTTCGACGATCTCGTCCTCTACTCCCCCCCCACGACGGGCCGCTTCGACTCGTGGGACGACGTCCCCAAGGACATGAAGGACACCTACGAGGCCCTGGGCATCCCCCAGGCCGAGCGCGAGCACCTCGCCGGCGTCGTCGGCGTCTGGCGCCAGGAGCCGGTCTACGAGGGACTCAAGGAGGAGTACGCCAAGCAGGGAATCCTCTTCTGCTCGATGGACACCGCTGTGCGCGAGTACCCGGACATCGTCAGGCAGTACTTCATGACCAAGTGCGTCCCCGCCCAGGACAACAAGTTCTCAGCCCTCCACGGAGCGGTCTGGTCGGGCGGCTCGTTCGTGTACATCCCCAAGGGCGTCAAGTGCGACCTGCCACTGCAGGCCTACTTCCGGATGGAGGGTGCCGGCGAGGGGACCTTCGAGCACACGCTGATCATCGCCGACGAGGGTTCCGAGGTGAACTACATCGAGGGCTGCACCGCGCAGACGTACAGCGTCAACTCGATGCACTCGGCCGTCGTCGAGATCTTCGTCATGGAAGGCGCCAAGGTCCGCTACACGACGGTCCAGAACTGGTCGAAGGACGTCTACAACCTCAACACCAAGCGCGCGGTCGTCCAGGCCGAGGGCACCGTCGAATGGGTCGGCGGGTCGATGGGCGCGAAGGCCGTGATGCTCTACCCGGGCTCGTTCCTGCTCGGCGAGGGCGCACGGGCCGACCACCTCAACGTCGGCGTCGCCGGCAAGGGCGTCCACAAGGACACCGGGGCCAAGGTCGTCCACATGGCTCCGAACACGACGTCCAACATCCTCGCCAAGTCGATCTCCAAGGACGGCGGGGTCATGGGCTACCGTGGCCTCGTCCGGATGGGCAAGAACTCCCAGGGGTCGAAGTCCCGGGTCCAGTGCGACGGCCTGATGATGGACGGGATCTCCCGCTCGGATACCTGGCCCGACATCCAGATCCAGAACCCGAACGTCACCGTTGCCCACGAGGCGACGGTCGGCCGGATCTCCGACGAGCAGTTGTTCTACATGGGCTCGCGCGGCTTCACCGAGGACGAGGCCGCCGCGATGATCGTCAACGGCTTCATCGAGCCGGTGACCAAGGAGCTCCCGATGGAGTACGCGATCGAGCTGAATCGCCTGATCCAGCTCGAGATGGTCGGCTCGATCGGCTAGCGGTCTTCGGCGCTCAGAGCGACCGGTCCTCCCCGGGCCGTTCGCTCTCGAGCGCCGGCCGCGCACGTCTCAGCCGACGCCCGCCCCTCCGACGGACGCGTCTCAAGCGGCCGAGCCTCGGAGGCCGCGTCTCGGAAGCCGCGCGTCTCAGACGGCCGTGCCTCGAAGGCCGCTCGTCTCAGACGGCGATGCCTCGGAGGTCGGCGAGCTCGTCGGGCGGAAGATCGCCCAGAAGGTGCTCGAGGCGGGGCGGCCCCTCGTCTTCGAGGACGATGCAATGCCCCGGCCAGTAGGGGCTCTCGCCGTCGACGGTCGTCATCAGGTAGGTCTCGAAGACCCAGCAGCCGCAGTTGTGGAGCCTCGCCCCGCTCGGCGTCGTCCACTCGGCCGGGTCGTCGCCCGGCAGCCATCCGGTCCGATGCGTGTGGCCGAAGATCACGTGCCTCGCGCCGATCCCGAGCCGGTCGACGACCTGGCTCATCGCCTCGAGGCTCGAACGGCGCAGGGCAGCGCCCGAGATGTCACTCCGCAGCGGGCCGAGTCCGGCCCGGTTGAGCCCGGCGATCACGAGCGGGAACGCCGCCGCCAGGACCCGCGCCCGCGCCCCCTCCCGAGCGCCCCCGCCCCCGCCCCGGCCGCGGCCTCCCATCAAGGCGCTGCGGGCCCGCACCGAGGCCGAGGCCCCGCCGTCGAGCAGTCCGCCGCCCTCGGGTCCGCTCTGCGCGACCGCCTGGATCCAGGCGTAGACCGGCGCCGTCAGCGCCTCGTACTCGGCCGGCGTCGACTCGCCTTCCGTGCTCGCCCCGATCAGCCGTGCCATAGCTCCGATTCCCAGGCGCTCGAGACTCGGGACGGTCACGTGGCGGTCGAGGTAGTTGCCGTGCATCGCGTAGACGTCGTCTCGCAGCCAGACCCCCGGGTGGGCGACCTCGAGGCGGGTCTCGGCCCCGAGGAATCCGTCGAGGCTCGCCGCGAGGTAGGACGCCGCGGCCGGATCGAAGCGCTCCTCGAGTGAGAGCGGGGCGTCGTGTCGCTCGAGCCACGGCGCCACCACCGCGTGGTCGTGGTTGCCCGCCAGCAGGAGCACCTCCCGCCCGCTCAGCGCCTCGCCGAGCTCCTCGAAGAAGCCCCGCGCCGCCTGGAGAGCGTCGCGGGTCGGTCCGCCCCGCAGCTCGAGGACGTCGCCGAGGAGCACGAGCCGATCCACGGCCTGCGGCGATCCACGGGTGCCGAGCGCCGCCAGCAACGCCTCGCGTGCCCGCGGTCTGCCGAGCACATCGGCCTTCGTGTGGGTGCCGAGGTGCAGGTCCGAGATGATCAGCGTCCGCAAACGCCGGCGCTGCTCAGCTCGATGGGTCCGGGCCGCCGCCCGCCGAGCGATCCGGGCGGATCGTCTTCGGGAGCATGAAGCGAACGTCCTCCCGCATCACCGCGAACTCCTCGACCTCGTCGACGCCTCGGTCGCGGAAGAAGCCGACCAGTCGCTGGACGAGCTCCTCGGGCGCACTCGCGCCCGAGCTGATCCCGACGACCCGCGCACCCTCCAACCAGGCGTCGTCGACGTCGCCCTCGTTGTCGATCAGGTGCGCCCGCGTCCCGAGGTCACGCGAGACGTCGACCAGCCGCTTCGAGTTCGACGAGTTCCGCGACCCGACGACGAGCACGAGATCGCACAGTGGGGCCATCTGCTTGACCGCGGACTGACGGTTGGTCGTCGCGTAACAGATGTCGTCGGTCCGCGGTCCCGTGATCTGGGGGAAGCGCTCGCGGAGCCGAGCGATGATCAAGCTCGTCTCATCCACCGAGAGGGTCGTCTGGCTGATGAAGGCCAGCTTGTCCGGGTTGCCGATCTCGAGCGCGGCGACGTCGTCCTCGGTCTGCACGAGGACGATGCTCTCGGGCGCCTCGCCCATCGTCCCCTCGACCTCCTCGTGCCCGTCGTGGCCGATCAGGACGATCGTGTACCCGTCGGCGGCGAACTTCTTCGCCTCGACGTGGACCTTCGTGACCAGTGGGCACGTCGCGTCGATCGTCCGCAGCTCCCGGCGCGCGGCATTCGCGTGGACGCTCGGAGCGACACCATGGGCCGAGAACACGGCCACCGAACCCGGCGGGATCTCGGTCTCCTGGTCGACGAAGATCGCCCCGCGAGCGCGGAGCTGCTCGACCACATGCTTGTTGTGGACGATCTCCTTGCGCACGTACACCGGCGGTCCGTAGCGCTCGAGCGCGCGCTCGACGGTCTGAACCGCCCTGTCCACGCCGGCGCAGTAGCCCCGCGGAGCCGCGAGCAGGAGCTTCTCCACCGTGTTCGTCGCGACGGCCATAACCGCGATTGTAGTCTGGTCAGCGACCGGCACCCGGGAGCGCCCCGGCACGGCCGGCGCGGGAGCGGCTCTGCTCGTGCACGCCGACCGAGCGCCAAACTGACTACGCTAGGACCTCGCGAGCCGCCGACGACGGAGAGTGCTCAGTTGGCCCAGCAACACCTCGACCGCCTCAGCGCCATCGACGCATCCTTCCTCCACCAGGAGGGACCGAGCTCTCACATGCACGTCGGCGGCCTGGCGATCTTCGCCGGTCCGCCGCCCCGGATGGAGGAGATCATCGAACAGGTCCGGGGACGCCTCCATCTCGTCCCGCGCTACCGCCAGCGACTGGCCCACACGGCCCTCGACAGCGGCCGGCCGGTCTGGGCCGACGATCCGAGCTTCAACCTCGAGTACCACTTCCGCCACACGGCCCTCCCCGCCCCCGGCGACCGCGAGCAGCTGCTTCGCCTGACGGCCCGGATCAACTCGCAGCAGCTCGACCGCTCGAAGCCACTCTGGGAGACGTGGTTCGTCGAGGGCCTCGAGGACGGGCGGTTCGCGCTGATCTGGAAGACCCACCACGCCCTGATCGACGGGATCGGCGGCGTCGACCTCGCGACCGTCCTGTTCGATCTCACGCTCGAGCCGCCGACGATCGAGCACTCCGGCCGGCCCTGGCAGCCCCGACCGGAGCCGGGCACAGCCGCCCTCGTCGGCGCAGGCCTGCTCGGGGCGTTTCATGCGGCGCTCGAGCTGACGACATACGCGTTGAACGCGGCGACCCACCCCGAGCGCGCGATCGCCCGCCTCCGGGAGGCCGCCGAGGGCATCGGCGAGGTCGCCTGGGCGGCGCTCAACCCGGCCCCTGCCACCCCGCTCAACGTCGAGATCGGACCGCACCGCCGCTTCGTCGGCGTCGCCTGCCGGCTTGACGACTTCAAGTTGATCAAGAACACCTTCGGCGGGACGGTCAACGATGTCGTGATCAGCGTCGTCTCCGGCGCGCTGCGCTCCTTCCTCGAGGAGCGCGGCGTGCGGACCGAAGGACTCGAGCTTCGCGCCCTGGTCCCCGTCTCGGTCCGCACGAAGGAGCACAACCAGTTCGGCAACAGGATCGCCGCGATGCGCGCTGCACTTCCGGTCTACGTCGAGGACCCCGTGACCCGGCTCGATGTCGTGCGTCAGGCGATGGACGGCCTCAAGGAGTCAAAGCAGGCGCTCGGCGCCGAGGTGATCTCCGGCGTCCAGAACTTCGCCCCGCCGACGATCCTCGCCCAGGCCTCGCGGATCAACTTCTCGACCCGCCTCTTCAACCTGCTCGTGACCAACGTTCCCGGACCGCAGTTCCCGCTCTACGTGCTCGGGCACGAGCTCGAGGAGGTGTTCCCGGTCGCCTTCCTCCCGCGCAAGCACGCGCTCGCGGTCGCGATCATGTCCTACAACGGCGCGATCAACTTCGGCCTGCTCGGCGACTTCGACGTGCTCCCCGACATCGAGTCGATCGGCGACGGGCTCCGACGCGAGCTTGCGAGCCTCCTGGCGCGCGCGGTCGAAGCCCGGGCGGCCGAGTCGGAGTCGACGGACTCCTCGCCGTCGGGGTCGGCGACCTCCTCGCCGCGAGCTCGTCGCGCTGACGCCGCCGGGCGATAGCGCCGGTCGGCTCCGGCGCGTGCGGATGTTCGCTGGGATCCGCCGCTCTCGGCCTCCCGTGAGCCGGCGCGTGGCGGCCCTCCCGGGCGCGCTGCGCACCCGCCAGCCCGTCGTCGCTGCGCTGCTCGCCCTGACGGCGGCCCTGGTCGCCGTTCATTCCCCGCCAGCCGCGCGGGCCGCCGTCCGCCAGCCGTTCAGCTTCCTCGCCACCCCGACCGACCAACTCGGTGTGCCGGGCCTGTTCGCGACATCCGAGGTGACGCCCGAGGGTGACCTCTACACGGGCTACGGCGAGCTGGCCTTCGAGCTCGGAAGCCCACTGCGGGCCTACGACCAGCCGCTGCGAAGCCTCGAGGACAACCGGTACCCGATCATCCGCTCGAGCGTCGAGCGCTCAGGCGTCACCTACACCGTCACGATGCTCGCCACGCCGGTCGATGGAGTCTCGGTGAATCTCGTCCGGGTCGCCATGCGCAACACCGGTCGGCGCCCGCAGACAGCGGTCTGGGCGGTCGGGATGCGCCGCAGCGGAGGAGCCGGCCTGACCTCTCAGAAAGCGCCGGACTTCCGCTACCTCGCGCCGTCGGGCATCCAGAACGGACTCTACGCCCAGCCGGGCGGCGCTCCGTCGGCCGCCAGCAGGTGGCACCTCGGCGGCCGGGCGATCGTTCGCGATGGCAGGGCCTACGCGTTCCTGCCGGCGAGCAGGCTCGGACGCCGGGTCGCGCTGACGCGGACGTGCGCGCTGCGGACCGAGATCTGCATCGCCGTGAGCTACGTCCGGCGCCTTGCGCCGGGTCGGGGGACGGTGCTCGACTTCGCGATGCCGGCCGTCCCGGTCACACCGCAGGGGCGGACCGCCGGCCTGATCGCCGGGCTCGCCTACTCCCGGGCCGACGCCGCCCTGCGCGCGGCCTGGGCGGCGTCGCTCAGACCGGCGATCAGGCTGCGGGTTCCCGAGCAGGCAGTCGACGACGCCTACCACGCCAGCCTGACCCACATTCTCACGAGCCGCTTCCGGCTGCCGAAGTCGAACGATGGGATCAGCCGGCTGTGGGTCCAGACCGTCAACGACCTCCAGTACCACGCCTTCTGGCTGCGCGACGCCGCGATCATCTCGAACGCGCTCGACCTCGCAGGGCTGCACTCGATCGCAGCCGAGGACCTCGCCTACTTCCCCGTCTGGCAACACCCCAGCGGCCTGTTCATCAGCCGCACCGGTCAGTACGACGGCATCGGACAGGCGCTCTGGGCGATCGGGCGTCACGCGCAGCTGACCGCAGACAAGGCCTTCGCGCGCGACGAGGTCGCATCCGTCGCCGCGGCGGTGAGGTGGATCGCCGCCAAGGTCGCCCTCGACCCGCTCGGCCTGATTCCGGTCTCGAGCCCTGGCGACAACGAGTTCACGACAGGGCACCTGGCCGGCGACGACTTCTGGGCGATCGCCGGCCTGGACGCGGCGATCCGCCTCGTCGGACTCGCCGGGCAGCCGCAGCTCGCCGCGAGCTGGATCGACCTCCTCGACGGCTTCCGGGCCAGTGTCGCAAAGGCGACGCGGGCCGCAGCCGCGGGCGCCGGCGGCATCGTGCCGCCGTCGCTGGATCACAGCGGCGGGCGCGACTGGGGCAACTGGTGGGTCGGCTATCCGGACGGCCCGCTCGCGCTCGACGACCCGATCGTGACCGCGACGATCGACCGGGCCGACGCGGGCCTGCGCGAGGGGATCGCGACCTATGACAACGGCCGGCTGCTCCACGACTATCTCGGCTTCAGGATCCTCGAGACCCAGCTCGAACGCGGCGACCAGGCTCCAGTGGTCGCCGGCCTCTACTCCGAGATCGCCCACTCGAGCGGGACCTACGGCGGCTTCGAGACGAACATCGGGCCCCTCGGAAAGCGGTCGAACGCCACGAACCTCAGTCCTCACGCGACCTACTCGGCCGAGCTGGTGACGCTGCTGCGCAACATGCTCGTCCGCGACGACGGCAGCGTGATCCACCTCCTCGGCGCGCTGCCGACGGCCTGGCTCGAGCCGGGGAAGGTCACCACGGTCACAAGGGCGCCGACGACGCTCGGGGCGGTCTCGGTCCGCCTGAGCACCCACCCCGGCGGCGCGACACTGACCTGGAGCACGCCGGGGCCCGCCGCTGCGGTCTGGCCGGTCCCCTACGGAGTCAGCGACTTCCGCGCGAGCCTCGGCAAGCTCTCGGGACGGACGCTGATCCTGCCGTCCCCGAGCGGGACGCTCGAGGTCACGTGGAAGCTCGGCCGGCCGACGACGCTTGCCGAGACGATCGACGCGCTGCGCAACGACTACAAGTCACACGGCACGCCGTTTCCCGCGGGCTGACCGGCCGGCTCAGAGGCAGCTCGGCACGGCAGCCATCGCCGCTGCAACGGCACGCAGCGCCGGTGACCGGGTGATGAACTGGTCCGGCTGGTCGTCGGGCATCCGCCGTCCGGCGAGCATCGCGATCAGGGGCGGCCCTCCGAAGGCCAGTCCCCCTCGACAGGCGCGGGCGCCGGCGACGCTCACGCGCAGCTGCGCAGCCGTCTCGGTCACCGCCCACGCAGGACGTGAACCCGGCCGCAGAAAGGGGACGGGGTGGGTCGGCGAGATCAACAGCGACCCGGTCTGGACGAGCGTCAGGACGAGTCCGGCCAGCGCGATGACCAACCGTCTGTTCCCGAGCCGCGCACCCTCGCTCGCGGCGAGCGCCGCTCCGGTCAGCGCGAGCGGCAGCAGCACGGCCTCGATCGGGACGGCGATGTTGAGGCTCGTGCCCTCCTTGAGGTTCGTCGCGAACGTGATCAAGATCGCGAGGCCGACGGCCGCCGTCACGCTCACCAGCCGGGGGTCGCCCGATCGCCCGCGCAGTCGCCAGGTGATCGCCGCCGCAACCAGGAGTCCGAGCACGTTCCACCCACCCTGGGCCCAGAAGCCGGCGACGGCCGAGAGCGAACGATGGCCGGACTGGGTCTGCGCGTAGACGACTTCCCGCCACAACCCCTCACCGCCGAGGACCGCGCTCGCGAGGATCCCCGCGAGCAGCGTGGCAAGCGCCGCGACGATGCTCCGGCGGCGGCTCGGACACATCACGAGCAGCACGACTGCCGCGAGGACGAGCGGGATCTTGATCAGCACCAGCAGCCCGCAGACCACGCCGAGCGCGACCGCCCGGCGGGGCTCGACACTCCAGCGCAGGCCGGCGAGCAGGACCGGGAGGGCGACGAGCTCTGGAAGCAGAGCGCCGTGCTCGTGGAGCGCCCACGGCGTGAGGAGCATCGCCGCCGGCGTCGCGACAGCCGCCAGCCGCCGACCGCTCATCCGCCAGACGATGCTCGCGGCGATCACCCCGCCCGCGAGCTGGAGCCCGCCGACGCCGAGCCGCAGCCAGTCGAGGCTGTCATGGACCGCGAGCAGGCCCGCCCCGACGACGAACACGCCGGGCGGCTGCGCGGCGACGAGATGGCCGTAGAGGTCGGCTCCGTGCAGCCAGAGCTGGGCGGTCAGCGCGTATACGCCCTCGCTGTAGTCCCAGTAGGACCCCCGCTCGGCGAAGTGCACGGCCAGCAGCGTGACGAGCCCGAGGGTCGCGCCCCCGACCGCGACCCCGCGCGGCATCGCCCGAGGGCCCGAGGCGACCACGACGCTTGGATCAGATGTCGCGCCGGCTAGAAGCCGAGCGCGAACTTCGCGTCTTCGCTCATCCGCTCGGGTGTCCACGGCGGCGTGAACACCATCGACGAATCGACCGACTCGACACCATCCAGCTCGCTGACGAACTCGTCGATCTGCTCGCTCACCTGCGGGCCGATCGGACATCCCGGAGACGTCAGCGAGAAGGTCACGTGCACCTTCCCGCCGTCGACCTCGATGCCGTAGATCAGGCCCAGCTCGACGAAGTCCAGGCCGAGCTCGGGATCGATCACGTTGGTCAGGGCTTCTTCGACATCTTCGACTGTGGGCATGCGCCCAGTGTAGCGGCGGCGCAATCGCGCCAGGAGATATTCGCGACGGCCCGGCGTTCGCGGTTGCGTAGCCTTAGGGGCACATGTTCCTGTTCTTCCTGGTGATCTTCGTCGGTCTCCCCGTCCTCGAGATCTACGTGATCGTCCTCGTCGGAGAGGAGATCGGCCTGCTCTGGACCGTCGTGCTGCTGATCGCCAGCTCGATGATCGGCGTCCGTCTGGTCCGCTCGCAGGGCCGGGCCGTCCTGCGGAACTTCCAGACGACGATCAGGGCCGGCCGGCCGCCGGCCCGCGAGGCGCTCGACGGGGCCCTCGTCTTCGTCGGCGGCGTCCTGCTGATCGCCCCGGGCTTCCTCACCGACGTGATCGGCGCGATCCTCCTCCTCCCGCCGACCCGGGCGCTCGTCCGCCGGCTGATCGTCCGCCACTATGCCGGCCGGGTGATCGGATACATGACGCGCGGCGTCCCGCGTCCGCGGCCCGGCCAGACGCTCGAGGACGAGATCGACGGCACGGCCGTCGACCTCGACCCGAGAGAGCTCCGCCGGTGAGCGTGCCGGTCACCGTCGGCTTCGGCGACGGTGCCCTGAGCGCCATGGGTCGGGTCGGGACGGGGAGTCTGCTGTGTCGCGGCGGCGAGTTGCTCCGGCTGGAGGCGCCGATCGTGGACTGGAGCGAGGCCCAGCGCGGCTGGCGAGCGCGTGCCGCCGACGCGTTCGATGTCGCGCTCGAGCCGCTCGGTCGATCAGCCGCGTTCGCCGACGGCTCGCAGGAGTTTCTCTGCAAGGTCTCGGGTGAGGTGGGAGGGACTGCGATCGAATGTCTGGGTCACGTCGCACTCGGCGACGGGAGCTCCTCGACGGACTGGCGAAGGACCAGCCTGGTTCGCGAGGTCTCCGCCTGGTTTCACACCGATCTGAGCTTTGCCGTCCATTCCCGCCGGCCGGCCCGGGCCGACGCACACGAGGCCGAGGCGCTCGAGGCGGTGGTCCTCCGCGGGTCGCCACCCGAGCCGGTGCCGATCGAAGACCCGCGACTCTCGACCGCCTACGGGGAGGGCTGGCACCAAAATCGGGCCGGCCTCGAGCTTTGGGAGACCGAGGAGTCAGACCACGCGCTGCGCCTCGCCGGTCAGACGATCGGCGAGGGCGAGCTCGTGCTCGCCGACGGCGCGATCCTCCGCAGCGCGTTTCTGATCTGGCGCCATGACGGTCTGATCGGGACCGGGCGCTACGACATCGCGCTCCCGCCGGAACGCTAGCGAGCGAGCTAGCGAGCGAGCGAGCGGGCGGGCGGCCGGGCCGGCCGGGCGCCGCGCGCCTCCTCGGCCGCACCCGCTCAGTCGTCGAGGCCGATCCGGTCGTGCAATGTCCGCAGCGGACGGGGCGACCACCAGTTGGCGTTTCCGAGCAGGCCCATCAGCGAGGGTACGAGGAGGGCGCGGATCGCGAAGGCGTCGATCAGCACCGCGGCGGCGGTGCCGGCGCCGACCTCCTTGAGAAAAACCAGGTGACCGGTCAGGAAGGCGCCGATCGCCACTGCGAGCAGGACCGCGGCGGCCGTCACGATCGCGCCGGTGCGCTGGAGGCCGACCGCGACCGCCTCCCTGTCGGAGCGCCCGCCCCCACGAGCCTCCTTGATCCGGCTGAGCAGGAAGACGCCGTAGTCGGTCGAGAGCCCGAAGGCGAGGGCGACGAGGACGAGGAAGTCGGTCTGCTCGATGCCTGTTGGCCGTGTGAAGTCGAGGATTCCGGCGCCGTGCCCGTCCTGGAAGAGGAGTACCAGCACGCCGGCGGCCGCGGCCGTGCTCAGCAGGTTCATCAGGAGCGCCTTGATCGGCAGCACGACCGAACCGGTCATCAGCCAGAGGACGCTGATCGTCAACCCGACGAGGAGGACGATCGCCAGCGGCAGCGCCCCGGCGGTCGCCGCCTGCTGGTCGAGCAGGTCGGCTGTCGCACCACCCACGTCGACCGGGAAGGGTGCCTGCTGCGAGCGAATCGCTCGCACGAGGTCCTGCGACCCGGCCGCGATCGGCGTGCCGCGCCCGCTCACGTCGATCTCCCAGGTCGAGCTCGAGAGCTTCCGCGGCGCGGAGACGGCGGTCACACCGGCGATCCGCCGGAGCTTCGCCGCGTAGGCGGCGAGCGCCGGCCCGGCGGTTGGCGGCGCGGAGACCGCGAGGATCGCCGGGTTGCCGTCGGCTTGGGAGAACCCACGCCCGATCGCGTCGGAGACGATGCGGCCGCTCTGGCCAGCCGGGAGCAGCGACGCGTCGA
Source organism: Solirubrobacteraceae bacterium (assembly GCA_034664295.1). Classification (GTDB taxonomy): domain Bacteria; phylum Actinomycetota; class Thermoleophilia; order Solirubrobacterales; family Solirubrobacteraceae; genus Palsa-513. The sequence continues at coordinate 18,267 of JAXDHV010000076.1, read as the reverse complement.
TGCCGCTCCAGCGGATGCCGATCGCCGGCGAGGCCAGGGCGAGCAGTGCGGCTGCGCTCAGCGCGGCGACGGTCGCCGGACGGCGCATCACCGCCTGCGCGAACCGGTACCACCGCCCGCTCCCCTCAGGGGCGGGGACCACCTTGCCAAGGCGTGCTCCGAGCAGGATGAAGACGGGCGGTAGAACCACCAGGGTCGATGCGGCGGCGACCAGCGCCACGATCATCCCGCCGAGCCCCATCGAAACCAGGAAGCGCTCGGGGAACACCGTGAGGCATGCCATCGCCCCGGCGACCGTCACCGAGCTGAAGAGCACCGTCCGTCCGGCGCTCGCCATCGTCGCCCGGACGGCGGCAGGCGCGTCGGCGCCTCGACCGAGCTCCTCGCGAAAGCGCGAGACAAAGAACAGGCTGTAGTCGACGGCCAGCCCGAGTCCGAGGCCGATCACGAGGTTGAGCGCGAAAGGAGAGAGCGCGAGGAAGCTGTTGACTGCCCGCAGCAGTGCGAACGTCCCGAGGACGCTGAGCCCGCCGATCGCGACCGGCAACAACGCGGCGACCCCGCGGAAGACGAGCAGCGAGAGCAGCGCCAGCAGGGGGAAGGCGATCAGCTCCGCGATCGCCAGATCCTTCGTCGCCTGCTTTCCGATCTCGTCCGCCGCCACGGCCCCTCCGCCGAGTGAGACCGCTCGATCCCCGGAGAGGGCGTCGGTCAGGCGCGTCGCCACGTCGGAGTCGCCGGCGCCGGCCCGGAGCGTCGCCACGACGAGCACCTCGCTGCCGTCGCGCGAGACCGCACCCGACGGCCCCGTCGGCGGCGGAACCCGTACGAAGGCGACCCCCGGATCGGCGCGCAGCACGCTCGCGACGTGCGCCACCTCGGCGCTCGAGCGTGTCGCGCGGACGAGTGCGACGATCGCAGGGGTCGAACCAGCGCCGGTGGCCTGAGCGATCCGCGTCTCCGCGCGCGTGGCCTGAGACCCGGGGTCGTTGAACGCGTTCGACGCGCCGAAGCTCCCCGGGGCGGGCCCGCCGAGCACGCCGACGACCAGGAACAGGAGCCCAGCGAGGAGGGCCATCCGGCGTGGTCTCGCGCACGCGAGGCTGGCCAGGCGTCGAAGCATCGTCAGCCCGGACCCGACCGCGCCGAGCGCGCCGCTTGCACGATCGGCCGGATCTCGGCCGCCCAATCGAGTGTCGCCTGTGCGTGGCGCACCCCGAACAGGGCGGTTGCCCGCCGCAGCGCGGCCTCCGGGCGGCCGTCGAGCCGCTCGACGACGGCGGTGAGCCGGTCGCATTGGGTGCGGGCGAGCGCCTCGTACTCGTCGAGCGTTCGCTCGAGACGGTCCGGGGAGACGCGGTCGCCGAAGAAGACGCGGACGAGGAAGAGGTTCCGCGTGCGCTCCGGCTCGAGCGGCGTCTCGTCGAGCCAGCGGCGGAGCTCGTCGCCGCCGGACCGGGTGATCTCATAGACGCGCTTGGTCGGCCTGCGTTCCTGGGCGATCTCGGTCACCTCGAGCAGCCCCAGCCGGCAGAGACGCTCCAGCTCGAGGTAGATCTGGCTGCGGGCGATCGGGAAGAAGTTGCCGATCGAGCGCTCGCTGAACGCGGCCAGCTCGTGACCGGTCGTCGGTCGTATCGAAGCGAGGCCGAGAACGACGTGCGCAGTGGCTGGAAGCGGACGGTGCGACATCCCGTCCAAAATGTACCAGTCCAATTTGGATGCTGCAACTCCTGCTGCTACCCTCGGCGCCACCGATCCGGCCCACGCCGCCGTCTCAGGGCGCTGAACGGCGTCGAGATCAGTTGTCCGAGCCGAGCCGGTCCCAGACGTAGAGCTCGATGCACTCGGCCGCGAGCTTCTCGGCCCGGCTGCGCGACAGCCGGGGGAGGACGGTGCGTAAAGCCTGCTCCTCGGCGACGCCGGCGTCGAAGGCCTCCTCCCCGCGGAAGCTCGCCGCGATCTTCAGCGCCTCGCGCCGGTGCTCGCCGAGCGAGGGGAAGACGCTGACCAGAAAGTCGGTATTGGCGATCGGCTGGCCGATCGTCTCGAGCGACGCGTGCCACGCGGCCAGCATCGAGAGATCCTGCTCGTCGAGCTCGGCGATCGCCTTCGCGTAGTGGGTGACGAGCTCACGCTCGGGGAGGTCGTCGACCCACGCGTGCAGGACCTCGCTGACGAGCTGCCGACGAGCCTCACGGCCGATCGATTCAGCGATCACCCGGATCGCGTCCTGCGGTTCGATGAAGCACAGCGGCATCGAGGCTCCCAGCAGCCTGAGGGACGGGTTTCGATGCTCACTGTACGCAGCCCGGCGGACGACATCGGTTATCGCAGCACCGCTTCGCCGGACGCCGCGACGCTGCCCGCCGGACGTGGCACGCGGGCGATCGCGACCATCAGCACGCGGGGTCGACCGCAGGCCGCTCGGCCGGACGACTCGCCTGGCAGGACCGACCACTCCGCCCGCACCTGGAGAGCAGCCCGGGCCCCCGTCGCGCAGGACGGAGGCCCGGCCGACGGGCGAATCGAAGGCGGCGAGAGTCCGCCTGCGCCGGGATCCGCCGGGCCCGGGGGCCGCTAGATCCCGGTCAGCTGCTTGAGTACCGAGAGGTAGGCGGGACGGGGTGACCCGTCGGGATTCACGAGCCCGGCATCGAAGCGGTCGGTCGGCAGATTTCCGTACCAGTTGTAGATGTACAGGCGGGTGATCCGCTTGTTGGACGCGGCCAGCTTGAACATGTACTTCACTGCCTTGTCGGCCCGCGAGAGGCTGTAGGGGAAGGCTCCGCCGAAGTTGACGAGACCACCGGTCTCGGTCAACCAGACCTGGCCCTTGACCGCGGCGAGCACGGCCTTCGTGCCGGCATCCCGGAAGCGGTTGGTGTCGGAGTAATTGTGGAGGCCCCAGACCGTCGGCAGCGTGCCGTGGAGCTTCCTGACGTTCGACTGGAACGAGTGGATGTAGGCGATCGTCGGCTTCGGATTGGCTCCGTCGAGGACCTCGAGGCCGACGATCGTGCAGCCGTGGCAGCTCTTCTTCATCGCCAGGTAGTACTGGGCGGCCTGGCTGGCGGTCGGGCTGTGGAACGAGGCGCCGCCGCCGATCGAGACGTTGCCGCGGTTGGACTCGTTCCACGGCGTGTAGTTCTTGATCGACGGGAACAGCTTGAAGAACTTCGAGATGTCCTTGGTGTAGGTCGCCACGCTCGGCATCTTGGTGCCGCCGACCCGCGAGTGGTAGAAGGCGATCAGCGGCTGGGCGTGATCGCGATTGGCGCCGGCCAGCCACGCCCTGAAGACCGCGAGGTCGCTCGGACTGGTGACGAGATTGTAGGGCGCGATGTAGCGGGTGATGCGCGAGTGGAGAGCCTTGTAACCCGGGCTGGCGAACATCGCCGGGTTCTGGTCACCAACCCCAGTCTTGTATGAGGCGGCCTGGCTAGCGGTCGTCCCGGCGCAGGCCGAGAGGCCGAACGCGAGTGTGGACGCTAATGCAGCAGGGCGCAAGCGCAAGTGATCTTCCTTCCGATTCGATTTGACTGCACGCGAACCTCAAGGCTAGCGTCCGCTACCCGTCCAACAGGTCAGTTGGACGAAGGTTGCGCTCGGCGCGGCTCGACGATCGCCCTAGACGTGGCCGTTCGTCGCCGGAACGCGGAGGTATCGGTCGACGACGCGAGCACACTGGCGTCCCTCGTTGATCGCCCAGACGATCAGCGACTGACCGCGGCGGGCGTCGCCCGCGGCGAACACGCCTTTGGCGGACGTCGCGTACGCGCCACCCTTGACGTTGCCCCGCTGGTCGAGCTCGACCCCGAGCTCGTCGACCAGGCCGTCGTGCTCGGGATGGACGAAGCCCATCGCGAGGAGCACGAGATCCGCCGGGAGCTCCCGCTCGGTGCCGGCGATCGGATGGAATGGAGGCGCCGCCTGCGCCTCGGCGAGGTGGAGGGCGGCGACCCGACCGTCGACGCCGGAGAAGTGGGTCGTCACTACCGAATAGGCCCGCTCGCCGACGCCGGCTCCCTCGGCCTCCTTCATCGCGTAGGAGAGGCGCATCTTGTTCGGCCATGTCGGCCACGGCGTCCGGTCGTCGGGCCGGCGGGGCGGCGGCTCGGGCAGCAGCTCGAGCTGGACGATCGAGAGCGCTCCCTCGCGCAGCGAGTTGCCGACACAGTCGGCGCCGGTGTCTCCCCCGCCGATCACGATCACGTGCTTGCCGGCGGCCGTGATCGTCGGGCGCTGTGGCGGTGGGGCCAGCGGCGGTGGCTGACCGTCTGAGTGGGCGGCGACCCACCGGTTGCGGACGTAGAGGTAGTCCATCGCGAAGTGGATCCCGTCGAGCTCGCGGCCGGGCACCGGCAGATCGCGGGGAACCCGGGAGCCGATCGCCAGGACGACGGCGTCGTGACCGCGGCGAAGCTCGTCGGTCGAGACGTCGCGGCCGACATCGACGCCGACCCGCAGCTCGACGCCCTCGGCGACCAGCTGGTCGACCCGCCGCTCGACGACGGACTTCTCGATCTTGAAGTCGGGAACCCCGAAGCGGACGAGCCCGCCGGCCGCCTCGTCGCGTTCGTAGAGGACGACTCGGTGGCCGGCCCGGCGCAGCTGCTGGGCTGCGGCCATTCCCGCGGGTCCCGCGCCGACGACGGCGACCGACCGGCCGGTCTCGATTGGCGGCGGCGACGGGGCGATCCATCCCTCGGCGAAACCGCGGTCGATGATCGAGTTCTCGATCTGCTTGATCGTCACCGCGTCGCCCTCGCGGATTTCGAGCACGCAGGCAGCCTCGCACGGAGCCGGGCAGAGGCGGCCGGTGAACTCGGGGAAGTTGTTGGTCGCGTGGAGCTGGCGCAGGGCGTCCTGCCAGCGGTCGCGGTAGACGAGGTCGTTCCAGTCGGGAATCAGGTTTCCGAGCGGGCAGCCGCTGTGACAGAAGGGGACGCCGCATTCCATGCAGCGCGCGCCCTGCAACTGGAGCTCGTCAACCGGCCGCGTCAGCGTGAACTCCTTGTAGTCGTGCGCGCGCTCCTCGGGATCACGCTCGCGGACCGGCGCGCGCTCGATCCGCAGAAAGGCTCCGAGCTCGCCCATCAGGCGGCCGCCGCCGCGTGGACGGCTTCGGCGCTGCGAGCGTCGAGGACCCGGCGATAGTCGTTGGGCATCACCTTGACGAAGCGCGCGAGCGCCGACTCCCAGTCCTCGAGCAGTCCGGCGGCGACCGTCGACCCGGTCCGGGTGTGGTGCTCAAAGACGAGGTCGCGCAGCGCGCCGACGTCCTCGTCGTCGAGCTCCTCGAAGGAGACGAGGGCCATGTTGCAGCGCCCGGCGAAGCGGGCGTCGTCGTCGAGGACATAGGCGACGCCGCCGCTCATCCCGGCGGCGAAGTTCCGCCCGGTGGGGCCGAGCACGACGACCCGGCCGCCGGTCATGTACTCGCAGCCGTGGTCGCCGACGCCCTCGACCACGGCGCAGGCGCCGGAGTTGCGTACGGCGAAGCGCTCACCGGCGAGGCCGCGGAAGAACGCGCGTCCTTCGGTCGCCCCGTAGAGGACGGTGTTGCCGACGATCACGTTCTCCTCGGGCACGAAGATCGACCCGGCCGGCGGCGTGATCGCCAGCACGCCACCGGAGAGGCCCTTGCCGGCGTAGTCGTTGGCATCCCCGTGGAGGGTGAAGCTGACACCCGGGGCGAGCCAGCCGCCGAAGCTCTGGCCGGCCGAACCGCGGAACGCAACCTGGATCGAGTTCTCGGCGAGGCCCTTCGCACCCCGCTTGGCGGCGATCTCGCTCGAGAGGAGGCCGCCGACGCACCGGTTGACGTTGCGTACGCCGACTTCGATCTCGACGGTCGCGTCGGCGTCGATCGCCGCGCGCGAGCGGTCGATCAGCTCCCAGTCGAGGGCGTCCTCGAGCACCGGCTCCTGCGGGCGGACGCGGCGCAGCGGCGTGCCCGGGGGGACGTCGGGCATCGCCAGGACACTCGAGAGGTCGACGCCGCGGGCCTTCCAGTGGTCGACCGCCTCGTCGGCCTCGAGCAGGTCGACCCGGCCGATCAGCTCGTCGACGGTGCGCAGGCCGAGGCCGGCGAGGATCTCGCGGAGCTCCTCGGCGACGAAGTGGAAGAACTCGATGACGTGCTCGGGTGTCCCCTTGAAGCGCTTGCGGAGCTCGGGGTCCTGGGTGGCGATGCCGACCGGGCAGGTGTTGAGGTGGCAGGCGCGCATCATCACGCAGCCGGTCGCGATCAACGGGGCCGTCGAGTAGCCCATCTCGTCGGCGCCGAGCATCGCGGCGATCGCCGCGTCCCGGCCGGTCTTCATCTGGCCGTCGGTCTGGACCCAGATCCGCGAGCGGAGGTCGTTGCGCAGGAGCGTCTGCTGGGTCTCGGCGAGTCCGATCTCCCAGGGGACGCCGGCGGACATGATCGACGACAGCGGGGAGGCACCGGTGCCGCCGTCGTGGCCGGCGATCAGGACATGGTCGGCATTGGCCTTGGCGACGCCGGCGGCGACCGTGCCGACGCCGACCTCGGAGACCAGCTTGACACTGATCCGGGCGCGGGGGTTCGCGCAGCGGAGGTCGTAGATCAGCTGCTTGAGATCCTCGATCGAGTAGATGTCGTGGTGGGGCGGCGGCGAGATCAGGCCGACCCCGGGGGTCGAGTGGCGGATCCCGCCGATGTAGTCGTCGACCTTGTGGCCCGGCAGCTGTCCGCCCTCGCCTGGCTTCGCGCCCTGGGCCATCTTGATCTGGATCTCGTCGGCGTTGACGAGGTAGTGGATCGTCACGCCGAAGCGCCCGCTGGCGACCTGCTTGATCTTCGAGCGACGGCCGTCGGTGAACCGCTCGGGGTCCTCGCCGCCCTCGCCGGTGTTCGACTTCCCGCCGAGCTTGTTCATCGCGAGCGCGAGGTTCTCGTGGGCCTCCCGGGAGATCGAGCCGAGGCTCATCGCGCCGGTGGCGAAGCGCTTGACGATCTCCGTCCACGGCTCGACCTCGTCGAGCGGGACCGGGGTCTGGTCGGTGCGGATCTTCAAGAGGCCGCGGAGGGTCGCCCGGCGGGCGGCGTCCTCGTTGATCAGCTTGGAGTACTCGGCGTAGGTCTTCGCCCCGCCGGCCCGGACGGCGTGCTGGAGGAGGGCGATCGTCTCGGGGTTCCACTGGTGGAGCTCGCCGTCGCGCCGCCAGGCGTAGATCCCGCCGACCGGGAGGAGCTCGTCCTCGAGCGCTGGATAGGCGCGGCGGTGGCGCTCGAGTGTCTCGGTCGCGAGGACGTCGATCCCGATCCCGCCGATCCGCGAGGCCGTGCCGGTGAAGTGGCGGTCGACGAGAGCCCGCTCGAGACCGACGGCCTCGAAGATCTGGGCGCCGCAGTAGGACTGGATCGTCGAGATCCCCATCTTCGAGATCGTCTTCAGGAGGCCCTTGCCGATCGCCCTGACGATCGCGAGCTCGGCCGCCTCGACGCTGACCGGAGTTCCGTTCTTGCGGGGGATCCGATCGTCGGTGGCGAGCTGACCGACCGTCTCGAACATCAGGTACGGGTTGATCGCGCTCGCGCCGTAGCCGATCAGCGTGGCCATGTGGTGGACCTCGCGGGGCTCGCCCGACTCGAGGACGAGCGCCGCCCGCAGACGCGTCCCCTCGCGGACGAGGTGGTGGTGGACGGCGGCGACGACGAGCAGCGACGGGAGGGCGGCCCGGTCGGGGGCGATCATCCGGTCGGAGAGGATCACGATGTTGGCGCCGGCCTCGATCGAGTCGTGCGCGTCATCGCAGATCCGGGCGAGCGCCGCCCGCATCCCGTCGGGACCGTCGGCGACCGACCAGGTCGTGTCGATCGTGTGGGCCTCGAAGACGTCGTGGGCGACCTGACGGAGGGTCTCGAGCTCGTAGTTGCGGAGGATCGGCTGGTCGAGGATCAGCTTGTGGGCGTGCTCGGGGCTTTCGCCGAGAAGGTTGCGCTCGCTCCCGAGGCTGGTCGCCAGGCTCATCACGATCTGCTCGCGGATCGGGTCGATCGGCGGGTTGGTGACCTGGGCGAAGAGCTGCTTGAAGTAGGCGAACAGCGGGGGGGCGCAGTCGGAGAGGACGGCGAGCGACGCGTCGTTGCCCATCGACCCGAGTGGCTCCTCGCCGTTGGCGGCCATCGGTCCGAGGAGGACGCGGAGATCCTCCTGGGAATAGCCGAAGGCCAGCTGGAGGGAGCCGAGCGGCTGGGTCAGGGGACGGCCGGTCGCCTCGGGAAGGTCGCCGAAGTGGACCGTGCTGTCGTCGTACCAGTCGGCGTACGGCCGGCGGACGGCCACGTCGTGCTTGACCTCGTCGTCGGCGACGATACGGCCCTGCTCGAGGTCGACGAGGAAGAGCTTGCCCGGCTGGAGGCGACCGAGCCGCTCGACGTCGGCCGGCAGGACGTCGAGCAGGCCGGCCTCGGAGCCGAGCAGGACATGGCCGTCCTTGGTGACCATCCAGCGACCCGGGCGCAGGCCGTTGCGGTCGAGGGTCGCGCCGATCACCCGACCGTCGGTGAAGGCGACGGCCGCCGGGCCGTCCCACGGCTCCATCAGGCAGGAGTGGAACGCGTAGAAGCCGATCAGCTCGGGGGGGAGGTCGTCACGGTTCTGGTAGGCCTCGGGGACCATCATCATCACCGCGTGGGGGAGCGACCGGCCGGCGAGCGTCAGGAGCTCCAGGACGTTGTCGAAGGTCGCCGAGTCGGATCCTCCGGGCCGGACGAGGGGGATCACCTTCTGGAGGTCCTTGCCGAACAGCTCGGACGCGAGGGCCGACTCGCGGGCCCGCATCCAGTTGATGTTGCCCATCATCGTGTTGATCTCGCCGTTGTGGGCGATCATCCGGTAGGGGTGGGCGAGCTCCCAGCTGGGGAAGGTGTTGGTCGAGAAGCGGGAGTGGACGAGCGCCAGGGCGCTGGTCGTGCGGGGGTCGGCGAGGTCGGGGTAGAAGCCGCGGAGCTGATAGCTGATCAGCATCCCCTTGTAGACGATCGTCCGCGACGAGCAGCTGGCGATGTAGAACTCCGGGCCGACGGCGATCTCGGTCATCCGGCGGATCACGTAGAGCTTGCGCTCGAAGGCGTCCTGGTCGTAGACGCCGGCCTGCTCGAGGACGGCGCCGGCGCCGACGAAGAGCTGGCGGATCACGGGGCGACAGGCGTCGGCCGTCTCGCCGACATGCTCGAGATCGAGCGGGACGTCGCGCCAGCCGAGGAGGACCTGACCCTCGGCGAGGACGTTGTGCTCGAGCAGCCGCTCGATCTTCTGCCGCTCGGCGTCGAGCGTCGGGAGGAAGCAGACCGCGACGCCGTAGTGGCCGGGGGCGGGGAGCTCGAAGTCGACGACCGGCCGGAACAGGCGGTCGGGCATCTGGAGGAGGATCCCGGCGCCGTCGCCGGTCTTCGGGTCAGCGCCGGCGGCGCCCCGGTGCTCGAGGTTCTCGAGCGCCGTCAGACCGCGGTCGATGACCTCGTGGGTCGCGGTGTTGTCGAGGCGGGCGACCAGCGCGACACCGCAGGCGTCGTGCTCGTAACGAGGGTCATACAGGCCGGAGGCCTGCGGCTTGGTGATCCTGGTCATGTGGAACTCCCGATGGTGGCGGAGCACACTGCCCGGCGCCCTTGACCGGGGACACCCAATCCGGTGGGGTACGAGCGAGCGTAGAGGAGGGGCGAAGACCCAAGCGTAGCAGCGCAAACCCCCAAAACGGCCCTCGGCCGCGCCGAATTCAGCTGGACTTGGCGGCCGGCTTGCGCCGGGCCGGGGCGGCCTTCTCGGCCGCCGGCGGAGACGAGGCCTTGCGTGTCTTCTTCGGTCCGGCGCCGGTCCGCTTCTTGACCTCCTCGAGGCTCGCCTGGAGGGCACTCATCAGATCGGCCCCGTCCGGACGCTCGTCGGGGGCCTGCGGCTGGAGGACGATCTCCTCGCCACTGGCCTTGCGGTCGATCAGGGCGAGCACCTGCTCGCGGTACTCGTCGTGGTACTTCTCCGGCTCGAAAGGCCCGCTCAGGGAGTCGATCAGCTGCTTGGCGATGGCGAGCTCCCGATCGCTGGTGAGCACCTCGCCGTCGAGCTCTGAGAACTTGTCGGGGGAGACGATCTCGTCGGCGAAGACCATCGTCTCGAGCGTCATCACGCCGTTGCCGGCGCGGATCGCGACGATGTGCTCCTTGGCCCGGAGGACGAGGCGGCCGATCGCGACCCGCTCGGAGTCGCGCATCGCGTCGAGCAGCAGGCGGTAGGGCTTGACGCCGCGCTCGTCGGGCACGAGGTAGTACGGATGGTCGAAGTAGATCGGGTCGATCTCCGCGAGGGCGACGAAATCCTCGATCTCGATCGTCTTGGCCCGCTTCGGCTGGAGCGTGGCCAGCTCCTCGGGCTCGATCACGACGTACCGGTCGGGGGCGATCTCGTAGCCCTTGACGATCTCCCCGAAGGGAACCTCCTCGCCGTCGGCCGGGCAGATCCGCTTCTGCTGGATCCGGACGCCGTCGGTCGCGTGGAGCTGGTGGAAGTGGACGCCCTTCGCGGAGACAGCGGCGTAGAGCTTGACCGGGACGCTGACCAACCCGAAGCTGATCGCCCCCGTCCAGATCGCCCGCGGCATGGTCAGGAGTATTCCACGCCGGCCGGCGGCCTAAGCGTCCTGCACGGCTGCTTGCCGCGGACCGGGCGGGCCGGGATCCGCACGGAGGGTGAGCGTCTCCTCCCACGAGCAGAACCGCGCCCGCCCGGGACAGGTCGCGCAGAGGCCGAGGTGGGGACGCGGGGAGACGTCGAACCGGCCGGCCAGGAGGGGCGCCGCCAAGCCGAGGAGCCCGGTTTCGAGCAGGGGAGCGTCGGCTTGGGTGTAGCGGACGGCGACGGTCTCGTCTGGCCGGCGCAAAAAGCAGTAGGCGACCTCGACGCTCGTCGCGCCTGTCCTGAGTCCGGCGAGGCCGTAGATCTGGCGCTGGACGTCGTATTCGGCGCTGACCCGTCCGGAGAGGTCGGTCTCGGGGTCGATCCGGTCGGACTTGTAGTCGACGATCAGCATCCGGCCGTCGGCCTCGTGGGCGACGACGTCGATGAAGCCGTTGACGAGGAGATCGCCGACCGGGGTCGCGAAGCCGGTCTCACGGCCGACCGTCTCGGCCGCGGCGAGCCGCCGGCAGAGCGGGCTGCGGGCGAAGGCGCCGACGAGCTCTGCGATCGCGGCGACCTCCTCGTCGGAGGGCTCCCGCCCGAGCGCCTGGGCTCGGACGAGCTCGGGAGCCGGGACGGCCGGATCGGCGAAGTCGAGGCGCTCGAGGAGGGCGTGGACGATCCGGCCGCGCTCGGCCGCGTCGTACCCGCCGGCCGGCTCGAGGCCGGGGGGCGGGGGGACCCGGGGAAGGCCGAGCACCCGCCGGAGGTAGTAGCCGTAGCCGCAGCGGCCGTAGTCGACCAGCGAGCTGTAGCTGACCGAGCCTGGCGGCGGGGTCGCGGCGTGCGCTGGGGGCGGTCTCGTGGTTCTGGAGCCCGCTCGGGCGGGAGCGGCCGGCTCGGGGACAGGGGCGGGTTGGTGATCGGCCGTCGACGAGACCCCCGTCGAACCGACCGGCGGGAAGCCGGCCGGGCGAGGAGCGCTCTGCGAGTGATCGGCCGGTCCGGGCGCTACGGGCAGGGCGGCGTCGTTGCCGGCGAGCAGGGCGGGGTCCCCCTCGGCGAACAGGGCGATCTGCTCGTCGGCGACCGACGGCCCACGCTGCCGTGACCGGCGCCGGCCCCGCCCGGCGACGATCTCCGGCGGCCGTCGCCCGGCCCACGGCTCGGCCCGCGCGGCGAGTGGATCCCACGGGTCGGCCGGCGCGGCGAGTGGATCCCACGGGTCGGGCGGCGCCGCAACTGGATCCCACGGCTCGGGCGGCGCGCCCTCGCGGGGAGGGATGACCGCGTCCCGGAGGGCCGGCATGTCGCCGGCCGCGGTCAGCGTCAGGCGAACCCGCGCGCCACCGAGGTCGATCTCCGAGACGCCGGTCGGCCCGGCCAGCCGGTCGGCGAGGTCGACGACCATCGCCGGCGCCAGCCAGGCGATCGCCGCGGCGAACGGTCCGGCCGACGGCCAGTGGGCGAAGTGGGCCGCCCCGCTGAGGATCAGGCGCTCCCGGGCACGCGTCATCGCGACGTAGCCGATCCGCTGCTCCTCGGCGAGCGCCGCCTTCCCCTGCCGGGCGCGGAGCTCGGTGTACGCGAACGACTCGGCCGGCTTCCCGCCCTCGAGCGTCGGCAGTCGAAGTCCGACCTGCGCGCCGTCGGTCAGGATGACCGGCGCCCCGATCGGCGGCCCGTGGCCGAGGTCGGCGACGCAGACGACCGGGAACTCGAGCCCCTTGGCAGCGTGCACCGTCATCAGCCTGACGGCCGCCGTCTCCGCCAGTTGGGCGTGCTGCTCACGGGTCGAACCCAGCCGGCCGGCCGCCAGGCGGTCGGCGAAGCCACGCAGGTCGCGTCCCTCCCGGGCCTCGAACTCCCCGGCCAGACGGATCAGCTTCCGCAGGTTGGCCTGGCCGAGCGCCGCCCCCGGCCGGCTCAGGGCCCGCTCGCGGTAGCCGCTGCGGACGATCAGCTCTGCCAGCCCGACTCCGGCCGCCGCCCGCCGCTCGGCTTCGATCAGCGCTCGCACCGCCGCGAGGCGCTCGGCCTCGGACGCCGTCAATCCGCCCAGCGCAGCCGAAGCCGCCGGATCTCCGCCACCAGCCGCCGCAACCACCTCCCAGGGCGGTCGATCGAGCGCCCTGGCCGCCAGGCCGATCACCGCCAGACCGTCGGCGCGCAGGCCGCAGAGCGGCGAGGCCAGCACCCCGTAGAGGGCGACGTCGTCGAGCGGGTTCGCGAGGACCCTCATGTAGGCCGCGAGATCGCAGATCTCCACGGCCGCGTAGAACCCCCCGCCGAGCGCCGCCGCGATCGGGATCCCCCGGTCGGCGAGGGCCTGCCCGTAGACACCGGCGGCCGTCGCATACCGCAGGAGAACCACGATGTCCTCGGGCCGGGCGACTCCCGTCACGATCAGCTCCTCGATCCGCCGCGCCAGGAGCGCCGCCTCGGCCCGCCGCCACGGCGGTCCCGGCCCCGGCTCCTCGCCGGGCGCCGTCTCCTGCCAGCCGGCCGAGTCGCTCAGCATCAGCTCGACCAGCGGCTCGCCTCCGGATCCGCCCTCGTGCTCGGCGACGAATCCGTCGTCACGCCCGGCGACCAGGCCCACCGGTCGGTCTTCGCGCCCGGCGACCAGCCCCACCGGTCCGTCGTCGCGCCCGGCCACCAGCCCCACCGGTCCGTCGTCGCGCCCGGCGATCAGCCGGACGAAGTCCTCGCCGAAGATCGGGCCGAACGTCGCGTTGATCGCCGCGAGGATCGCCGGCCGAGACCGGAAGTTCCGCGATAGCGCCCGCACCCCGCCCTCGCCGGCGAGCTCCCGTCGCCGGTCCCGAAAGATCCCGACGTCCGCGTGGCGGAAGCGGTAGATCGACTGGAACTCGTCCCCGACCGTGAACAGGTTCCCCCGGTCGAGCGCCCCGAGGATCGACATCTCCCGGGGATTGGTGTCCTGCAGCTCGTCGACCATCAGCAGCTCGAACCGCTCCGCCCATCGCGCCGCGACGTCCCGCTCGCCAGCGAGCAGGTCGCGGGCACACAGCTCGAGGTCGTCGAAGTCGAGGACTCCCCGCGTCCGCTTGAGCCTGGCGAACTCCTCGGCGAAGGCCTCGAGCAGCCGGCCGAGCAGGTCGAGCCCGACGACCCCGAGGGCGTCGTCCCGGGCCTCACAGCACCCCAGCCTCGCCGCCTCGTAGGCGTCGGCCGCCGGCGTCTTCAACGCAGCCGCTCCCCTGTGGAGCCTCAGCTCCTCGAGTCCAACCCCCCGGCCGCCGCATTCGATCTCACCGCCCGCAGGCGGACGATCTGTCGGGGCCGCGAACACGCTCCCCCCGAGCCGCGCCGCCGCCACCCGCTCGAGCTGGCCGAGCGCCCCCTCCACGCGAACCCCCGGACGCGGTCCGATACCCGCCAGCTCGCTCGCCAGGGTCTCGCCTGCCGCGATCAATCCCGCGAGTGCCGCCCCCGGCTCGCGGCGCGCCCGCGCGTCCGGCAGCCGCGGCCTGGTCATCCCCCGGCTGCGCAGCTCGTCGTGAGCCCTCGAGATCGCCACCGCCAACTGATCGACGCCGCACGCCGCTGCCAGGTCGAGCTCCGCCTCGCCCGTCATCCAGCCGGCCAGCGCCCGCTCGAAGGCCTCCTGGCGCAGCCCGGCCGCCGTCCCCTCGTCGAGCACGCCGAACCCCGGCGCCAGGCCGGCGGCCAGTGGGTGGGCCCGAAGCACGCGCGCGCAGAAGCCGTGGATCGTCGAGACGAACGCCGTCTCGGTCTCGCGAGCGGCCGCCCGGTCGCCCAGCTCGTGCAGCCGCCTACGGACCCGCTCACGGAGCTCCCCGGCCGCCCGCTCGGTGAAGGTGATCGCAAGGATCCGCCCGGGTGAGATCCCGTCCTCGTGGACGGCGCGGACGAAACGCTCGACCAGCACCGTCGTCTTCCCGCTCCCCGCGTTCGCCGCCAGCAGCAGCGCCCCCCGCCGACGCTCGACCGCCTCCTCCTGCTCGTCGGTCAGCCCGACCGCAGGGCGCCGGCCGCCCGTCGCCACCTCCCCATGCCATGCGATCCCCGTGCTCACGCTCCCGCCCCGATCGACCGGCTCCGACAGATCGACGGATACCGGCAGAGTCCATGGGTCGAGCAGGTCATCGGCCGCGCCTCGAGCGCCCCGGCCCGCAACTCCCGGGCCGCCCGCAGAGCCCGCTCCAGGCCGCCAGCCTGGGCCGCAGCCAGCTCGCCTGAGTCGACCCGATCGCCCGCGAAGCCCGCGATCCCGAGGTCGAGGTCAGCCCGCACCGCCCCCCGCGGGCGGAGGTCCCGGCCGCGCAGCGGCTGGTAGAGCCCCCCGACGATCTCGACGCCGAGCAGCTCGCCCGCGACCAGCATGTACAGGGCCAGCGCCATCTCCCCCCGCTCCGCCCATTTCCCCACCCCCGGCACGTCGGACCCCGACTTGTAGTCGTGGACGACCGCCGTCCCCCCCGCCCGGTCGATGTCGACCCGGTCGATCCTCCCCCGCAGGACGAGCTCCCCCCCGGCCAGGGCGACCTCCGGATGAGTCGATCCCGGCAGTCCGAAGGCCAGCTCGAACTCGGCCGGCAGGAGTTCCCAGGACCCATCCTCCAGCCCCACCAAATACCGCTCGATATCCGCCGCCAGCCGCCGGCGCGTCGCCCGGTCGCGATCCTCGCTGCACGAGATCGCCCCAACGTGCCCGGCCAGCGCCTCGTCGATCAGGGCCCGCACCGCCGCCCGGCTCGCGCCACCCGGCGGCCCGTCCGCGCACAGCTTCGCCATCACCCGGGCCACGACCGCATGGGCGACCGTACCCCGCGCCTGCGGCTCCCCGTCGGGCTCCAGCGTCCTCGCACCCAGGAACCCCTCCACGAACCAGGCGACCGGACACCTCGCCCACGCCTCGAGCGTCGACGGCGAACGCGCTCGCTCCCGGCCGATCTCCCCCAGCACCTCCGCCGAGCCCAGCCGGCCGAGGCCCGCCCGCCCGCTTCCCGGCCGCTCCCCCGCGCCCGCCGGACACTGCTCCAGAGCACCCCGATCGGACCCCGCCAGAGGCGCATCCAGGCCGGAGGAGAACGCGTCCCGCACGTCGTCGACGAACGACGACACCGCGCTCGGCGTCCCGTCGCTCCCCACCCGGTGCCAGCTCAGCCGCAGGCGGGCCTCGGCGCGGGACGTGGTTGCGTAGAAGAGGTAGCGCTCGCCCGCCAGCCCGTCCTCGAACCGCCCCAGCACAAGCCCCGAGACCCGCGCGATCTCCGCCCGGTCCTCCGACGAGAAGAACGGCCCCTCCCGCACCGCTGCCGGGAAGGATCCCTCCTGCAGGCCGCACACATAGATCGCCCGAACCCGTCTCGCCCGCACCGCCAGGGCGTCGCAGACGAGCACGCCGCCCGCCGCCGCCGGCGGCTCGAACTCCAGCCCGGCGAGCATCGCGATCAGCTCGGCCGCGCTCGGCCCGAGCGACGGATCCCACCGGGTCAGCTCGCCCAACTCCCCCAGCCGGCGCGCCGCCTCGCCGACGACCCGCGACTGCGCCAGCTCGCCCGACTCGAGCACATGCGCCCGCCGACGCCACGGCGCCGCCAGCAGCCGCTCGAGCTCGGCAGCCGTCCGCTCGACCAGCGCCCCCGGCCCCCGCTCGGCCGCCGCCCGCAGCCGATCGACCGCGTCGAGCGGGAAGTGGTCCCACAACCGCGCCGCCGCCTCCGCCCACCGGACGCCCTCCCGGCGCAGGCGCGCCTCGAAGCGGTCGACCAGCTCGGCATGGTCGACCAGTCCCGGGGTCCGCAGCCAGGCCAGCAGGTCCGACGACTCCCCGTCGGCGAGCGCCGACCGCAGAAGTCCGATCAGCCCCCGGCCGACCCCGGTGTCGGCAAATCGGATGCTCCGCATCATCGAGACGGGAATTCCCAGCTCGCCGAAGACCTCGCCGATCAGGTCGGCCGAGGACGCGATCGACCGCATCACCACCGCGATCTCCTCCGGCCGGTATCCCGTCTCGAGCAGGCGCGTCACGTCGCCGCCGACCAGCTCCAGCTCGTCGCGCTCGGTCTCCCCCTCCAGCAGCGCAAGCCCCTCTCCCGCGCCGATCGGCTCGCAGTCCGCCTCGAACAGACCGCGTTCCAGGTGGTGGAGCGTCGCCCGCGCGTCCGCCTCGTAGTGCTCGGCCCGCGCCGGCATCGTGATGATCTCGGCCGCCATCGGCTGCAGCGTCTCGAACATCCCGGCCCGACTCGCGAACGCCAGCCGGCCCGGCTCGTACGGGAGCGAGACCACCACGTCGACTGACCGACCGAGCGTCTCGACCGCGTCCAGCTGGACCGGATCCAGATCGTCGAAGCCGTAGAGCATGACCGGCGTTCGTCCCCAGACCGACGGGTCCAGCCGGATCGCGTCGAGCGAGTCCGACGCCAGCTGCTCCTCGTCGACCCGCCCCAGCCGACCCAGCCGCCGCCGGTAGCCCGCGAAGATCGCCGCGACCTCGTCGCAGTAGGCCCGTCGCCGCCCGTCCGCCGCCCAAGCCCGCAGGGCCGCCGTCAGGCGAGCCGGCGCCGTCCGCCGGGCACCCAGCTCGCCGACCAGGCGGGTCGCCGCCCCCACGAATCCCGGAGCCGCCGCGCTCGGCCGTAGGAACTCGAGCGGCGCCTCGGCGACCGCCGCCGCCACCACCCGCTCACGGGCACCCCGGCCGAGCGGTCGCACTCCAAGCCCCGCCCGCCCGGCGATCTCCCGCATCAGACCGCCGAACGACTCGACCCGCACCCCCATGACGACGCCGCTCTCAGCCAGCTCCCGCCGGTAGTGGGCCGCATCGGCCGATGTCGGGACGACCAGGATCGGCCCGCGCGGAAGCTGCGCGCGGTAGCGGTCGAGGACGACCCGCGCCTTGGCCGAATTGGCCGGACCGGTGACGAGAGTGAGTGGCACGACCATTCATCGTCGCGCACGCCGGGGACGGAAACCCCGTCCGGTCGTCGTCGGGGTCGCCTCGGGACCCGCGAACCGGCGCCGGTTGTCTCAGGCCGCGCGGGTCGCGTCGCCGGCGAACGCCGCGTCGCCTCCGACTGCCGCCTCGAGCTCGCCCTCGACCTCCGGCGGCTTGGCTCCCTCGTGAGCCCACGGCTCGTCGAACTCGGTCCGCCACTTCCCGTCCTCGGTCTGCACCAGCGCCAGCCGCGCCCGGAACGACCGGCCGCTGCGCCCCTTGAACCCGGTCACCGGCTTCTCGGTCCGGCCGTTTGAGATCAGCTCACGGGCGACGACCAGCGGCAGCTGCTTGCCGGCCTTGGCCTTCCAGATCACGAACCCGCAGCCCGGGTCCTCGCGCGACCAGCACGAGTAGCCCTTGCGGTTCTCCACGATGCTGTGGCCGCACACGGGGCACGGACCCAGGTTGGCCCGCGGGATGCGCACGTCCTTGAGCTTGGCGTCCAGCTCGTGCACGGTCTCGTCCGCAAAGCCCGCGATGTCGGTCATGAACTTCTCGCGCGACTCCTCGCCGTGTTCGATCTTGTTGAGCCGCGCCTCCCAGTTGCCGGTCATCTCGGCCGAGGTGATCACGTGCTCCCCGAGCAGCTCGATCACCTTGACGCCCTTGTCCGTGGCATGCAGG
>JAXDHV010000068.1:0-37547 GCA_034664295.1 Solirubrobacteraceae bacterium | reverse complement strand
CGATCCGGGCGGTGGCGACCAGCGCCATCCGCGACGCCGAGAACGCCGGCGACTTCCTGGTGCGCGCCGAGCAGCGCACCAAGCTCGCCGTCCGCGTCCTCAGCCAGCAGGAGGAGGCCTACTACGGCTACCTGGCGGCGGTCAACTCGACGACCCTGGCCGACGGCTGCGTCCTCGACCTCGGCGGCGGCTCGATGCAGGTGGTCGGCGTCGAGGGCCGCCTGGCCGGCGCCTCGGAGTCCTTCCGCCTCGGCGCCGTCCGCATGACCGAGCGCTTTCTCCCCGATGACCGGCCGGCCAAGCGCCGCGAGCTCGACACCCTCCGCGCCCACGTCACCCGCAAGCTCGGCCGGGCGCCCTGGCTGGCCGGCACCGGCCGGCGGCTGGTCGGCCTCGGCGGCACCGTGCGCAACCTCGCGACCGCGGCCCAGCGGGCGGCCGGGCTGCCGTCGATCGGCGTGCAGGGCATGGTGATCACGCGCCCGGCGCTCGAGCAGCTGGTCGACGAGCTCGCGGCGCTCCCGCCCGATGCGCGCGCCGGCGTGCGCGGCATCAAGTCGGCGCGCGGCGACCTGATCCTCGCCGGGGCGGTCGTCGTCGGAGCCGTGCTCGAGGCCGGCGGCTTCGACGCGATCGAGGTGACCGAGGCCGGCCTGCGGGAAGGTGTCTTCTTCGAGCAGCACATCGCCGGTCCGGCGTCCCTCTTCGAGGATGTCCGTCACGCGAGCGTCGTCAACCTCGCCGCCCAGTACGACGTCGACATCCCCCACACCCGGCATGTCGCCCAGCTGGCGCTGGGCCTCTTCGACGAGCTTGCCGCCGCCGGCCTGCACCCGGGCGACCCGATCGAGCGGGAGCTGCTCTGGGCGGCGAGCGTGCTCCACGACGTCGGGATGTCAGTCGACTACGACGACCACCACAAGCACTCCCGCTACCTGATCCTCAACGCCGGGCTGCCCGGCTACAAGCCGAGCGAGGTCGCGGTGATCTCACAGGCGGCCCGCTACCACCGCAAGGGCATGCCCGACCCCGGCTTCCTCGGACCGGTCCTCGAGCCCGGCGACGAGGCCCGTCTCGGGCGCCTGGCAGTGCTGCTGCGGCTGGCCGAGGACCTCGAGCGCTCCCGCGACCAGTCGGTCCGGGAGGCCCACATCCGGGTCACCGGCGATGTCGTGGAACTCCACCTCGTCGCCGACGAGGGCGACCTCGCCGTCCCGCGCTGGGCCGCCCAGCGCGAGACAGCCGTCTTCGAGTGGGCCTTCGGGGCGAGTTTGGTCGTCGTCGGGCGACCTGAGGATGACCAGCCGCCGGCTCCTACAGGCGACCGAGCAGAAGCAGGATCAGGACGATCAGGGCGATCAGGCCGATGATCCCTCCGGCGACCGCGACCTTCAGCAGGAAAAGGACGATCGCGACGATGATCAGCAGACCAATGAGACCTCTGGCGAACAACGGGACTCCTCTCGGACGGTCGGTGTAGAGCGCTGGGCCGGTAATGCCCGCTGCGCTCAGATCCAGACCAACAACTTTCGGTTGGGTCGATTCGTCCAAGCGGCCAGAGGCACCGGTCTCAGAGGGTCTCGCCGAGGAACTCGGTCGAGCGCTGCCACGCCCGGCTGGCCGCGTCGGGGTCGTAGGTGCCGAGGCGGTTGGTGTCGTTGAAGAAGGCGTGCCCGGCTCCCTCGTAGAAGACGAACTCCGCCTTCACGCCGGCCTCGCGCAGTTCCGTCAGGAGCGCGTCGGCCGTCTCGACATCGATGAAGTCGTCGGCGGTTCCGAAGTGGCCGAGTACCGGCGCCTCGATCCTGCTGAAGTCCGGCTTCCCATGGGGCATCACGTAATAGAAGCTGACGACCGCTCGGATCTTCGGGTTGATCGACGCCGCCCAGACGGCCAACCCCCCGCCGAGACAGAAGCCGATCGAGCCGATGCCCTCGCCGGTCACGCCCTCGTGGGCGGCGAGGAACTCGACCGCACCGCTCATCTCCTTCTCGGCCATGTCCATCGAGAGGGCCATCATCTTCTGCTGGGCCTCGTCGGGCTCCTGCGTCGTCTCACCGTGGTAGAGGTCGGGCGCGAGCGCGACGAAGCCGGCGACCGCGAGGCGGTCGCATACGCTGCGGATGTGATCGTCGAGGCCCCACCACTCTTGGAGCACGACGACCCCCGGACCGCTGCCAGACTCGGGCACCGCGAGATATCCGCTCGCGGTCGATCCGTTCGCCTTGAACTCAACCTGCGGCATGGCTTCTCCAGTTCTCGAGCAGTGGTCGGGACACGTCCCCGGGGACGGGGCGCATCCGGTTGGCCGAAAGCTACCGGTCCCCGGCGATGGTTCGTGGCGCTCGGCGAGCGTGGGGTACCCCGATGAAGGTCGCCGTGATCGGGCACATCGAATGGGTCGAGTTCGTCCGCGTTCCGTACGTCCCGCGGACCGGTGAGGTGATCAACGCGACCGAGACCTGGGACGAGGCCGCCGGCGGCGGTGCGGTCACCGCCGTCGCGCTCGCGCGCCTCGCCGGGCAGGCGACGCTCTACACCGCACTCGGCGACGACGACCTCGGCCGGCGCTCCCGCGAGCGGCTCGAGCGACTCGGCCTGGTCGTCCACGCCGCCCGACGGGAGGAGCCCACCCGCCGGGCTCTGACGTTCGTCGACGACGCCCGCGAGCGGACGATCACCACGCTCGGCGCCCGGCTGGCCCCCCGCGCCGAGGACCCGCTCCCATGGGACCTGCTCGGAGATTACGACGCCGTGTACTTCACCGCCGGGGACCCCGGCGCCCTCGAGGCTGCGCGGCGCGCCCGCGTCCTCGTGATGACTCCCCGCGCCAGGGTCCGTCCACCCCCCGGCGTCCGTCTCGACGCGCTCGTCTTCAGCGCCGGCGATCCAAGTGAGACCGAGTCGGCCGTCGACCTCGTCGAGCACGGCGACGTCGTGGTCGCGACCGAGGGCGCCCGCGGCGGCAGCTGGACATCCGCCTCGACGGCCAGCGGCCGCTGGGAGGCCTGCCCGGTCCCCGGCCCGATCGTCGACTCCTACGGCTGCGGCGACTCGTTCGCAGCCGGTCTCACCTACGGGCTCGGTGCCGGCTGGAGCCTGGCCGACGCGCTCACCCTCGGGGCCCGCTGCGGAGCCGCCTGCCTGACCGGCCGCGGACCCTATGGAGCCAGGCTGCCCAGCCCCGACCCAGGCCCGTGAACGACCCCGCCCCTGCCGACGCCCCAGCCCTCGCCCCCAAGCTCCCCCCGGCCTCGCCGTAGCACAGACGAACGATCCCGACCCAGCCCCCGGCCCCAGAGCAGACAAACGACCCCTGGCGTCATGCCAGGGGCCGTTCGCAGCTGCGGTGCTGGCGCCCCATCCGGGGGCGCGTCCTAGGCCTTGATCAGCGGTGTGACCGCCTTCAGCACGGCCGCCTTGGCCAGCGGCTTGTCGAAGCCGCCATCGGGCGTCGGGCTGAGCCCGATCATGTAGTTGATCGCCGCGGCGTGACGCGCCTCGACCTGGACGATCGACCCGGCCGTGGCCAGGATCGCCTTGCTCATCAGGAGCGGTCCCTGGCCGTTGTAGGCACTGACACCGGTGTTCTCGAGCACCGAGGCGAGCGCCAGGAACCCCTTCTGTGTCTTCGTCGACGCCGGGAACTTGAACGTCGGTGAGGTGACCGGCGTGCCGCCGGCTCCCTTGATCGCCGCGACGAGCCCGGCGACGTGCGCGGCCTCGTGGGACGCGATCAGAGCGGCGAGCGTCTTCGCCTCGCCGGTCAGGTTGGCCGTCTTGGCAACCGTGTTGTAGAAGTACGACTCGAGGTACTCGAGCGTCAACGCGAAGTTGAGGATCCCGAGATCGCCCGTGGCCGATGGTGTTGATGCCGCGAGTGCCTGGTTGACGAACGGACCGGCGGCTGCGACGCCTGAGACGGCGACCGCAGCCAGCGTGCCACGCACGAGGAATGCTTCGCGGGTGAGACCGTGAACTTCGACTGCGGCCAGTTCAGGGACCGCAAGGTTGGAATCTGCCATGTGACTTGATCCTCTCTGTGCTTGCGGTGCGATTAGGGGAGGAACGGCTTGACGGCGGCGAGCACCGTTGCCATGTCCGCCGGCTTTGCGAACGCGCCGTCGGGCGTGATCGACAGCTTGTTGAGTGTGTTGAGGATCGCCGCGTGGCGGGCCTCGACGGTGTGGATCGCCAGCGCGGCCGCGAGGATCTCGGGGTTGACAATGTTGGCGGCCTGACCGAGGTAGGCCGACGCGCCGAGATTCTCGACCGTCGCAGCCAGCTTGGCGACCTGCGCGGCGCTGGTCACGGGGAACTTCCCGTTCACCTTGGCGGCCGGCGTCCCACCGAGCTTGACGGCGGCGTGCTTGAGAGCGTTGACGTGTGTCTGCTCCTGGGCGGCGATCGTCTGCAGGAGCGACTGGGTCGCGCCCTTGAAGAGGCCTGACTTGACGACCTTCTTGTAGAACTCGGTCTCCAGGTACTCGAGCGTGAGGGCGTAGTTGACGATCGTGATGTCGCCGGCGTTCGCCCCACCGGCTGTGGTGGTTGCGGGTGTGCTGGCGGTGGTCGAGCTCTTCTTCTTGCTCGACCCGCAGGCGGCGAGGAAGACTGCGAACGAACTCGCGGCGGCAGCGCCACCGACGTTACGTCCGACCATCTTCAGGAACTTCTTGCGCTCGCTGGCGTCGCGGGCGAGAACCTCCATCGCACCGACCGGTTGCGGGCCGGTCTCCTCGTTCACGGGGTTCGGCATTTCGGATACCTCCGATTGGACGACTTCAGGTCATGTGCTCACTCACCTGCATGGCACAAGTCCCCGGGCTGATTTCCCGGCTGACGCGAGCCCGGGCAGGTTGTTGCTGTGTTTCCTGATAGCGCGCGCCGGCCCCCAGCGGATCAATCGAGGCCAGGTGGCTACCCGGCCAGGGACCGCGCGAGCAGCTCGATCGGGTGGACGATCGGCAGATCGTGGTCGAGGTACTGTGCGATCTGAATCGCACACCCCGGGTTCGCGGCGGCGATCGCCTGAGCTCCGGTCGCCTCCAGGTTGGCCGCCTTGCGGCGACCGAGGGCAACGGCCGCGTCCGGCTCGAGCAGGTTGTAGACGCCGGCCGACCCGCAGCAGATCTCCCACTCGGCCGGCTCGATCAGCTCGAGCCCGGGGATCGTCCGCAGCAGCTCCCGCGGCTGGGAGCGGATGCCCTGGGCGTGGGCGAGATGGCAGGCGTCGTGGTAGGCGACCCGCAGGTCGACCGGGTGGCGGGTCGCTCGCGGCGCGATGCCGGCGAGGAACTCGTGGATGTCTGCGACCCGCCCGGCGAACTCGACGGCCGGACCCTCGGAGTCGAGCAGATGCCCGTACTCCTTCATCCCCGAGCCGCAGCCGGCCGCGTTGACGATCACCGTCTCGTAGCCCGCGAGGGCGGCGATCGTCTCCCGGGCGCAATCCCGGGCGTCGTCCTCATAGCCGGTGTGCATCGCCAGCGAGCCACAGCAGCGCGGCGCCCGGGGGGCGTGCACCTCGAACCCCTCGGCCGAGAGCACGGCGATCGTGGCGCGGTTGACCTGCGCGAAGAACACCCGCTGGACGCAGCCCTGGAGCATCACGACCGTGCCACGCTTCTCCCCCTGGGCCGGCGTCACCGCCGGAATCGTCTGCCAGGCGGCGTCGATCGTGACCGGCGGCGTCATCGCGGCCATCGCCCGCAGGCGGGGAAAACGCCCGGGAATCAGGCGGTCGAGCCCGAGACGGCGGTTGAGGACGAGCGCCGGGACGAGCGCCCGCAGGCGCCCAGGATGCGGGAAGAGGGCGAAGATCAGCGACCGGAAGGCACGGTCGCCGGGCGTCCGGTCGTAGTTGCGCTCGATCTGTGGACGGGTCGCCGCCAGCAGCAGGTCGTATTGGACACCGGACGGGCAGGCGGTCACGCAGGCCATGCAGCCGAGGCACGCGTCGAAGTGGCCGACCATCTGCTCGGAGAGCTCGGCCTGCTCGTGGCCGAGCGCCATCAGCGTGATCCGCCCCCGCGGGGAGTCCATCTCCTCGCCCCAGAGGGCGTACGTCGGGCAGGTCGGCAGGCAGAAGCCGCAGTGGACGCAGTCGTCGATCAGCGCCGGGGCCGGCGGGCGGTGCTCGTCCCAGGCCGAGGCCGGCGTCTGGGCGACCGGCGGGTCCGACGGGGTAGCCACGACAGGAGCGTCCGACGGGGTCGGCACGACAGGAGCCTCCGACGGCGTCGGCTCGACAGGAGCGTCCGACGGCGTCGGCACGACAGGAGGGTTGGAGGTCGTCGGGTCGATCAGATGCCCCCGACGTAGCGCCCGGCGTTGCAGATCCCGGCCGGATCGAAGCTCTGCTTGACGCGGCGCAGGAGATCGAGCACCGTCCCCGGCCCGATCCCCCAGACGTCGACCGCGGCGCGGAGCTCCTCGGGCGCGTCGAGCAGGACGCAGGCGGCCGGGTGGAGGGCCGCGCGCAGCACGCTCAAGGCGTCGGCGTCGGCGTCCAGGCGCACCCAGAAGAGCCCGAGCCCGGGACGCCCGACGGCGCTCGGGGCCGCCGCGAGGATCCGCTCCATGTCGCTCGCCAGCCCGGACACGCGGACCACGGCGCCGCCCGGGGTCGCGCGCTGCCGGTCGCGCTGCTCGGCCCACAGCGAGTCGTCGTCCTCGACCTCGTCGGTCTCGAGGCCCGCCGCCTCCAGGAGGGCGGTGAGCCCGGCGACGCTCCTCGCAACGGTCCGCCCGACCGCCCGAGCCAGCAGGCAGCCGCCCACGTCGAGGCCATCCCACCGGAGATCGAGCGACTCGAGCTCGAGCGAGCTGCGGGTCAGCGCCCGGGCTGCAACGCACAGCCGCTGGGGATCTGAGCTCCGGGCGCGGACGGTGATCGTCTGCTCGGCCAGCGGGTGGAGGCGGACGGTCGCCTCGCAGATCACCCCGAGCGTCCCGAGCGCGCCGCACTGGAGCTTGGCGAGGTCGTAGCCGGCGACGTTCTTGATCACGTCGGACCCGGCCCGGGCGACCGTGCCGTCGGGAAGGGCCACGCGCACACCGAGGATCAGGTCGCGGGGGCCGCCGAAGCGGTGGCGCAGCGGGCCGGAGTCGCCGGTCGCCAGGATCCCGCCGATCGTCGCCGCGCCGCCCCCGTCGGGCGGGTCGAGGGCCAGGCGCTGACCGTGGACCGCGAAGGCGGCCTGCGCCCGGGCGAGCGTCACCCCGGCCTCGAGCACGGCGGTCAGGTCGCCGTCGTTGTGGGCGACGATCCGGTCCAGGCGGGCGGTCGAGAGCTCGAGGTCGGGTGCCCTGCCGGGGACGCCCCAAGCCAGCTTCGTCCCACCCCCGACCGGCCGCACGCGGCCGCCACCGGCCAGCATTCCGGCAACCTCGGCCGCCGTTGCCGGGACCGCGGTCGCGGACGCCGACCCCTCGCCCGACTTGGCGGGCGTGGCCATCAGAATCGTTCGGCCAGCCCGGCCGCCTCGAGTGGGTGGACGCGGTAGGGACCCGGGACCTCGCCGCAGAGGCGAGGCGTCGGGATCGCCTTGCCCGGGTTGGCGAGCCCGTCGGGGTCGAAGGCGAGCCGCAGCATGCGGAAGGCCGCGAGATCCTCGGGCGCGAACATCCTGCCCATGTAGGCGAGCTTGTCGATGCCGACCCCGTGCTCGCCGGTGATCGATCCGCCGGCGTCCAGGCAGGCCTGGAGGATCAGACCGGAGAGCTCCTCGGCGCGGGTGGCCTCGCCCGGCGTGTTGCCGTCGTAGCAGACCAGCGGGTGGAGGTTGCCGTCGCCGGCGTGGAAGACGTTGGCGACGCGGAGGCCGAACTCCAAGCCGAGCGCCTCGATCCGGCTGAGGACCTCCGGGAGGCGGGTCCGGGGGATCACGCCGTCCTGGACGAAGTAGTGCGGGGAGATCCGGCCGGCCGCCGGGAAGGCGGACTTGCGCATCTTCCAGAAGATTGCCCGCTCGGCCTCGGTCTGCGCGACGCGGACGCCGGTCGAGCCGGCTCCGTGGCAGAGATCCTCGAGCTCTCCGAAACGCTCGTCGCACTCGGACGCCGAGCCGTCGAGCTCGACCAGCAGGGCGGCCCCGGCATCGGTCGGCCAGCCGGCGTGGGCCATCTGCTCGGATGCGTGGATCGCCAGCGCATCCATCATCTCGATCGCCGCGGGAACCAGCCCGGCGGCGACTATCTCGGAGACTGCGCGGCTGGCGTCCTGGACATCGGCGAAGAACGCGACCAGGGTCTTGACCGCCTCGGGGGCCGGGATCACACGGAGCGTGATCCGGGTCGCCACGCCGAGCGTTCCCTCGGAGCCGACGAACGCCCCGAGCAGGTCGTAGCCGGGCGCGTCGAGCGCCTTGCCGTCGCCGCCGAGTGAGACGACCGACCCGTCGGGCAGGACGACCTCGAGGCCGGTCACGTAGTTGGTCGTGAAGCCGTACTTGAAGCAGTGCGCCCCGCCCGAGTTCTCGGCGACGTTGCCGCCGATCGAGCAGACGATCTGGCTCGAGGGGTCCGGCGGATAGACGAAGTCGGGTGCCACCGCGTGGGCGACCGCGATGTTCGTCACCCCGGGCTCGACGACGACCCGCTGGTTGACGAGGTCGACCTCGAGGATGCGGCGCATCCTCGAGAGCACGATCAGGACCCCGTCGGCGATCGGCAGAGCCCCGCCCGAGAGGCCGGAGCCCGACCCGCGGGCGACCCACGGAACCTTCAGGTCGTGGCAGACGCGCACGACGTCGCGGACCTCCTCCGCGCACCCGGGAAGCACCGCGACGGGCGGGACCACGTGGTAGTGGAGGAGGCCGTCGGACTGGTAGGTGCGCAGGTCGTGCGGGTGGGTGAGGACGTGCTCGGACCCGCAGATCGCCCGCAGCCGGGCGACAAGCTCGGCCACGGGCAGCTCGCCGGCCCGCAGCTCTGACCCGGCAACGCCCGCGGGCACCTCTGATGGCGTCCTCTCGACTCGATTCACAAGATCAATTCTGTCCGATCGGGCCGCACTTCGACTACCGATCGCTCTGGGCGCACCGGTGCAGCACTGCCCGAGCGGGAGATTCGCCGAGGACTACGGTCGGCGTGCGCGAAAATGACCGGATGCTCCTCGACCTGGCGATCATCGGCGCGACCGCCTATTTCGCCGCGCTCGGCTTCCGCCGCGGGTTCATCATCAGCGGCTTCGGCCTGCTCGGCTTCGGCGTCGGCGCCCTCGTCGCGACCTGGCTGGTCGGGCTGGCGCTGCCGCCGAGCGACCGGTCGCTCGCGACGCCGGCCTTCGGCCTGTTCGGGGCGATCTCGATCGGCAGCGGCCTGGCGGTCGGGATGGGCAGCGTCGGGGTGCGGCTGCGCAGGCTGGTGGCGCCGTCGCTCGGACGGGCCGACGGCATGCTCGGAGCCGGCCTGTCGGCCTGCGTGGCGCTGGGGATCGCCTGGCTGCTCGGCGCCGTGGCGCTCGCGGTGCCGGAGTCGGGCGGACTGCACCGCGAGGTGCAGGCATCGCTGACCTTGCGCGGACTCGACCGGCTGCTCCCGTCGACCGGCGGCCTCCTCCACGCGCTGAAGCCGTTCGACCCGCTCCCGGCGATGCAGGGCCCGCAGGCGCAGATCGCCGCGCCGAGCCCCAGGGTCCTGCGCTCGCGCGCCGTCCACCGGGCGGCAGCCTCCGTCGTGCGGATCCTCGGGAGCTCGTGCGGCGTCGGTCGCGAGGGCACCGGGTGGGTCGCGGCGCCCGGGGAGGTCGTCACCGCGGCGCACGTCATCGAGGGCGAGCACGACACCGTCATCGAGGTGAGGGGCAACCCGCCGGAGCTGCCGGCCACGGTGATCGGCCTCGACACGCGCAACGACATCGCCGTCCTGCGGGTTGCGGCGCTGAGCGCCGCGCCGCTCGAGCTCGCCACCGACCCGCCCGCCGACCGGGCGGCGGCGATCCTCGGCTACCCGGGCGACGGGGACTTCGCGCTCGGCGCCGGACGGATCGGCGCGACCGTCCTGCGGCGGGCGCCCGACGCGAACGGCAAGGGCTCGGTCGAGCGGCTGCTGACGCCGTTGCGCGGCCTGGTGATCCCCGGCAACTCGGGTGGACCGATGGTCGACGTCCGCGGCCGGGTCGTCGGGACGATCGTTGCCGAGACCTTCGGCGGGGGGATCATCGGGGGCTACGCGGTTGCCAACGCGGTCACCGCGCGCGACCTGGCGGACGCCACGCAGCCCGTTTCGAGCGGCTCGTGCGCGCCGTAGGAGCCGGCCGGCGGCTCGCGGCGGGTCGTGGCGGGCGCGTCGAGGACGGGCGTGGTGGCCGGGGCGGTCGCTCGGGAGAGCTCTGGGTGGACCGACGGTCCAGTCCCGTAGGCCGTGTGGGAGGTGTTGAGCTCGACTCCCGGGCCGTACGCTCTACTTGGCTGTGAGTGAAGCCTGGATCTACGCGACAGACTCCGACGAGGCGAAGGAAAGCGCCGAGTTCCTCGCCGAACTCGGGTTCAGCTCGCGCCGCGTCGGAAACGACGGATCGCTGCGGCCGAGCACGCAGGACGGCGGCGCCAAGCGCCGGCCGACGCTGATGCTGGTCGTCGCCGGCGGACAGGGGCCGCCGGTCGGAGAGCTGTGCGAGCGCCTCGAGCAGGACGTCGAGCTCTCGGAGGTCCCGCGGGTCGTCGCGCTGGACGCCGTCCATCTGCGGGCGGGGGCGGGCGTCGTCGAGGGACACGAGCTGATCGTCCGTCCGTTCTCCTGCATCGAGCTCGGCATCCGGATCGCCCGGGCGCGCCAGCAGATCGAGGGGATCGACGGCGATGTGCTCCGGGTCGGGGGCCTCGAGTTGAACCTCGCCAACTACCAGGTCTCGGTCGACGGCCGTCCGGTCAACTTCACCTTCATGGAGTACGAGCTGCTCAAGTTCCTAGCGACCCACCCCGGCCGGGTCTTCTCCCGCGAGGCGCTGCTCAGCCGGGTCTGGGGATACGACTACTACGGCGGCGAGCGGACCGTCGACGTGCACATCAGGCGGCTTCGGGCCAAGCTCGGGTCAGAGACCGCCGGGCGGATCCAGACCGTGCGGAGCGTGGGGTACCGCTTCGATGCCTGAGCTCTCTGCGACCGACCGCGCGCAGGCCCGCGTCGGCGCCCAGGGTCGGGCCGCCTACGCCGGCTTCCGCTCGACGATCAAGGCGGTCGGGACCGGCGTGCGGGGAAGCCGGGACCTGACCTTCGCCGAGTCGCGCGCGGCCCTCTGCCTGCTGCTAGCCGGCGACGTCTCGCCCGCCCAGACCGGGGCCTTCCTCGTCGCGATGCGGATCAAGGGCGAGTCGCCGACCGAGCTGGCCGGGTTCACGCAGGCCCTGCGCGACGTCTGTGCGCCGCTCCACACCACCAGCGCCCGGACGCTCGTCGCCTGCGCCGGGGCCTACGACGGCGTCGCCGACGCGCCCAACCTCTCGCTCGCGGCCGGCGTCGTCGCGGCGAGCGCCGGCGCGGGAATCGTCCTCCACTGCGGGGACTCGCTCGGCCCGAAGCACGGCGTCACGGTGGCCGACGTGCTCGGCGCCCTCGGCGGACCCCACCGGCCCTCGGGCGAGCAGTCGACGCGGATGCTCGAGACCGCCGGCGTCACCGTCGTCCACGCCGGAGAGTCGCTCCCCGGCTGGCGGGAGCTCGCGGCGATTCGCGACGAGATCGGTGTCCGCGGGCCGTTGCACTCGGCCGAGAAGCTGGTCGACTACTTCGGCGCCAGGCGGTTCGTCGTCGGACACACCCACAGCTCGTACTCCGAGCGGCTGCTCGGGGCCCTCGAGCTGCTCGGCGGCGAGCGCTCGGTCGCCGTGCGGGGAGTCGAGGGGTCCGACATGATGCGCCCCGGTCGCCCGCAGGCCTTCGAGCCGGGTCGCGCGCTCGAGCTGCCGCAGCGAATGGACTCCCGGATCACGCGCCCGCAGCCGATCGACCGCTCGCGCGGGCCACAGCAGGCGGCCGAGCACTCGGCGAGGCTGACGACCGAGCTCGTGAGCGGCGAGCTCAAGGGCCCGCTGGCCTACACGGTCGCCCTGAACGCCGGCCTGCGCCTCTACGCGGCCGGGTTGGTAACGGACACGCGCGACGGGCTCGAGCTGGCCGAGGCAGCCGTCTCCGACGGCGGCGCCCAGGCGACGCTGCGGGCGATGGTCTGCGCCGGCGCCGCGTCCTGACGGCCGAACCCCCGCACGCTCACTGGGCCTCGCCGGGCCGCGCCCTCCGCGGCCGCTCCGGAAAATCGAGATAGCCGCGGGCGGCCAGCTCGTCGCAGAGGCGACCGTAGGCATCCTCGAAGCGCCCGATCGCCTCGACTCGGGGCTCGAGCTCGAGGTCGTCGTGCACCATCCGGACGGCCGCCTCGGTGACCGACCCGCCCTCCGCGCAGGCGAGGATCGCCATCCCGACCGCCGGCTCGGGATGCGCCGGCCGACTGACCGGGCGGCCGAGGATGTCTGAGCGCAGCTGGCACCAGTAGTCGCTCCGGGCGGCTCCGCCGGTCAGGCGCAGCGGGCCGTCGATCCTCGCGCCGAGCTCCTGCATGCGAGCAAGGCAGAGCCGCTCGACGAAGGCGATCCCCTGGAGCAGGGCGGCGAAATGGTCGGCCTCGTCGCCGAGGCAGCCCAGCGTGATCGGCTGGGCGTCGGCCCGCTCGAAGGGGAAGCGCTCGCCGGGCCTCGTCAACGGGTAGAGCACCGCCGCGGCGGGCTCGTGGGTGGCGGCCGCGGCATCGAGCTCGCCCAGGTCCCGGCCCGCGAAGCGGGCGCTGAGCACGCCGGCGCCGACGTTCGACGCCCCGCCGGCCAGCCAGCCGCGCCCGTCGGGGTGGCGGTGGGAGTAGACCCCGGCGCCGGGGTCGACGATCGGCTCTGCGCAGACGCCCTTGACGGCGAGCGTCGTCCCGAGCACCGAGTTCCAGCTCCCCGGCGCCAGCGCGCCGGCCGCGATCTGGGCGGCGCAGCTGTCGGTCATCCCGGCGAGCACCGGCGTCCCGGCGGTCAGGCCCGTGTGACGAGCCGCGCCGCGGGTCAGGACGCCGAGCGGCGCACCCGGCGCGACCACCTCGGGCAGCACCGAAGGCGGGACGCCGAGCGCCTCGAAGAGCTCCTCCCGCCAGGCCCGCAGCTCGGGGTCGTAGCCGCTCTTGAGGGCGTGGCTCCAGTCCGTCGCGACCCGGCCGCCGACGAGGCGCCCTGCGAGCAGGTCGCCGCAGTGGGTCAGGTGGAGGCCGCCCGCATGCCTCCCGGGCCCGGCCCCCCCGGCCCCCCCGGCGCCCGCGGCCCCCTCGGCCCGCGCCGTCGCCGCGCCGTCGTCGTGCTCGAGCAGCCAGAGCAGCCGGCCGACCGCCGAGCTCGGGTGCGCTCGCCGGCCGTCGGCGTCGGGGTCATCGCGCCGCGTCGACTCCGCAACGCTCGCCGCGGCCGCCGCGACCCGTTGCGCCTGCGCGCCGGCCCGGCGGTCGTCGTACATCAGGGCCGGCGAGCGGACTCGCCCGGAGTCGTCGCTCAGCAGCAGCGTTCCCGAGGTCGAGCAGATCGCCACGGCGCCGACCGCCGGCCGCGCGTCCCGCGCCCCCGCCAGAGCCTCGCGCGTGGCCTGGCCGAGGGCGATCCACCAGCTCTCGGGGTCCTGCTCGTGGTGGCCGGGCTCGGGGCGCACGCCGGCGAGCGGGGCGGTGCCGGAGCCGAGCAGCCGGCCGTCGGCGTCGACGAGCGCCGCCCGCAGGCTCTGCGTCCCGACGTCGATGCCGAGCCAGGCGGGTCGGCGGACGGGCGGACCCATCGGCGATCAGGCGTCGACGGCTGCCGCGCGGGCGAGGCCGGTGGGGCGGAAGCGCCTTGGGCTCACGAGCGGAGTGTCGCAAGGTCGGCTCGCAAGGGCCCAGTGGTAGCCTCGCACGGCCGTCGGCCCGGACGGTGGCTCGATCACGGAGCCGTGGCGGGGTCGGGCCAGCGGTTTCCGAGTGTCCAATCTGAGGGAGCGAGGACCGTGAAGCTTGTGATCGGGATCGTGCGTCCGGAGAAGGCGAACGATGTGCTCGAGGCGCTCTACCGGGCCGAGGTCCGGGGGGTCTCGATCAGTCGCGTGCAGGGTCACGGGGGCGAGCTCGACCGGGTCGAGACCTACCGGGGGACGACGGTCAAGATGGGCCTCTCGGAGAAGGTCCGCTTCGAGGTCGCGGTCTCGGACTCGTTCGTCGAGGCGACGGTCGCGGCGCTCTGCGCCGGCGCGCGGACGGGTGAGGTCGGCGACGGGAAGATCTTCGTCGTGCCGCTCGAGCAGGCCGTCCGGATCCGGACGGGCGAGACGGACGTCGGCGCGGTCACGCCGGTCGGCAAATGATCGCCGCCGCCACCGCCGCCGCCGCCGCGACGGCCGCCGCCGCGACGAACCTGCCGCTGCCGGGGGAGATCAGCGCCGGGGACACGGCGTGGATGCTCGCGGCGACGGCGCTGGTGCTGATGATGACGCCGGCGCTCGGGCTCTTCTACGCGGGGCTGGTGCGGGCGAAGAACACGCTCAACACGTTCATGATGTGCGTCGGCGCGCTCGGCGTCGTGACGGTGATGTGGGCGGTGATCGGCTACTCGCTGGCCTTCGACAGGGGCAACGGGTTCGTGGGCGGCCTGCACTACGCCTTCCTCCAGGGGGTCACGCTCGGCCCCCGGGCCGGACTCCATATCCCCCACCTGCTGTTCTTCGCCTTCGAGGCGACGTTCTGCATCGTCACGTCGGCGCTCGTCTCCGGGGCGGTCGTCGAGCGGATGCGCTTCGGTCCGTTCCTGATCTTCATGGGGATCTGGTCGGTCGTCGTCTACGCGGTCCTCGCCCACTGGGTCTTCGGCGGAGGATGGCTCGCCCACCACGGGACGCTCGACTTCGCGGGCGGCGTGCCGGTCGAGATGGCGTCCGGGTTCTCGGCCTTCGCGGCGGCGCGGCTGGTCGGCGCGCGGCACGACTACGGCCGCCAGGCGCTGCTCCCCCACAACGCGGTGTACGTCCTGCTCGGGGCGGGGCTGCTCTGGTTCGGGTGGTTCGGCTTCAACGGCGGGAGCGGGTACTCGACGGGGTCCTCGAGCGTCCTCGCCTTCACCAACACGCTCCTCGCGCCGGCCTGCGCCCTGGTCGTCTGGTTCGGCCTCGACCTGCTCAGAGACCGGCGGGTGACGGCGATCGGCGGGGCGACGGCGATCATCGTCGGCTGCGTGGCGATCACTCCGGCCGCCGGCTACATCTCACCGACCTGGGCGATGCTGCTGGGTGCGTTGGCGGCGCTGCCGAGCTACGCGATCATCCTCTGGCGCCCGCGGACGCGCCTGGACGAGACGCTCGACGTGCTCGCGGCCCACGGCGTCGCCGGCATGACCGGGATGCTGTTCATCGGCTTCTTCGCGCAGGTCGCGTGGAACGGGACGGCGAACGGCCTGCTCTACGGCCACCCGGCCCAGCTCCTGTGGCAGGCGGTGGCGGTGCTCGCGGCCCCGGCCTACGCGTTCACGGCGACGTTCGTGATCCTCCGGGTGATCGGGCTCTTCACCCGGCTGCGGGTGACCGAGCGGGAGGAGGCGATCGGAATGGACGTCATCCAGCACGGGGAGGAGGCCTACACCACCGGCGAGGGTGCGATCCTGGTGGGGCCCGAAGACGGCTTCGAGGCAGACGCCGGAAGGCGATTCGGTGAGCGAATTTTTGGGCCGGTGTCGAAATCCAGCTGACTCGCGCGTCGTACTGATGAGGCCGTGATTCGGGCGGCCCGAGGTGGGACAATCGATCAGGAGGCGTTATGCCCAAGTACATGCTGTTGATCTACGCGGCCGCCGAGGGTGGCCCGTCGGCCGAGGAGATGCCGGCGGAGCACGAGAAGTGGATGGACTACACGCAGTCGCTGCGCGAAGCCGATCCCGGGCTCGCGGGCGACCAGCTACACGGCGTGGAGACGGCGACCACGGTCCGGGTCGCTGACGGCGAGACACAGATCACCGACGGACCGTTCGCGGTCACCAAGGAGCTCTTGGCCGGCTTCTACGTCATGGACTGCCCGGATCTCGACGCGGCGCTCGGCCACGCGGCGCGGGCGCCGATCGTCGTTCACGGGTCGGTCGAGGTGCGCCCGGTGGTCACCTATCCGGCTGCCCAGCCGCAGCCGGAAGAGGCGTTGAGCGGGGCGTGAGCCCAGGCGCTGGGCGGCGGACCGGGCCGGTTGCCGACGACCCGGGCGCCGTCGCCGAGCGGGTGTTTCGCGAGGAGCGGGCGGGCGTCCTGGCGGTCCTGATCCGGCAGGTCGGCGACTTCCAGCTGGCCGAGGATGCCGTCCAGGACGCGTTCGCCGCGGCTGTCGCGACCTGGCCGCGCGACGGCGTCCCGGCCAACCCGGCCGCTTGGATCACGACGGCGGCGCGACGGCGGGCGATCGATCGACTCCGGCGGACGCGGTCGCTGGCCGATCGGACCGACCGGCTCGCCGAGCTCGCCCGGCTGGACGCGCAGGCGCAGGCGGCGGGCGGCGAGGACACGGCCGGCGAGGGGGAGAGCGCGGTCTCAGACGATCGGCTGCGGCTGATCTTCACGTGCTGCCATCCGGCGCTCGGCGTGGCAGCCAGGACGGCGCTCACGCTGCGGATGCTCGGCGGCCTCACGACGGGCGAGATCGCCCGCGCCTTCCTCGTCAGCGAGCCGACGATGGGTCAGCGGATCTCGCGGGCGAAGGCGAAGATCGCGAGTGCGAAGATCCCCTACCGGGTCCCGAGCGACGACGTCCTGCCCGACCGGGTGAGGGGCGTCCTCGGGGTGGTGTACCTGATCTTCAACGAGGGCTACGCCGCCGCCGCCGGCGATCGGCTGGTCCGAGGGGAGCTGTGCGGCGAGGCGATCCGCCTGGGGCGGCTGCTGGCGAGGTTGATCGGAGATGACGCGGAGGTTCTCGGTCTGCTGGCGTTGATGCTGCTCCACGACGCCCGCCGGGAGGCGAGGGTCGACCCGGCCGGTGGGTACGTGTCGCTCGCAGACCAGGACCGCTCGCTCTGGGACCGGGGGCGGATCCGTGAGGGGCTGCGGCTGCTCGAGCGGGCGGTCGCGCTGCGGCGGCCGGGGAGCTACCAGATCCAGGCGGCGATCACGGCGCTCCAGGTCGAGGCGCCGAGCGACGGGGAGACCGATTGGGAGGAGATCGCCGCGCTGTACGGGCGCCTCCTCGAGCTCGACGGCTCGCCGGTCGTCGCGCTCAACCACGCGGTCGCGGTCGGATTCGCGGGCGGCCCGCGGGCGGGCCTCGCGCTGCTCGAGCCGCTCCTCACCGACGCCCGGATCGCCGACTACCAGCCGCTCCACGCGGCCCACGCCGAGCTGCTGCGCCGCTCGGGCGATGACGAGGGGGCAGCGCTCGCCTACCGAACGGCGATCGGGCTGAGCGCCAACGCGGTCGAGGCGGCCGAGCTCGAGCGGCGGCTGCGGGCGATCGGCGGGGAGTGAGTGCTCGCGAAGTTCTCGAGATCCGCGCAAGCGCTCATGCGAGATCTTCGGGAGCCGAGCGTCACGTTTTCGGCGCGGCGCGCTCTTTCTCTATGACGGATCCTCCAACTGAGATAGGACGGGCGAGAAGCATGAATGCTTTCCTTACGACTCGACGGCGGGCGGCGGCCGCGACGCTGGCCGCCGGGGCCCTGCTCGTGGGCGGCGCGGGCGCCGCGATCGCGCCGGCGTCAGCCGCACCATCAAGCCCATTCGGGCTGGGCACGACCGCCATCCAGGGCTTCCAGGGCGCACCTGGGGCGGGTGGCGCCGCGGGCATCATCGGGAGCCTGATGGGCGGGAAGGGCACGACCGGCCTGCCGGGCGTCGGGGTCTTCAAGGCGCTGTTCGCATTGCTGGGCGCCGTTCAGAGCCAGGTGCCGGGCATCGCGGCTCCGATCATCGCCCAGGCGCAGACGGCGGGCACGATCACGCCCGCGGAGGCGACCCAGTTGACGGGGCTCCTGGCAAGGCCGATCGGTCCGATCGGTGCGGGAGCGGGCTCGGCGACGGCGTTCGGCAGGCCTTCGACGGGCGAGCTGACGGTGCTCCACCAGGTGATCGTCGCGGTCCTCGGCCAGCTGCCGGCGATCACCGCGCCGGTGCTCGCGGCGGAGGTCGCCAACACCGATCTGACGCAGGGCGAGGCGGACGCGATCGCGAAGATCATCGCCCGGCTGGCGTCGATCTCGTCGAACCCCACTGCGGTCGGGTCGGCGGCGAGCGGGATGCTGGGAGGCACGCAGGGGGCCGGCAACCTTCTCGCGGCGCTCGAGCAGACGCTCGGCGGGAAGTCCTCGGCCAAGCCGGCCAAGAAGGCCAAGCACCACAAGCACAGGAAGACCGGCGTGTCGCTCGCGGGTCTCAGGTCACACTGAACAAGAGCTCAAGTCCGACGACGCGTCTGCCGATAGGTCTGGGTGGACGCGTCGTCGGGAGCACGGCAGACCACCGGGTCGTGGGACTGGGAGTGAGATGGACACGAGGAGAGCAACGGAGCCGGAGAGTCGGGCATGGCGAGCGTGATCGGCAGCGCGATCCTCCGGACGCAGACCGACGAGCGGCTCGTCGCTCTGGCGCGGGCAGGTCACAAGCGGGCCTTCGAGGCGATCGCCGAGCGCTACCGCGCCGAGCTGTCGCGGGCGGTCCGCCGGATCCTGCCGAGCGGATCGGTCGAGGACACGCTCCAGCAGACCAATCTCCAGGCCTGGCAGGCCCTCTCGGCCGGGACGGAGGTTCGCGAGCTGCGGGCGTGGCTCCACCGGATCGCCCGCAACGCGGCGATCGCCGCGGCGTCGCGCGGCTATGACTACGACGAGCTCAAGGACGCCCTGCTCGTCTGCCCCGGCCCGGAGGAGGACCTCGAGCGGCGCGATGCCGTCCGCCGCGCCCTCCGGGGGATCGCCGAGCTTCCCGAGCGCCAGCGCGATGCCCTGCTGGCGGTCGCGGTCGAGGGCCGCTCGCACGCCGAGCTCGGCCTCGACCTCGGGATCACCGATACCGCGGCGCGCCAACTCGTGCGGCGGGCGCGGGTCTCGCTGATCGGGTTGATGAGCATCGCGACACCCCCGCAGGTCATCGAATGGGCGGCGCGGGCAGGGCACTCGGTGGTGGCGGGCAAGCTCGCCGCGGGAAAGGCCGCGGCCGGCAAGGCCGCCGCCGGCTCGGGTTTCGGCGCCGGGCTGGGGGGGTCGGCCCTGAAGGTCGGGGCGATCGCGGTGACCGTCGGCGGCGTCGCGGCCGGTGTCCCACCGATCCGCCACGCGCTCGTCCCGAGCCGGCCGCCGGCCGCCGCTCACCGCCACCACGCGCCACCGGTCGGTCAGCCGAGCTTGGCCGTCGCCGCGGTGAGCATGCCGGTCGTCGGCGGCCTTGGCCCGGGAAAGCCGTCCGGGGCCGGGTCGGGGGCCGGGGCGGCCGCCGCAGGTCGACGCCACTCAGTCCGCGACCCCCGTCCGCTGCTGATCGCCTCGGCCGGGGAGACGCATACCGTGGTCAGCGGCGGGTCGCCCGGTGGGGCGCAGGCTCCCCCCGCGGCGCCGGCGCCGGCAACCAACCGGATCATCCCGAGCGCCAGCCAGGCGAGCTCGAGCCCGTCGGCCCAGAGCGCCGCGTCCCTAGTGGCGTGGTGGCTGGCCCACCGGCCGTCCTCGGCGGCCTCGCAGACGACTTCCACGGCGGGAGGCCCGACGGGGCAGGAGTACGGATCGGGAGCGACGTCGTCGAGCACCGATCACTCCCGGCCGTCCGGGTGCGGCCCGACGGGAACGACGGGTCCGACGGGGGCCGCGTCGTCGTCGCCGTCGACGCCGACCTCCTCGTCCTCCGGCAGCGCGGCCTCGGACTGGGCGAGCTGGCGGGAGGGAACGGCCGCGACCACGAGGAGTGGCGAGAGCGTCGGGACCGCGAGCTCTGTCGCGGGCGTCCCGGCTGGGGTCGTCGGTGACTCGGGTCGTCGGGCGGTGAGTGGGTCCAGTGGCTGCGCGACGACCGCGACCGCGTCCTCGGGCCGAGCCGGAGGCTGATCGGAGACCGGATTAGCCGCGGCGCCGGGCGGGTAGGTGGATGGGCATGAACCGAGAACGACCGGAAGCCGGGATGATTCTCGCCCTGATCGGCGCGATCCTGCTGTTCGTCAGCCTGTTCCTCGACTGGTACAGCCTGCCGGGGTTCACGGTGACCGCGTGGACGGCGTTCGAGGTCTGGGATCTCGTGCTGGCGGTGCTCGCTCTCGCGGTCATCGCATCGGCCGCGTCGAAGCTGGGCTGGTGGCGTGGGCCGACGCATTCCCTGGCGCTCGAGATCCTCGGCTTGGCGGCTGTCGTGATCGTCGCGTCGCAGCTGATCAGCCGGCCCCCGGCGGCCCTGCACAGCGATATCGGCGACGGCGGTTGGCTTGCGCTGGTCGGCGCCGTGATGATGGCCGCCGGCGCCCTGCTCGCCGAGGCGCGGGTCACGGTCTCGTTCAATCCGGCCGGACCCGGAGCCGTCGGGGGCGCCCCCGGCCCGGGCCGAGCTTCGGCGTGGCGGCGTTCGCGCGCAGCCGGCGGTACCCGCTCGGCGGCGGACGTCCCGATGGCCCCAGGAGTCATTCCGAGCCCCGCAGCCGACCGTGTGGTCACTGGGGATCGTGTCGTCCGCGGCCCGCGTGGCGACGAGGAGACGGCCGTTGGGCCGGTTCCGCCCCGATCGCCGCGCCTCTGACCTGGTCGGTCGGGTTCCGGGCGTCGCGCTGACGGCGGCTCTCGTCGTCGGCTGCGGCTCGGGCCAGGCGACTCCGACGCTCTCGGGCGGGGCGGCGTCGGTGATGAGCGCCCACCTGAAGAACGTCGCGGCGGCCGCCGGAAGGCAGGACCCGGCCGGCGCCACGAGGGAGATCGACGCCTTCGCTGCCGATGTCGCACAGCAGGACGCGGCTGGGCACCTCTCGAAGTCCGACTACGCGGCTCTCGAGACCGGGATCGCGCGGACGCGGGCACGAATCGGGGTGGAGGTCGTCGCCCCCACGCCCAGCACGCCGACACCCGTCTCGGTTGCCCCCAGCCCGCCGGTAGCGCAGACTGTGGTCCAGAGCCCCGTCGGATCGGGGAACGCGAAGATCAAGGGCGACGGCAAGGGCCGGGGCGACGCCAAGGCGAAGGGGCCAGGCAAGGTGAAGGGCGACAAGGGTGGGAAGGGAAAGGGCGGATGAGGGAGTCTGCTGAGATCGCGCCGGGCGCCGTCCTCGGCGCCGAGCGCTACAGCTTGGAGCGGTGGCTCGGCTCCGGCGGGATGGCGTCGGTCTGGCTCGCGAAGGATGAGCTCCTGACACGGCCCGTCGCGGTCAAGCTGATGGCCGACACCCTCGCCTTCGACGCCCGGTACCGGGAGCGGTTCGCGCGGGAGGCGCGGGCGGCGGCGTCGGTCTCGCACCCGAGCATCGTTCCGGTCTTCGACTACGGGCTCCACGGGGCGCGGCCGTTCCTCGTCATGGAGTACGTCCCCGGCGGGAGCCTCGCCGACGTTCTGGCGGGGCGGGGCGCGGTGATGCCCGATCCGATCGAGTTCGCCAGCGAGCTGCTCGGGGCGCTGAACTGCGTCCACGCGGCCGGACTCGTGCACCGTGACATCAAGCCGGCCAACATCCTCCTCGACTCCGGGGGCCACGCTCGCCTGACGGACTTCGGAATCGCTCAGCCGGAGGATTCGACTTCGCTGACGCAGACTGGGATGGTCATCGGCAGCATTCGCTACCTGGCGCCCGAGGTCGCCGCGGGTGAGCGGGCGACCGTCGCGGCCGATCTCTACGCGGCCGGGGTGGTGCTGCGCGAGCTCAGCGAGCGCGGGCCGGCGCCGGGCCTCGTCGAGCTGATCGCCGCTCTTACGGCGAGCTCTCCAGGCGAGCGGCCGGAGTCTGCGGCGGCCGCGCTCGAGTTGATCGCCACCGCTCCGCGGGCGGCGGGGTCGACGGCGACTCGCACGCGGATCGCGCCCGTACCGGCGCCGGTGCCGGCGCCGGCCCCAGCCCCGCTGGGGATGGACGCCGGCCGACCGGTCCCCCGGGTGGGCCCGCGCGGGGGGGCGACCGGCACGCGGGTGGATGGACGCCGCCGCCGAGCGGTCGGGACGCCGATCAGCGCCCGTCACGTGGAGCGACCGGCTGCCCATCCTTCGGGTCGCACGACAGCGTCGCTTGCGATCCACGTCTCGCCTCGCGCGGCGGCGCTCGCGATCGGCGTGGTCGTGGCCCTCGTCGTCGTGATCGTCCTGAGCGCTTCCGGCGGCGGAACCCCGCCGCCGGCGCGGGCGGCCGCGACAGCGGTGCGTCCGCCGTCGGCCTCGGCGCCGCTCGCAGACCAGCTCAGCTCGCTCCAGAAGGTCGTCGCCCGTGCCGCCGCGCCGTAGGCGCTTGCGCTGGCGCCGACCGGGGAAACCGGGCGTCGTGGAGGACAGCACCGGATCCCTCGCTGACGCACCTGCCGGCGACTCGGAGGGAGCCGCGTGCCTCTTGTCGCCGGCTTCCCGGCGACGGGTCTCCCGCTCCGTCGAGGAGGCGCCGTCCGCCGGTCGGGCCTACGCCGGTCCGGTGGTCCGGGAGCTCTGATCGGGGGGGTACCAGGCCTAGTACCAGTGGCGCCGGCCTCCGATGGCGCGATCCATCGAGCCGAGCACGGCGAGGATCAGGCCGACGATCAAGACGATGATGCCGACCGCCCAGAGAACGGCGAGCTTCGGAACGAGGACGGCAATGATCAGGAGGATTACGCCGAGGGCAATCACGCGACACGGCCTTTCTGCCATCACGATGGCTGTCTGAGCTTCGAGGCCGTCAACGCGCCTCGCTGTGTCGCTTGAATACCCGGACGGACCCCTCCGGAAACCGACCCGAGCGGTGGGCGTCAGCCGGGGAGTCGCACCCGCTGGCCGGACTGGAGGCTCCTGCCGATCAGCGCGGGGTTGGCACGCCGGACGGCGCTCGGGCTGACGCTCTCGCGCGCGGCGATCGAGATCAGGGTCTGGCCGGGCTGGACGATCCAGTACCGGGGGGCGACCGGGATCTTCGCGGCCACCGCGACGGGCGGTCTGGGCGTGCCGAGGGTCACGGCGGTGATCATCCCGACGGCCGCGACCATGGCGGTCAAGCCGCCGAGTGCGAGGCACCTCGTGCGCAGGAGATGGGCGTCGGCCGCGGCCGCGGCCGGTGCTGGGCGACGAGTGGTTCTCGCGCCTGGGTGCGCGTGAGTCGCGCTTCCCCTCGGAGCTCTCGGTGCCGCGAGTCGCGCTTGGACGGCGACCGGCGTGACGTCGGGGGGTGTGACGTCCAGCGGTGTGGCGTCCGGGCCTCCGGCGTCGAGAGCTGTGCCATCGAGCGGTCTGCCCTCGAGCGGCGAGTCCGGTTCGGGCTCGGCGGCGCGCCTGGGGTTCGGGGCGGGGACGCGCCTGGGGTTCGGGGCGGGGAGGGTGGCGGTCGCGCCCGCACCCGCGTTCCTCTCGGCTTCGGGTGCGCCGGGGTTGAGCATCGCTAGCCGAGCTGCGGCCGGAGCGCCGCAGGAGACTGGACCAGACGGCCGAGGGAGGGGTGAGATATTCTGGGACGTGGGGACATCAGAGCGGCGAATACCCGAGCGCTGAGCGATGCAAACGCCCGCGCTACTCCTGCTGCGGGCTGGGCGCCGCGGCGACGGCGTCCCATTCGTGGTCGAGCTGGCGACGGATGCTGGCGGGTGTCGCGCGGAGGGCCTCGAGGGTCTGGGTGGCGCCGTTTCGCGAGTCAGTGAGGAGCGCCAGAAGAAGGTGCTCGACACCGATGTATCCCTCGCCGCGCTTGACCGCCTCGCGCAGTGAGCCCTCGAGGATCCGCCGTGCGTGGGGAGTGATCTTCGGGTCTGACTCGCCGCTCGAAGTTGGCCCGCCGGGGTGGTGGGGAGCGATCACGAGGGTCGACTGCAGGCAGTCGCGAGCGGCGTCGAGCGTGACCCCGAGGGCGTTCAGAGCCTTGACGGCGTGACTCTGGTCGCAGCGCAGGATGCCGAGCAGGATGTGCTCGGTCCCGACCGCCTGTCCCAGCCTGCGTGCCTCCTCCCGGGCGAGTTGGATGCTCCGCCGAGACTCGCTCGTCACGAGGATCTTGGGCGCGCCGGTAGCGGAGGCGCCTGTAAGGTGGCGATGCTTCTTGTGCGCCGCCTGCTTGGTCACTCCGAGGGCGCGGGCGACCTGGCTCCATGTTGCCCCGGCCCCGACCGCGCGTGCGACGAGGTCTCGCTCGACGGTGTCGAGCTCCAGGCGCAGGGCGGTCAGCGCGCGTAGGGCGTTCTCGGCGTCGGGGCTCGACGTCACATCCCGCGCGAGCTGCTCGATCGTTCCTGGGGCGGGCACGCCGAGGAGTTACCCGGAGCTGTGTGGGGCAATCGAGATTGACCAACCGGGTAAGCGCCGGTTGACGAAAAGTACGGGAGCAAAGCGCGAAAAGCCCTGCAACTACCGCATTTGATGATCGCCGTCCTGCCGGCTCGAGTTTTGACGGCGAGAGATTGGGAACTGTCCAGTCATGCGGTGGCTCAAGCAGATACGCATCGAGGAGGACGGCCTCAACCTGGCCGCCGACATTCACGCGGCGTTCGCCGTGAACCGCGGCCGTTCGGGAGAGACGAACAAGGTGGAGTCCACGAGCCACGTCACCGTGGTCCAGGATTCCCGCAGCACTCGTCCCCCCGGTGAGCAACCGCCAACCGACCCAGAGGAGCGCAGATGACCGAGCAGGAGAAGGACTACAGGGCCCTCAGCCGCGACGAGATCAGCGAGCTGGCCGGCGAGGAGCTGCCGGAGCGGGCGGCGATGTCACTGGTCAACGCCAACATCGCGATCCCGATCAATGCGGCAGTTGCCGCCAATGTCCTGTCCGACAACGCGACGGCGATCGCCCAGGCGGCTCAGTCCGGGTCGATTGGCCAGTCCAACTGAAAGGAGCCTCGATGAGTGACCAGAGCCCTCAGGAGTACCGCCCCCTGACGAGAGAGGAACTCGGCGAGATGGCCGGCGAGGAGCTGCCCGAGCGGGCGGCGATGTCGTTGATCAACGCCAACGTCGCGGCCCCCGTCAACCTGGCCGCGGCGCTGAACGTGGCCTCGGACAACTCGGTGGCCTATGCCAGCGCGACGCAGACCGCCCCGATCACCCAGACCAACTAGGAGGCTCG
This sequence comes from Solirubrobacteraceae bacterium, assembly GCA_034664295.1. Classification (GTDB taxonomy): domain Bacteria; phylum Actinomycetota; class Thermoleophilia; order Solirubrobacterales; family Solirubrobacteraceae; genus Palsa-513. Next base: position 12,346 of record JAXDHV010000068.1, on the reverse strand, counting down.
AATGTCCGACTACAAGCCGCTGAGCCATGAAGAGCTGATGGAGATCGCGGGCGAGGAGCTGCCCGAGCGGGCCGCGATGTCGCTCGTGAACGCCAACGTGGCCGCGCCGATCAACGCTGCCGTCGCGCTCAACGCGCTGTCGGACGGGTCGACCGCGATCGCGCAGGCGACCCAGACCGCCCCGATCACACAGCAGAACTAAGGAGGATCGATGTCGTCCAACGACAGCCCACAGGAGTACCGCCCGCTGACTCGCGAGGAGCTCAGTGAGATGGCCGGCGAGGAGCTGCCCGAGCGGGCCGCGATGTCGCTGATCAACGCGAACATCGCCGCGCCGGTCAATGCGGCTGTCGCCGCGAACGTCCTCTCGGACAACTCGATCGCATACGCGAACGCGACGCAGACCGCGCCGATCGTCCAGGGCAACTGACCGCGGTGAACACAGGCCGGTGGATTTCGGGGAGCGGCGCCAGCCGCTCCTCGTTCTCTGTCCTAGGGGGATGAGATGGCAAAGGCCGACCTACCGCTGAGGAGCCCCGAGGCGGACGCCGGGCCGGCGGCGGTCTCCGAACCGGCAGCGTCGGAGCCGGCGGCATCAGAGCCGGCAGCAGCGGAGACGGCGGTAGCGGAGCCGGCGGTAGCGGAGCCGGCAGCAGCGGAGACGGCGGCGCCGGAGCGGGCGGCAGCAGCTCAGCCGGCCGCCGAGCGCCCGGGAGCATCTCGGTCGACCGCCGATCGCCGAGTTCCGCGCCTGGCCGACGGTGTGGAGCTGATCGGCGAGTTCGAGGACTCGGGCTTCAAGGAGGCGCCGTTCATCGCCAGGCGGAGCGACGGCCAGGTCGTCCAGCTGCCGCCGATGCTCTACCGGTTGGCCGAGCAGATCGACGGCCGGCGAGACTTCGACGAGATCGCCGAGCGCTTCAGCGAGGCGATCGAGCGCCGGGTGGAAGCCCCGGACGTGGAGATGCTGATCGAGGACCAGCTGCGCCCCCTCGGGGTCGTCGGCTCGAGCGATGGCTCGGACGTCGAGCTCAACAAGGTCGACCCGCTCCTGGCGCTCAAGTTCCGCGCCGCGGTGATCCCCGATCGGGCGGTGCATGGGTTGACGACGATCTTTCGGCCGCTCTTCGTGGCACCGGTCGTCGTGGCGGTGGTCCTGGCGATGATCGGCCTCGACGGCTGGCTCTTCTTCGTCCACGGCGTGAGCCAGAGCCTTCGGCACACGCTCTACCAGCCGCTTCTGATGCTCATGCTGATCGGCGGCGTGGTCCTCGCGACTGCTTTCCACGAGATCGGCCACGCAACGGCCTGCCGGTACGGCGGAGCGAAGCCGGGCGTCATGGGGGTCGGCATCTACATTGTCTGGCCGGCCTTCTACACCGACATCACCGACGCCTACAGGTTGGGCAAGTGGGGGCGGCTGCGGACCGACATGGGCGGCATGTACTTCAACGCGATCTTCGCACTGGTGGTCGGCGGCCTCTACGCCGCGACGTCGTTCGAGCCGTTGCTCCTGCTGATCGTGCTGCAGAACTTCGCGATCATCCAGCAGTCGCTGCCGTTCCTGCGCCTCGACGGCTATTACATCCTCAGCGATCTCACCGGTGTGCCCGACATCTTCCTGCGGATCCGCTCCGTGCTCTCGAGCTTCATCCCCGGCCGGCCGGCCGACGAGCGGGTCACGGCGCTCAAGCGGTGGGTGCGCGTGGTGGTGAGCGCCTACGTCGTCCTGATCGCGGTGTTCATGCTGGTGACCGTGCTCGCGCTGGTGATCAACCTGCCGCGCATGGTCGCCACCGGATACGACTCGGCGGCGGTGCACTACAAGGCCATCGCCCCGGACTTCCGCGGCGGCCAGGCAGTCAAGGGCGTGCTCGACGTCATCCAGACGCTGTTCCTGGTCCTGCCGGGAGCGGGCCTGGCGTACACGGCGGCACGTGTCGGCGGACGCACCGCCACCGGCGCCGTGAGCTGGTGCTCCGGCCGGCCGGCACGCCAGGCTGTGCTCGGTCTGACCGGTAGCGCGGCGTTGGCTCTGGCGGTCTTCAGTTGGTGGCCCAACGGCGAGTACCGGCCGGTTCAGCCCGGCGAGAAGGGAACGCTGACGGGCGTCGTCCAGGAAGTGGCCGCCCTCCCGACCGGGCGACCGTCGTTGACGCGTCAGCGCCAGCACCAGCTCGGCGGCGCGCCGACGCTCGCCCAGAAATCCACAACGCAGTCATCCGATCAGGGACTCGCGGCGCCGGCGACGACCACGACGACGCCGACCGACACGACGACAAGCTCGACCACGCCGACCACGCCGACGACGCCGACGACCACACCGGCGACTACGGCGCCGGCGACGACCACGCCGGCCACCGCGGCCCCTACGAACACGACGACGACGGCACCCGTGCCGTGAGCCTTCGCTTGACCAACCGATCCCTCGACGTGCCCACTGGAGGTCCTTCGATGCGCCGCCCGCTCCTCTTCCTGACCCTGATCGCCGCGTTCTCGGTCCCGGCCGTGAGCCTCGCAGAGACCTCGCCGCCGTCCGGCCCGGCACAGAACGTCGTCGCCGACAACGACCATGGCGGGACCGTGCTCGCCCTTGCGGGCCTGACGGTCTCGCGGGCGCCTGCCGAGCATGCGAGCCCGACGAATTACGCCCGGGCGAACGCCCACGATTGCACGAGCCCCTGCCAGGCGATCGCCGCCGCGTTTCAGATCGTGCTCGTCCCGACGGGCGCGACCACGCAGGTGCCGCAGAACGTCGCGTTCGCGACCAATGTGAACTGCAACAGCTGCGGGTCGTTCGCCTATGCCTATCAGTACGTGGTCGATGTGGCCGACGGTGTGAGGCTCTCGGGTCACGCGAACCAGCAGATCAAGCAGCTGCGCCAGCAGGCCGACCAGTATGTTCACGCCGGCCTCGACTACCCCACGCTCGACGCTCGTCTCCACACCCTGGCCGGCCAGTTCCGCGCGGTGATCGACAGCGACCTGATCGCCCAGCACCAGGGGGAGGACCACAAGCAGTCGTTCCAGTCGGTCAAGGAGAACCCGACGAAATAGCGGCTCCTGCCGTCAGCGGTCGGTAGCGTGCCGTGGGTGCGCGCTGCTGCTTGCGGTCTGGCTCTGCTGGTCGCCCTGCTCGGGGCGAGCGGGGTCGCGGGCTCGGCGGCGCCAGCCCGAGCGACCGCCGGTCTCAGCTCGGCCGGGAGCGGGTCGAGCGGCCCGGGGATCGTCGTGGGTCCGGGCCCGGCGGTCGGGGGCGGGGGCGTCAGCGGCCCGCCGAAGGGGGCGCCGGCGGAGCAGACCCATCCCGCCGTGGTTCCGCGCAGCGGCTCGGCCCAGACCCGCTTCACGGTCCGTCTGACGCTCGCCTCGGCTCCAGGCCATGTCGGAGTGGTCGCGACCGACTACCGCCTCCAGGTCTTCGCGCCGCACGCGCCGCACCCGTCGATCGGGCGGTGCCGCCCGGCGAGGCCACCGGCCAGCATCGAGTCGGGCGTCAAGGGGCAGGTCGTCCGTGTCGGGCTGGCGGCACCGGCCCGCGGCTGGTGCGCCGGCCGGTACCGCCTGAGCGTCTTTCTCCAGCGGGGCCCGTACTGCCGGGCGCCGGTCGCCGGAGCGCCACCGCCGCCGTGCCCGGAATTCGCGTCTCAGGACCTCGACGTCGGTGAGGCGGACTTCGTCGTGCGGCCGGGCTCCTAACACTCCGCTCACAGCCCGAGGAGTAGCTTCGCCGGGTGTCCCGGAGATCGACGACCGGTTGGATCCGCTTCCTCCTGATCTGCGCGTCGGTCCTCTCGGTGTCACCGGTCTACGGGCTGGCCGGGGAGGTCCCGGCGATGTCGCAGTCGGGCAGTCTGGTGCTGCTGCGGGTCGGGCCCATACGCCACGGGCCGATCGTGGCTACGATCACCCGCAGCCGGGTCGTGGCCCTGAGCATCGACGACGGTCCGGACCCGCGTTTCACGCCGGCGATCCTCGCGACGCTGCGGGCTCACGCCGCCCGGGCGACGTTCTTTGCGGTCGGCGCGAACGCGATCGCCCACCCGGAGCTGATCCGCAACGAGGTCCGCAGCGGCAACGAGGTCGCCAACCACACCCTCGACCATCCGCACCTCTCGCGCCTCGGACTCGCCGCGACCCGTCGTGAACTGGATCTCGGACGACGGGCGCTGATCGCCGCGGGCAGTCCCGAGCCACGGCTCCTCCGAGCACCGTTCGGCGAGTTCACGCCCCGCCTGATGAGGGCTGCGGCCAGCCGCGGTGAGCTCTCGGTCAGCTGGTCGCTGACCGTCGAGCGGGCGCTCGACGGGCGGAGCATTCGGGCCGCCGTCGGATGGCTGATGCGGCGGGTCAGGCCGGGCGCGATCCTCCTGGCGCACGACGGGCTGCTCGACCGCTCCCGCACGGTCAAGGCGCTGCCGTTGCTGCTCGACCAACTCGTCCGCCGCGGCTACCGCGTGGTCACCGTCTCAGAGCTGCTGTACGCCAGCGGGAACCTCGCGGTCCGCCGCCTCCTGGCCCCGCCAATTTGGCACGGCCACGCGGTTACCACGACCGGGGCGGGACTTCGTGGACCGGCCGCCTGAGGGGCAGGGCCCAATCGGACCGCTGCCCCTCGATCTCCGTTCAGCTGAAGAGTCCACCCGAGAGGACGGCCGGCTGGCCGAAGGGGATCGGCGGCGGCTGGGCGAAGATCCCGATCGCGTCCTTGCGCAGGACGCGGTTGCCGGTGTTGTACGGCCTCATCGTTCCGGAGCCCCCGCTGATCGTGATCAAACCGACCGGCTCGCCGAGCGTGACCCAGAGGACGGTCCCGTTCGGCAGGTTGCCGTTGTTCACGCTGACGTTGAGGATCGTGAAGCCGCCGCAGGCGGTGAGCTGGGATTGGTCGCCGATCGCCTGGCCGCTCGGGGTCTTGCCGGCGATCGCGGAGCCGAACAGCGGCTCGGTGACTTGGCTCGGGGCATGCTGGCAGCCCGCCTGTGCCGGCGTCAGCGGAGGCGGCGGGGGGGAGATGACGACGAAGAACGCCTGGGTTGCGGTCTTGCCGGTGGGATCGGTGACCTTGACGGTGAAGGAGTAGGTGCCGGTCGCGGTCGGTGTCCCGTAGATGGCCCCGGTGGAGAACAGGGCCACTCCTGGTGGGAGCGCTCCCCCGACGAGCGCCCAGGTGAATGGCGGCGCGGTGTCACCGACGGCGCTCATGCTCGTGAAGAAGAAGTTGTTGACGATCGATGTCCGGTTGGTCGCGATGTCGCAGGCGCCGCCCGTGCAGTTGAGGACCGTCGTGTCGACGCTCAGGGGCGTCGGTCCCGCAGTTGAGGTGCCGGTGCCGGTGAACGTGATCACCTGAGGAGTGTTCGCTGCGTTGTCGACAACCGAGATCGTGGCCGTCCGCGTGCCGGTCGCGGTGGGCGTGAAGACGACCGTCAGCGTGCAGGACGCTCCGGGTGCGACCGAGCTGCCGATGCAGAGGTCGTTGGTCTCGGCGAAGTCGAGCGGGTCGATCCCGCCCTGAGCCATCCTGCTGATGAACAGCGAGGCCGTCCCTGTGTTGGTCAGCGTGACGGTCTGGGCGCCGCTCGTCGTTCCCACGTCCTGCGGGCCGTATGTGATCGCCGAAGGGGTCAGGGACGCCCCCGGGGACGTCGAGGGGGGCGGGGGCGGTGGTGGGGCGCCCCCTCCGCCGCTGCTGCCGCCGGAGCCCTGGGAGGCCAGGGCCGGCCCGGCGCCGATACTGATCGCGAGGACCGCGAGGAGCCCGGTCAGCGCGAGGCGAAGCCGTTGATGACGCATGGTGAAGTTCTTTCGCTTGAGAGAGGACGGGGGCGGTGCGTCCAGATCGACAGCACTTCCGCGACCCATCGACACGCCTTCAGAACGTAATCGGCGACGGTCGGCGCCACAACGGACATTGGCTGACCACGGTGCGACCAAGGTCTTAGACCCGCTCCCGGAGCACGCGCGGGGCTCTGCGTGGATCGAGAGTCGCAGGAGTCAGGCGCCAAGCCACCCGGAGTCGGGGTTCGAGGTAGGGTGTCTCCTCGCGGGTCCGCTGTCACCCCGCCGGGAGGAGGTAGCCGTGGATGCTGAGCACCGGATCGCGCATAACGAGGCCTTGTTCCGGGAGGTCAACGAACACATCGAGGCCGGCCGATGGCCGACCGAGCGCGGCGAGCCGGCGGCGTTCAGGTGCGAGTGCGGAAGTCTGCGCTGCAACCTAATGGTCGAGCTGAGGCTCGAGGAATACCAGCGCGTGCGGGCGAGGCCAACCCATTTCGTAGTCCTTCCCGGCCACCAGATCCCGGCTGTCGATCGGGTCGTCGACCAGGGTGCGGGCTATCTGGTCGTGGAGAAGGTCGGGGATACGGCCACCGTGGCTGAGGAGACCGATCCGCGCGGGCTGACGCAGTGACCTGATCAGGAGGGGGCCGGAGTCGCGGGTGGCGCAAAGCGCATCAACACGCGGAGGCCTCCGTTGCGACGCTGCAGCAGCTCGAAGTCGTCGACGAGCTGGGCGATGATGGCGAGGCCCAATCCGAGCCCGGGACTGTCGTCTTCGGGGCGCATTCCCGAGCCGTCGTCGGCGATGCTGACGCGAAGCTCACCCTCCTCGAGAGTTGCCTCCAGGTGGATCGGTCCGGGCTCGCGCGCGCCACGGTAGGCATGGACGACCACATTCGTCGCGGCCTCCGAGACCGCGAGCTTCACGTTGTCGATCGTCGACTGGGCGAGGCCGACCCTCGTCGCAAACTCGACGATGATCGCTCGCAGCGCGGCGACGGCCTCGGGAACCGCGGGGCGCGTCTCCGAGCAGCCCAAGCCGACTCGGGCGAGATGGCGCATGGAGACATCGCTGGACCCCTGGTCCCGTTCCGACTGGCGGAGCTCTGTTACGCGATCACCCGTCCTTGCTCGGTCACCGCTTTAGTGCCCGGTTGGCCGCAAGCCCAACCACCGCTGGTCTCGCGGATCGGCGCTCGATCGCAAACGGTCAGGTTCGGGATCGGTTGACGCTGCGGTGCCGGTGGCGGGTCAGGACCGGTCGAAGCGGACTGCGATGTCGCCGGCGGTCGGGTCGCGTAGGCTGCGCACGATCCCGATCTGCAGTCGCGGGCCGACGAATCGACTCAGCGGCACCCCACGCGTCCGCGACGCCACGGTCAGCTGGATTTGGCCTTGGCTGCGGACGCAGGTCACGTGGAGCGGGCCATTCGGCGCGCCGCCAGCGGTCACACGCACCTGCGCCGGTCGGCCACGACGGGGCGCAACAGTGACGCGGAACCCGGTCAACGCGCACGTCGGGACCTGGGCCGGAGTGGCCGTCGCGCGACTCGTGATGATGGCGTCTACCACTCTCGCCACGTCCAGGCAGGCCACGAGAGTGAAAAGGTACTCCCTGACTTGAAGCTCGTTTACGCCCGGTGTCGTGGTCTCATTGGCCGGCAGGTTGCCGACGGCTTCGCGGAATTGCAACAGGCACTCGGCCTTCAACGATCCGCGCTTACTGCCCGTGAGGCGGGCCAGGACTTCGCTGTCCTCGTCGGTGAGTCCGCCGACCGTCACCTTGGCCTTCTCGGTCTTGCCGAGCGGCGGTGACGCCCCGACGGCGTCGCTGCCTGGTTGCAGATGTCCGAAGTCGAGCAGTCTGCCCCACTGGTCAGTGAAGCAGAACAGCGGGGCCGGGACCGCCGCGGCGGCGTGGGCGGCAGCCGAGATAGGCCCGCACCGGCCCCCGAGCGGAGGCCCTGGGCTCGGATGAGGGGCGGGCGGTGGTCCGCCGCCGCTGAAGACCGACACGACGAACCCAGGGCCACCATAGGTGAAGTTCGAGTCTCCCAATCCGGTTGCGGAGATCAGGAGGCGAGCGTCTTCCTTGAGCGTAAAGTGGTTCTCGTAGCGATGTCCCTGAGCGTACGGCGGGACGCGCTGGTCCTCGGCGAACGTGCGGATGAAGTCGACACGCCCCGCGGCGTCTGCGAAGCGGAGCCCGAGGAAGAGGATCCCCGGGGGACTTGGAGCGCCGGGATGCCGCGAGTCCTGGAAGTGGTAGAACGCGTCATCGGCGTACGACCCCAAGGTGGAGTCACGCCCGGCCTGTGTCACGTAACCGGTGACGACAAGGTGGTAGCGCACCCCGGCTTTCAGCAGCACCGTCCCGGTCGCCTGGTGTCCGTCCCCGAGCGATCCGAGCCTGAGCGAGTCGACCTCGGTCTCGCTCGCACCCAGCGATCCCGAGACAGGCGCAAGCAAGACCAGCGTCGCAGTCAGAGCCGCAAGCCCCGCCCAGAACCCTCGCATCAAACGAGTATCACCGAGCCCTGACGCCGCGTCAATGCCGGGCTCGTTCCTCTTCGAGGACGTAGTCCCCGGGATCAACCCGTCGGGCTCACGCGCTGCGGTTGTTCCTTCACGACCTCCAATCTCGAGCCTCCGAAATGAGCGGAGCCGTCACGGGCTGCGGCCGAGGACCCGCCACGGCGGCCTGCACGGCGACGCTGATCGGGCGCCAACGGCCACCAGCGACCCAAGCCGTTCAGTCCCCGGGCCGTGGGGGTCCGGGGGTCAGACGAGGGCGGGCAGGGCTCGGCCGTGTTGGTGGGCGGTGAAGAGTTGGCTGAGGTAGTGGTGGAGCGAGCGGTGTTGGAGGCGGCAGGTCACAGATGTTGAGAGGGCTCGTTCGGTGAAGCGCTCGCCCTGGTCGGACTGGTTGCCATAGCTGAGGCGTCGTGCGATGACGGGGCCGCGGAGGGCCCGCTCAGCGGCGTTGTTGGTCGGCTCGACGCCGGGTGTGGTCACGAAGGTCCAGAGCGCGGCCCAGATCTTCAGCAGGTTGTTGGCGAAGACGCGGTGAAAGCGGTTGAGTTTGCTCTTGCCGGCGCCTTCTTGGAGTAGCGCGCGCAACGCGTCCTGGATAGGCCGCATCTCTTCGGCGAGGCGGCCGCGGTCCTGGTGGCCAGCATGGGCGCCCCACACCTGGAAGAGTCCTTTGGTCAGCTCCAGGCCCGCCTGCCCAAACGCTTTCTGGTGCGTGAGGCCTTCGCTGTGGCGGCGGAAATCGCGGACGAGATGACTCCAGCAGGCTTGGCGCTGCTCAGGATCCAGCACGTTGTAGGCCCACCACCGGTCGCTGGTCACGATCCCGTCGAACGCAGGGCCGATCAGCTCGGTGAGGCGATCGCGGTGGCGGTCCCCGCAGATCCTGAAGACCGCGGCGTCAGGCGTCGTCGCGGTCCACATCGTGCGGCTCTCGCCCTGCAGAAACCAGCCCGTCTCGTCAACGTTGATCGCCCCAGACCCAAGCGCATACGCGACGAGTTGCTGATGCGGCCCGGCGAGCAGGCGGCTCGCGCGCTGACAGACCGCGTCCAGGGCGCCAGTCGAGACGCCAACCTGAAAAAGGTCGCCGGCAAGCTCACTGAGATCGCGTCGCGAGACCCGGTTGCGGATCGTCAGCGTGACCAACGCGGCCTGCAGCTCGGGACCAAACGCCGACTCGCCCAGGACGCCGAGGACCGCGCGCGTGCGCTGCTTGCAGCCCGGGCAGCGCAAGCGGTGCGTGCGATGCACGACATACCTCACCGCGACGGGCGGCAACTCGGCGATCTGATGGCGCCCCGCCCCCCAGCGCGGCGTCTTCTCCGCACCACTGAACTCGTGGCCGCAGCCGCGGCACTCCGTCGGGTAATGATCGACGACCTCGTCGATCTCCTCCTCGGGCACGAGCTCCCTCCCGACACCCCGGTGACCGTCCTGAGCGCCCTGCCCGCGCCGCTTGGAGTCCTTCGCCAACTGCTTGGCTTTCTCGCGCGCCAACGCACGCCGCTGCTGACGAGTCTGCCGAGCATCCCTCGACGGCGCCTCAGAGCTGTTTCGCGAAGTCGCCGCCCGGCCCGCCTCGACACGCCCCAGCCGATCCTCGAGCGCCCACTGCCAACCCGCGAGCTCAAGCAGCAGCGCAACAACCCGCTCACGCCCAGCATCAAAAATCGCCTCAGCCTCTGAGCGCTCCACACCCACAGCATTCGACGCTCAGCCAAGCGATCCTTGTTATGGAAACCCGGACAACTGAACGGCTACAGATTTCGGGTCGCTCACGAGTCCCATTCCGGCGTCGGCCGATGGGTTCGAAAACGACGCAATTTGCGGGCGATAGCTGGCGGATTGGGCACCAGAATCGAGCTGGTGCCCAAACGATCCGCGGCGTTTGGGCAAGCCCGGCCGAGCGCGGCCAGACCCGCGGACGGACGTCGCTCCGGCGCGGTGCTCGTCCGGGGACGTAGAGGGAGCGCTCGACAACCAGGACCTTGCCCACGGTCCGACCCCCCCTCGGTTCGAGGTCCGCGCGTCGTTGCGTCGAGCTGGCGAAAACGCGCCGGGAGGTGTGCTCGCGAGCTTGAGGACTCGCTTATGCGATTGGCCATCCGACGATTGCCGGGGGGTGAGCAGCGTCAGGACGGTTGCGTCGGGACGACCGCGTGCAGGGACCTGTCTCACGTTCGCGTGCCGGTCGATGGGAGCCAGGTGGGTGGTGGACGGTGCGGCGTAAAGCGCGTCGGGAGGTGCCGGTCTGGTAGGAAGAGGCAGAGCACGAGATTCCCGCCGGGCCGGGACGGCGCTGGGCGCGATCAGCCCGACGGGGCCGTCGCCGTAGTGCTGTAGTCGGCTGCTTGGAATGCCGCAGTTGCGGCGCCCGGGGGCGGGTTGGGCAGGCCGACCGAGGCGAGGCGCCTGCCGGTGCGTGGGTCAGCGACGGTGATCGCGGTTATTTGGCAGGGTCCACGGCCGACGCGGTCGTTACCGTGGAGTTCGTGGCTGCCCGTACGGCAGCGTTTCTTGGTTCCGGCCGGTCCGCGCGGCGTGATCGAGGGGTGGATGGACGACGACGTGGCGTCCGCTGCGTCGCAGCTCTTCGGCTCAGGCCCCAGGGGCCTGCTCGTGATCGACGCCCGGGTAGCCGAGGTGCCCGGTCAGCTCGCCGTGCAGAGCGGCCTCGATCACCCGCCCCGCGAGCTGCGTCAACAGGCCGCCAGCACCGGTGATCTCCTCCGGCCGCAGCCCCTTCACAGCCTCCTCGAGAGCCTCCTCGGGCAGCAGGCCCTCAGCTGCTCGGCAACCTCCTGCGAGAGCTCCTTCGGCGCCCTGCGCCGCCGTTTCTTCGGCTGATCCTGCAAGCACTGCATCTTGTAGCTCGTAGACCCAGAACGACTCTCAGACATCAGGGATCCTGCTCTGGTCCGCGCTCGGCGAGCCCGATCGATTACCTCAACCCCACACACTTCATCGGACCGACCCGCGCGCCTGGACGACTGGTGCTGGCCCTGGCGCCCAGCGCCTCGTCGTCGACATCGACAGCTTCGTCGGCGAGGTATACGGCTATGACAAGCAGGGCGCCAGCTACGGCTACACCCACAAGCGCGGCTATCACCCGATTCTCGCGACCCGCGCGGGGACCGGTGAGGTACTGCACATCCGCGCCCGGAAGGGCTCGGCGAACACCTCGCGCGGGGCGCTGCGCCTCGTCGAAGAACTGATCCCCCGCGTCGCGAGGGCCGGGCGACCGGGCCGAAGCTGCTGCGCGCAGACTCGGGATTCTGGAACAACAAGATCATGAGCCGTCTGGAGCGCGCCGGATGGGCGTATTCGATCGGCGCTCGCCAGCAGAAGCACGTCAGGGCCGCAATCACCGCGATCCCCGAGCAGGACTGGCAGGCCCTCGAGGATTACCCGGAGACTGGGGAGGCGCAGATCGCGCAGACGATGCTCGGCACCAAGCGGTTGATCGTGCGCCGCACCCGACTCCTGGGAGCCCAGGCCGAGCTCTGGCCCGACTGGCGCCACCAAGCGTTCCTGACCAACCGGACCGACGCGATCGAGATCGTCGAAGCAGAGCATCGCCAACACGCGGTCGTGGAGCTCGCGATCCGCGACCTCAAAGACCAGGCCCTGGCGCACTTCCCGTCCGGCAAATTCCTCGCCAACGCGGCCTGGACAGTGACCGCCGCGCTCGCGCACAACCTGCTGCGGTGGACCGCCCTGATCGGGCTGCCCCAGACCACCATCCGCACGGCGCGCACGATCCGCAAGCGACTGCTGACGATCCCCGGCCGGATTACCCGCACCGCCCGGACAGTGACACTCCGGATGCCCGCCCGCTGGCCCTGGCAGACCCGACTTCACCCTCGCCCTCAGACACCTCCGAGCGCTACCAACACTCGCCTGATGGGAAATGACCGTTCAAGCCGCCGCCGGTTCGAGGGTGACGTGGTGGCCGAGCGCTTCGAGCTTGCAGACGAGGCGTTTGGTGGCGCGGGCGGGGTCGCGACGCTGGAAGTAGTCGCCGCCG
>JAXDHV010000057.1:0-3015 GCA_034664295.1 Solirubrobacteraceae bacterium | reverse complement strand
GGGCCGGAGTGCCTTTCTACCTGCGCACGGGCAAGCGGCTGGCCCGCCGGGTGACCGAGATCGCCGTGATGCTCAAGCCGGTCCCCCACATGGCCTTCGGCGGCCAGGACGTCCCGCCGAACGTGCTCGTCCTGACGATGCAGCCCAACGAGGGCGTCACCCTGTCGCTCGGAGCCAAGATCCCCGGGACGCGGATGAGCATCCGGCCGGTGAACATGGAGTTCCTCTACGGCACGGCCTTCATCTCCCAGTCGCCCGAGGCCTACGAGCGCCTCATCCTCGACGCCATGCGCGGCGACGCCACGCTCTTCACCCGCAACGACGAGGTCGAGGCCCAATGGCGGATCTGCGACCCGATCGTCGCCTACTGGGCCAAGAATCCCGCCGAGCTCCCCAAGTACGCCGCGGGCAGCCAGGGGCCGGCGGAGGCCGACCAGGTGCTGCTGGAGGGGCATCGATGGCGCGCGGTCTAGCGGCCTGCCCGCCCTCCAGCAACACGATGGGATCCGGCCTCCGGCCGGAGGGGCCCCACCCACGCCGGTCACGTGACCGGCTCCGGCACCCGATGGAGGGGGGACGAGTGGCGCGCGATCTAGCACCGGCGACCCACTGATGCCCTTCGATGTCCCCCTGGGCGGAAGCTCGTTCCCCCCGATCGCCGACTACGCGTTCCTGTCGGACTGCGAGGTCACGGCGCTGGTGGCGCCGAGCGGCAACATCGAGTGGATGTGCCTGCCGCGGATGGACGGGCCGTCGATCTTCGGGTCGATGCTCGACCGCGATGCCGGCGGCTTCCGGCTGGGTCCGATCGACGTCAACGTGCCGGCCGCCCGACGGTACCTGCCGGGCACGATGGTCCTGGAGACGAGCTGGGGCACGCGGGGCGGCTGGGTCGTCGTGCGCGACGTCCTCCTGATCGGGCCGTGGCACCACGAGGAGGAGCGCTCGGGCACCCACCGGAGGGCGCCGACCGACTATGACGCCGACCACGTCCTGCTGCGGACGGTGCGCTGCGTCAACGGCCAGGTCCAGATCGGCCTGGAGTGCGACCCGGCCTTCGACTACGGGCGTACGCGGGGGCGTTGGGAGTACACGGGCCACGGCTACTACGACGCCGTCTGCCGGGCGCCGGGCACGGCCAACGAGCTGCGCCTGTGCTCGGACATGCGGCTCGGCTTCGAGGGCCCGCGCGCGACGGCGCGGACGCTGATGAAGCAGGGTGAGGCCCGCTTCTGCGCCCTGGCCTGGAGCGAGCATCCTGCGCCGCGGACCTACGAGGACGCCCGCAAGCGCCTGGTACACACCGCCCACCACTGGCAGCATTGGCTCGATCAGGGCCAGTTCCCCGACCACCCGTGGCGGGCCAAGCTCCAGCGGAGCGCGCTGACGCTGAAGGGCCTGACCTACGCGCCGACCGGGGCGATGGTGGCCGCGGCCACGACGTCGCTGCCGTAGACGCCGGGCGGCGAGCGAAACTGGGACTACCGCTACAGCTGGATGCGCGACTCGACGTGGATGCTCTGGGGCCTCTACACGCTCGGCTTCGACTGGGAGGCCGACGACTTCTTCTGCTTCGTGGCCGACGTGGCCGAGCAGGACACCGAGGACGGGATGCAGGTGATGTACGCGATCCAGGGCGAGCGGAGGATCGACGAGCGCTCGCTCGACCACCTCGCCGGCTACGAGGGCGCCAGGCCGGTGCGGGTCGGCAACGGCGCCTACAACCAGCGCCAGCACGACGTCTGGGGGGCGGTGCTCGACTCGGTCTGGCTGCACACGCGCTCGCGCGACCACCTCGACGACCGCGTCTGGCAGATCCTCAAGCGCCAGGTCGAGTGCGCGCTGAAGTACTGGCGCGAGCCCGACCGCGGGATCTGGGAGGTCCGGGGCGAGGCGAAGCACTTCACGTCGTCGAAGATCTTCTGCTGGGTGGCGGCCGACCGCGGCGCCCGGCTCGCGCTGCTGCGGGAGGACCGCGCCTGCGCCGCGCGGTGGCGGGCGGCGGCCGACGAGATCCACGCCGACGTCTGCGCCCGCGGCGTCGACGAGCGGGGGGTGTTCACCCAGCACTACGACACCACGGCGCTCGACGCGTCGCTCCTGCTCCTGCCGCTGCTGCGCTTCCTGCCGGCCGACGACCCGCGGACGGTGGCCACGGTGGAGGCCATCGCCGCCGAGCTGACCGTCGACGGCCTGGTCCTCCGCTACCGGGTGGACGAGACCGACGACGGGATGTCGGGCGAGGAGGGAAGCTTCACGATCTGCTCGTTCTGGCTCGTCTCGGCCCTCAGCGAGATCGGCGAGACGGTGCGGGCGCGCGGGCTGTGCGAGAAGCTCCTGGCCTACGCCAGCCCGCTCGACCTCTACGCCGAGGAGATCGACCCGGTCTCCGGTCGGCACCTCGGCAACTTCCCGCAGGCGTTCACCCACCTGGCCCTGATCAACGCGGTGATGCACGTGATCCGGGCCGACGAGGAGCTCGTCACCCGGCAGGAGAACTTCGCCACCAACGGCCGGCCGCGGGCGAGCAAGCGGCGGGAGACGGCCGTCCGGCGTCCGCGATGAGCCCGGCCGTCGACGACACCGTCTGGAGCGAGCAGGACACCACGCCGGCGGCGATCGAGACGGCCCTGCGCCGGCTGCTGGTCGAGCGCCACGCGGCCAGCGACCTCTACGTCCCGGCCCGGGTGCTCAACCTCGTCTGCATCGTCGACCGCGAGTGGAGCGGCGAGATCGCCAACCGCCTGCGGGCGGTCGGGCGCAACCACCCGTCGCGGACGATCGTCTGCCAGATCAGCCGGGGGCGGCGGACGCTCGACGCCATCGCCAGCGTCGCGGCCACAGCCAACCCCCAGCCGGGGGCGTTCGCGCTGACCCGGGAGACGGTGATCATCGAGGTCGGGCCGCAGCACGTCCCCTACCTCGACTCGATCGTCGACCCGCTGGTGGTGACCGACCTGCCGACGATGGTCTGGGCCCCGCACGAGCACTGGGCGGCGGTGACGGCGCTCGAGC
>JAXDHV010000027.1:0-2520 GCA_034664295.1 Solirubrobacteraceae bacterium | reverse complement strand
CGCGCGCGGCCCCCCTTGCTGGCACCGAGCTTCGCAAACTCCTGTGCCGCACGGTTGCCTTCCTCAGATTCCGCCATTGACCCTCCGGTAGCGCGTTGCTTGCCAAGCGCGGATACCATCCTTACCCGGCAAGCATGGAAACCAGCGGGAATCGGGGCCTAGGTCTCGTCCCGCTTCCAACGGGCCGCGGCTGCGCGCCTGGCCGATTCGCTGCGCTCCTCCGGCGTCATCTTGGCGGCTCGGGCCTTCCCGCCCTTGAGTCCGCCGCGCCGCCCTAGCTCCACGGCCGCGGCGCTCTTCTCGGGTACGGGCTCTGGCTCGGGTGCGTTCCCGGTTGCTTCGTCCACCAGGCGCGCGGCCAACTGGTTCAAGTCGCGCGGACGCTTGCTTGAGCGGTCGGGCACGGGAGTAGTTTAGCGTATTCGTCCGGTGGCGTTGCAACGATGCATGGCTCTGTCATACTTGACGTAGAGGGGGCCCCTACGATGCTGAACACCATTTTCCGTCTGGACTTTAGCCGGGGAACCGTTGAGAAGATCGACGAGGCCGTCCCGCCACGCGGACAATCGGACCCCTCGACACGAGTTGCACCCGAGGCTCTACCGAAGCACGCGGGATATGTACTCGCAGCCTTGGGGACTCCGCCGCAGCGCACCGACACGGACTGACCAAGCCGTTGCGAATTGCTTGGGCCGTTCCCTGCGTCCGTGTTCGTAGTCGACCAGACGGTCTTCTCGACCTACTCGGGTGCCAGGTCGATTCGGTAGTGCTGTCGTCCCTGCCAACAGAGATTGAGTTCGACGTCGCTATCCGGCTTGTCGGTCCCGAGCAAGACTTTGCCGAGTCCCACTTGGTCCAAGTTGTCCTGTCCGACCCTCAGCTAGCGGGACTGGGCACGCTCGACATACCGATCGAGCCTCGCACCTCGCTTCCGGGGCGCATCCCGGGGTACGAGATTAACGCGAATGTCGGCGCTCGCATCGCGTTCGAACCAGACCAGGAGGGCGGATATGACTTGTCGTTCGCGCTCGACGGCGAGGCGCAGCACCGGCACAAAACCACGCTTTCCGTGCTGCTCGATTCAAACTGACCCACTACCCGGCGATCGGGCGGAGGCCGAAAAGACGCTCCAGGCCGCCCCACCGCCTTCATGCCCGCAAGGGAAATATGCCCGGGGTCGCCAAGGCAGCCGCCAAGGCGAGGGATCGATCGACGGCTGAACGCTCCCAAAGTGACGCGCCCTTGCCCTCGGCCGACCAGGGCACCTAGAGTTGCCGGGTGGACCCGCCTCACTCTCTGCACCGTGCGACCCCGGCCGAGGTCAAACAACGCATCGCCGCCGAAGGCCGCCAGCGCCCTTTCCTGCTCTACCGAGACGGCAGTGGCGAGCAACGGATCGTCGACCTCGACGACAGGCCAGCGCGGCTGAACATCGGTCGGAGCGAGTCGAACGACTTGGCCCTGACCTGGGACGACGAGGTATCACGCGTTCACGCCAGCCTGGAGCGCCTCGGCTCCGAATGGACGTACGTGGACGACGGCAGATCCCACAACGGCTCTCTCATCGAAGGCACGCCAGTGCACGGACGCCAGCGCCTCGGCGACGGTGACAGGATCACCATCGGCCAAACGGTCCTCGTATTCCGCGACCCGGGTAGCCCCGATTCGCGACGCACAGCGACGGCTGAGAGGCCTGCCTTGCCGCGGATCACCGCCGCCCAACAGCGCGTGCTCGTCGAGCTATGCCGTCCCTACGCCGATGCGTCGTTCGCCGTACCGGCATCCAACCGCCAGATCGCCGACGCGCTCATTATCGGCGTCGAGACAGTCAGGACCCACATGCGGGCCCTGTTCGAGGCCTACGGCCTTGGCGACCTGCCGCAACACCAGAAACGCGCCGCGCTCGCTCACGCAGCGCTCGCCGCGGGCGCCGTCTCGGCACCGGGCCACGAGGGCTGACCCCGCCGCCGGGGACGGCACTCGCCGCCCAGGCTGTCCTGCCGGCCGGGGCAGGCATCGGCCGATCACCGTCGAGGACCAACCGTGGGACTGAACAACTCTCGCCGCGGAGCGAGCTTCCAGCAGGTCGAGCGCAGCCCCGTCCCCGAGCCGGGGTGAGGCTCCGGCGGGGGCCGCGCACGCGAGCCCAAACCACAAGCCCACCGCTCCGGCACCCGCGAGCGACCCCCCGCACAACGCCAATAGGGCAGCAGAAGTGACCGCGTATCGGCTGGGCCGAGTGGTCGCCTGCGTGGACGCGTCCGGGCTCATCGCGTGACCACCAGACCGCAAGACGTTCTCGCCACGCGAGGTCCGCTCGCAACCCACGGCACTGCTCGAGCCATCCCGTAAGGGCGGCGGCGGACGCTCGCGGAGCCCGTGCTGATCGGCGCTCGCCGACCCCCGGAGGCCTAGCTGGCAAGCGTCGCCCTCGCTCAGCGCAGCCAGGTCATAGGTCGAGCATGGCACCAGCCGCCGACTTCACTGACCCGCGGCGTGTGTCACATGTGGATTTATGTG
>JAXDHV010000009.1:0-21555 GCA_034664295.1 Solirubrobacteraceae bacterium | reverse complement strand
GCGCCCCAGCGCGGCGATAGAGCGGATCTGGGCGTGGGTGAGCTCACCGGAGTGGGCGTGGTCACGGCTGCGCAGCCGCCGCTCGGCCCCCGACATGCGGGCCAGCGAGTGCCGCAGCTCCTCGATGCTCGCGCGCGGCGGCGCGGCCGCGGTCGATGTCGCCGCCTCGCCCTTCCGACGTGTCTTGACGTCGGTCATGCCGCCTCGAGCAGAGGTTCGCTCGCAAAGTCAACCGCGGCCGGGGCGACCTGGGCCTCCTTGGCGCGCCGCTCGATCCGGGCCAGCAGCAGCGTGGGCAGCAGGCCGATCAGGGTCGCGCCCATGACCCACCAGTAGGTGTTCCCGAAAGCGGCGGCGGTCGCGGCCGCGGTGTGGACGTGCTTGGTCTGTCCCTCGAGGACAACGGCGATGATGGCTGTGCCCAGCGATCCCCCGACGCGCTGCAGAACCGTCAGCTGCGGGGTCGCATCATTGACCTGTTCGCGGTTGAGGACCGAGAAGGCCGCGGTCATCGCCGGCATGATGGCCAGGCCGACACCGATGCCGCGGACCGCCATGGCGACGCCAATGATCCCGAACGAGGTGGTGACCGTGACCAACACGAACGGAATGGTGGCCACCGCCAGGATCACGCCGCCCAAAAACGAGGTACGGCCCGCACCGATCCGCTGGGTGAGCCGGCCGGACAGGAACACGCCGACGCCGCCGCCCAGGCCCTGGGGGATGAGCAGGACGCCGGTGTTAATCGCGTCCTCGCCGCGGACGGTCTGGAAGTAGAGCGGGATCAGGATCATCGCGCCGAAGAGGGCCCCACCGAGGCAGAAGGTGACCAGCGAGGCGGCGGAGAACGCGCGGTTCGAGAACAGCCTGACGTCGAGCAGGGGGCGCTGCACCCGCCGCGACCGGATCACGAACGCGACGATCAGGGCGACGCCGAGCAGGACGGGTCCGAGCACGCGGGGAGAGGTCAGGCTGCCGGCGACACCGCTCTCCGACAGGCCGTAGGTGATGCCGACGGTGCCCACGGCGGCGAGGATCAGGCCGCGGAGATCGAGGGGTCCGGCGTCCGCGGAGCCGGCGTGGTCACGGGGGAGGAGGCGGAGGGCGAGCGTGAAGGCGAGGATCCCGACGGGGACGTTGATCATGAAGATCCACTGCCAGCCGGCATCCTGGAGGAGGAGACCGCCGAGCGTGGGGCCGAAGATCGGCGCGAGGACGATCGGAATGCCGATCGCGCTCATCACCTCCGGAAGGTTCTTCGGTCCGGCGGCCTTGACCAGGATCATCTGGCCGATCGGCGTCAGCATCCCGCCGCCGACGCCCTGGAGCACGCGGAAGGCGATCAGCGACCCGCTCGACCAGGCGAGCCCGCAGAGGGCCGAGCCGGCGGTGAAGACGACGAGGGCGATCAGATAGAGCCGGCGGGCGCCGTAGCGGCGGACGGCCCACCCGGTGATCGGGATCACGGCGGCGAGCGAGAGGAGGTAGCCGGTGATCACCCACTGGATCGAATCGAGCGGGGCGCGGAGATCGTGGGAGAGGTCGTGGAGGGCGACGTTGACGATCGTGGTGTCGAGCACCGACATGATCACGCCGACGATCACGACGATCGCGATCCGCCAGACGTGTGCCTCGATGCGCGATGAACCTTGATCTGTAGAAGCCACCCGTCGAACCTCCTGAAGTTTGCGTTCCCGATAATTTAGCACCCAATGATTGCAGGTGCAAGTATCTCGGATGAGGCCGGGCTAGATTGGTGGCGGATGGTCATCCTGAGCTGGAACCTCGCGGGCCGCGTCCGCCGGCTGCCCGAGCAGGCGGAGCGGGTGCTGGGCGCCCGGGCGGACGTCGTCTGCCTGCAGGAGCTGACGCCCAACACGCTGCCGCGCTGGCGGGAGGCTCTGCTCGGGGCGGGCTATGCGGGCATCGAGCAGGCGCCACTCGATCCGTCACGGGCGCGGCCGCTCGCGGTCCTCACGGCGTGCCGGGAGCCGTTGACGGGGGTCCCGGTCGCCGGCGTCCCCTGGTCGGAGCGGGTGCTCGCGGTGCGAAGCTCCGGCGGAGCGGAGATCGTCAACCTCCACTCGCCGATCAGCCCGAAGCCTGATCTGGCGAAGGTCCGCACGCACGAGGCGGTCCACCGCCACCTCGCACACACAGCCGCTCATCCGCGGATCGTCTGCGGGGACTTCAACACGCCGCGCAAGGAGCACCCGAGCGGGGAGGTCTGGACGTTCGCCCGCGACCAGTGGGGCCGGCTGCGAGCCGACCGGGGGGAGCGTTGGGACGAGGCTGAGCTGGCCATCCTGAGAGGCCTCGAGCCCTACGGGATCCGCGACGCGTTCCGCCTGCGCCATGGGTATGAGCGGCGCGAGCTGAGCTGGGAGTGGCCGCGGTGGAAGGGCGGATACAGGCTCGACCACATCCTCGTGTCGAGCCACTTCGGCGTGGAGGAGATCGAGTATCTCCACGCCTGGCGGACCGACGGGCTCTCAGATCACTCGCCGGTCGTCGCCCAGCTCGAGTCAATCGCCGTTTCGAAACACTGAGCCCGTGATCGCGAGGTCAGTCATACGACCCGAGGGGTCAGGCGGCTACGAATCGGCTGCCGGTGCACTCGCCGGTGCGGGTGCGGCGTCGTCGGCTGGGCCTGCGTCGTCTTCGGGCGCGGGAGACGAATCGGGCATCCGGAAGGCGGTCGACCCGGGCTGGAGCGGCTTGGGGGCTTCGGTTGGTCGACGGGCGTTGAAGGTCCGCGGCTGACCGGTCGCGGCGATCACGGGCGCCGTCCAGATGCGAGCGGCGTCGGCTCCGCATTCGGGGCACGCGGCCGGCGAGCCGGCCTCTGTGTGGTGGCGCTGGGCTTCGAAGGTGCCGCAGCGCTCGCAGTTGTAGTCATAGAGCGGCATCGGCGGCTCCTTGAAGTCGGTGGGGGGTGAGCGTGCTCACGAGAGCAGCCAGCGTAGCCGACCGCCTGCGGGAGTCCCTAGCCCGCCGCGGGCTGGGAGGGCGGTGGCGGGGGTGATCCGGGGTGTCGAAGGTGTAGTGTCGAGCCGTCAATCTCGAGCTGGGGGAGCCCCATGGACCACCGCCTGCGCCCGCCGATCGGTCGGCGATCATTGATCGGAGTCGCGGTGGCGTCGATCGTCGGGCTGTGTGCCCCGGGCGTCCAGAGCGCGTCGGCGATCTCGCCACAGACGGTGGCGGCCGGACAATCGACGCTGTCGGTCACGGGCAATGGGGTCGTCGAGGTCGCGCCCGACGTGGCGACGCTGTCGATCGAGGTTCGCAGCACGGCGTCCTCGGCGACGGGGGCTCGATCGAAGGCGAACGCGCGGACGAACGCGGTCCTGCTGGCGATCACGAAGCTCGGGATCGACCGGGGGTCGATCCAGACCTCGGGGATCTCGCTGTCGCGCAGCCAGGTGCCGGCGACGCGCCGTCAGCCGGCCCACAAGGTCTACAGCGCGGCGAACGACCTGACCGTCCGGACGACGCGGATCTCGCTCGTCGGTCCGCTCGTGGATGCCGCGACGCGGGCGGGTGCCGACAGCATCGGCGGCCCGGACTTCACCTTCGGAGATCCGTCGGCCGGAAGGGCCGCGGCGACGCGAGCTGCGCTGAAGGACGCCCGCGCGCGGGCCGACGACGCGGCGGCGGCGATCGGCTACCGCGTGGTCGGGGTGATCTCGGTCGCGCTCGACCCGGCGAGCTTCCGCCCTCAGGTGGCGGCCGGGGCGGTGGCCCCGGCGGCGGCTGATCTCAAGGCGCCGACGCCGACGACGGTCGACCCGGGCCGCCAGGAGGTCGACGCGGCGGTCGACGTCGTCTACGTGATCGCGGCGATCGGGTGATCGGCATCGGGTCACCCGGCGCCCGCAGGGGCCTCTGCGCCGTCTTCCTGCTGGGTGGCCTCGCGCTCGCGAGCGCGGGCCAGGCGGCTCCGGGGCGTCGGGCGGTGGCGCCGGGGCGAGTGGTCTTTCCGGTCGACGGGGGCATCCCGACGGCGGGCGTCGACGGCCCCCGTGCGAGCCAGGTGGTCGCGCTCCCGGGGGGCGGCGCGGTCCTGGTCGGGGGCGGGTTCCCGGGCGGGAAGGGGTTCTACGCGGCGGCGCTGACGGCGACCGGATCGCTCGATCCGAGCTTCGGCAGCCACGGGATCGATCGCGTGAGCCTGAGCCGCCGGGTGGTCGCGCTGGAGGTGCTGCGCCAGCCGGACGGAAAGCTGGTCGTGGTGGGGTCGAGCGGGTCGGCCGAGCGACGGCTGGTGATCGTGCGGTTGGACGGCGCCGGCGCGATCGATCAGACCTTTGGATCCGGGGGCCTGGCGAGCACGCCGGTGGCGACGGCTTGCGAGAGCTGCACGCCCGCGGCGCTGACGCCGGACGGGCAGATCATCCTGACGGGGCAGGCGCTCGGAAGCGGTGGCTCGCCGGTCTGGATCGTGACGCGCCTGACCGGATCGGGGGCGGTCGACCAGACCTTCGGGCACGAGGGGACGATCACGCTGCCGGAGGCGGGCGCGAGCGGCTACGACGTGTCAGTGCTCGATGACGGCTTCATCACCACGCTGGGGGTGACGAAGCTCCCGGCGGCGAGGACGTCGATCGCGACGCTGACCCGGCTGCGGCCCGACGGACTGCCGGACTTCGATTTCAACGGCGGGACGCCGGGGGAGCTGCCGGGCGGCTCAGGTGCGTCGGCGATGCTCGTCGATCCGGACGGATCGGTTGTGATCGGCGGGACGAGCGCGCTGTTTCGCTACACGTCGGTCGGGGCGCCGGACGCGGGCTTCGGCACCCGGGGAGTGGTCCGGATCGGCGCCCTGCCGTCTTCCCTCGAGCTCCTCCCGGCGGCCGGGGGCGCGACGCTCGTGGTCGGCCGGTCAGCGCGTGCGAGCGCGCTCCGGGTCGTCCGGGTCGCCGCCGACGGAGGGCTCGACCCGTCACTGGGCGGCCCGAGCGGCGTGCTCGTCGGACCGCTGTTCGGCGGGGGCGCTTCGAGCGTCTCCTCGCCCACCCGGCCGCGGCGGGATCCGTCCGTCTCGCAGAACAGCTTCACGGCAGGGGCGGTCGCCCTGCGAGCCGACGGCTCGTACCTCGCGGTGGGCGGCGTGAGCGTCTCGCAGCTGAGTGGCAGGGCTGCGGGTCGATCGGTCTTCGACTTCGCGGCGGCGGCGCTCACCCCGAGCCTGACGCCGGACGCGCAGTTCGGCGGCATGGCGAAGGGGTTGACCCTGAGCTTGAGCATCCCCCGGCAGAGCGGGGGGAGCGCGCACGCGACGCGCGCGATCATCGTGGCGCTCGACGCGTCGGCGCCTGGCCTGGCGCGGGTCACGATCAAGGCTCATGGTCGGGTGATCGCACGCAGCGTGGTGGGGATCCTCGGCTCGGGTCCGCGCAACCTGCGGATCGGGCTGACGGCCTACGGGTCGTCGGTGGTCGGCGGCGGGCCGGGACTCCGGTTGACGGCGAGTGCCGTTGGACGAGACCTTGTCGCGGCGAGCGCGCACGCGTCGGCGTCGGGGACGCTCCGCTGAGGTTCGGAGCGAGCCGGGTCGCGGGGGAGCGATCGGATCGGGGAAATCGATGGAGATCTTTTGGGGCGGCCGTCACGGTTGTGGGGCTCGGCCTGGCCGCCGGCGGGCAGGCCTCGGCCGGGGGGCCGCGGGTGGCGCAGGGGCGCGTCGTGTTCCCGGTCGGCGCGGGGGCGGGGACAGGGACGGAGTCGAGCGGCGGGGCGAGCCAGGTCGTGGCGCTTCCGAGCGGAGGGGCGGTCCTGGTCGGGGGCGGCGGCCGGGGTCAGAGGGGCTTCTATGCGGCCGAGCTGACGGCGAGCGGATCGCTGGATGCGAGCTTCGGGCGCGGCGGGATCGTTCGCGTCGGGGTCGACTCGCCGCCGTCGCGGCCGTTGGAGGTGCTGCGGCAAGTCGATGGGAAGCTGGTCGTCGTGGTCTCGGGCCGGGAGACGACGGCGTTCTCGTTTGGCCAGCTGCTGGTCGTGCGCCTCGACGCCGACGGGAGCCTCGACCGGACGTTCGGGTCGCAGGGCATCGCGACGACGCCGCTGGCGCCGGCCTGCGATTCGTGCAGACCGGCGGGCCTGGCCCCGGACGGGGACATCTTCCTGACCGGGGAGGCGGGTCAGCTGTCGGCGGCGCTCGGGGGGGATCCGTCGGCGGCGGGGGTGTGGAACGTGGTGGCCCTGACGAGGTCGGGCGGATTGGATCAGGCGTTCGGGCAGGGCGGCCAGGAGACGATCGGGGCGACCGACGCCGGTGGCTATGACTTGAGCGTCCTTCCGAGCGGGGAGGTCATGACGCTGGGGATGGACAACATCCAGTCACCGGTGTCCTCGACGGCGATCTTGACGCTGCTGGGACCCGACGGGGGCGCTGACCGGCGCTTCAACGGCGGCGTTCCTGTGGGGCTGCCTGCGGGGGTGCCTGCGGGCGCGATGCTCGTCAGACCGGACGGGTCGGTCGTGGTCGGAGGGGGGACTGGGCTGTTCGACTACACGGCGAGCGGGCACGCGGATGCGGGGTTCGGCGACGGCGGGGTGGCGCACGTCGGAGCGCTGCCCGAAGGGCTCGAGCTGCTGACGGGCGCTGGTGGTGGCCTCCTGGCGGTGGGGCGGGTCGCGGGCGCGCCGGGCACGGTCGGTGGGCTGCGGGTGAGCGCGAGCGGGAGGGCCGAGTCGTCGTCGGGTGGTCCGGCTCAGATCCGCTTCAGGCCGCATTTCGGCGGCGGAGGCTCAGGCGCGACGGGGGGCGGGAGTTCTCGGGTGGTGAGGGGACTGGTGCAGGACAGCTTCGTCGAGCGGGCGGTCGCCGCGCGGGCGGACGGGTCCTATCTGGCGGTCGGGGGCGTGGGGGTCGTCGAGGGGAGCGCGAACGGTCGGGTTCGGGGCCGGTCGGTCTTCGAGTTCGCGGCGGCGTCGATCACGCCGGGCTTCACCGAGGACGCCGGGTTCGGCGGGCGGCCGGCGCGGGTCGGGCTGAAGCTGAGCGTCCCGGCGCAGAGCGCGGCGGGGGCGCTCGCGGCGCGGGCGATCAGGGTTCGGCTGGACTTCTCGGCGGTGGGCCTGGCGCGGGTGCGGATCAAGGCGGGGGGTCACGTGATCGCGCAGGGCGTGGTTGGGATCTTCGGTCGGGGCCCACAGATCCTGGGGATCGGGCTGAGCGGCTACGGAGCGCACGTACTGGCCGGGCGGCGGCCGGTCGTGGTCCGGGCGACGGGGACGGGGCGTGACCTGGTCACGGCGGGAGCGAGCGTGTCGGCGCCGGGCAGGCTCGACTAGCACCAGCGCAGCGGCGCCCGTTCGGGCGACCACCTGCCCGGCGTCTGCGCCGGCGGCGGGCCAGCTGCCGGGAGGTGGCGGAGGCGATAATGGGCGGGTGAACGCGCGCAACGTCAGGGGTGGGCCGCTCGAGCCGTGCGGGACGGAGCCGATGACGGGCTTCTACAGGGACGGGTGCTGCAACACGGGCGTTGAGGACCGCGGGAGCCACACGATCTGCGCGGTGGTGACCGGTGAGTTCCTCGAGCACCAGCGGATGATCGGCAACGATCTGAGCACGCCGATGCCGGGCTACGGCTTCCCGGGCCTGGTCCCGGGTGACCGGTGGTGTGTGACGGCGGCGAACTGGCTGCGGGCCTACGAGGACGGATCGCCGTCGTACGTCGTCCTGGCCTGCACCCACGAGCGGGCCCTGGAGATCGTCCCGCTGGCAGCGCTCGAGGAGCACGCGGTCGACGTTCCGTCAGACCCGGGGGCGCTGGGTTTCTGAAACGGCCGAGGGGGAGGGAGCGCTCGGCCCCCTCCCCCCGGCTGATTGATTCGCGGCGGCTAGCAGATCGTCGCCACGACGGTGCCCGTCCCGGCGTGTCCGGGGTTGGGGGTGTAGACCGGGTCCGTCTTCACGACGACCATGTGGACGACGTTCCCGGCGATCGTGGAACCGGACTTGGTCACCGAACTGGAGACGATCACGGCCATGTAGGTCGGAATCGTCGCCGGCGGGCCGGCGCTGTTGCCGGGTCCGGTGGTCCATGACCCGGTGGTGCAGGTGACGGCGGTCGGATCGTTCTCGAAGCCCTTGAAGGCATTCGGGGCGGGGCCGCCGCTCAGCGAGTTGTCCTTGGCCCACTGGGCGCCCCAGAACTCGACCTGCGGGCCCGGGCCGGCAGCGGCGACGGTCTGGTCTCCGAGGACGAAGTTGCCCCCGACCGATGTGGCGTAGACGATCACGTGCGTGGTCGCGGTCGCCGTGGCGCCGCCGTCGTCGACCACCTTGACGGTGATCGTGTATGGCCCGAGGGCCCCGTAGGCGTGGGTGCCGCTGATCGTGAACGGACCGCCGGTCGGGCCGGTCACCGTGCCGGCGCTGGTGGCGCCGTCACCCCAGTCGATCGTCGTCGAGCCGCCACCGGAGGTGAAGTCGGCGGTGGTCGCGGCGGGGTTTGCGTCGGTCAGGGTGGCCAGGGTGCCGTTGACCGGGTTGGTCGACACGAAGGCCGGGTTGCCGGCGGCGGCCAGGGCCGCGTCGGCGATCGTGGCAGTGGCGTGGGCGTCGGCTGTGGCGCCGCCGTCGTCGAGGATCCTGACGGTGATCGGATAGCTGCCCTCGTCGGCGTAGACGTGGTCGCCGGAGGCCGCGAACTGCCCGGGTGCGGTCTGGGTCACGGTGCCTGCGCTGGTGGCGCCGTCACCCCAGTCGATCGTCGTCGAGCCGCCGCCGCTGGTGAAGTCGGCGGGCGTCGCGGCGGGGTTCGTGTCGGTGAAGGTGGCCACGGTGGACGCGCCGGTGGCGTGCCCCTCGATGCCGGCCACGGCGCTCGCGGTGGCGTTCGTCAGCGGGGCATCGGCGACCGATGCGGGGCCTGATGTCGGCGAGCCGGCGGGATCATCCGGATCGGCGACCTTGACCGTGATCGTGGGCGAGCCCTCGTCTGCGTAGGTGTGGCTCCCGGAGACGGTGTAGTGGCCGCCGCCGTCGGGAGTGATCGTCCCGGGGGTCGAGGTCCCGTCGCCCCAGTCGATCGTCGCCGAGTCGTTGGCGGCGGAGTCGCGCGAGTCGGTCGCATCCGAGTCGTTGAAGGTAGCGACCGGACCGGAGAACGTCTGGCCCTCGACCGCGCTGACCGGGACCGATTGGGCGGCCAGGGGGAACTCGAGCGACTGGGCGTTGACCTTCCCCTCGAGGCCGAAATAGGTCGAGGCGCCGGGGGCGAGGCCGCCGCCGACGAAGTTGACCGTTCCGTGATTGCCGTCGGCGACGGTGAACGTGTTGTCGGGGCCGGCGTAGGTGCTGGTGGCTGTGGTGGCGTAGGGACAGCCCGGGGCGTTGGGGGTCGGGTTCGATCCGCCGGAGCAGATCCCGTCGGTGTCGAACTCGAACGCGCCGGGCGAGGAGGTGGACGTCAGGGTCAGCGAGGTGATCGGAAATGCCGACTGGTTGAGCACGCCGACCAGGGTGTCCTCGTCAGACGGCGTGTCGTAGGCCGGCTGGTGGGTGTCGGTCAGGACCGAGACCGATCCGTCGGGCCTGATGACGAAGAGCAGGCCGCAGCTGGTGTCGCTGCCGACCCTCGGACACTCGTTGAACGGGGCGGTCGTGCTGGTCCCGCCGGTCCCGGCCGCGGCGGGTTCGGCCATCAGGAGGCCGACCCCCGGCAGCAGGAGTCCGAGGACCCCGGTCACGGCGATCGATCGCCTGACCCTTGGCCGCCAGCCCGTGGTGTGTGGACTCGACGGGAGCCGCCGAGCGTGCGTGAACGTACCCATCATTTCTCCCTCGTCTCTGGGTGCTTCTGGCTGAACGTCGCGAGACTCTCACGCCGCCGGACCGGGTTGT
The DNA here is from genome assembly GCA_034664295.1 of Solirubrobacteraceae bacterium. Lineage (GTDB taxonomy): Bacteria > Actinomycetota > Thermoleophilia > Solirubrobacterales > Solirubrobacteraceae > Palsa-513. Next base: position 11,699 of record JAXDHV010000009.1, on the reverse strand, counting down.
GTGAGGTTGATCACAGACACTGCGGTCGTCGCCAAAACACACGTGAGGTTGGGATCGCCGTCGAAGTGCCACCACGAGCCGGGCAACGGGCGTACCCGGCGGCCACCTGGAAGCTGGCATGGGGGTGGCGGCCCTCGCCGAGGCCGATCGGTCGAGCCGGCCGGAGATTGACCAGTCGCGGCGCGCGACTGGCGGGAGGTCCCGGACGCAAGCCTCACGAGAGCGCTCGACTAGGATTCGCGCATGCGAAGCGTCGAACTCAAACAGCCCGAGGAGCTGCTGCGGCTGGCTGCGGCAGCGGCCGAGCAAGTCGGCAAGCCCATCGACGTGCTCTACGCAGAGGCGATCGAGCGCTACATCGAGGTGACCAAGCACGCGACGGCGGGCGCGCTGCGCAGCCGGGTGCACGTGCGTAGCACCTCGGCGTACGTGACCATCGAGATCCCGGAGGAGCTGTTCGAGCTCGCCGAGAAGGCTGCCGAGCGCCAGGAGAAGAAGCGCGACGTCATGTACGCCGAGGCGCTGGCCAAGGCGCTGGCCAAGCTCGCGGCGGGTGCGCCGTCCGGCGACAGCGCCTTGGACCAGGGGCACGACCTGCCCAGCGGGGCGTGGCGCCCGGTCGGACCGACCTGAACGCAGCTCGCGATTGCACCTCGCAGGCGCGGGCCTGCCGGGTCCGGGCCGGCAGGGGACCCGTGGATACGCGTCCGGGCAGGCGACGGCCGAATCAAGCACATCCTCACGAGCAACCAGGCTGCCGCGGCAGTGGATGCCAAAGACCCTCGCCGCGGCGACCGTCGACCTGCTCCTGCACCACGCGCGCGTCCTGCTCAGCAACGGACCCGAGAGCTACCGCCTGACCCAGGCAACCGCCGGGAAGGGAGTGATGCCCGTCACCCGAAAGACCGATGGCCGCCCTTGGGGAGAACTCGATGGCCGTTGACATCGGGGAGAGCAACGGCGCGCCCCGCCGCGAGCCTGCGCAAGGAGCTCGAGCAGAGGCCGACGAGGGCACTACTCGGCGCACCTGCCGACGACCAACGGTCCCGAACCGGTTCCCAGGGCCCGGCTATACCGCATGGCCCGGCTGAAGCGGGCAGAGCGAGCGTCCGCTGAAGCGGGTCCCCGCGAATCGCGCAATCTCGCGCATTCGGGGAGAAGACTCCGGCGATAGCTTCCGTGGCGCCAACCGCCAACCGTTCAGAACAATATTTCCGATAACTGGCCTGAGACGCAGTATATTTCCGACTATGACGGAGAAGCGGCCGCGTCCGTACTCGCCCTACGCTACCGAGGCAGCGCGGCTGCTTGGTGCTCAGATCCGCCTTGCGCGACGCGAGCGGCGCTGGTCGCAGGACGAGCTCGCCAGCCGCGCCGGAATCACCTCTCGCACCGTCTACAAGATCGAGCACGGTGACCTGAGCGTCGGCCTCGGCACGGCATTTGAGACGGCCGCGCTACTTGGCGTAACGCTCTTCCACGCCGAGCGTTCACGGCTGACCGCAGACCTCGATCGCGTGGAGGCACGAAGCGCACTCCTTACACGACCCGCTCGCTCGCTTCCAGAGGTGAAGGATGACTTCTGAGCCCGACGAGGCCTTTGTCTGGACCTGGCTGCCGGGGGCGGAGGAGCCGGTCGTCGCTGGTCGCCTGGAGCTCGTCGGCGGCGTCGTCGTCTTCAACTACGGCCGCAGCTATCTCAGCCGCAAGGAAGCCATCCCGCTGTATATGCCGGAGCTTCCTCTGCGCCCAGGGACGATCTCGCCCATCGGTGGACTCACGATTCCCGGCTGTATAAGGGACGCGGGACCGGACGCCTGGGGCCAGCGAGTCATCATGCAGCACCTGCTTGGGGCGGGCGCGAAGGACGGCGATCCAGCGGCGTTCGGGCCGCTGACGTACCTGCTGCGGTCGGGCTCTGACCGGATCGGCGCACTCGACTTCCAAGAAAGCGCCGACAACTACGTTAGCCGCGATGAGACGACCGCGAGGCTCGAAGTGCTGATGGAGGCAGCTGATCGAGTCGCGGGCGGGCAGCCGCTGTCACCAGCGCTCGACCTGGCGCTCCTCCACGGCAGCTCAGTTGGTGGGGCGCGCCCCAAAGCACTCCTGCGGGGCGACGGCGGGGACCTGATCGCGAAATTCTCGTCGAGCACCGACACTTACAGAATCGTCAAAGGCGAATTCGCGGCGATGGAGCTCGCGCGACGTGCGGGCCTCAATGTGGCCGGCGTCGAGCTCGTTGAGATAATCGGCCGGGATGTCTTGCTTGTCCAACGCTTCGACCGTACGCAAGGAGTTGAGCAGCGGCGAGCGCTCGTCTCGGCGCTCACAATTCTCGGGCTCGACGAGATGATGGCGCGCTATGCGAGCTACGCAGAGCTAGCGCAGGTCGTGCGAGAGCGCTTCACCGACGCGAGGAGCACTCTGCGCGAGTTGTTCGCTCGCATCACCTTCAACATCCTCACCGGCAACAGCGACGACCACGCTCGCAACCACGCAGCATTCTGGGACGGCGAGTGGCTAACCCTCACGCCCGCGTACGACATTTGCCCCCAACCGCGAGCTGGGGGTGAAACGAGCCAGGCGATGATCATCGGCCTGGACGGATTTCGCATGAGCCAGCTAGCTGGGTGCGTCGAGCGCGCCGAGACATACATGCTGACGGAGGGCGATGCGCGGGAACTCATCGACAACCAGGTCGCGGTGATCACGCGCGAGTGGACCGAGGTCTGCGACGTCGCGCAGATGACGGAACTCGACCGCTCGTTCTTCTGGCGCCGGCAGTTCCTCAACCCCTACGCGTTTGAGGGCTACTCAGAGATCCAGGTCTACTCGTAGGGGTGCCGGCGTCGGCACGATTGCTTTCGCCGTCGCGCCCCGCCGGGACGTGCGAATGCTTCGGCGACGAACAGCAAGGCGTGCCCAGGCCGGTGCTTCTCGACGGTCTCGGAAGTCTTCCCTCCACATGTCGGAGATCGCCGTCGCAATTCATGCACTGTCGCCGGTGACGACCGCGATACTTGGGCGGCGCAGGTGTTGTCGGCAAGCTTCAGCAGGACGATCCGGCGGCGGATCCGAGTTGCCACGCCTCAGCTGGTCCCCACCCGGCCTGGGACCCATCGCTCTGCAGGCGAGGGACGGGTCCAGGTCCGGGGCGCTCCCGACCGCTCGGTCCACTCTCGTGAGGCTGGACAGCCCGTCCGTTCCGCGGGCCAAAGGTCGCGGCTCGCCGCTTTGGGACCGGCCCCGGGCATATTTGGGACATATTTCGCGTTGCCGGCCCCTGTGGCCCTGAGAAACTGAGAAACTCGAAGTTAGCAGGAGCTTTGCACGATGCGCGGCCTGGGACTCGAACCCAGCCCGCCGGATTAAAAGTTGCCTTCCGGGAGATGCGATTATGTTGTTTTGCAGGCTCTTAGCTGTTCTCAAGTGCTCTCAGCTGACCTCAAATCACGCGATCTCGGGACATTTTTTGGGACATTTTTCGCCGCGACGCGTCCCATCCCCGTGGAGGCGTATCGTCAGCCAGGAGAGACCACGATGACGCTGCAACCACTCAAACGCTCGGGCTCGGTATCGGGCCACGTCTACCGGGTCGAGCGCTCGCGCGGCCCGCGGTGGTACGTGAAGTACCGGCTACCCGACGGCCGCCAGGTCCAGAAGGCGCTCGGTCCGGCGTGGACCCAGGGTGGACGCCCAGCCGAGGGCTTCTGGACCAAGCGCCTCGCCGAAGCTGAGCTGCGGCGGATTCTCACCGAGGCTCAGAACGGGACGCTCGCGGGGATGGTCCGGACGGGCGTCACCTTCGCGCAGGCGACGGCGGAGTGGCTGCGCTACGTGCGCGAGGAGCGGGCGGCGAAGGCGTCGACGCTCGACGACTACCGGAACATGGTCCGCGTCCTCGATCGGAGCCTCGGCCACCTGCCGCTCGAGCAGGTCACGCTCGACGTCCTCGAGCGCTGGCGGGCGGCCTTCATCGCCGAGCGGTCGCCGAGCAACCGGACAATCCACAAGTACCTGATCGCGCTGAACTCGATCTTCAAACGAGCCATGCGGGCCTTCGGCCTGCCGAACAACCCCGCCAGCCTGATCGAGCGGCCGCGGATCCGGCGGACGAAGGAGATCAGCGTTCTCACGGCGCCGGAGGTCCACGCCCTGGCGCAGGCCGCGGCGTCCGAGCAGGACGCGGTCCTCTACTTGACGGCCGCGTTCACGGGCCTGCGGATGGGCGAGCTGCTGGCGCTGCGCTGGCGGGACATCGACTTCCAGCGCCAGGCGATCCACGTGCGGACGAGCTTCGCCAAGGATGTCGAGTCGACGCCGAAGAGCGGGTCAGCGCGGACCGTGCCGATGGTCGACGACGTCGCTCGGGTGCTCGGGCAGCTCGGCGACCGCGAGAAGTACGTCGGCCTGAGCGACCTCGTCTTCTGCGGCCCGGCCGCCGGCCACCTGGACTCCAACCGCGTCCGGAAGCGGTACCGCGAGGCACTGACGAAGGCCGGCCTGCCGCCGATGCGCTTCCACGAGCTGCGCCACACGTTCGGCACGCTCGCGATCCAGCGGGCCTCGATCCTCCAAGTCCAGAACTGGCTCGGGCATGCGGACATCAAGACGACCCAGATCTATCTGCGCTACCGCAGCCAAGAGGAGGACGCCGCGCTGCTCTCGGAGATCTTCGCGCTCGAGGCGTCAGCCGGAGTTCGTCAGCACATGGCCGGGCGGTCGCGCTGACGCGAGTCCGGGCCAGATACTTGCAGGACGGCGATCCTTGCGGTAAACATCAAGGATCCCGAATTTGCAAACAACTGCGTATGAGCACCTTCTCCTGAAGGTTGAGGACCGGGGCGCGACGCTCGATCTGGCTGGCCGACGCGTCCTAGATTTCGACGTACGAAGGACGGAAGTGTTGGATCTCAGCGAGGCCGAGCGGGTCGTGGGCGCGGTCGAGGCGACCGACAAGCCGGTCCTAGTTGTGTTCACGCGCTCGTCCCCGGCCGCGCGGGATCTCCTCCGAGCTGCCGGCGTCTCGTACTCGGCAGAGGACGGAGAGCTCTTCGTATTCGCGCCGCCGGTGTACGTCGAGCGACCAGCCCAGCGACCCGCGATGCCCCCTTCTGCGACTCCGACCGCGCCATTTGCGAAGAGGGCGAGCCGGGTTCCCCGCTGGCTTCTGCTGCATGCGAACGAGCGCCCATCGTTCCGCGAGCTGGCCGTCCGGGTGGAGCTGAGCGAAGCGATGGTCTCGCGTACCGTCCGCGCACTCGCCGACGACCGACTCGTGGTCGTCCAGTCGGACACCGCCGACAGGCGACTCCGCCGTGTCCGCGTGCGGAACACGCGGGGGCTGCTCGACGCCTACGAACGGTCGACAACGGCACGACGTCCACCGCGTCTGACGTGGGACGTCGGAGCGCGCGACGCCGACGGAGCGCTGGACGTGCTCGCACGCGCGGCGGCCAGCGTGGACCGTCCTTACGCGGTCGGCGGCTTGGCCGGTGCCGCCAGCATTCGTCGCGTCGTCGAGCCGGCCGAGGTGCTCGTCTGGATCGGTCGCGACGACCGCGATCTGTGGGCCGACGCGCTGATCGCGATCCCGGCGCGACTAGCGGCAGGGCGGATCACGGCGCAACTCGCGCCCGACGCGTTCGTCCTCGGGCTCGCGATCGATCGCGACGGACTTCGCGTGGCGGATCCCGTCCAGCTCTACCTCGACTGCCGCGTCGCCGGTGAACGCGCACTCGACGCTGCCGAAGCGATCCGGACCGAGATGGGCTGGTGAAGATCCTGTCGCCTACGCCGCTCATGCACGACGCGGCCGCCGTGTTGGAGCCCGTTCGGGAGGACGTCGTGGTAATCGGCGCCGTCGCGGTCCAGGTCGCCCTCGACGGGCACGACGTGGCCGTCGCGCCGACCCGCGACGTCGACGCCGGGGTGGCAAACGAAGCCGTCGAGCGCGTGGTCGCGCATCTTGAACACCAAGGGATGAGGCGCAGCGAGGAGGCACACGAACGGTCCTTTACGTGGGTCAAGGACGACCTGAAGATCCAGCTCGTGGGGGTTGGCCCGCCCTTGCGCGACCATTCGGCCAACGACCAGGCCCCGAGTCGAGCCTTCGGATCGTCCTGCGCCTCTTAGAAGCGAGCCGCCGCGGCGCAGCTTGCGGCGTCTGTCAGGTCCGCTAGAGCGAGGACGGCGGAGCCGCCTGATGAGACTTCAGCCCGGACGCTGTGCTGAACGTCACTGATCATCAGCGGGATCGTTGTGAGTTTGCTTGTCCGTCGGCGGGCGATCTCGCCGACAGCCTCGCGGGTCGCGGGGGCGCTCGTGACGCGGTTGTGAATGTTGTGCGGGACGCCGGCGCAGTACAGCAACGCCCATTGCCCATCAGCCTGACGCCAGTAGAGCAGCGAGCGCCGCCAATGCAAGACCTCACGGAGTCGCACCAAGGACGCTGACATCGATGCGCCCGTGGCATTTGCCAACCTGCGCACGGTCGTGAGGTTCTCGGGCCTGCCGGTAAACTCGGCGAGGATCCAGGCTCGCGGGAGCAGGAGGCTCGCGGCGAAGGCGTCGCAGAAGCGTTCCTCGCGATCGGGACGGCTCCACATCCGGTGAGCTGTGAAGTCGCGGTCGGGATCGGCGAGTACGAGATGGCCGAGCTCATGGGCGAGCGTGAACCTGCGGCGCTGGATCGGGGCACCGGCCCTGAGCCAGATGGAAACATGGCCACCGCGCTGCTCTAGCCGACCTTCTTCGGTCATAGGCGTGACCTCGATCCGACTTACGCCAAGGGCTTCGGCGACCGCCGCGAGGTCGATGGGAGGCAAGTGGCTGATGTTAAGCCCCGCCAATAGTTGGCTGACTAGTGGATCGGTGACGTCAGCGGCCATTCCGGATCCTCTCTCGGAACACGCGCCAGTCGTAGGCGCTAGCGAGCGGCATTCGGCGAATGCCGCCGCGCGCGAGCTCGACGCGAGCGGCGTCGTAGAGCGCGAAGGTCTCCTGTGTGTCCCAGCCAAATTCAGTAGCGGCGTTGACGAGCGCGCTCCTTTGCTCGGTCCGGAGATCAGGCAGAGGCGGCACGCCGACGAGGCTTGCGATTTCGACGTAAAGTGCTGCAGCGAGCTCGCTGACCTCGCAGGTCGCGGCTTGGGATAGGGCGCCGGGGGAGTCGAGCAGGCGGACGACTCGACCCGGCGCGATACGGGTCGCCAATACGACGTGATCTCGAGCGGCTGGAGTGAGCGCTTCCCAGGCGTACCGAAGGCGGGTCTGGAGTTCGGCGAAGCGCAGCATCCGGTTGCGACGCCGACGTGGTCCATCCGCGATGATGTGGCGTCGGGAGCACAGCCACCGCCCGACGATGTCGGAGAGTTCGTCCGGCGAGTTGTAGGCGGAGACCTGGAGATCGTGCTCCCGGGATGCCCCATGGAGTTGGCGGCTGACCGGTGTGCGAGCGATGTGGACGTAGAGCATGGGGAGATGCAGGCTTCCGGCCCATGTGAGCTCCTGGCCACTGCCAAGGCTCCCCCCTCGGTGACCGATGACGATCAGGGCGTCGGCTTCCTCCCAGAGCGTTTTGCTGTTCAGACGGTAAATGCCTTCCGGCGTGCGACCGTCTCTCTTCCACGGCGCGGACCACGTGGCCGGCGAGTGCACGGACACCCGCCAGGGGTCCGTCGACTTCTGGCTGGCGTCGTCGAGCGCGCGGGTCACGGTGTGGGCGAGCAGCTCGACCTGCTCGCGCTCGCCTCGGTCCTTCAGATGCGAGAGCGGCATCGCGAGGTACAGGAGCGGGATATCGGGTTCATCGTCCGCTGGGCGGTCGAACAGCCCGAGCGCTTGGTGCGCGCTCACAGTGTCTCCCCGGTTCGGTTGGCAATCCATGATTTCAGCTGGTCACGATCGATGCTGCCGTCCGCCACGCCGCGAATGATCGCGTCTGTCTCGGCTGGATCGCCTTCGGCTCGCCGCCAGGGGCGACCATTTCGGTCGGCGAACTCAAGCAACGCGACGAAACCGGCCCGCTTGTTGCCGTCCGGCAGCGGATGGTTCTTGACAAGGTGCCAGCACAGGACCGCAGCCTTCGATGTGAAATCGGGGTACGCCTCAACCTCGCCGAATCCGGCAGCCGGCGCGTTGAGCGCCGACTCGGCGAGGCCGAGGCGTTCCAGTCGGGCTAACTGCGCCGCCGGAATCTCAAGGATTGCCTCCGCAATCAGCAGGTAATCAGCGAGATCCAGATAGCGCCAGCCCATCGCCTATCGGGCCAGCCTCTCGAGGATGTCTTTCTGTTCCTCGAGCGTCTTGCGGAGTCGGCCACGGAACTCCGGATCCTGCCGTCGGGCCTCGATGTGAGCCTCGATCGCTGAGCGGACGGCCTCGGCGACCGGCATCTGATCGATCTGGGCAACGGTTTCAAGTTCTCGCGCCTGCTGTCCCGGCAGTCGCAGGGTCATCGCTTTGGTCTCGTCTGGCATGGGGTCCCCTTCTGGCTCGGTTGATCTATCGCCACCTTACCATCGGACGTGCCAGGTAGCAAGTTGACAACCGGCGCGCTACCGTGCTACCTTGATACCTTGGCTCATCCGATCTGCCTTCGCGCCATGACGAAACTGACCGACCACTTCACTAACTTCCTCGACGGAGTCGTCAACCTCAATCAATCCCGCCTGGACGCCCTCGATCAGCGCCTCGAGACGATCGAGAGCTTCCTGGCCAACCACGCTGAACTCGGACCGTTGATGAGCAGCGACGAGTTGATCCCGCAGGGCTCGTACGCCCAGAAGACGATCATCAAGCCGCTGCCCGCGCACGAGTTCGATGTCGATGCGCTCGTGCCTATGCAAGAGCAGCCCGACGCCGAGCCGCGCGACTACATCTCGCAGCTCTATTCGGCATTCCGATCGAGCGGTACGTACCGGTCGAAGGTCAGCCGCAAGACCCGGTGCGTCACCCTTCAGTACGCCAACGACTTCCACATCGATCTCGTCCCGTACATCGAGCGCGGAGGTCGGCGCTACATCACAAACCGGCACGACAACCGGTTCGAGCTCACCAATCCCGAGCGGTTCACGGAGTGGCTGGACGAGCAAAGTCGGGTCACCGGCGAGCAACTCATCGCGGTCATCCGACTCATGAAGTACCTGCGCGATTTCAAACAGACCTTCACCGCGCGCTCGATCATCCTGACCACGCTGCTGGGGGGACGCGTGAACTTCGTCAACCTTATCGGGGACCCAGGCTACTACACCGATGTTCCTACGACGCTGGTAAACATCGTCGCCGACCTAGACACGTACCTCCAAGCCAACCCCTGCACGCCCGTCCTCCTCGACCCAGGCGGAACGGGCGAGGACTTCTCCCACCGCTGGGACGACACTCAATACCAGAACTTTCGTGCGCGCATCCACCGCTACTCCGCACTCATGTCGGAGGCGTTCAACGAGGCAGACGCCGAGAACAGCGAGCGGCTCTGGCAAGGGATCTTCGGTTCGAACTTCACGGCTCCCCCCATCCAGAAACGCGCCCTCCTACTCGAGGCGGCGTCTCCGGCCCCTCACGAGCAGTTTCTCGACAGTGACTTCGGATTCCCGTACCGGCCGAACGGATACCGTCTACGAATCATCGGCAAGGTCGGCCCCAAGCCGGGATTCCGTACCTACGACCTGCCAAAGCAAGGCAACCGGGTGCTGAAGGGCCGCACCCTGACCTTCCGGATCGCCCACTGCGACGTTCCCGCGCCCTACGAGATCTACTGGAAAGTCCGCAACGGCGGCGCCGAAGCCGCCGACCGGCACGCTCTGCGCGGCGAGATCACCTCCGCCGGCAACACGAAAGTCGAAACAACGCTCTATCGCGGTAGCCACTGGGTCGAGTGCTACATCGTCAAGGACGGCGTCTGCGTCGCACGCAATCGCCACCCAGTGATCATCAGATGAGACGCGTTCTCGCTATCGATGGCGGCGGGGTCAAAGGGGTCGTCGCAGCGTCGTTCCTCGCCACACTCGAGGAACACCTCGACTGGCGGATCGTCGAATACTTCGACTTGATCGTCGGAACCTCCACCGGCGGCATCATCGCGCTCGGTCTCGCGGCCGGCCTACCCCCAGCGGAGATCCGGAACTTCTACCTCACCCGCGGTCCGACGATCTTCGAAGGCAACCGATTCGCACGCGGCGCGCGGCAGTGGGCCACCGCGAAGTACAACCAAGCCCAGCTCAAGACCGAGCTCCAAGACGTGCTCGGGGACCGGCGACTGGGCGACAGCGCGACTCGACTCGTGATTCCCTCCATGGACGTCAACTCCGGCCGCGTCCACCTATGGAAAACAGCCCACAACACTCGCTTCGTCCAGGACTACAAGCACCTCATGGTCGATGTCGCCATGGCCACATCCGCCGCGCCAACCTACTTCAAGGCATACCTCACCGATGCTGGGGCACCCCTCATTGACGGCGGCGTATTTGCCAACAACCCGGCGGGTCTCGCTGCGGTCGAGGCCGTCGGGGTGCTGAGCTGGCCGCGCGAAGACATCGCAATCCTCAGCCTTGGCTGCGGCGAAGAGGCACTCGACGTCCGCACGGCCGGGTGGTGGCGAAGCGGAATCCTCGGCGTCGCTCGCTCCATGTCCGCGGTCTTCGTGACCGCGCAATCAGACGCATCATGCGGTGCCGCAACACACCTCATCGGGAACCGAGAGAACTTCATCCGAGTAAACCCGGCACTTCCAAACAGACGGTACGGCTTGGACGTGACGAAAGAGCTAGCAGCCCTCAGCGCACGCGGTGACACCGAGGCCCGCCACCGGCTGCACGAGCTCAAGCAACTCTTCTTCATCGACAAAGCCGTGCCATTCGTCCCGGAGCACGTGCTGCCCTGAGACCCTGAGGGCGTGTCCTGTCCCAGCCGCACGATTGCTTTGAGCTGAGCACGGCACCACATTTGACGATTCGTATGCGACGAAGCGTTCGTCGGCGGACCCGTGGTTTGACGGCCGCTGCCGCCCGCCCGGCGCCCGCTCGACCCTAGAAGCGAACGTCGCACGCTGGAGGCCAGAACGGCGCCAGGGTCCAGGGCCGCCCGCCGTCCTCGGTTACCATCGCCGCGTGAAGGTTGAAGCCTCCCGTCGATGGTTCTAACGACGATCGGCGGAGAACCGGCAGAGCAGTCCGAGCAGCCGGACGTGCGTCCGCCGAGCCGGGCCCCAGAGCCTGGCCAGCTCGCCCGCGTCCGCGGCCGCATCTGGGTAGTGGCCGACGCCGCCCGGGACACGCAAGCCGCCCTCGACAACCGTCCGGTCCAGCACCTCGTCTCGCTCGTCTCGGTCGAGGACGACGCGACCGGCGAGGAGCTCCAGGTCATCTGGGAGATCGAGCCGGGCACGAAGATCATCGAGCAGGCCGAGCTCCCGCCGATCGCCCGCGATCGGCTCGACGACCCGGCCGAGCTCGAGGCGTTTCTCGACGCGGTGCGCTGGGGCGCCGTCACGAGCGCCGACCAGCGCTCGCTCCAGGCGCCGTTCCGCAGTGGCATCACGATCGAGGACTACCAGCTCGAGCCGCTCGTTCGGGCGCTCCGCATGCCGCGCACTACGCTTCTGATCGCCGACGACGTGGGCCTCGGAAAGACGATCGAGGCGGGCCTTGTCGTGCAGGAGCTGCTGCTGCGCCACCGCGCCCGGACTGCGCTCGTCG
>JAXDHV010000008.1:0-103532 GCA_034664295.1 Solirubrobacteraceae bacterium | reverse complement strand
TTACCTTCTTCATGGCGGTTCCTCCTGTCCTCGTCGGACTTGGTTGGCGCCTGTCACGCTCCCAAGCGGAGCGGACGAGGCGGGCGGAACCGCCGTTCAAAGTTCTACGAGCCTTCGGACAACCTCCTCGGCGGGGAGGTCTGGGTGTTCCCGCCGGGGCTGGCAAGTTGGCGCTCGAGAGCGGTGAAAGCGTTGATGAGCTCGGTGGCTTCGAAGGCGCGGTTGCGTTTCCCGACAGTCATTTGCGTCAGGACGCCGGCGGCCTCCAGTTGCCGGATTGCCTGGTTGGTCGCCTGCACGCTCCGACCGGTCAGCCCGGCGGCGCTCTGGACCGTCACGATCGGCGTGCCCGGGAGTGCCTCGACCAAGCGGAGGACGGCTGAATCCGAGCGGACCTTGCCGACCGCCTCCCGCCATCGCGCCTGGACCTCACGCACCTGTCGCTCGTACTGTCGAGCGTCGTCGACCGCCCTGGTCACCGCGGCCGCGAAGAGCGCGATCCACTGGTTGACGGCGGCGACCGCCGCGTCGTCGCCGGACTCACAGCGGTAGCGAGTCGCGGTGAGACCGCCGACGTAGTCGGCGGACCACGTCGCCAGCACGAGCGACACCGGCGGCAGGGCCGCGCGGACAAGGCCCCGCCGCTTGAGGATCACATGGATCAGCGCCCGCCCAGTACGCCCGTTGCCGTCAATGAACGGGTGGATCGTTTCGAACTGAGCGTGGGCAATCGCCGCCTGAGCCACGCCCGGCAGTGCGTCGTCGTTGCAGAACTCGCAGAGGTCGGCGAGGAGGTCCTCGACGTACTCGGCGGGCGGCGGGACGAACGCCGCCGAGCACGGGTTGTACGAGCTGCCGCCGATCCAGTTCTGTTCGCGGCGAACCACGCCAGCGAATCGCTCCAGCCGCGTGCCGGCCAGGAGTCGCGCGTGGATCTCGAGAACGTGCCCGGGCGTGATCGAGTCCGCGGCGGCGACCGAGTCGACGGCCCAGCGCATCGCATCGACGTTGTTGAGGACCTCGGCCGCCGTCACGTCGCCCGGGTCATCACCGAGTCCGACGACGAGTTGCGCCCTGAGCAGTCGTCGACCGCCGACCTCCAAGCCTTCGATTCGCGACGACGCTACGGCCTCAGCGCGGAGCAGCAGTCTGGCGACCGCCTCCGAGTCGGCCAGCGATCGCGCCTCGTGCTGGAGCTGCTCCACCGCCCGTTCAGCGTCGGCGAGGTCCGCCGCAGTCTCGCCGTAGAGCGCGAAGGCTCGGTCAGCGAGTCGGTCCGGGACGTAGGCCTCGTAGTCGCATCCACGGCGCGCACTTCTAGGCAGCCCCGAGCTGGCGGCCGGAACCCAGCGAGCCTTGACTAACTCGGGCACGAAATCAAGCTTAGCTCATAACCTTGATTTTCGGATGCCCCGCGGGGCCACCGGCGGCCTTGGCGACGGCCTCGTTAGAGAACAACATATCGGGGGGCAACCGTCGCGAGGCTGCTTTCGAAGAGCAGCGCGGTCAGACCGCGATCGATCAGTTCGCCGATGCGGCGAACCTCGGCGAAGACCGGGGACTCGTAGCGAGTTGCCTCGTCTAGGGCCGCCAAGGCGTTCCGGCGATCCGGGTCGCTCATCAGCCGGATCCAGGCACTGTAGGCGGCGGTGGTCCGCAGCCCGGCGTCCGGCTGTCCGAGGTGCAGGAATGCGCGGGCGACACGATCGGTGGGCACGGCGTCGAACTGCGATCTCAGGAAGGCGGGCATGTGCTCCGCCTTGAGATGGTGACAAAGGAGGACCGGTAGAAGGCCGCTCGCGTACAGCAGTTTTCGACTGGTCCGGAGCTTGGCGTTGCGCATGACGAACTTGTCCACGATGACGCCGTCGCGAGCGTCCTGGGCAATTTTGCCCTCGAAGTCAACACAGATCGTTCGCCAGTATCGGATGACGTCATTGAGAAGGAACCGAGGCGGCCGGTAGTCCTTGTGATGACGCTCAAGGTATCGATCGACTAGACGGTCTCGGACGACTCGATGTACGTTGGCACCGGCGGCCGGCACGGACTCGAGCAGCAGCAACATCCGTCGCGTGAGGTTACGGGTGTCGTCCTCGTCGAGTCCTATGCGCTCGCAGAGCAAACCGCTACCGAAGGCGCAGCCGAAATAGTCTTGGCGCCCTGGAGGTTTGCCTTGCTCGAAAACCTCATCCAGGTGTCGCAGCGCTTCTTGCACCGTGGGCCCTTCGAGATCCACGTTAGGATCGTCGACGAGGAGTGCCCAGTCGTTGTCACTTTGATCGGTGAGCTCGTAGCGACCCTAAGAGCCAAAGAGAACAACAGACGACTTGTCGGGAAGTCTGCTTTCATCGATCCTGCTTCGTAACTCCGCCAGCCGAGCCGTCGTCGTCAGGCGGGCTCGCAGCAGATCAGCACAGCGGTCGGCAGCCGCGGGGAGCTCGCTAACGGCCCCCGCAGCGTCCCTTATGCTGGAGCTGCCTCGAGGATCCATGGCACGTCTCGACAACGGTCGAGAACCGACTCGAAGCGATCTTGGTCCGCCGTCAGCGACGTGTGATGACAGCGCTCATCCAGTGAAGACAAGTGCACGTGACGCAGGCGGTGTCCGTGCGCGTCGAGGAGCTCATGGGCCATGTGCAAAGTCGGATCCACCGATGCAGCGTGCGGGACGTCGAAGCAGAACCCCGCCTCGGGAAGCTCGGCGAAATAGTCGGTCAAGTGCTCTGCCGTCTGGCCGACCGGCTTTCGACGGTCCATGTTCTCGATCAGGAGAGTCGAGCCCAAATCACGGAAAAGAGCCAGATCGCGCATCACGTCAGGATGCATGACGATCGCGTCCACGCGGTGCACCAGAGATCTCATCATGTCGACCAGCTCGCCCTCGGGCATCTTGCGACCCTTCGTGGGGCCATGCACCGAGATGTAGAGGAAGGGCAGCACCGGCCCCTCTTTAAGAAACGCCACGAGCGAGGGCAGCTCCGTCTCCGAGAGCGCGGAAAGCTCGACAGCGACCGTGGAGACTGCGGTGGCTTCGCTAACGAGGACTGGCCACTCCCCATAGTGGTCGGCCATGTACCCCGTTGAAGGTCCGATATTCCGATGTCCAACGATTCCGGGAGACGTAGGCGCGAGCGCAGGAATCACATGAGCGATCGTACTCGGCGTCGAGGACGCGAGGGGCGTCTCCCCCCTCGTTCAGGGGTCGGCTCTGCCGACCCCTGGTTGCCATCCAGCCGAGCGGAGGCGGGCAGTCACCGAGCGCAGCGAGGTGAGGTGAACCGGCGAAGCCGGTTGACGGCCCGGTGGAGCGGAGCTACGGCCCGGCTCGGCATCGTCGTCAGAGCTCCCAGCCGTGGCCGCGGTCGAGAGCCCGCGCGCGGTCGGCTTCGGGGATCAGGCCTTCGATGCGGGCCAGGCGCTCCTTGACGGGGCCGTAGTCGAGGTCGAGCTGTTTGCGTGCGTCGAGGACGCTCTCGCCGGCCTTCCGCCAGGCGCCGAGCTGTTCCCAGCGGCCCTCGGCCTGGTTCGGGTTCCGGGCCGAGCGCGGAGGCCTCGGCCGGGTCGACCTGGTGGGCGATGCGGTATTGCTCGACCGTGCCCGCTGCTCGGTCCCATGACTCGCGATCCGCGGCCCGCTGCGGCTCGGGGCGCTCGCCCAGGATGCGGGCCAGGTGAACTGCAGGGCTCTCGAGGGCTCGGTCGGCTGCTTTGGCGACGGCCTGGTCGAAGGCCTGCTCCGCAGCGTCGAGCTGTTCGCGGACCTGTGGGTGCTCGGCATCCCAACGGGCCGGACTGTCCGGCGCGGCGATCGCTGCGGCAAAGCTTTGCTCGCGCGTCTCGTTCGGATACCTGCTCCCTCGCCGCTCGCTGCTCGTGGACTGACACCGCGGATTGGAGCGCCTGGCCCCGGCGGACGAGCGGGCTGAGCGCTGCGAGCTCTGTCCGGTAGCGGTCGGCCTGGGCTCTCGCTTGGGCAGCGGCCGTGGCGAAGCCGTCGATCTCGTTCTGGAGGAGCGTCTCCTCCTGGGCGGCGCCTCTCGGGTAGGTAGCCACCAGGTCTCGCAGGCGGTCGCGCTCGTCTCGCAGCGTCTCGACCGTCGGGAGGTCGTGGGTCGCGATCGTTTCGGCGGTTTGTGCTGCCTCGACCTCGCGCTCGTGTGCCAGCGGGATGCGAATCGATGCCATCTCCGCTTCGCTGCGGCCGAGGCGATCGGCCGGGCTAGCGACGGCCTGGTCGCGCGGCGTGTCGAGTTGGAGGTCGAGGTCGTCGCTGGCGGCGTAGACGCGGGTTCGCGATCGGGCGCGGGTCAGGCCGACGTACGAGCCCTCGGCGGTCGAGAGGTGAGTGGCGATCACGTGGGTCGTGTCCGTCGTCTGGCCCTGCGCCGGGAACGGATGGGAGACGTACGCGAGACGAGTTTGCGCGGCGTCGAGGAGGGGCTTGTTGTCGAATGGACCCTCCCGGCCGTCGAACAACCGGAGGGTGGCCTGGCCGAGTCCCGCGTCGACGCTCATCACCTCGCCGCTGATCCCGTTGCGGACCGCTCCGAAAACCGGGTGAACAACTCCCGAGCGGATCACGATCATGTCGCCCGCGTGCACGCCGTACGGCCGGCCCGTGAGGGGCACGGGCGCCTCGCCGAGCTCGCCCTCCTGCCGGCGGATCGCCTGCGCCCGCGCGTTCAGCGCGTCGAGCTGCTCGTTCGACGTCTCCGCCACCACCAGCGTCCCCCGGCCCGCCGTCCGGTCGGCCTGCGCCGCCTCGAGCGCCCGGTCCTCCGCCCGGCGCTGCTCGCCTTCGAAGACGACGAGGCCCCGCTCGGCGTAGCCCGCGAGCGCCCGCTCGTGCTGGCCCGAGCGGAACATCGCCTGGTCGCGGCGGTCCGCCGGGTCCTCCGCCCGCACGATCCGCGACAGCTCGACGAAGCCGCCCTGCCCACGCGCCGTCTGCTCGAGGACGAAGCGGCCAGTCGCAAACGGTACACAGACGGTACTCAGCTCATCTCGCGGAACCCATCGTGCTCATCAGAATCCCCGTCTGAGCAGGGCTTTCCTTCGATCGGGGAGACAGGATTTGAACCTGCGACCGCCCGGCCCCCAGCCGGGTGCGCTACCAGACTGCGCCACTCCCCGTGGCCCTACCAAGCGGGCGACGGGAATCGAACCCGCCCTAGAAGCTTGGAAGGCTTCTGTGCAACCACAACACTTCGCCCGCAAAGCCTCGCCACAGAATACCCCTGATCCCGCCCGGCGGCCCCTCCCCCGCCCGCAGGCCACGCCCCGGGGCGCACCCCGACGCGCCAGGCCTCCCAACCGACCAAGTCCCCGGGCGTCTCCTCAGGCCTCGATCACCCCGAGCCGCCTCGCCAGCGGCTCGACGGTGCTCCCCTGGACGACCGCCGAGACGAGAACCGCAAAGAACACGACGTTGAAGAACCGCAGGCTCCCCGGGACCCCCGCGATGATCAGAAACGTCGCCAGGACCACGGGGATCGCCCCCCGCAGGCCGGCCCACCCGAGAACGACCCGCTCCCCCCGACTCAACCCGCTGCCGACCGTCGCCAACCCTGCCGCAACCGGGCGGGCGATCAACGCGACGATCAGGGCCAGGAGGACCCCCTTCAAGGCAACATGCCCGAGCTGACTCGGGAAGACCAACAGCCCGAGTGCCAAAAACAGCCCGATCTCCGCGACCGACGCCAACCCCTCGTGGAAGGCCAGGAGGGCCGGTCGTTCGGCCAGCTCGACGTCGCCCAGGCTCAACCCCGCCAGATACACCGCGAGGAACCCTGACCCGCCGAGCACCCCGGCCGCCCCGTAGGCGATCCCGGCCCCTGCCAGCGAGCCGACCAACAGCAGGCCCGCCGGAGCCCCTCCTCCTGCCCCTCCTGGCCCGCCAGCCCGCCCCGCCCACGAAAGCCCGGCGCCGGCCAGCCGGCCGACGACCACGCCGACAACCCCACCGACGAGGATCTGCTCGACGAGGAAGACGGCAGCCTCCCCCGCCCCGTAGCCGGGATGCCCGATCAGCTTGATCATCACCAACACCAGCAGGACGGCGACCGGGTCGTTGAAGCCCGCCTCGCCCTCGAGCGCCCGGGCCAGACGGGCGGGCACCCGGGACCCCCGCAGCAACGCGAAGACCGCGGCCCCGTCGGTCGCCGAGAGGATCGCCCCGAGGAGCAGCCCCTCCTTGACCGAGAAGCCGAACACCAGGCTGGCCGCGAGCCCGGCGATCACCGCCGTCACGATGGTCGCGACGATCGCCAGCGAGACAGCCGGCCCGAGCACCGGCCGGATCGTCCGGAAGCCGGCGCCGAGGCCGCCTTCGTAGAGGATCAACAACAGGGCGATGCTCCCGATCGTCCTGGCGAACTCGTAGTCGTCGAACCCGATCCACCCGACTCCGTCGGTCCCGATCGCCATCCCGATCGCGAGGAAGAGGACGAGCGCGGGCACGCGGATCCGCCTCGCGACCAGCGAAGCCCCGACCCCGGCGACGAGCAGGCCGCCGGCGACGAGTATCAGCGAGGCGTCCCGGTTCACCCGACAACCATCTCATGCGCCCGGGGCGCCCTGCTAGCCTCCCGGGACGCTCGTGCCGAGCGTTTTGCGCAAGGGGTCGGCGCACTCTGCCCGTGACCCGACCCAGACCAAAGCCCACCCGTCGGACCCGGCTCCTGATCGCGCTCGGGGTCATCCTGCTCACGGTGGTCGGAGCTGCCGCGGCGATCGTCTTCGTCAACCGCCTGCGCCGGCCGGGCGACGTCTTCCACCCGCAGGTCCAGTTCCAGCCGAAGCCTCCGGTCGAGCCGAGTCTGGCGCTCGACAACCCGCCGTGGCCGCTCTACGGTTACAGCAAGGACCACGCGCGGACGGCGCCCGCCCCCGCGAAGATGCACCCGCCGTTCCGCCGGCTGTGGGTCGTCTACGGCGGCAACCTCCTCGAGTTCCCGCCGGTCCTCGACCATGGGGTCCTCTACCAGATCGACGACGGCGGCCTCCTGCGGGCGGTCGTCGCTCAGACGGGCAAGATCTTCTGGAAGCACCAGCTCGGCAGCCTCGCGGCGTCGTCTCCGGCTGCGGCCGGCAACAGCGTCTACGTGACCCTCCTCGAGCACGGGGCGGCCGCCACCGGGCGGATCGTCGCCCTGCGCCAGCGAACCGGCCAGATCCGCTGGTCACGGGACCTGCCGAGCCGGACCGAGTCCTCGCCCCTGCTCGACCGCGGGGAGCTGTACTTCGGCTCGCAGGACGGCACCGTCTATGCAGTCAACTCCCACACGGGCGCCGTCAACTGGCGCTACCACGCCGCGGGTGCAGTCAAGGCCAGCCTGACGCTCTCGAAGGGGGTTCTCTACTTCGGCGACTACTCAGGCCACGTGCAGGCGATCCGCGAGCGAGACGGCAAGCGGATCTGGATTACCGGCGGCGGGGGTCTCCTCGGCGGCGGGGGGACCTTCTACTCGACGGCGGCCGTCGTCTTCGGCCGGGTCTTCCTCGGGAGCACCGACGGCCGGGCGTATGCCTTCGACGCGGCGACCGGAAAGCTCGCGTGGGCCCATCAGACCGGCTCCTACGTCTACTCCTCCCCGGCCGTGACCGACGTCCCCGGCTTCGGCCCGACCGTCTACATCGGATCCTACGACGGGACGATGTACGCCCTCAGCGCGTACTCCGGCGCCGTCCGCTGGGCCTTCCACGCCGGCGGGCGGATCTCCGGGTCACCGACGATCCTCGGCCGGATCCTCTACTTCGCCGACCTCGGCCGCCACCAGACGTTCGCCCTCGACCTGCGGACCGGCGGGGTCATCTACTCCCGCCACAGCGGGTCCTTCGACCCGATCGTCAGCGACGGGAAGCTGATCTTCCTGAGCGGGATCACCGGCCTCTATGGCCTCATCCCGACGGGCCACCAGCACCCCAGGCATTGACCGGCTCAGCCGCAGCGGACACCGTGTTCGAGGATCCGGGCGACAGAGAAGGAGATCGTCACGGCGACCCGCCCGGGCCGAGCCGAGCTGACCTGCGTGAATCCGCCGGGGCCGCGACCGACGCACGCGGATCGGGCCCGCCAGTATGGGGTGAAGCGAACCCGGACGAGGCTCGTACCCGATCGGGTGAAGGCCACGACGAACGACTGGCCACCGAGCTCGGCGACGTTCCCCGGCGGACTGGCCAGGCCGGTCGGTGCGATCACCTCGAAGACCCGCCAGTGGGCATCTGAGTAGACGGCCCGAAGGTACGGCAACCCGCCGAGGACGAGTTTGGCCTCGCCACGGCTCGACGGATCCAGGGGCGCGCGGGCGAGCACGACGTAGCGGACGGCGAGCTCCCGAAGCCACGCGTGGTAGGTCGCCGAGCGGAGCGGACGCCGGTAGAACAGCCCGTTGTCGGCGGTGTCGAGCTGCTTCTCCCAGCCACGGGCGAGCGGGTACCGGGGGGCGAGGATGGCAGCCTCCCAGTGCGACAGTGTGAACGTCACCTCGAGCCGCCCGCGGCCTGTGTCGTGTCGTCGGAGATAGTTGTCCAGGCCGGTGTACGACGACACACGCGAGACCGGATCGTCGACGCCCTTGGCGAACTCGCGCACCGGGGCGAACCACTGCCACGCGAAGAGTCCGACCAGCAGGGCCGTGGTCAGTGCACGGGAACTGGACGGCCGAGGGCCGCGGGCGAGCAATGCGCACGCGAGCAGGGGGCCGGCAAAGTCGGCGCCCACGCGGGTCGTGTTGTCGCCGATCGGCGTCACCAGGACGAACGATGCGACGGTCCCGGCGAGGTAGAGTCCGGCCCCGACCCGTAGTGTCCGGTCCGCCCGGGGGAGCAGGAGGAGGAAGCCGAGCGTCAACGCGAGGGAGACGATCAGTGGCCACGTCCCGAATGGCTCGCGTCCGCCCTCGGTGAAGGCGATCGTCAACGCCAGTCCGGTCGCGACGGCCGGGATCCCGAGGGCGAGGGCTCTGCGGCGGGCCGTCGCATCGCCCCAGCGGGCGACCAACAGGGCGCCGGCCGCCATTCCGACGAAGAGACCCGCCAGCGGTGCCGCGACCCCGCACAGGGCGGCGAGGATTCCGGCGAGGACCAGCCGGCCCCTGGCGACCGCATACAGGGCGGCAAGGCCGATCGCCGCGGCCACCGCGTAGGTCAGGCGCCCGATCGCTAGGTCGCAGACGGTCGCGACGGCGTACCAGCGGATCCCGAGCCGCGAGTCCTCGCCGAAGTGGTCCTCGGCGAGGCGGGCGAAGCAGAACGCCGCGAGCACGGCGGCCAGGAGGCCGACCACGCGCATGCCGAGGAGGCTGCCGAGCGGCGGGAAGATCAGGCTGTAGGCCGGGACGTGGTGCCCGGCGTACCAGTTGTTGTCCCAGATCGCGAAACCGTCCCGCTGGAAGAGCCCGACCCGGTAGGACTGGGCTGCGAGGTCCGGCGTGCGGACGCCTGCGAGCAGCCAGACGAGCGCCCCGGCCCCGGCCAGGACGCTTGCCTGGACGTCGGACCGCCGGATCAGGGCCCGCATGGGGCGGCACGCTACCTAGAACGACTCGGGGAGCGCGCGGTGACCGCGCGCTCCCCGTGAGCGAATCGCTTCTTGTCCGACGGCGCTAGCCGATCGAGACGTACCCGGGCAGCGTGAACGTCGGGAATCGCTTCGTGCTGTGGGTGTTCTGGTAGACGAACGTCATCGCCCGGTAGACCCCGGCCTGCCCCTTCGGCGGGTTGGCAAGGCTGGCCGAGAAGTGGCCGGAGGAGACGCCGGAGAGCGTCTTGACGTTGACCGTCTTCGTGCACGAGATCCGCCGCTGGATCACGATCCTCGATAGCGGGTTGGTCAGCGGGTGGGAGACCATCCCGCTGATGTGCACCTGGCCGCCGCTGCTGCTCAGCGAGAGGATGTGCATCCGACGGGCGAACTTCAGCCGCAGCGATGTCTGCTGCCCGTACTTGGCGTAGTACCTCGCGGCGTTCGTGAACCTGACATTCGCCGGTGGCAGGGGCACGTTCGTGTGGAAGAGACCGGACTTCAGCACCGTCGCCGTCCCGACCTGCTTGCCGGTGTTGGTGAAGTAGATGCCGACCTTCTTGCCGATCAGCGTGTTCTGGGCGGCGCCGGTCACGTATGTGTGGTCGCCGTGCTGGAGGACGTCGATCAGCGTGAGCTTCCGCGTCGTGCATTGGAGCGAGGCGACCGTCACCGGTGAGACGCACTGGACGCTCGTGTTGCTGACCCGGCCCTGGCCGACCGTGAGGTCGAGGATGCTCTGGCCGAGCAGCGTCACGTTGAGGTGCAGCGCGGTCTGCGTCAACTGGGTAGCCGTCTTGAGCTGGACGTTCGGCTGGACGGTGATGTCGATGACCGAGTTGATCAACGGCTGAGCCGCGTTCAGCAGGTTCGTCAGAAGCGGCTGGACGGTCGTGTTGAGCAGCTGCGTGAGAGCGTCCTCGAGCTGCGTCACCGTCGACGCGAGCGGCCCGTTCTGGAGCGCCGTGAGGCCGAGGGCGTTCTCGAGATTGGTCAGCAGATCGGTGAGCGTCTGCGCCAGGTTGATCTTGCTCAGCTGCTCGGTGTTGAGCAGGTTGAGCGCCTGGTTGGTCACCAGGTCGAGCGGGATGTTCTGCCCGAGCACTTGGAGGCCGGCGATCTGCGACTGGCCCGAGAGGACCGGCTTGCCGGAGACGCACTTCGTCTGGGCGATCGCGTCAGCCACGCCGATTCCGGCGATGCTCCCGTTCAGCACCTGGCTGAGCGCGGCATTGAGGATGTGGCTGAGGGCCGTCGAGAGGTCCCCCTGGGTGAGGGTCGGCGTCGAGCCGCCGAGACCGAGGCCGGTGAGGAGCTCGACGATCAGCGGGTTGGTCAGCGTGACCGGCGTCGAGCTCCCGGTCAGCGCCTGGGCGATCGGCGCCGTGATCTGGCTGAGCACGCTCCCGCCCAAGCCGACCCCGAGGCCGGTGACGCCGCCGACGGCGGTCGCCGTCTGGCTGTCGGAGCTGAGTTGCGTCTTGGCGATCAGGACGCCCGCCGTCAGCGGGAGGCCGGCGCTCGCCGGAATCGTCAGAAGTGTGCCGTCGTGGTCCTGGCACTGCGTCTGGCCTGCATTTGCTGTGCCGAGAACAATCGGCGAAAGGTTTAGCAGCGTCAGCGAGAGAGCTGTCGCGTCACAGTTGAAGGGCGTCGGTGCTGGCGAGGCTGCGCTTGCCGTCCCTGGTGCCAACCACACCGTCAACCCGATCAACATCGTTGCTACGAGCGATAATTTCGTCTTAAACCGATCCATGGCTATCCGTTCCTCGCGCTTACCTGACATTGAGGCGGCATGTTAGGGATTTAGGCGCACCCGTGCAAGGATTTCTCACGCGCGAGGGATCCTTCCGGAGCCCCCCGTTCAGGCCGCTCGTCCGGTGTGCGCCGGCCCGTCGCCGGTGAATCGGCGATCATTGGGGCCGATGACGCGCCGGTCGATGCAGACGGTCCTTCTCGCGGCGCTCGCGCTCGGGCTGCTCGCCGGCCAGCCGCCTGGCGTGCGGGCGGCCGCGCCGACCGTCCTGCCGCCGCGGGCGATCGACCTCACCCGCGGCTGGGAGCGGCTGATGGATCCGCATGACAAGGGGCTGGCCCAGCACCTGGAGACCGGCGCGCGCGGCACCGGCTGGCGTGGGGTCAACGTCCCTGACGTGTTCGACGCCCGACCGCTCAAGGCGAATTTCCACGGGACGATCGGCTGGTATCGGGTCAGCTTCAGGACGACGAGCGACCCCGGCTACGCCTGGGCGGTCCACTTCGGCGAGTCGCGTCGATTCACCGACGTCTGGGTCAACGGCCGGTTCGTCGGCAGCCACGACGATCCGTACACGCCGTTCCAGTTCGGCCTCGGCCCGGCGGCGCCGGGAGGGCGCTACACGATGGTCGTCCGCGTCGACAACCGCAAGCAGATCCAGCCGCGGGAGGGCTGGTGGAACTGGGGCGGCATCGTCCAGCAGGTCTCGCTGGTCCCACTCGGCGCGGTGACCGTCTCCGACCTGGGCGTGATGCCGCAATTGACCTGTCCGCAGGCCGACCAGTGCACCGGCCGCCTGGTCGTCGATGCGCTCGTCAGCAATCGCAGCGCGACGACGCTGACGCCGACGCTCACGCTCAACCTGACCCCACCGAACGGGTCGAGCGCCCCGGCCCAGGTCGCCGCCCTCGCGCCGGGGACCCTGCGCCCGGGGCAGACCGCGAACGTCCGCTTCTCGGTACCCCTGAACGGTCAGCTCGACCTGTGGGAGCCAGGCCATCCGAGGCTGTACGGGGCCCGGCTCGACACGACCGTCGGCGCCCTCGTGACCCAACGAGACGAGCTGAGCGTCGGCCTGCGGCGAGTCGACGTCCGTGGCGGCATGCTGTATCTCAACGGCCGTCCGATCAACGTCCGGGGAGCTTCGATCGAAGAGGACTTCCCAGGCCGCGGTCCAGCCCTGACGACGGCCGATCAGCGGCAGATCGTCGCCGAGCTCCAAGCGCTCCACGCCGACGTGACCCGCTCGCAGTACCCGCTCAGCCAGCCGCTGCTCGACATGCTCGACCGGGCGGGCATCATGATCTGGACCGAGGCGCCGATCTACCACCGCGACGACCTGCTCCACACGCAGGCTCAGCGCGACATCGCGCTGCGGACGCTCCGGGACGCGGCGATCGCGACCCGCAACCACGCGAGCGTCCTGACGGAGTCGGTCGCCAACGAGCTCACGGCGACGCCGGACACCGTGCTCGGGACGAAGGCCTACATCGACGCGGCCGTGCGGCTCCTTCGGGCCCTCGTCCCCGACGTCCCGATCGCGATCGACGTCCTCTCGTATCCGAACTACCCGGCCGAGCAGACCTTCCGGCAGTTCGACCTGCTCGGGGTCAGCAACTACTACGGGTGGTACGCCGGGCAGAAGGGCCATTCGACGGCCAACCTGTCCGGTCTCGAGCCGTTCATGCGCACGACCCGGGCGCGGTACCCGACGCAGGCGATCGTGATGAGCGAGTTCGGCGCCGAGGCCGCGGGAGGCGGATCGGCCACCGAGAAGGGCAGCTACGCCTTCCAGACGCAGTTCATCAGGCAGACCCTCGGGATCGTGGCCAAGCTGCCGTTCCTCAGCGGAGCCCTCTACTGGACGGTGCGCGAGTTCGCGGTCAAGCCGCGCTGGGACGGCGGGCCGCCGCGGAAGATCAACCCGAGGACATCGATCCACCACAAGGGGCTGATCACCTACGGCGGGGTCCGCAAGCCGGCCTTCGCGGCGACCGCCGCCCTCTTCGCGCAGACGCCTTTCTACCGGTCGCCAGCGCTCGTGCCGGTCGGCGACCCACTCGGCGGGGGTCCGACCGGAGGGGCCGGCGGACCGGTCGGATGGCTCCTTCTGGTCGGGATGCTCTGCCTCGGCGCGGCCCTCGCTAGCTCGCGCGCACGGCGACGCCTGACCTACGCAGAAGGGTCCTGAGCGGCTCAGCCGCCCGAGAGACCCTTCGGCGGGATCTGGGCCGCCGTGAGCGGCGGGTCGTCGGCGAGGAGCCGGGGGACCGTGACAAGGGTGTAACCGCGCTTGCGCAGGGCCTTGATGATCGTCGGAAGAGCCGCGATCGTCTGGGTCCGGACGCCGCCGGCGTCGTGCATCAGGACGATCGCGCCCGGCCGGGCGCCCGTGAGGACGTTGGCGACGATCGTCTTGACCCCCGGCTGGGAAAAGTCGTGGGTATCGATCGTCCAGAGGATCGTCAGCATCTTCAGTTTCTTGGTGATCGAGAGGGTCGTCTGGTTGAAGGACCCGTACGGCGGGCGGAAGAGATGGGGGAACGGCGCTCCGTAGCGCTGGGCGCCGGCCGCCAGATCGAGGAGCTGGGCGACCTGGTCGGCGCGCGAGAGACTGGCCATCGGGGCGTGATCCTGGGTGTGGTCGCCGACCACGAAGCCGGCGGCCAGCTCAGTCGGGACGAGAGTGCCGAAGTCCTTGATCGATCGTCCGACGACGAAGAACGTCGCTGGGACGGCGTGACGCTTGAGGATCTTGATGATCGCCGGCGTGTAGGGGCCCGGTCCGTCGTCGAAGGTCAGGGCGATCTCCCGCTTGGAGGCGCTGCCGGCCGTGACGTATGCGGTGTAGGCCAGGGATGACTGGATCGCGTCGGCCTCGCGCGCCTGCTCGGCGGCGCTGACGGAGCCGGGGGCCTGGGCAGCTCCGGATATCGCTCCCGTCTGCTTTGCCGCCGGCCGGGCCCGGGGATGGGTTGTGCCGGACGACACGAGGCTGACGATCCAGATCGCCACGAGGAGGGCGCCCGCGGCGGCGATCAGGCGGCGGCGGACGAAGCGGTAGCGGGGATCGTCGAGGCGGAACCTCGGGTTCGGTTGTTCGCCGCCGGCGTCGACATCGTCTGCGGGCGTCACGGAGTCTCATTCTCGCAGGGGCAACCCCAGCGTCGCGCCGCTGTCGGCGACGTCGGCGCCGGACCGGGGCCTGAGGGAATACTTTGCGACCAATGACGACGACCACGCTCCGGCGTCTCGCCAGCAGCGCGGTGGTGGTGATCGCCGCGTCGCTGCTCTCCGGGTGTGCGACCCACCCGGCCGGTCCGATCTCCGAGCAGGACCTGGCCGTCGCGCGGCGCTTCCGCCTGTTCACCGTCTACTGGGTCGGCAGGTCGTTCGACGGGGTGGCCCTGACCGCGGCGGACACCCAGCGCGACTACAACGCGGTCGCGGGTGAGCGGGTCTACTACGGCAACTGCGACAAGCCATCGTCGGTCGTCTCGACCGTCGGCTGCCGCCTCCCGCTGGAGATCGCGACGGTCGAGTACTACAAGATCGACTCCCGCCGGAACATCGGCCTCGGGACCCGGACGGTCACCGCGATCCGCGGGGTCCCGGCGGTGATCTTCGACGGGGGGCGCTCGATCCAGCTCTACACGGCGAAGCTGGCGATCGACATCTACGCGGACACGCCTGAGCGGGCGATGGCCGCCGCCGAGCTCGTCGGCCCGATGAACCGAACCGCTGGGGGGCGGACCGGCGCGCTTAAGCTGCCGGTCTTCGCCAAGGACGTCGATCCGCGGCTCCGGGTGATCGAGCACCAGCTCACGGCAGCCCGAGCAGCGGCGTTGGCAGCGCCGGGGAAGCGCCGGCCGACGGCGGCCGGGACCACCGGCTCATCCGGTACATCGGGCTCATCCGGGGCATCCAGCTCGTCCGGTATATCCGGCCCGCCCGGGGCATCCAGCTCAGCCGGAGCGTCGGTCGGACCGCCGGCGCTCGGCACCACGTCACCTGACGGCCGGCCTACGCCCTCGACCAAGCGGTCGAAGGCGGGCTGACCAGCCGGAAGTGCCGAAGCGACGGGGAAAGGTCGCGGGCCGCCCGAAGGCAGCGGGCCGCCTCAGGGCAGCGGGCCGCCTCAGGACCGCGGGCCGCCTCGGGACCGCGATGTCGCGGGTCGCCCTGTGCTGCCTGATCATTTCGTGCGCCGTCGCCGGCCTGACGGCGCCGGCGATCGCATCGGGACAGGTCCGCGCGGCTGGCGTGGGACGTCCAGGAGGCAGCGGGGCGACGGGCACCCAGGCAAGGGGTCGGCCGATCCCGGGGCGACGGGTGGTGATCGCGTTCGTGGGGTCGCGGCACTCCCCGATGGTCCTGCTGGCCCGGCTGGGGGCCGAGCCGAGCATCGACGCGCTCGGGTTGCTGGATCCGTCGGACGGCGACTACAACGAACAGCAGGCGCTTCTCGACCTGACGCAGAGCGCGCACATCTCGAGTGCTGGCTACACGCCGAGTGTCCCGCCGGCGATCGCGGTTTCCCGGAGCGGTCTGGTCTCCCACTGGTCGACCGTACTCCGTCGGGCGGGGCGGGCGGTCGCGACAATCCGACCCGGCCTGTTCGCATCGTCGGTTCCCGGGGGGGCGGCATTCGCGGGGGTCACGGGCCGGCCGAGGGTTGACGCGGTGGTCGCGGCGGACCGGCGCGGCCGGGTGGCGGCGATCTCACTCGGATCCCCGGGAACGCTGGGCGCGAGGGCCGCGGGACTGCTCCGGCACCACCTGGTGGTGGTCGTCGGGGAGACGGATTTCCAGAGCCTGGCGACGCTGCTGGCGGCGCGGGCACCGGGGGAGTTGGCGCTCGTGCTCGAGGAGCCGCCGCGGACTTCGCCGAACGAGCAGACACCGCCTCGGCTGTTGGCAATCGGCGCGAGTGGGCTGCCGGGGCCGGGCTCGCAGCTGACGACGTTGACGACCCGTCGGCCGGGTCTGGTCACAGGACTCGACGTCGCACCGACGGCGCTCGCGTGGCTCGGCCTGCAGGCGCCAGCGGGTTTCGCGGGTCACCCGATCACGAAGAGCGGCGCGCGCAGCGTCAGCGGCCTCGAGGGACTGGACGCTCGCCTGCGGGTGATCGCCGGGCGGCGGTGGCCGACGATCGAGGCATTCGTCGTCGCTTGGCTGGGCCTCGTGCTCGGCGGGACGGCGGTGCGCAGGCGCCGGGGGATCCGCGGCGCGCTGCGGCTCGGCGGATTGACGGCGCTCTGGACGCCGTCGACGATGTTGATCACGGCGGCGCTTGCGCCGAGCCGAGTCGTAGAGATCGTGGTCATCGTCGGCGGCGGCTTCGCACTCGCCCTCGTGACCGACCGACTCGCGCCGTGGCCGCGGGGTCCGGCACTCCCGGCAGTGGCGATGGTGCTCGCGTACACGATCGATCTGGCGCTCGGCTCGCCGCTGATCGCGCGCTCGCTGCTGGGATCGAACCCGATCGCCGGGTCGCGGTTCTACGGGGTCGGCAACGAGATGGAGGCCGCGCTTCCGATCGTCCTCTTCGCCGGCTTGGCGGCCGCGCTGCCGCAGCGGGCGGCAGAGCGCCGGGAGGCGACGATCTTCGCCGCCGTCGGACTCCTCTTCACGGCGATCATCGCGTGGGGTCGACTGGGCGCGGATGTCGGCGCCCTGTTCACGATCGGCGGCGGGACGGCCGCCGGAGCGTTGGTACTCGCGCGCAAGCGCTCGCGGAGCGCGCTCGTCCTGACTCTCGCGACACCCTTCGTCGGGCTGGCCGTCCTGGCGGGATTCGATCTGCTGACGAGCGCGGGTGGGCACTACACGAACACGATCCTCCAGGCTGGTTCGATCGGGGACGTGCTGGACACGATGGGTCGAAAGCTCGACTCGGCGCGACGCCAGCTGGTGCGGGGGGTGATGCCGATCAACACTGCCGTCTGCCTGGCAGCCGGGGTCTACGTGTTCCACAACCGGGATCGTCTGCTCGCGCCGACCGGGACGGCCGGCGGCTGGCGGGCGTGTCTCGTCGCAGGGTTCGCCGGCTCGGTCGTCGGGTCCGTGGCGAACGACTCGGGTCCCGTGCTGCTGGTGATCGGCTCGTTTGGCCTGGCTTGCGTCCTCGCGTACGTCCGCGGCGACCCCCGGCTCGGCGAGCCGTGAGCAGGCTGCCGGGGCCCTGGTCTTCGGTGGACGCGTCTACTCTCGGCTGACGGCCTCGACGAGTGTGCGCGCGACGCTGCCGACGTTGACGTCGCTGACCGGCAGGCCGACAGACCAGCCCGCCGCAGGGCGAGCTCGGCGGGCTGGAGCATCACGGGCCGGAAGGCGAACGAGTGACGCGCGGCGGCAGCGAGCAGGCGGTCGGCGAGGCTACGGATCCGCTTTGTGCGTCGGTGCAGGCGGCGTTTCCCCTGGCGAGGACGCTTCGCGTCGACGTTGGTGTGCCCTCGGCATCCCGACGGGCCGAGGGACCCCATCGCGCGGACGGGCGCGCGGCGTCCCATCAGGCGGACTCACCGGTCGAGCTCGCGTCATCGGCCTCGGACCTCCCAGACGACCGGGAGGGCCTGGTGAAGCCAACGACCGCGGCGACGAGTAGGACGAGGGCGAGTGGTGCGACGAAGACGACGATGCTTGACGTGCCCGCACTGGAGGCTCCGCCGGCAGCTGGGATCGGGGGGAGGACGATCGGGTGTCGGGCGTGGGCTGCCAGCAGGCCGACGGCCTTGATCGCAGCGATTGCAAGCCCGTCGGAACCTCGCTGGGTCGGGATCTGCAGGCCGGCGAGAGCGCTCGGAGGACCGCTGGCGACCAAGCCGAACCCGGCCTGCATGACGACGAGGAGGAGAGGCTTGGTGTTGTAGGAGATCTCCTTCTCGAGGAAGGTCGCATACTGCTGGGGCTTGGCGAAGAGCTCGGGGATCGCCCCGAGATCGACGGGGGTCGCGATGATCGCGACCTTGATCGGGAACCCGGCGGTCTTGGCTCGTGCGACTGCAAGGTCGAGCGCGGCGACGAAGGGCTTCGAGGTCTTCTGCTGGAAGGGGTAGGAGACGTTCGAGATGAGAAGGACGTCGCTGGCAGGATCGCCGTCGGCCCGCGCGAGCGCGGGAACCAAGAGGAGTGCGAGCCCGGCGAGAAGAACCGCGAGTCGGGTGGATCGGATCCCCGTCACTGGGCCGCCACCCTAGCCGTCGGCGAAGCGGTAGGAGTCGTGCGGGACGACGTACCCGGTCGTCTCGAGCACCACCTCGTCGTGACGGCGCAGGTGGATCTGGGCCGGATCGCCGGCGACCGGCCGGCCATTGACAAAGGCGTGGACAGGGTGAGCGGCGAAGCCCGCGAGCCGGGTGGGACCGAGCGGCTGCCCCCAGAGGGTGAAGAGGTCGCCGAGCGTGACCGGCGGGGCGTCCGCGCGGATCGCGACGACTCCGGTCGGATCCAGCGTGACGAGTGGGAAGTAGCAGCGGCCGCGGCGGACGAATGCGCCATCGTAGTGCGGATCGACTACGCCGATCCCGGATGGGATCAGCACGACATGACGGTTGGCGAACAGCTCCAGGTGGACGCTCTCGCGGGAGCCGAGCTCGAGCCGGCAGGCAAGCCCGGCGACGGTCGATCCTCCGATCGGGGGGCGGACTCGAGGCCGGTAGATCGGGCCGGGACCGACCTTCAGCGGTATGTAGCTGCCGGGGAGTGGGACAGTGGCGGCAGGTGGTCGGGATGCTCCCCCGCAGCCGGCGAGGGCCGACGCACTCAGCAGGAGGGAGACGCCGAGCCTAGAGATGCGCGAATGTCCGCGTGACGGTCTCCGAGCGGAGCGTCCTGTCGCCGTCGAAGGTCACCGTGATGCGACCGAGGCGCGCGCCGTGGGGTTCGACGAACGCAGTCACAAAGTGACCGGCCGCAGCGAGCGCCGAGCGGCGGAGGATGTGGTCGACCGATCCGACCTTGGCGTGGACGACAACGCGAATGCGCCCCTTGAGCGCCCGGGTGGTGCTGCCGGTGATTCGAAGGTCGCGGCCGTGGACTACGGCACTCGCGACGCGGAGGCGCGGGCTCGGCTTGTGGAGGCGAGGCTTGGGTGTGCCGGTGGCCGCGTAGGTCAAGGTGACCGACGTCGTGGAGCCGGGATTCGCGTTGCCTGCGGCGTCGCGGAGCCAGGCGCGGACGAGATACCTGCCGCGTGGGGAGGCCATGAAGGTCGGGTCCGTCGCGGGCGCGAAGTCAAAGGTCTGACCCGGGGCGACGCGGGCGCTGGAGCACTTGACTCCGGCCGTGCAGGCGGTCCAGCTGATGCTGACGATCGGCGCGAGGTGGGCGGGCGGCGTGGCGCGCACGACGAAAGACCTGCCGGTCGAACTGGCGGTGGCCTTGAGCGCGCTCGGTGGCCCGGGGGCGGTGTCGTCGAAGCCGAAGCCCACGTGGGCCGCGGCGGCGGGGTCGATGGCGCCGGAGGAGTCGACCAACCACACGAAGACGGTGTAGCGGTCGGGCAGCCGGCCGGCGAACGCGGGCTCGGTCCGGATGTCCTCGTCCAGCGACGTGAGCGGGGCCTTCTGGGAGTGGGCGGCGCCGCAGCCGGTTGGCGGGATGGTCGAGTCGACGCCGCGACAGGTGATCCAGGCGACGCCGGCGACCGGCAGGCCGGACCCGGCTGCCGGGTTCTTCCAGGTAACCGTCGCAGAATGATTGGTCCAGCCGGTGGGCGCGTTCGTGATCGCGGGACCGGTCGGCGCGGCGGGAGGATGATTGGAGACGAGTAGCTGCTGGACCGGGCCGCGGGTCTCGTTTCCCGCGGCATCGATGACGGCCGCCTGAACCCGGTGAGTACCGTCGCCGAGTCGGGTGGTGTCGAGGCTCAAGGTCGAGCTCGTCCCGGTGGCAGGACACGGCTGGGCATAGGTGTAGTCGCAGTTGAAGGCCGACTGGACGATCGGGTTGCCGTCGACATAGACCCGAACGCTCGAAACCCCGCTGTTGTCGGCGCCGGACACGGTACCTGTGAGGACGCCGCGCTGGTAGCCGGAAGAAGTGAGGAGGCTCCCAGCCATAGCCGTAATGGCCGGGGGCTGGTTGTCCGTGACGGTGACCGTCGCCGAGTTGAGCTCGGCCCGAACCCGATGGATCGATGCTCCCCCGCTACATGCCGCCTGTGCAGCTAGGGCGGGCTCACACAGGATTTGGATCGCTAGGGAGCTAATATTGAGATCTAAGTGGGTCGCCGACCCCTGCAACTCGCAGCCGCTCGAAGCCGGGCTGTAGGCGCACAGCTCACTCGCCAAGGGGGCGCCGCTCGAGTCGATGATCTCCGTCACCCAACCCGGCGCAAGGGCGAGATATAGATCGCGATCGAGGGTCACCGCGCTAATCACATCGCCGGTCGGTGCTTCGAAGCGCCATCCGGCCGTGTCGCCGCTCATTACGCTCGGCGGAGCTCCCGGTAGGTCGGAGGCAGCCAGGCCAGAAACGGTCGAACTAACACCCACCACGTCCGACGCTCCGCAATTCTTCGACGTCGCTAAGTACGCTGGATCGCTGTTGAAGGATACCCAAGAATTGTCGGCGAGGCCTGGGGCGGACGAGCAAGCCGTGACCTGAAACTGGGCCGCCGGCGCCAACGCCCCAGTGGACAAGAAGATCGCGACGACCCCCGCGAGCGCGACTAAAGGATGAATGCAATTCGATTTCATTTGCGATGCGCTAGCTTCTACTTACCAGACTTGGTTACGTAGACCGCGCCAGATTGGGCACCAGCCCGGAGGAAAGTCACGGAGATTCGGTCCCAGTCGCGAACCTTGATGTGTGCGATTCGGCTCCCAACGGTCTTTGTGGTTACCCACAGAAAATGGTGAA
The DNA here is from genome assembly GCA_034664295.1 of Solirubrobacteraceae bacterium. Taxonomy (GTDB): domain Bacteria; phylum Actinomycetota; class Thermoleophilia; order Solirubrobacterales; family Solirubrobacteraceae; genus Palsa-513. Next base: position 82,386 of record JAXDHV010000008.1, on the reverse strand, counting down.
GAGCTATCCGCTCGACTGCTATGCGAACTCGGGCCCCTCTAGGCACCGTAGCCAGTGTGACGATGAGATCTTGACCATGTAGTTGCACCCTCAGAACCCGGGGCTGGGGCATCCCATTCGATAGACGAGCGGCAGGTTTTGTCGACACATCAACCCCCGGCGACCCGACAGGAGGAGCTGATGGTGTTTGGGAGATAGGCTGCGCGACCAACGCTGTGGCTGCCCGATAGGCCGCCATTCCTTTCGTCACGATCGCACCAAGCCCACACGCGCGAAACGCAGCGCCCGCGTCCAAGTTCCCTCCGCTTACGGCAGTAGAGATGAGGCAACCTTCCGCCGCCGCCGCCGTGAGATTAGGATCGTAGGCTCTAATACTTGCGAGTACCGCCGAGACTATCGCCGAGGACTCGCTAGTGCCGGACGCCCATGCCGCAGCGCCATCGTCAGAGAATGAAACTTCGATGCCGCCGCCTCCGCCACCGGCATCTCCTCCGCCGGCACAACCAGGAGCCAAAATTCCCAAGGGCGGGCCGCGGTCACTGGACGGGCAGAATACTCCCAGCGAAGCTGGGCTCGCATCCGTGGCGCCGACGGCCAGTACCCCGCTCGCCGCCGCAGGGTAGCTCACAGGACCACTATCGTTACCGGCTGCTCCGACGACGCTTATGTCTCCCTGGTGAGCGTACGCAACGGCATCTTGCATGTTTGCGAGTTCTGCCTGGTTTGGCTGAGTGCCGGATGCGAGGCTAAGGTTCACCACCTTGATGCCAGAGACACCAATGGGGCCGTCCTCGCAGTGCACGATCGAGTTGGCGTACACGGCGTAGGAGAACGTGCGTTGACCCGCGGGTAATGCTTTCAGGCTGTACACCTTGACGCTCGTCGGGGCGATCCCTGCCATCCCCCACCCGTTGACCGGCGCCGCCATGATCATCGCCATGTACGTCCCGTGCCCGTCGGGGTGGTTGCCCGGCTGGATGCGCGGGTTCAGCTTCGACAGCTCGTCGGTCGTGTCGGTCCCTGGCTGGAGGGCGTACGACCCGGCGAGGATCGGCGTCGTGTCCGGGTTCGGGTCGACTCCCGAATCGATCAGGCAGACCACCCCCGGCGCCGCCGGCGGCGGCGCGTATTCGAGGAACTGGGCGTCGGCCGCCAGTGCTTGGACCGTCGCCCCCGGCGCCCCGACCTCGGCGGCCGCCGGGGAGCCAGAGATGCACAGGCAGGCGATCACGCCCGCCGTCACACCCAGTCCCCTGCCTCCGGTTCGGTTCATCTCTCGCCCTCGCCCGTCCTACGGGTCCACCCGGACCGATCGCGTCCGGCTCGCGGTCGCCTCGTACGGGTAACCGGTCACCCCCGCCCCCGGGATCGCCACCCGGAACCTGTAGATGATCGGGATCGTCGTCCGCTTGAACATGTACCGGTATACGAACGTCCCCTTCGCCCCGCGCGCCCGCGTCTGGTCGAACGCCCGCCACCGGCTCCCGTCCCGGTACTCCACGTTCAGCGTCAGACCGTCCCGCGGAATGTACCCGCCGAAGACCCGCCCCCGGTAGGTGATCGTCTTGCCGTTGTGCGTCCGCCCCGGCAGGACCGTCAGCGAGATCGACGGCTTCACGAAGATCTCGGCCACCCCGCTCGCCGACGGGCCGGGGTCGTCGGAGAACGCCCGGTAGGTCAATTTGATCGCTCGTGACGGACCCCCGGCAAACGCGTATGAGAACGACCCGTCCCCGGCCGTCCGCACGTCCGCCGATTTCGACCCGTACCCCCCGCCCACCGGCGTGATCGACAGATCGACCACCCCGTCACCGATCCCCTGGCCGGCGCACTTCAGGCTTCCGGTGAGCGTCGCGCTCTTCCCGAGCCCGACGTGGATCGCCGGCGATCCGCCGAATCCCGCGGTGATCGTCGCCGTCTCGCAAGCACCGCTCCCGTTCGCCAGATGCCCGCCGCCCGCCCCGGCACCCGTCGGCCCTGTCGCTCCCGTGGGCCCCGTCACCCCGGTCTGACTCGGCGGCTTCGCTCCGGTCAGCCCTCCGCCCTGGGCCGAGATCGGCGCAACCGCGTTGTGCGTCGTGATCGTCCCGCTCCAGACGGTCGCCGTGTTACCGCCGGCGTCGTCGATCACCACCCGCAGCGCGTGGCTACCGTCCGTCAGCTTCGTCGTGTCCAGGTTGGCGTCCCCCGTCAACGCCGTCTTGCACGGCACCTGGTAGACGAAGTCTCGCAGGCCGTCTGGCGCCTGCCCGACCTTCCGGCAGCGGCCACCGTTCGCATCGAGGACGTCGTTCGACACGCTCGTCCCGTCGACGATCATCGAAGCCGAGTAGACCCCGCTCCCCGCGTCGCCCGCGTTGAAGACGATGTCCGCGGTCCCGCTCAGCGTTCCCCCGCCGACCAGTGGACCGCCGACGTTCGACGCCGTCGGGTTCGAGCTGTCGTTCAGGGTCACGTCCGCCGCGTACAGGTCGGCTTCGGCCGCGTAGCCCGTATATGCCGGACAGGCCGCGCCCGGCGCGCCCCCGCAGTCCGCCGACATGTACAGATGGCTCGCCCCGCCGATGTGCCCGGCCGGCACGACCTCATGGTTGCTCGGATTGAACGCCCCGTTGTTCGTCCCGACCTGGCTGCACCCGAGGAGCGCCTGGCAGTCGTCGAAGACATCGCCGGCGTCGTAGAGAAACGCCGGCGCGTAGAAGGCCGTCACGTAGCCCGAGTTCGCCCCCACGCCGCCGGGCGTCCCCTCGTGCCGGTAGAGCGACGCGCCCTCGATGCTCAGACCCGGTGCGACCCCGAACGACCACAGCGCGTAGTCGACGTCCGCCGCGTGGGGAATCTGCCCGTCGAGCGCCGCCGTCAGCGCATACGTCGTCGTCCCCCCGCAGTCGTTGATCGCAACCGCATCCGGCCCGCTCGACGAGCTCGTCCACCCATCGGTCGGAGCCACCGTTCCGCTCGGCGTGTGGCATGAGTACGCATGAAAGCTCCCGGCCACCGCCGCGCCCGGCTGCAGCCCGAATGCCAGGCCCACGCTGACCAGGATGCCCATGATCGAAGCTCTTGCACTGCCCATCCAGCTGCCTCCTTCGTCCGGCTCGCGCCGCTCCCTCCGACCGCCCACCCGCGGACGATCGGACCGTCCATGGACACCTCTCCGACGCCGTCCGCTCAGACGGGACAACTCCGCTCAAACCTTCTTGAGCATAGCCTGGGATTCCCTTCCCGAACAGGGCCGGAGCGCTTCCGGGATCAGGCGTATCGACGGGCGATTCGCTCGACGGAAGCCGCGTAGCCTCCACCGAAGAGGACCGCGTGGACCAGCAGCGGGAAGACCTGCCACAGCTCGACGCGCTCCTCCCAGCCGTCGGCCAGCGGCCACGTCTCCCCGTAGGCCGCCACGAACCGACGACTTGGCCCGCCGAACAGCCGAAGCATCGCCAGGTCCACCTCCCGGTGGCCGCCGTACGCAGCCGGGTCGATCAGCCACGGCCGCCCGTCCCGCCCGGCCATCACGTTGCCTGCCCACAGGTCGCCGTGGAGCCGGGCGACCGGCTCCTGCGGTCCGGCGAGATCCCCGATCCGCTCGCAGACCCGCTCGATCGCAGCCACGCCGGCCCCAGACAACCCCGCCCGGCCGATCAGCGGCCGCAGGCGCCGCTCGGCGTAGAACGTCGGCCAGTCCCCGGTCGGCTCGTTCGACAGGCTGATCGGCCCGATCCGCAGCCGCTCGGCCCCCCCGCACGAGGCCGCCCCCGCCCGGTGGACGCCGGCCAGACCCCGCCCGAGCTCCTCCTCCCCCGCCCCGTCCAGGCGGCCCCGGTCGATCCACTCGAGCGCGAGGAAGTCCTCGCCGACGGCGATCACCTCGGGAACCCGCAGCTTCCCCGGCTCCCCGAGCCACCACAGCCCCGCCGCCTCGGCCGAGTACTCCCCCGGTCCCGGGTCGACCCGCGTCTTCACGAACACGTCGCGCCCCCCGTCGAGACGGACCCGCCATGCCTCGTTGATGTCACCCCCGCCGACCCGCTCCGGCGAACCGATGACAGCCCCAAGCGTCCGGAGCGTCTCAGGCGACAGGCTCACGCCGGCGCAGCTCGTCGACCAGCCCCCTGCACGCAGCCTCGATCTGCGAGACCACATCCCTGAAGCCCCGCTCGCCCCCTGCGTAGGGGTCCGGCACGTCGAGGTTCCACTCGCCGGCGCTCGCCGGGTCGAACTCCCGCAGCAGCCGCACCTTGTCGGCCCCCACCCCACCCGGCGCCATCCCGCGCAGCTCGGACACGTTGAAGCGGTCCATCGCGAGGATCATGTCGAACCGCTCGAAGTCCTCGCCAACCACCTGGCGGGCCTTGCCCCTGAGCTCGTATCCCGTCCGCGCGGCCGCCGCCGTCGCCCGCGGGTCGGGCTTCGCCCCGACGTGCCACGACCCGGTGCCGGCGCTGTCGATCTCGATCCGGTCCTCGAGGCCGGCGTCGAGCACCAGCTTGCGCATCACGCCCTCTGCGGTCGGCGACCGGCAGATGTTCCCGAGGCAGACGAACAGGACCCGCACCCGGCCGACCCTACCGCCCGACGGCCGGCCTGCGCATCGTCAACCGGCCGCTCGCCGACCCAGCGCCGTCCGCATATCGGCGATGCCCGTCGGCAGCCGCCAAACTCGAAGCTTCCGGCGCCGGTGAACCCCTCGATGTCGGCCAGCATCGCCGCCGAGTGGCTGCGGCCGCTCATCCCCGCCACCCGTCGACCGCGAAGGCCGAACCGGTGGTGCGCTTCGCGGCGCGTTTCGTCTCGGCCGCCGCGTCGGCCATCGCCGCTGCAGACGCGAACGTCCGCAGCCGGGTCGTCGCGATCCCGATCGAGACCGACAGCAGCGGATGAGCGCGGACCGTGCCGGTCCGGTCGGTCGTCATGATGTGCCCCCGCTCGAGATCGCACGCGTCGTAATGGGCGCGGACCTCGGCGGCGAAGCTCGCGAGCACGAAGCCGGCCGTCGCCTCGGCCTGATCGGCGCCGGCGAGAACCGCGAAGTCGTCGCCGCCGATGTGGGCGATCAGGCACCCCGGCAGTCCGATCTCAGCGACCGCTCCGCGGAGCAGACGCCCGAGGCTCGCGATCATCTGATCGCCTCGGACGAAGCCGTAGTGGTCGTTGAAGGCCTTGAACTCGTCGATGTCGACGTCGAGCAGGGCGAAGCGGGCGCCGTCGCGCAGCCGCCGGTCGATCGCCGCCGTGAGGACCACGTTTCCCGGCAGACCGGTCGAAGGGTTCACGCTGCCGAGGACGGCGCGGCGGCGGACGGCCACGAGAATGCGCGCGTCGAGCTCATCGGCCTTGAATGGCTTACCGACGTAGTCGTCGGCGCCGGCGCCGCGCAGGTCGACCAGCGTCGCCGGGTCCCGGTCGCTCGTCACACAGATCACCGGAACCAGCGCCGTCCGGTAGTCACGCCGCAGGCGGTCGAGGACCGCGGCCCCCGAGACCGGCTCCATGTGGACGTCGAGGAGGACGATCTCAGCCCCGAAGTCCACCGCCCGGTCGACGGCCTCGCGCCCGTCGTGAATCGCCTCACAGACAAAGCCCCGCGCCCGGAGGAGGCTCGACGTCAGGGTCAGGACGATGGGATCGTCATCGACGACCAGGACGCGAGGACGCTTGAGTCCTGGTTGCGAAAGCGAACCGATGTTCTAGATATCGGTCCCGCGAGAACCCCGCTTGAGAGGTGACTCAACCCGGCCTGACGCCTCCGCCCGACGGCCCGACGGCCCGCAGGCGCCGGACGCCGGGACCGGCGGCCACGCTGGGCCGCCGGTCCGGACGCCGGATTTCGAACGCTGCTAGCGGATGTGCAGCGTGACGCTGGACGACGCGCTGACCGTCGAGCTGTCGAGGAACGGCCGGTAGTTGAACTTGATCGTGCGAGACGTGAGGTTGTTCGGCGTGATCAGGGTGAACTCGCCGGCGCTCCGGGTCCGCAGGCCCGTCTTCTTGAGCGATCCTCCGCCCACCAGGTGGATCTGGTCGATCTTCGCGTTCTTGATCGGCTGTCCCTTGCAGTTGATCACCGTTCCGCGAATCACGTTACGGACGCCCTTCTTGGCACTCAGCGTCTTCGGCCCCGACTTGGGGAACTTTCCGCCCTTGTCGCCGGTCGTGTCGAAGAACGACCTGACAGTCGCGCACGCACTCGCGTTGGTCCCGTTGTTCGGGGCTGCCGTGCTCGGAGCCTGCACGGTCACGCCCGCCTGCCCGGGCGCACCCGGCGCACCCGGCGCACCGGGGGCACCCGCCGGACCCGGGGCCCCGTTGGTCCCGTTCGTCCCGTTCGTGCCGTTCACGCCGCTCGGTCCCGTCGGTCCGGTGGCCCCGTTGGTTCCGTTGGTGCCCGACGGGCCCGTCGGCCCGGTGAGGCCGATCGGTCCGGTCGCACCGGTCGCGCCGGTCGGACCAGTGGCTCCGGTGGCGCCGGTCGGACCTGTCGGTCCGGTCGGTCCGGTCGGGGCTGGGCCGCAGGGGTTCCCCGAGGCGTCGGCCTTGGCGCTTCCGAGGACGACCGTCGCCAGCGCCGGCGAGTCGACCGTGGCGCCGCCGAGGACGGAGAGGCGAACCGCCTCACGTACGACCGTCTGGCCGTCGGCGGTCGTCGTCGTGTAGACGTGGTTGAGACGGATCACCAGCAGCGTCCCAAGGAGCGGAATCGGGGCTGGATCGACCGGATCGGAGAGCGACTGGCCGCCCGGCAGGACCGGGTTTCCGTTGATCGTCAGGTCGAGCACGTGCCCGTCGGTGGAGAAGTCCGGCGAGCCGTCGACGCAGACCGCGTTGACCTGCGCGTCTGCCAGCTTGACGCGGATGTCGAGCGCCGGGATGGGGCTGCCCAGCGCCAGCTGGAGATCCTCGACACCGGCCTGCGCGGTCGGTACCTGCCGTGCGATCGCCGTCGAGTGGGGCCCGACGGGCGTGCAGGCGGGATCCAGCGTGAGGAAGACGGTGTCCGTGCATCCGAAGAGGGTTCCCGCGTTCACGGTGAGCAGGTTGAGCAGCTGCGGGGCGCTGATCGGCAGGCCCTGCTTGTCGGGCTCGCACGGCGTGTCGGCGGCGTTCGCCCGCAGGAGATCGGGGATCACGCTGCCGGGGTCGCCGGGAATCAACGCACCGCCGAGGCTGACGACGGCGGGAGCCGCCGTGCAGCTCCATGCGGGGGGTGGCGGAGGCGCCGCCGCCGAGCCGAGAGCCGGCATCACGACCGCCCCGGCGACGAAGAGCAGGCCGAGCGGGGCCACCCTCCGCAAGCCGACCTTCTTCTTCCTCGCCCAGCGTCCTTCGGGTTCGCCGACCAGTCGTGCTTCGCGCATCGGTATCCGTTCCTTCCGCACATGGCCCGCCGATAGCGGGCTTTTTACCCTGAGAATTGGGATTTCCCTACTTCCCTCCCGGCAGCGTACCCGATTTATTCGGTCTTTAGTCGCAGCGGCTGCGCCGCCGGCGGCTCATCTGTCGCCGAGCTCGAGCACGGCGAGGAAGGCCTCCTGGGGAACCTCGACCCGACCGATCTGCTTCATCCGCTTCTTGCCCTCCTTCTGCTTGGAGAGGAGCTTCTTCTTGCGGCTGATGTCCCCGCCGTAGCACTTGGCGATGACGTCCTTGCGGAAGGCCTTGACGGTCTCCCGGGCGATCACGTGGGCGCCGATCGCCGCCTGGATCGGGACGTCGTACTGCTGGCGGGGGATCTTCTTGCGCAGCCGCTCGGTCAGCATCCGGCCGAGGTCGTAGGCCTTGTCCTTGTGGGTGATCATCGACAGGGCGTCGACCTGGTCGCCGGCGAGGAGGACGTCGAGGCGGACGAGGTTCGACGGGTGCATGCCGGTCAGCTCGTAGTCGAGCGACGCGTAGCCCCGCGTGCGGGACTTGAGCTGGTCGAAGAAGTCGAGGACGATCTCCGCGAGCGGGAGGTCGTAGGTCAGCTGGACGCGCTCAGACGAGAGGAAGTGCATCCCGACGTGGTTGCCACGCCGGTCGAGGCAGAGCTCCATGATCACGCCGATGTACTCCTTCGGCGTGATGATCGTCGCCCGGATGTACGGCTCGCGGATCTCCTCGATGCGCATCGGATCGGGCATGTCGGACGGGTTGTGGACCTCGAGCTCGTCGCCGTTGGTCAGGGTGACCTCGAATCCGACCGAGGGCATCGTCGTCAACAGCTCGAGGTCGTACTCCCGCTCGAGCCGCTCGCGGACGATGTCCATGTGCAGCAGCCCGAGAAAACCCGCCCGAAAACCGAAACCCAGCGCGTCCGAGGTCTCCGGCTCCCATGACAGCGCGGCATCATTCAAAGTCAGTTTCTCCAGGGCGTCGCGCAACTCCGGGAAGCGTTCGGAGTCGATCGGAAAGAGGCCGCAGAAGACCATCGGCTTGACCTCGCGGTAGCCCGGCAGCGCGTCCGTCGCGGGATTGGCCTTCGTCGTCAGGGTGTCGCCGACCCGCAGCTGGGTGACGTCCTTGATCCCCGTGATCACGTAGCCGACCTCGCCGGCCGCGAGCTGGCCTGTGGAGACCATCTGGGGCGAGAAGAAGCCGATGTCGTCGATCTCGGCCTGCGTCCCGCCGGCCATCGCCCGGATCGCGGCGCCCTTCTTGAAGACGCCGTCGAAGACGCGGATGTAGGCGACGACGCCGCGGTACTGGTCGAACTCCGAGTCGAAGATCAGCGCCCGCGCCGGGGCGTCGGGGTCACCGGCGGGCGGGGGAATCCGCTCGACCACGCGTTCGAGGATCTCGGTCACCCCGGCGCCCGTCTTCCCCGAGATCCGCAGGATCTCCTCGCCGGGATCGCCGAGCAGGTCGTGGATCTCCTCGGCCACGCGCTCGGGCTCGGCTCCGGGGAGGTCGATCTTGTTGAGGCAGGGGATCAGCTCGAGGCCGGCCTCGACTGCCATGTACGTGTTGGCGAGCGTCTGGGCCTCGACTCCCTGGGAGGCGTCGACGACGAGGACGGCGCCCTCGCAAGCAGCGAGCGAGCGCGAGACCTCGTAGGTGAAGTCGACGTGGCCGGGCGTGTCGATCAGCTGGAGCTGGTAGGTCTCGCCATCCCTAGCCGTGTACTTGACCCTTACGGCCTGGGCCTTGATCGTGATCCCGCGCTCGCGCTCGAGATCCATCGAGTCGAGCACCTGCGCGCGCATCGCCCGGGCGTCAACCGTATGGGTCAGCTCGAGGATGCGGTCGGCCAACGTCGACTTCCCGTGGTCGATGTGGGCGATGATCGAGAAGTTGCGAATGTGCGCTTGGTCGGCCATTTTTCGGAGCGGTCTGGGGCAGTTCGGCCATGCGGGCGGTCCGCGTGAGCTTCGGCGGGAGTGCAGCGAGGCGAGGCACACAGGGTAGGCGGTCGGCTACGTTTTCCCGGTGAGCCGTCCGATCGCACGCGACGAGGCCTTTGCCCTCCTGACCGAGTGGGTCTCCTCAGAGTCGCTGCGGCGGCACTGCCTCGCCGTCGAGGCCGCCCTCCGGGCATATGCGGTCCGCGACGGGGCCGACGACGAGCTGTGGGGGGTGACCGGCCTGCTCCACGACGCCGACTACGAACGCTTTCCCGACCTGGAGACGGGTCACCCGCGGATCGTCATGGCCGAGCTCGAGCGGCGGGACGCACCACCGGAGATGGTCCGGGCGATCGCCTGCCACGCGGAGTACCTCGGGGTCGAGGCGCAGTCCCCGCTCGAGCGGACGCTGCTCGCGGTCGACGAACTCTGCGGCTTCCTGGTCGCCTGCGCCGTCGTCCGGCCGACCGGGATCCACGGGCTCCAGCCGAAGTCGGTCAAGAAGAAGCTCAAGCAGCCGTCGTTCGCGGCCGCGGTCAACCGGGCCGACGTCCGGCGGGGGGCGCAGGAGCTTGGGATCGACTTCGACGAGCACGTGGCCTTCGTGATCGCCGCGCTCGAGCCGCACGCCGTCGCCCTGGGGATCGACGGCGGCTGATCGGCGTCGGCCCAAGTGGCGGCGCGGTCAGCGGCGGCGCAGAAACAGATAGACGGCAGCCACGACCGGGGCGCCGCCGAGGCCGAGCAGGGCCGTCGCCGTGCGCGGCCACGCACCCCCGACCGCGTCGGCCAGCGGATCCACTGAGTAGTAGGCCAGCGGGAGGATGGCGACCGCCGCGGGGATCAGGGCTGCCCGGCCGCCCCACGATTTCGTCACCAGGCTGTCGTACGGGCCGCGGATCGCCGCCGGGATGGCGGCGAGTGGGACGCCCAGGAAGAGCGAGACCACGGCCGCGAGCACCCAAGCGGGAGGCGCCTTTGCGGCCGGAGCCGCAATCAGTTGGGCCGGGCTGAGCCCCGTAAACCCGACGGCGAGGATTACGCCGCCGGCGCCGGCGAGCAGCAGGGCGGCCGTCCATCCGAACTCCCGAAGCTTTCGGGACGAAGTGCCGGCTCGGAGGCCGCGGAACCCCGGCACCGCGGACACGCCGACCACGAACAGCGTCGCGAACACGGCGACGACGGCGGGCAGGAACCACGCGCCGTCGAGCGTGGCTGCCGTGTTCTGCGTCTGTACAACGCGGGCGGCGAGAAACAAGTGGCTCGAGATGGGCGACTTCGACAAGCTGATGCAGAGCACGTCGGCTGCCAGCCCGCGTGCCCGGACGTCCGCAAAGGGGACACCCTGAAGAGGCGTCGGCGCCGCGCCTGATACATCTGATCAGAAGCAGTCCCTGTCATCTGGTCACCGGCCAGATCAGAACGCGACGACGTCCGCCGTACCGTGGAGCGGTGTGACGGCATACGCGTCGAGCTGACCGTGGTTGAAGGCCGGGATCAGCGAGAAATGGTGGGTCGTCGTGATCCCCTCGGTGTGTACGACGGCGTGCTTGCCGGGTGTGACGTTGACCCGCGGGATCAGCACGCTGAAGCTTGTCGATCCCGAGTCGATCGTCAGCATGATCCTCACGCTGACGACCGTCCCAAGCTGCGTCTCGATCGCCTCGATCTCGTCCGGGCCCACGAATGACTTGACGGCAGCCCCTCGGTGGTACTGGAAGTGCGGCTTGCCGTCGATCCCGGTCGTCGTGTAGTTGACGACGATCCCGCTGCCGCTCAGCTGGTAGAGGTTCGGTGTGGCCATGTCGGTCTGCCTCCTGGTCTTGGTTGGGCCTGACACCAATCATCCGCCGAGGCGAACTCTCCCTGTGTGAGAAGCGTCACACTTCTGCTCGACACGAACAACACCGAAGTTGCGTCGCCCGGCAAGCGTCGTTCGGTCAGGCCCTGCCGAGCCGCGCCCGGACGAGCTTCTGGACCTGGCGGGCCTCGGGCACGCGCATCCGCAGGACCGCCCGCACATAGAGCCAGAGTCCGGCGGCGGCCGCGCCGCCGACCGAGATGATCTGGGCGGGGACCGACCGGCCGAGGATGTCGTCGAGCAGCTTCCAGACGATCCACGCGCCGACTCCCAGGAGGATCGACGCTGCTGTGATTCGGGCTGTGATCATGATCGTCTGGTGACCTTCGAGGTGACCGCCGAGCTCCGGGCGGAGGTAGCGGACCTGGAGCCATGTCATCACCGCCGAGGCGGCCGCCGTCCCGATCACCAGGCCGGCGATCCCGAACGGCTTGTAGAGGGCGAACGAGACGATCACGTCGACGACCATGTTCATCGCGGCGAGCTTGGTCGGGAGCCAGGGCTTCTGGAGTGAGAAGAACGTCCTCGTGAGGAGGAGGTTCAGGCCGGAGAAGGGCAGGCTGAAGGAGAACCAGAAGAGGGCGAGTGAGACCTGGTTGGTCGACGTCTGACCGAACGACCCGTGCTCGAAGACGAGTCGGACGATCGGCGTCGCGAGAACCAGCGTGAAGGCGGTCGCCGGGATCAGGAGGAGGTTGATCTGGCGCAGGCCGGTGCTCAGCGTCGAGCGCAGGCCGTCGATCTCCCCACGGGCGGCATACGCGCTCAGCGCGGGGAAGAGGACGGTCGCGACGGCGACGCTGAACATCCCCTGCGGGAGCATGTAGATCCGGAAGGCCTGGTTGATCGCGACCGGCGCCGCCGAGGAGACGAGCGTCCCGAGCGACGAGTTGATCAGCAGGTCGAAGTTGATGATCCCCAGGGCGAGGGTGACCGGGACCATCAGGAGGAGCACCTGCCTGACGCGGGGGTCTCGCCAGTCGAAGTGCACCTCCAGGCGGAAGTCGATTCGCCGGAGCGCCGCGACGGCCATGCCAAGCTGGACGGCGGTGCCGACGAGGACGCCGATCGCGTAGGCGTAGAGCTGGCCGCCCCCCTGGAAGCGGCCCTTCAGACCGATCAGGACGACGAGGATCACGAGGTTCCAGACGACCGGCGAGATCGACGCGACGCCGAAGCGGTCGTAGACCTGGAGGATCCCGACCAGGAGGCCGTTGATCCCGAGCAGGATCACGATCGGGAAGAGGACCTGCGAGAGGCCGACCGTGAGGGCGGTGTCCCCGCTCGTGAAGGCGTGGCCCGGCGTGAAGAGCGGCATCACGAGGCCGGCGGCGAGGATGAAGAACGCAGTGATCGCCGTGAGGGCGATCAGCATCACGAAGAAGAGCGTCGACGCCAGCTCGAAGGCCTCCCGCTTGCGCCGGGCCTCGAGCAGCTCGGTGAAGACTGGGACGAAGGCGGCCGAGAGTGCCGCGTCGGCGAACAGCGACCGGATCAGGTTTGGGACCTGGAAGGCGATCGTGAAGGCCGAGAAGGCGCCGCTCGTCCCGAAGAAGCTGGCCGCGACGATCTCGCGGACGAGACCGACGACGCGCGAGAGGCCCGTGAAAAGCGAGAAGATCGCCGTGTTCCGGGCGATCCGTCTGCCCCCTCGTCCGGGCGGATGTTCTCCGGGGGACACTGGCCGCTATAGTACGGGGCGTTGCCGGCCTCGGGCTGGGCAGATTTCTCATGGCCAACATCCACTCACAGAAGAAGCGGATCCTCCGCGCAGAGCGCGAGCGGCTCGAGAATCGACGCTACACCTCGGCGATCAAGACCTATTTCCGCCGGCTCGAGACAGCCGTCGCAGCCGGGGATGCCAACCTCGTCGCCAGCGAGCACCGGACGCTGGTCTCGAAGATCGACAAGGCAGTCAAGACGGGCGCCCTTCACTCGAACACCGGTGCCCGCCGCAAGTCCCGCGCCGCACGCCTCGCCTCCTCCGGCGACGCAAGCTGACCCGCGGCGGCCGCGCCGCCCGCCCGCCCGGCTAGGCCGCAGTTGCACCTTCCTCGATTCGCACGCACACGTCCTCGGAGTCCAGGTCGATGACGTCTGCATCCGACCGGGCGATCGGGACCAGCGTCACGGTCACCTCTCCCCCCCTGCTCGCCTGTGCCCGCACCGCCTCCGTGGCGACGATCGATCTCGCCGGCCGGACTCGAACCTCCCCGGGATCATTCGGCCCCCGCGGCGGCGGCTCGCCATAGCCGTAGACGTTGATCGACCCCGCGTACCCATCTGACGCGGTCTGCCGGGTTTCGGCTGTGGCGTTCGGGTTGTCGAGGAAGATGCGGACCTCATACGACGGGCCGCCGTGCTCCAACCCCGAGACGATGATGTCAGCCCGCGCGAAGTGAGCCCCCGCGTCCGCGCCGAGGGGGATCGGCACGGACGCGAAGCTGCGCGGTCGATGTATCACCCGCAGATGACCAGCCAAGTCTCCTGGAAGATCGGCCGGAGCCGAACGGCCTGGGCTCTCGGTGTGCGCGACGCTCGGGCGACCGCTCACGACGCCGGCGAGAGGAGCTGTGCTGAGGAAATCGAATGCGGTGCTGACACTGACCGCACGGGTCGGCGACGGGTGTGCTTCATGAACGTGCTCCTCTCGACGAAGCCATCTGCCTCGAAGCGATCCTAGCCCGCCGAGTCCATTTGTTATGTGAGATCGGTCACACAACCGCCAGCCCGAGCGGATGGTCTCCGCTTGTTCCCGCGAAGCACTCACACATGCGGCCGACCGACGCACGCCCGCGCGCGACACGTCGAAGCACCCCCCGGTGCGGCAGGCCGACGGCGCCCTTGCGGGACGCCGCGACCGACCGCTTCCTCACGCTACGTCGGGCTCAGAGAGCCACGACCACCGACTTGGTCTCCTGATAGGCGTGGAGGGCCTCTTCGCCCATCTCGCGACCCCAACCGCTCTGCTTGTAGCCGCCGAACGGGAGCGCGGCGTCGTAGATGTGGTAGGTGTTGATGTGCACCGTCCCCGCCTTGATCCGCTTGGCCAGCTTGTGGGCCTTGGAGATGTCCCGCGTCCAGATCCCCGCGGCCAACCCGTAGACCGAGTCGTTGGCCTGCGCAGCGAGGTCGTCGACGTCGGCGAACGGCATCGCCGCCACGACCGGGCCGAAGATCTCCTCCTGGATGATCCGATGGTCTGACGTCGCGTCGACGAGGACGGTCGGCTGGACGAAGAAGCCGGGACCGTCGATCGCGTGCCCGCCGGTCACCGCCCGAGCGCCCTGATCGGCGCCGATCTTCAGGTAGCCGGTCACCCGGTCGAACTGCTCGGAGCTGACGAGCGGCCCCATCTCCGTGTCGGGACTCATCCCGTGGCCGACCTTGATCGCCTCGGCCGCCCGGCTGACGCCCTCGACGACCTGGTCGAAGAGGTCGTTGTGGATGTAGAGCCGGCTGCCGGCCGTGCAGACCTCTCCCTGGTTGAAGAAGATGCCCATCGCCGCACCGGCGATCGCGGCTCCGACATCGGCGTCGTCGAGCACGATGTTCGGGCTCTTGCCGCCGAGCTCGAGCGAGACCCGCTTGAGGTTCGTGCGTCCCGCGGCCTGCGCGATCAGCTTGCCGACCTCGGTGCTCCCGGTGAAGGCGACCTTGTCGACGTCGCCATGCTCGGCCAGCGCCGCACCGGCATCCCCGTAGCCGGTGACGACGTTGAGCACGCCCGGCGGGATCCCCGCCTCCAGCGCGAGCTCGCCGAGACGCAGCGCGCTGAGCGGCGTCTGCTCGGCCGGCTTGAGGATGATCGTGCAGCCGGTCGCGAGCGCCGGGCCGACCTTCCACGCGGCCATCAGGAGCGGGAAGTTCCAGGGGATGATCTGCGCGACGACGCCGACCGGCTCCTTGACCGTGTAGGCGTGGAACTCGGCTCCCGGCATGTACGGAAGCGACGGGGTGACGGTCGACCCGCGCAGCTTGGTGGCCCAGCCCGACATGTACCAGAAGAGGTCGGCGGCGAGCGGGACATCGGCCGCCGCGGCGACCGCCTTGGCCTTGCCGTTGTCGAGCGAGTCGAGCTCGGCCAGCTCGTCGAGGTTCTCGGCGATCAGGTCGCCGAGCCGGTGGATCGCGCGCCCGCGCTCGGACGGCGTCATCTTCGACCACGGACCCTCGAAGGCCTTGCGGGCGGCCCGGACGGCCCGGTCGACATCCTCGGCCTTGCCGTGGGCGACCGTGGTCAGGACCTCACCCGTGCCGGGGTCGATCGTCTCGAAGGTCGCGCCGTCGGCGGCGTCGACCCATTCGCCGCCGATCAGGAGCTGGCGTGGTTGGGAGATGAAGCGGCGCGTCGCCTCGGCGATCTGAGCGGAAACAGCAGTGGCCATGTAGGTCTCCTTCGAAGTCTTTGACCGGACTCTTCGAGGATAGGTCGGGGCGGGTTGCGCGAAGGTTGCCTGCGCCGAACGTTGCACACACGTTGCATACAGGCCGATCACTTCCCGGGCCGCCGCTCGAATCGCCGCGCAGACCACCGCGCCGCGGGTAGCATCGTCGGACGAGGGAAATGCGCGTCGAGCAGACGAACCCGTGGCTCGCGGTCAAGCCGGTCGGCGACCGGCTGGAACAGGCGCGCGCCCTGCGCGGCCTCTACGAGGCCTTCCAATCGGGCAAGGACGTCGGCGGCAGGGTGCGGGCCGTCGTCACCCGGTCGTGGGCCCGCTCGGCCGACGCCGGAGTCGACCCCTCAGGCCACCTCGCGCGAATCGTGATGGACGAGCGGGAGATCGAGGAGCGGTGGTCGCGCCATCCGCTCTACCCGGTCCTCCCGATGCTCCGCGATCTCCTCAGCGGGGCGACCAGCGAGTCCTCGCACATGCTCGTGATCTCCGACGCCCGCGGGGTCCTGATGTGGATCGAGGGGCACCACCGGGTCATCGAGGCGACCCACGACATGCACTTCGTCTGCGGCGCCGACTGGAGCGAGGCCGGCGCCGGGACGAACGCGCTGGGGACGGCGATCGCCGTCGACCACCCGGTCCAGATCTTCAGCGCCGAGCACTTCAACCGAATCGTCCATCCATGGCAGTGCTCGGGCGCGCCGATCCACGATCCGGCGACCGGGGAGATCATCGGCGTCGTCGACCTGACCGGGCACCTGCGCACAGCCCACCCCCACACGCTCGCGCTCGTGACCGCCGCCGCCGGGATGGCCGAGGCCTACCTCCGCCACGACCAGCTCCGCAGGGACGAGACGCTGCGCGAGGCCTACCTCGAGCGGATTGCCGGCGTGACCCAGCCGACGGCGCTGGTCAGGCCTTCCGGCCAGGTGATCATGGCGGTCCCGCACGGGTGGACGGGTGCAGGGATCGGGATGCTCCATCCGGGCCAGGAGCTGACGCTGACCGACGGGACGCTCGCCGACATCGAAGGCCTCGACGGGCTCGACGCGTTCGTCGTCTGGCGCCGGCGCCACGGTGAGCCGCAGCCGCAGGCGCCGGCCGGGGTTCGTCTCGAGCTGCTCGGAGAGCGCCCGCGGATCCTCCTCCCCAGCGGAGCGGTCGCGCTCTCGGCAAGGCACGCGGAGATCCTCGCCGTCCTGATGCTCGTCGGCCACGGCCTGAGCGCCGAGGAGCTGACGACCGAGGTCTACGGGGAGACCGGCAAGACCGTCACCCTGCGGGCCGAGCTCAGCCGCCTGCGGCGGGACCTCGGCGACCTGATCGGAGCAAGGCCGTACGGCCTGGCGGCACCGGTCACGAGCGACCTCCATGACGCCGAGCGACTGCTCGCCGACGGGCGCCTGGCCGAAGCGATCGGTCAGGCTGGCCGGCGTCTGCTCCCCCGCTCGCGTGCCCCACGGGTCGTCGAGGCCCGCGAGCGCCTCGAGGACGGTCTGCGGGCCGCGATCATCGACACCGGCGACGCCGACCTGCTGGCCGCGTGGTGTCGCAGCCCACCCGGACAGGAGGACGGGCCCGCTGTGCGAGCGCTGCTCGCCGGCCTGAGCCCCGGGGATCCGCGGATTCCGGCGGCCGGCGCCCAGCTCGCTCGACTCGACGCGATCCACGGCGCGCGCGCCTGAGCCGACCGTTGAGAGGTCGCGGGCGCGAGAAGTCACGGTCCTAGAGGTCGCGGAGCTCCTCGATCGGCGGCCGCTTCAGGGCTCGTAGGGTGAGCGCACCGGCGAGGAGCACCGTCGCGATGACCGCTCCCGCAACCGCAATCAGGTAGCCCCAGGGGATCGAGAGGACGTCCGGCGGAGGATCGAAGACGCCGGTCAGCACGTCGACGAGGACGGTCGACAGCCCGGCTGCGATCAGGCTGCCGAGGAGCAGGCCACCGACGGTGACGAAGACGGACTCGCCCCAGACGAAGCCGCCGAGCTGCCGCGAGCGGGCGCCGAGGGCGCTGGCGATCGCGAATGTCCGCCGCCGCTCCTTGAAGCCGAGGCCGAGCGCCAGGCCGGTCGCCGCGGCAGCCAGCACAAGGGCGAACCCGAGCTCGATCCTCGTCAGGCCCGACAGCTCGACTGCGGTCAGATTCGAGCCGACCACGTGGCGCTGGTTGACGATGTCTGAGACCGCCGCGCTCGACCCGACGACCGCCGCGATCCGCTTGGCCACCGTTGCCGGGTTGGTTCCGTCGGTCTGGACGAGGAAGCTCCCGACTGCGGGCGTTCCCGTCCTTGCCGTGATGTAGCTCTGGTTGGCGACGAAGAACGAGTCCTTCGGCGCGGTCGGGAACTCCTTGGCGACCCCCTCGTAATGGAAGGGGACGGTCGTCAGCTGCTTGGTGGCGCCGTTCTGCAGGCGGAGGTTGATCGTGTCGCCCGGATGGAGCTGGTAGTCCTTGACGGTCTCGGCCGAGACGAGGATCGCCGTCGGGTCCCTGGCGATGATCTTCATCAGATCCGCCGCCGACCCGCCCTGGAACCAGCCGTTCTGCAACTTCCCGGCGCTCGTGATCGTCGCCGGTCGCACGCCGTAGAGGTCCTGGAGGTCGGCGCCGATGTACGCGTACCGGTGCTGCAGCGGCTCGATCGACCCCACGCCCGGGATCTTCTTGAGCTGGACGGCGCCCGCTGCCGCGCTGACGGACACACCGGGCGACTCGACGACCGTGACGTCGGCGCCGTTCGAGAGCCGGGCGTCGGCCTCGGCCTGAGCCTGGTAGGTCGAGTTGAAGACGGAGGTCGACCCGGCGAAGGCGGCGGTCAGAGCCACGAGCGCCACCGACCTCGCGAGCAGCCGGCGCTGGCGGCTCATCGTAGAGGCCACGGTCGGCGCGAGCTCGCCCGCCAGCGGCCGCAGCGCGCCGACCATCACCCGCCGTCCGCGGCTGAGCAGGAGGTCGGCGAGACGGTAGACGAGCAGGCCCGCGCCGATCCAGCCGAGCACAGGCGCGAGCAGCGCATACCAGTTGACCGAGACCTGGGCCACCCCCTCGGGGGCGAGGACCAGCTGGTAGCCGTTGCGGGAGGCCTGCCAGTAGATCAACCCGGCGATCCCCAGGCAGATCAAGTCAACTCCGTAGCGCGCCCACCACGGGCTGCGGACGGTGCGCCCGATCTGCCGGCGCTGGCCTGCGACGGTGAGCGACCGGGCGTCGCGGAGCGCCGGGAGCGCGATCGATCCGGCGGCGATCGCCAGCCCGACGGCCGCCGACCCGACTGCCCACAGGACGGCTGAGACGGTCCCGGCACCGAACGACGCGGTTCCGAAGCTGGTCCTGCCGATCAGCAGCGCCGCGGCCAGCCCGACCACCACGCCGGCGACACCGGCGAGCGCCGTCTCGGCCATCGCGATCCGCACGAGCGTGCGGGTCGACGCGCCCCGGGTGCGCAGCAGCGCCGCGTCGCGGCGGCGCCGATCGGCCCCGGCGGAGGCGATCAGGGCAGTGACGAGACCGGCGAGGATCGCGCCGGGCACACCGAGGAAGAGGAACAGGATCTGCGCGTAGAGCGCGTCCTTGCGGGCGGTGTCGAGCGCCGCACCGAGGTTGTCACCGACGAGGCCGGTGCCGGTCAGGCGTCCCTCGAGGTTATGCGCGCGGGCGGCCACGTCGTCGAACGCGGCACTCGGGCTGCTCGGGAGCCTGTGCGAGAGGGTCGCGTGGATCTGCGTCCTGATCAGCTCGGGCCGCTTGGCGAGGACCGGCGCCTCGACCCGGTTGAACGTCGCCTGGGGCAGCAGGATCACGTTGTCCGGCGGGGCCTTGGCCTGGGCTCCCGCGGGCGCGCCGACGGTCTGGAAGAGCGAATCGATGTACGGGAGGTCGACGACCCCGCTGAGCACGACGTTGACCGGGGTGGTCCCCGGCCGCCCGACCGAGACGGTGCCTCCGGGAGCGACGTGGAGGTTCGAGGCCGTCTGCTGAGCGACGAGGACCCCGTCGAGGCTGCCCGAGAGGAGGCGCAGCTCCCCGGGGAAGGCGGCCGTGTAGCCCGGGGGCAGCCCGAGCACCCGGGCGGCGCCGGTCGTCTGGGTCGACCCCTGGCCGGTGGCGCTCAGAGCCGGAGCGGGCGCAAAGCCCACAGGCAGAGCCCGGGTGACCGCCGGGTAGCTGGCGACGCTCGCCAGTAGCGAGGCCGGGCTCGCGCCCGGCTGGGCCTCGACCTGCCAGTCGATCGGCACGCGGGCGATCGCCCGCCCCGTCATCTGCGAGTTGGTCGACGACAGGAAGGTCCCGATCGAGGCGATCAGCGCGACGCCGACGGCGACGCCCAGTCCGGTCGCGAGGATCCGGCTCGGCCGGTGGGTGACAAGGCCCCGCAGCCAGCTCAGCGCGACCATGACGACTCCCTCTCGTTCGTGTGAACCCCGCCGGGACGCCGGCCGGTGCGGAGCTCCCCGCTGTGCATCGCCCAGCGCTCGGGCAGGCGGTCGGCGACGCTCAGGTCATGGGTCGAGATCACGAGGGCCGAGCCGGCATGCCTGCTGGCGGCGAGGAGGACGTCGACGACCGCCGCGCCATTGGCCCGATCGAGCTGGCCGGTCGGCTCGTCGGCAAGGATCAGGCTCGGGTCTCCGGCCAGCGCCCGCGCCACGGCCACCCGCTGGGCCTGCCCACCTGAGATCTCCTCGGGCAGCTTGTCGGACAGGTCGTCGAGGTCGAGCGTCCGCAGCGCGGCGTGGGCGACGACGCGGGCCTGCTTGTCGGTCATCCCCCCGAGGACGAGTGGGAGGGCGGCGTTCTCGAGGACGCTCAGCGGCGCCAGGAGGCTCGGCCCCTGGAAGATGACGGCGACCCGGCCCGGCTGCAGCTCGTCGCGGCCGCCGATCGCCGGCCAGCTGACCGTGCCGAGGGTCGGATCGTCGAGCCCGGCCATCAGGTGGAGGAGCGTCGACTTCCCGGATCCCGACGGACCGGTCAGGGCGATGCTCTGCCCGGCGAAGACCGCGCAGTCGGTGGCCTGGAGCGCGACGGTCGCAGTCGCTCCCTCGCCGTAGGTGCGGGCGGCGCCCTCGCACAGGACGAGCGGGGCTCGACCGCTCATGCGGCGACCCTCCCGTCGAGGAGGCGTATCTCCCGGTCGACCGCGGCCGCGATCTCCGGGCTGTGGGTGACGATCAGAACACCGGCTCCCGCGGCTGCCCTTCCGCGGAGCAGGTCGAGGATCCCGGCGGCGCTCACCCCGTCGAGCTCGCCGGTCGGCTCGTCGGCGAGGATCACCGGCGGGTCGCTCGCAAGGGCGACAGCCAGGCCGGCGCGAGCGAGCTCGCCCCCGGAGAGCTGCGAGGGACGAGCCGACGCGCGATGTTCGATGCCGCAGCGCTCGAGGACCTGGTTGCGCCAGAGCACCGACCGCGCGCGGTCGCCGACCCGCTGGGCCAGGGTGATGTTCTCGGCGACCGATAGGTGGCCGACGAGGTTGGCCTGCTGGAAGAGCATGCCGATGCGCGCGCCGCGGATGCGGGCTCGCTCCTCCTCGGACCGGCGGGAGATCCGTACGCCGTCGACGCTGACGCTGCCACCGTCGGGCTCGTCGAGGCCGGCGAGACATGCGAGCAGGGTCGACTTGCCCGAACCCGACGGACCGGTGACCGCGACGAGCTCGCCGGGCTCGAGCGCCAGCGAGACGCCCTTCAGCGCGAGCGTCTCGTCGTCCCCGGCGTGGAAGAACCGGTAGAGGTTGTGGGCTTCGAGCACGGGCGTCATCCTGTGAACGTGAGCGAGTTGGTGATCTTGTTCCACGGGTCGACGTTGTCTGACCCGTTCGGAGCCGAGAGCGTCAGGGTCACGTCGCGGCCCTTGTGGGTGAAGTCGTAGCGCTCGATCGCGAGCAGGCCGAACTTGCCGGTGACGGGATCCGGCTTGGAGTAGCCGAGGTAGGCCATGCGGATCGCCGCGCCGGCCGTCCGGGTCACGGCGGTGACCGACTGGAGCCTGAAGCCCTTGACCGTGGAGGCGAGCCTCGGAACGACGTGGGCCTTCACCGACGCGACGGTGATCGGAGCGGCGGCCGGGGCCGCCGTGATCGTGACGGTGTTCAGCTTGTCGGTCCAGGTGACAGTCGTCCGGGTCGTCGTGCGCGACCATCCTTCCGGGGTGCTCACGGTGTAACCGGCGCCGGGCACCGCGTAGGCCGGGTAGGCGATCGTGTCGGGGATGTCTCCGGGCGGCAGGCTCTCGGGAACGTTCGGGTTGACGCCCCCGCTCGCCGCCGTGGTCGACGTCGCCGCCGACGCGCCGCCGGCCGGCCCGCTCGCCCCGGGCCCGGCGCTCGAGCTCGAGCTCGAGCCACACCCGGCGAGGGCGAGTGCGGCGAGCGCGAGCAGGGCGGGCGCTGTGAGCGTGGACATCAGGCCTCCGGCGGTCGTTGGTCGATCGGACGGCGAGACTAGGCCCCGCGGTTCACCGTTAGGTTCGCGGAGGTCAACGCCAGGTCAAACCTGCCGGATACGCGACGCGCGACGCGCAGTCGAAGCTGCGTGCGGCCGCTACGCTCGGGCACATGGACGAACGCGGGATCCTGGTCATCGAGGACGATGACGCGATCGCCGCGGGGCTTGCCCGGGTGCTGGCCGGTCAGGGATATGTCGTGCGCCGGCTCGCCGAAGGCGCGGGCGCGGTCGCGGCGGTGAACGACGGCGTCGGTCTGGTCGTGCTCGATCTCGGCCTGCCGGACATCGACGGGCTCGAGGTCTGCCGGCGGCTGCGCACCGCCCGCCCAGATCTCGCGATCCTGATCCTGACGGCGCGCGAGCACGAGCTCGACATCGTGGCCGGACTGGACGCCGGGGCCGACGACTACCTGGTCAAGCCGTTCCGCCTGGCCGAGCTGCTCGCGCGGATCCGCTCCCACCTGCGGCGGGCGGACGCGAGGATCGCCCAGGCCGACGAGCCGCTCGACGCCGGCGAGCTCCACGTCGACCGCTCGGCCCGCCGGGCGTGGCTCGGGACGCAGGAGCTGACGCTCCGCCCGAAGGAGTTCGACCTGCTCGCCCTGTTCGTCACGAACGCGGGGATCGCCCTGACGCGTGAGCGGATCATGGACGAGGTCTGGGACACCGCGTGGATGGGGTCGACCAAGACCCTCGACACCCACGTGCTCGGGCTGCGCAACAAGCTCGGAGCCGGCGCGATCGCGACCCTCCGAGGAGTCGGCTACCGCTTCGAGCGGCGATGAAGCGACGGATCGTCCTCGCGATCGCCGGGGTAGCCGCCTGCGCGGTGACCCTCTTCGCACTGCCGCTCGGGATCACCCTCCAGCGGGGATACCGGGTCGAGGAGCTCCTGCGCCTTCAGCGCGACACCGTCGCCGCGACGCAGGGAATCGATCTCACCAGCGCCGGGGCCGACCCCGTGGAGCTGCCTCGGTCCGATGACCGGCTGGCGATCTACAACGCCGCCGGCACGCTGATCGCCGGCCGGGGGCCGGCCGCCGGCGACGCGATCGCACGATCTGCCCTGGCGAGCCGCCGGCCGACCGGCGCGAGCCGCGGTGGGACGCTGGTCGTCGCGGTCCCGCTGCTGAGCGGCGAGCGGGTGACCGGGGTCGTCCGTGCGGAGCGCAGCCAGGCAGCCGTCGCCGGGCGAACCCACCGGGCATGGCTGGAGTTGGGTGGCTTGGCCGCCGGCCTCGTCCTGATCGCAGCGTTGGCGGCGCTGGCCCTCGGGCGGCGTCTCGCCCGCCCCCTGGAGAACCTCGGCGGCGTCGCCCGGCGAGTAGCCGAGGGCGACTTCTCCGCCCGGGCGCAGCCGACCGACATCAGGGAGATCGACGATCTCGGGGCGGCACTCAACCACAGCACGCGACACATCGACGAGCTGGTGACCCGGGAGCGGACGTTCAGCGCGAACGCCTCCCACCAGCTGCGCACGCCGCTCGCCGCACTGCGCCTCGAGCTCGAGGGCCTGGCGCTCGGAGCGACCGGGGAGCCGCCAGAGCTGACCGCAGCCCTCGCGCAGGTCGACCGCCTCCAGACGACGATCGGGACACTGCTGGCCGTCGCCCGGGGAACGCCCCAGGCCGAGCAGACGAGCGACCTCGGGGCGCTCGTGCGCGACCTCGAGGACCGCTGGCACGGCCCGCTGGCCGCCGTCGGCCGACCCCTGCGGGTGACTGTCGACCTCGGCGGGGAGCCCGACGCGGCGGCCGGAGGGACTGAGGAGCCGCCGCTGGTCGCGATGTCACCGACCGTCCTGCGAGAGATCGCCGAGGTCCTGATGCTGAACGCAGAGACCCACGGCGCAGGCGCCGTCAGCCTGACGGTTCGACGGGTCGGCGACGCCCTGGCGCTCGAGGTCGCCGACCGTGGAGTGGGCTTCGGCGCGGATCCGGAGGCCGCCTTCACCCGGGGAACCGGCGACGGGGACGGAATCGGGCTCGCGCTGGCCCGGTCGCTTGCCGACGCCGACGGCGCCCGACTTCAGATCACTCGGGCCGGCCCGTCGCCGGCGATCACGTTGCTCGTGCCGTGCGCCGCGTCGGTGAAACACCGATGAGTCCTCAGGCGGCGATCACGCTGCTCGTGCCGTGCGCCGAGTCATGAACCGCCGATGAGTCCTCAGGCGGCGATCTCGCCGATCGTCCGAAGCGCGAGCGTGTCCCCGGCGAGCTCCGACCCACCCCGGGTGTCGAGCTCGAGGTCGGCGAGCAGGACGAGCGCCTCGCGCAGGCGACCCGAGTCGGTCCGCCGGACATCGGCGATGAACCGCTCGGCCGCCTTCGGCGGCATCCGCAGGCCCCGCTTGACCACGGCCGGGGCCTCACCGGCTTCGAGGCTCAGAGATACCGCCAGCGCCTCGCGCACGCGCTTGGTCATCCAGTAGGCGATCGACTCGACCCGCTCGCCCTGGGCCCGCAGGCGGAGGAACAGCCGCGACGCCGCGGCCGCGTCCCCGGCGACGAGAGCATCCGCCAGGACCCAGAGCTTCCGCTCGGCCCCCCCGGCCGCCAGCTCGGCGACCAGATCGGCGTCGAGGCGACCGCCCGGTCCCAGCGCGAGCGCGATCTTCTCGAGCTCGCGGGCCAGCCGCTGCTGGCGCTCGCCGACCTGGACGACCAGCGTCCGGGCGGCCGCGGCGTCCAGCTCCAGTCCCAGTGTCCGCGCGTGCGCCTGGGCCCACTTGGGAAGGTCCCACGCCTTCAGGGTGGCCTGCTCGGAGACGTCGCCCCCCGCCCGCTTGACGGCCGCCTGGAGGGCCGCCGGCGCCTTCGCGCGACCGTCCTCCCGCGCGAAGAAGGCGACCGTCGTCTCCTCGGGCATGTCATCCAGCACGCCGCTCAGGTGCTTGGTGACGTCCGCATCGCGCCACCGCTCGACCCCGTCGACGATCAGGAACCGCCGCCCGACGGCGAAGGTCATCGTGCAGAGGGCGGCCGCGACCCCCTCCGGCGTGCACGCGTCACCCTCGATCACCTCCACCCCGCCGGCGTCTGACTGCTCGTCGGCCAGCGCCCGCAGCCGGGCCCGCCGCTCGCCGACCCGCGGATGGTCGTTGCCGTGGATCAGATACGCCGGCTTGAACGCGGGCACTGAGCTCCTCGGCGATCGATCGCGGCCGGGTTCACCGGACGACGATGTTGACGAGCTTGCCGGGGACGACGACGACCTTGACGACTTCCCGCCCGGCGATGTGCGCCCGAACGTTCGGCGCCGCGAGCGCCAGCGCCTCGAGCTCGTCCCGACCGGCCGAGCTCGGCGCCGGCACCCGATCGCGGAGCTTCCCCATGACCTGGCAGACCAGCTCGAAGGTGTCGGATTCGAGCATCCTCGGGTCGGCCTCCGGCCACGGCTCCTCCCAGACCCGCCGGCCGGTCAGCAGGTGATAGGCGTCCGCACCGGTGTGCGGCGCGAACGGGAAGATCAGGGACGCCGCGGTCGCCAGCGCGAAGCTCATCGCCGGGCTCGCGACGCTGCCGCGCAACCGCGAGCAGTCGTTGATCAGCTCCATCACCGCAGCGATCGCCGTGTTGAAGGCGAACCGGCCATCCATGTCCCTGGTCACCTTGTCGATCGCCCAATGCGCCTTGCGCACCAGCTCGAGGTCGGCCCCCTCCGGCGCGGCCACGGCGCCGTTGCCCGACCCCCCGTCAGGCAGCGCGGCGTTCGCCGTCTCGGCTGACAACCTCCACAACCGGCCCAGAAATCGGTGGACTCCCTCCAGCCCCTCGTCGCTCCAGTCGGCGTCCTGGTCGGGCGGCCCGATGAAGAGGATGTACGCACGCGCCGTGTCGACCCCGTAGCGGTCGACCAGCGGGCCCGGCGAGACGACGTTGCCCTTGGACTTCGACATCTTCGCCCCGTCGCGAGTGATCATCCCCTGCGTGAAGAGCGCCGCGAACGGCTCCTGGAAGTCGAGGTGGCCGAGGTCGGCGAGCGCCTTGGTGAAGAAGCGCGCGTACATCAGGTGGAGGATCGCGTGCTCGATCCCGCCGATGTACTGGTCGACCGGCATCAAACGGCGGACGGCTTGCGGATCCCAGGCGGCCTGGTCGTTGTGGGGGTCGCAGTAGCGCAGGAAATACCACGACGAGTCGACGAACGTGTCCATCGTGTCGGTCTCCCGGCGAGCCGGCCCGCCGCACTTCGGGCAGGTGCTCGCCACCCAGTCCTCGGCCGCGGCGAGCGGCGACCGCCCGTGGGGCGCATAGTCCTCGATGTCCGGCAGGACGACCGGCAGCTGGTCGGCCGGGACGGGCTGCAGGCCGCAGCCTTCGCAGTAGACGACCGGAATCGGGCAGCCCCAGTACCGCTGGCGTGAGACCAGCCAGTCGCGCAGGCGGTAGTTGACCGACAGCTCGCCCCTGCCGTCCTGCGCCAGCCAGGCGACGATCTCCTTGAGGGCATCGCGGTTGTGGAGGCCGTCGAAGTCCGCGTGCGAGTTGACGAGCGGGCCATCGCCCGCATACGGAAGCTCGCCCGGCCCGTCGATCACCCGGCGGATCGGGAGGCCGTAGACCGTCGCGAAGGCGTGGTCGCGCTCGTCGTGCCCGGGGACCGCCATGATCGCGCCCGTCCCGTACTCGATCAGCACGTAGTCGGCGACCCAGATCGGAATCGGCTCGCGGTTGACCGGGTTGATCACGTTGCGCCCGAGCGGGACACCCGTCTTCGGACGCTCGGCGGCCGAGCGCTCCGAGTTGGGCGCGGCGTGGGCATGCGCGACGTATGCCCGGACCTCGTCCTCGTGGGGGCCGCCGGCCGCCAGCCGCAGGACATCGGGGTGCTCGGGCGCCATCACGAAGAACGTCGCCCCGAAGAGGGTGTCCGGCCGGGTCGTGAAGACCGGGTACTCGGTGTCCCCGTCCTCCGAGCGGAAGGTGACCAGGGCGCCCTCGGACCGGCCGATCCAGTTGCGCTGCATCGTCTTCACATGCTCTGGCCAGTCGATCGTCTCGAGGTCGTCGAGCAGCCGCTGGGCGTACTCGGTCGTCCGAAACAGCCACTGCTCGAGCTGGCGGGTCTCGACCTCGGCGCCGCATCGCTCGCACCGGCCGTCGATGACCTGCTCGTTCGCGAGGACCGTCGCGTCGACCGGGCACCAGTTGACCGCCGCCTTCTTCTTGTAGGCGAGTCCCGCCCGCAGCAGCTCGAGGAAGATCCACTGGGTCCAGCGGTAGTAGGCCGGGTCGTTGGTCGCCAGCTCCCGCGACCAGTCGATCGAGACGCCCCACCGGCGGAACTGACGCTGGAAGGCGGCGATCGACTCGGCGGTCGACTCGCGGGGGTGGACGCCCGTCGCGATCGCGTGGTTCTCGGCCGGCAGGCCGAACGCGTCGTAGCCCATCGGGTTGAGCACCCGCTCGCCCCGGCGGCGGTGGAAGTGGGCGATCGCGTCGCCGACGGTGTAGACCTTGAGGTGGCCGATGTGCGGCTCCCCGCTCGGGTACGGGAGCATCACGAGGATGTAGGAGGACTTCCCGGCCGCCGGGTCGTTGGTCACCTCCCAGGTCTTCTCCTCCGCCCAGACGGCCTGCCACCGGGGCTCGATCTCCTGGGGGTCGTAGCGGTAGTCGTCGCGGTGCTCGGCCATCGGCCGATCAGGTTAGTCGACGGGGTGGCGGTTCCCGGGAGCCGAGCGGGCGGGGCGGAGTCGTGAGGCTGGGCCCGAGTGCCGAGTGCCGAGTGCCGCGTCGGATCGCACGATTCGGGCCGAAGGCGAGGCTATCGTGGGCAGGACGATGAGCTCGACTTCCGTCGTCTGGTTTCGCCGGGATCTCCGGATCTCAGATCACCCGGCCCTGTCGGGCGCCGTCGAGCGATCCGACCGGGTGATCGGGGTCTTCTGCCTCGACGACCACCTCCTAACCGGCCGGATGGCATCCGGGTCGCGGACCCAGTTCATGCTCGAATGCCTCGCCGACCTCGACCGGTCATTGCGCGAGCGGGGCTCCCGGCTCGTGATCCGGCGGGGGCCGCCCGAGCGGGAGATCGTCGACCTGGCGAGGGCGACCGGGGCGCGGGAGATCCACCTGACCCGCGACGCCACGCCATACGCCCGGGCCCGCGGCCGGCGGGTCGCGGACGCCTGCGCGACGGCGGACATCCGCCTGGTCGGGCACCCCGGCCTCTGGGCGGTCGACGACCCGACCGCCGTGCTCACCGCCGGCGGGACCCCCTACCAGGTCTTCACGCCGTTTCACCGCCGCTGGCTCGAGGAGCCCCGGCGGCCGGTGCTGGACGCGCCGGCAAGCCTCGGCGCTGGCGTGGAGGTCGATCCGGGAAGGATCCCCGACCTGGCCGAGCTCGGCCTGACCCAGGATGCGTCGGACCCGCTGGGCGGGGGCGAGCGGGCGGCGTGGGAGCGCTTGGATCAGTTCCGCGCGGACGCGCTCGAGAACTACGGCCGGGGCGGACACGACGCGCTCGGCGACGACGGGACCTCGCGCCTGTCGGCGTATCTCCGGTTCGGCGCGATCTCGCCGCGTCAGATCGAGGACGGGCTCGACGACGGGGCCGGGTCCGAGGAGTTCCGCCGGCAGCTGTGCTGGCGGGACTTCTACCTCGACCTCCTCCGCCGCCACCCGGAGAACGCGAAGCTCGAGCAGCAGCCGGACCGGCGGGGGATCCGGTGGCGCGACGCGCCGGAGGATCTCGCGCGCTGGCAGGCCGGTGAGACCGGGTATCCGCTGGTCGACGCGGGGATGCGCCAGTTGCTGGCCGAGGGCTTCATGCACAACCGGACGCGGATGCTGACCGGGTCGTTCCTGACCAAGCACCTCGGGATCGACTGGCGAGAGGGCGAGCGGTGGTTCATGCGCCTGCTGCTCGACGGGGACCCGGCGGTCAACAACGGGAACTGGCAGTGGATCGCCTCAGTCGGGTCAGACCCCCAGCCCGTCGGTCGGCGCCTGCTCAGCCCGACTCGCCAGCAGGAGCGATTTGACCCGGAGGGAACCTACGTCCGGCGGTGGGTGCCCGAGCTGCGAAGGGTGCCCGACGCCTTCCTGGCCGAGCCGTGGCGGATGCCAGACGATCTGGCGATGGCTTGCAGGTGCGTGATCGGGCTCGACTATCCCCCGCCGATCGTCGACCACGCGAGCGCCCGGCAGGAAGCGCTCGCCCGGTACGCGGCGGCCCGCGGCTGACGGAGCCGGCCGGCTGCGGGAGCCGGCATGGATCCCCGCGCTGCGGGTTTTCGGCGGCGCGCGAGCGGGCTGACGCGGAGCCGTGAATGCGCAGCTCGCAAGCCGGCGGCCCGGCGGCGGGAACATACGAGGGCCGGGGTGGGTGCAGCCGGCTGTTAAGATGCCGGGGCATTCGTGCCGCGGGGCTATAGCTCAGCTGGGAGAGCGCCGGTATGGCATACCGGAGGTCGAGGGTTCGAGCCCCTCTAGCTCCATTCCGACGAAGCCCGGCAACTGCGGGGCTTTCGTCGTCGAGGGGCGAGGACAGCTATCGTCGGCATTACCCGGGTGCGGTGTGTGAACGATGTGTGAACCTTGATGCGATGGCTGAAGAATCTTCCCGCCAAGCTCCTCGAGGCGGTCTTGGGCGGCCTTCTCCTTCTCGCGGTTCTAGCCGCTTCCGACCACTACCAAGACCACGTCTCTCTACGCGCACGGACTTGGGCATTCGGGGCGGGTCTACTCGGCGTGATCGCCGTGGCGGCCGGCGTCACGCTCTGGATCGCTCGACGCGGGTCTTGGGCCGGAGAAGCTGCGGAGGAGTCCACCGAAGAGCTCAAGACGCTCAGGCTCCTGAGCGAGCGTTACGAGGGATACACGGAGCACCTCCGGCAGATCCTTGAGGTGCTGCAGCAGGTCATCGCGGGCGAAGTGGCGGGAGTCACCTATGCAGCGTTCATCGAACGCGGCATCCTCGAACCCGCCCGCGACATGCTCAAGCAGGATCCAGGGGAGGACATTCGCCTCTCCGTACTCGAGCCGGACAGTTCGGCGCCTGACCACTTCCGAATGCTGTTCGCTGCCGGTCACACGGTGCTCGGGAAGACGAACTACCGCATCAAGATCGCGGACTCGATCTCGAGATTCGCCTTTGAGCGCAGCAAGGTCTTCATGTGGACCGACTTACGAGAGGAGCCGTCGTATCAGACTCATCCGAAGGCCAGCCGACCCTATAGGTCCATGATCTCACTTCCGATTCGCAGCGGCGCCCAGGTCGTAGGCGTCTTCAACGTGATCTCGACCCTTGAGAGCGCGTTTGGAATTGCCGATATCGACTACATAAAGATGCTTGGATCGGTCATCAACGTCGCCGCAAGCCTCGGTTTGGCCGAGGACCTGATGCCCGGCAGCCCCCCGGATGCTTAATTCAGAAACTCCCCCGCCGCGTTCTATACGTTGCTCTCAACGCGTCTATGCTGGGAAGGGAGCCTGATGTTCAATCCGTCCGCCAGTTCACCGACTCCAGATACCGCAGAGCAGTACTTGAAGCTTCTCCGTGGCGAGATCACGTCGAGCGAATACGTTCAGGCCGTCAGGGCAAAGGTGCGCGCGACGCGGGCAGCTGCCTCGCGGACGCTGAAGGCTGACGGGAAGACGCAAAAGCGCACTACTGGGAGCTAAGTCCCCCGTCACACCCCGCGACTAGATTGTCGCCCCGAACGGCCAGTGCAGACGCGTTCCAGCAGCAACCAGACAATCGGACCGCTTCGCCGCTCAGACTGGTCGCCGAATAGCCCGGGCGGCACGACGGGCCATCGTTACAGCCGAACTCTCCCGGCGTGCAGATGCATCCGCGGCTCAGGATCAACCCAGCCATCCAGAGGGCGCTTAGCTGGGGGCGACCTCGACCGGACGGGGTCCGCCGGCGAGGGCGAGCTTGAGCTCGGGAACCTCGCCCCAGAGCCGCTCGAGGCTGTAGAAGTCGCGGTGCTCGGGCGTGAAGACGTGGACGACGACGTCGAGGTAGTCCATCAGGACCCAGCCGGCCTCGCGGAGGCCCTCGACCCGGCGGGGGAGCACGCCGTGCTCGTTCTTCATGCCGATCTGGATCCCGTCGTGGATCGACTTGACCTGCCGCTCGGTGTTCCCCGAGCAGACGATGAAGAAGTCGGTGTAGTCGAGCACGCCACGGAGGTCGAGTACGACGATGTCGATCGCCTTCTTGTCGTCCGCGTATTCGGCGATCGTGCGGGCGAGTTCCTCAGGTGTCATACGTAGAGCCTCCGCTCTTCGATGTAGTCGGCAACTGCTTGCGGGACGAGATCACGAATCGGTCGGCCCTCCCTGACCGACCGGCGCACCTCCGAGGAGGAGACGTCGACGCGAGGCATGCCGAGAAACCGGACGTTCTCCCCGCCGGCGACCCGCCGGACCTCCGCGAGGACCGCCGATCGGGGCATTCCCGATCGCTCGGCGACAGCGAGCTCCGCGAGATCGAGGATGGCACCCGGCTCGTGCCAGGTCGGCAGGCTCAGCGCCATGTCGCCTCCGACGATCAACGTCAGCTCATCATCCGGTCGTCTTGCATCGATCTCCCTGAGCGTAGTGATCGTGTACGACGGTCCCGCCCGTCGCGCCTCGGCGTCTGAGACCTCGAGCCACGGCTCGGCGTCGGCGACGAGCCGGCACATCACCAACCGATGCTCCACGCCCGGGTCCTCGGGGACCTCCTTGTGCGGGGGCACGGCGGCCACGACCATCACCACGCGGTCGAGTGACAGCTCTGCATGGGCCTGCCTCGCACACCGGAGATGGCCGAGATGCGGTGGGTTGAAGGTCCCACCGAGGATGCCGACGCGAGCCACTCAAGCGAGAGCGATCAGCGCGCGGTCAGGGACGGACGTGACCGTCGCCCTCGATCAGGTACTTCGTCGTGCAGAGTTCGCGCATCCCGATCGGTCCGCGGGCGTGGAGCTTCTGCGTGGAGTTGCCGATCTCCGCGCCCATCCCGAACTCGCCGCCGTCGGTGAAGCGGGTCGACGCGTTGACGTAGACGCAGGCCGCGTCGACACCCGACTGGAAGCGGCGGGCCGCCTGGGTGTCGCGGGTGACGATCGCCTCGGAGTGGCCGCTCCCGTAGAGGCCGATGTGGTCGATCGCCTCCTCGATCGACTCGACCACCCGGACGGCGAGGACCGGCGCGAGGAACTCGGTCGCCCAGTCGACCTCGTCGGCCGGACCGACTGCGACGCTGCCGGCGAGCTCGCGCGTCCGCTCGTCCCCCCGGAGCTCAACCCCCGCGGCCGCGAGGGCCGCCAGCGCATCGGGAAGGAACGCCTCGGCCGCGCCGGCATGGACGAGCAGCGTCTCGGCGGCATTGCAGACGCTCGGCTTCTGGACCTTGGCGTTGACGATGATCGCCGTCGCCGCGTCGAGATCGGCCGTCTCGTCGACGTAGACGTGGCAGTTGCCGGACGCCGCGTAGAGGACCGGCACTCGGGCCACCGCCTGGAGCGCCTTCTTGAGGCCCTCCCCGCCGCGCGGGATGATCAGGTCGACGAGTCCGGCCTGGCCGGCGAGCTCGGCGAGCTCCTCGCGACCGCCCCCGGCGACAAGGCTGATCGCCCCGTCCGGGACGCCTGCGGCGGAGGCGGCGTCGACGGCGAGGCCGACGAGGACGGCGTTCGAATGACTGGCAGTGCTCGACCCCCGCAGGACGATCGCGTTGCCCGACTTCAGGCAGAGTGCAGCCGCGTCGATCGTCACGTTCGGCCGGGCCTCATAGACCACGGCGATCACGCCGAGCGGGACCCGGACGTGGCGGATGTCGAGGCCGTTGGGCGCCCGGAAGCCCGAGATCACCTCGCCGACGGGATCCGCTAGACCGGCGATCTGGCGGACGCCCGCCGCGATCTGGGCGATCCGCTGGGGATCGAGCGTGAGGCGGTCGACCAGGGTCGGACTGAGACCCGCTTGCCCGGCGCCCTCGACGTCCAGGGCGTTGGCCTCGATGATCTCATCCGTCCGGTCGATCAACCCCCGGGCGATCCCTTCGAGGGCGGCGTTCTTGACGCCGGTCTCGAGGCTCGCGAGGATGCGGGACGCCCGCTTGGCGGCCCTGCAGAGATCGGTCACCGATGCGGTGGTGGTGGCCATCAGACCCGAAATGGTACTCGTCGTTTCTCACGGGGCGGTCGCCCCGGTACCCCGTCCGGCAGGATTGCGCCCGAGCACGCCACGCAACAGGGGCTGGCAGCTCGCCGCGGCCGCCTTGAACGCCGGGGTGGTGGTGTTGACAGCGGTCGTGTTGAACACGGGGCCGGCCCCAGAGGTGTTGGGTGGCGGCAGACTGATGCCCTTCTTGCGCATGCAGGCCGAGAAGCTCGCCAGCGCGGTCTTCGCGGCCGGGGTGGCGAAACGCTGCGGACCGGGCGCGGGCGCTCCCCCACCGCACTTCTTCAAGGCGGCCCCGAACTGCGCTTGGGTGACGCCGGCCGGAAGTCGCCGAGCGATCCCCCCAACGCCTGCGCCACCGCCACCGCCGAGCCCCAATCCCAGTCCGCCGCCGGTGGTCCGCGTGCCGGCGGGAGGTGGCCGCCGGGTGCCGGCGGCGCGCTGGGGTAGCGTGATGCCGTTCGTCTGAAGGCACTGACGCAGGGCTACGAACCGAGCACCCCCCGGGCCGGCCGATCCGGTCGCGCCGGTGGTTCCAGTGGCCGCGGTGGACGCGGATCTGCCCGACGAGCTCCCGCACGCCGCCAGGGCGAGGCAGGCGAGGGGGAGGGCGAGCAGGATCGTCGCCTTGGATGGGCGACGCCATTCGGGCAAGGTCATTGGCTCCCTGTCTGTCGGATCGTGAACATCGAAGTCATCAGGGGCCGAACAGGGCTGGCGCACCGCCGGCTGCCGCGCCCGACGCCGCCCCACTGGCCGCACCGGCGGCGGCCCCCGCGCCTGCACCGCGGCGCCCGCCGCCCCCGCCCACCGCCCCGAGCCCCGCCGCGCCGCCGGCTCCGGTGTCGCGCACGCTGGTGGCCCGTACGGACCCGTCGGCCGCCTTCGGTCCTGCGACGAGGACAGTGTCGCCGGGCTGAACCCCACGGGCCGTGGCGGCGACCTGGCGGGTGATCTGCGACGCGGCCGAGGTGACGACCTTGATCGTGTTGCCCTGCTGGTCGGTCACGTAGAGATCGGGCCCGGCGACGTTGGCGACCTGGCCGACGGTTGCGCTCGCCCCGGCCGTCCCGGCGGCCCCCGCCGTCCCGGCCGTCCCGGCGCTCGCGCCAGAGCGACCGCTCACCCCTCCGGTGGTCGCGAGGACGCCGGACGCGCGGCGGCCGGCGGCGGCTGAGGAGCCCGCCGG
Organism: Solirubrobacteraceae bacterium; assembly: GCA_034664295.1. Lineage (GTDB taxonomy): Bacteria > Actinomycetota > Thermoleophilia > Solirubrobacterales > Solirubrobacteraceae > Palsa-513. The sequence goes on along the minus strand of JAXDHV010000008.1, from coordinate 48,043 downwards.
CAGCTGGTTCTTCTCGACCTCCACGCCGACGATGAACCCCGCCGCGCCGACGAGGGCGGCGGCGAGCGCCGCGGTCAGGGGCGTCAGCAACCGATGGCGCGGACGCCCCGGTAGGACCTCCGTTTCCCAGTCGGCCGGGGTGAGCGGCGCGGCAGGCAGCGTGCTCGACATCGCATCCTCCTGGAGATGTGGTGCGGGATCGTCCGCGGCGACGGGCGCACGCGCCGGATCGTCACTCGAGGCCGGCGGCCGATCACTCATATCGGAGTGCCTCGATCGGTCGCATCGACGCCGCTCGGCTCGCGGGATAGCTGCCGAAGAACAGGCCGATCACGACGGCCACGCCAAAGGCCAGCGCGAGTGAGTAGGTCTCGATCACCGGTTGGACTCCGGCGATCTGGAACTGGCTGCCAAGGACGCCGACGCCGACGCCGAGCACGCCGCCGAACACCGAGACGAGCACCGCCTCGACCAGGAACTGGGTGAGGATGTCGCTCTTGCGTGCGCCGATCGCCTTGCGGATGCCGATCTCGCGGGTTCGCTCGGTGACCGTGACCAGCATGATGTTCATCACGCCGATCCCGGCGACCAGCAGCGAGATCGCCGCGACGGCCCCCAGCAGGGTCGTGAAGACGTCGCTGGTCTGGCTGCTGGTGGCCAGGAGCGACCCCTGGTTGACCACGCGGAAGTCCGGCGTCCCCGTCGCGGGGATGTGGTGGCGCGCATCGAGGATCGATGTCACCTCGTTGCTTGCCGCGTCGAGCGCTGCCCGGGACTTGGCCTGCACGGTGATCGAGCTGAGGTTGCCGAAGCCCGTCAGTGTGTCCTCGACCGCGCTCAGCGGGGCCAGCGCGATGTCGTCCTGATCCTGAGCTCCGTTGGACCCCTTGGGGTTCGTCACGCCGATCACCTGGAACTCGTCGCCGTTGACCTGGATCGACTGGCCGACCGGGTTCTGCCCGGCGAACAGGTTGTCGACCACGGTCTGTCCGAGGACGACCACCCGGCTGTGGGCCGCGAGATCCGCCGGTGTGAAGAAGGCCCCCCCGGCCATCGTGTAGCTGTGGGCGTCCGCGTAGGAGCTCGTCGTCCCGACGAACTGCGCCGGCGAGTAGCTGACCCCGCCGCTGGCCAGGGTGGGGCTGGTGGCGTTGACGACCGGAGAGACGCTCTGGACGTCGGGCGCCGTGTCGGGATCAGACAACGCGGTCGCGTCGGCCGCGCTCAGCGGCATGCTCGCCCCGGCGGTCGACCGGGCGCCTCCCAGGCCTCCGAAGCGCAGCACGAGCAGCACGTTCGTTCCCAGGCTCTCGATTCGCTTCTGAACCGCCTGCGACGAGCCGGTGCCAACCGCGATCAAGATGATCACCGAGGCGACGCCGATCAGCATTCCGAGGATCGTCAGACCCGAGCGCAGCTTGTTGGCCATCAGCCCCTGGAGCGCGATCCGGATGCTCTCGGCGCCGATCATGCCGTGACCGCTGCACTGGAGGGCACGACGGCGGTCTGCTCGTCGGAGACGACGCGGCCGTCGCTGAGGCGGATCACGCGCCGAGCGTGGGCGGCGACGTGATCCTCGTGGGTGATGATGACCACCGTCCGGCCTTCGCGGTTGATCTGGTCGAAGACGCCGAGCACCTCATCGGTCGACGCCGTGTCGAGGTTGCCGGTCGGCTCGTCGGCGAGGATCAGGGCCGGGTTGGTGACGATCGCCCGCGCCACGGCCGCGCGCTGCTGCTGACCGCCTGAGAGCTCGGCGGGGACGTGACGCTCGCGCGTCTCCATGCCGACCCGCGCGAGCGCCGCACGCGCCCGGCGGCGGCGGTCCTCCCGCGAGACGGCTCCGTAGGCCAGCGGGAGCTCGACGTTGGCGAGGGTGGTCGTCCGGGGTACGAGGTTGAAGGACTGGAAGACGAAGCCGATCTTGCGGTTGCGGACGTCGGCGAGCTCGTCCTCGGTGAAGCGGCGGACGTCCACGCCATCGAGCAGATAAGCGCCCCGCGTGGGCAGGTCGAGGCAGCCGAGGATGTTCATCAGCGTGCTCTTGCCGCTTCCCGACGAACCCATGATCGCGACGTACTCGCCCCGGTCGATCGTGACCGACACGTCGCGTAGCGCGTGCACCGCGACCACACCCGTGCGGTAGACCTTGTCGACGTCACGAAGGGCGATCACGGCCGCCGGATGCGGGGCGGGTCTCGCCGGCGCGGCGACGGCGGGCGTCCGCGTGGCCGCGGGAGCGCTCGCCCGGTCGGATGCCCGGGCGCCGCGGCGGCCGATCATCATCCGCCCCGCGCGAAGCCGCCGCCGCCGCCGCCGCCGCCCAGGCCGGCGCCCGCGCCGCCAAGTCCCAGGCCGCGAGCGCCCGCCGCCGTGCCGGTCGCCGTCGCGCTGGCCCCCGGTGTGGCGCTCGACACGATCGCGACCTCGTCACCGGCGTTGAGCCCGCCGAGGATCTGGACCGAGCTGTCGCCGGTGAGGCCCGTCACGACGGGCACCGGGACCTGCTTTCCGTTGCGCACGACCAGCACCGACGGCGTGCCGCCCGAGCGGGTCACGGCGGACGGCGGCAGATTGACGACTCCGGCGGCCTGGGTCACGACGACCTGGGTCGTGGCGGTCATGCCGGGCTTGAGGCCAGGCGCGCTCTGGTCGAGGGCGAATGTGACGGCATAGGTCACGACGCCGCCGGTCGAGGTTGGGTTCACGTCGACCTCGATCACGTGGGCGGCGAACTTTCGCGTGGGGAGGGCGTTGACCGAGACCGTGGCCGCCTGGCCGACGCGCACCTTGACCGCGTCGGTCTCGCTGAAGCCGGAGACCACCTGGAGCCCGTGGAGGTCGCTCAGCACGATGAACGCCGAGGAGCTGCTGCCCGAGCTGGAGGCGGTCGATGCCGACCCGCTGCCGGTCGCCGAGGCCGAGCTCGAGCCGGTGGACGTGCTCGACGCTCCGCCACCGCCGCTGCCCACGAGCTCGCCCAGCTTGCCGGAGATGCTCGCGACGATGCCATCCTGCGGCGCGACCAGCTGGGTCTGGGCCAGGGCGACGCGGGCGGCCTGGACGTTCAGCTCAGCGCTCTGGACGCCGGTCTCGACAGCGGCCAGCGCTCCGGGGAGCGGCGGTGCCGCCTTCACGTCGTTGGCGGCCACGATGCTCTGCAGAGCGTTGCGCGCGGCGGTGACGCTGTTCGCCGCGCCGAGATTCGACGCGCTGTCCTTGGCCGCGGCGGCCTGCTTGGCGTTCTGGGCGTTGACCAGCGCATTGCTGGCCGCGTCGATCGACGCGGCGTCCTTGATCGCGCCCGATGCCGCGTTGTTGTGCGCCGTCGTCACCTGGTTGGCGTCACCGAGCAACTTCGACGCATCCGCGCTGATCCGGCTCTGGTCGGAAGCGATGCGGGTCTCATCGGACGCCACGTTCTGCTTGTCCTGCGTGAGCTTGGTGCTGTCGGTGCCCTGCTGGCTCGAGTCGGCGCCGACCTGCGTCTGGTCGGCGGCCTGGCTTGCCTGATCGGCGCTCAGCTGAGCTTGATCGCTTGAGAGCTGGGAAGTGTCGGTGTCCTGCTGGCCCTGGTCGAAGGCCTGCTGCGCGGTCGCGGCCGCAACCGCGGCCTGGAGGCTCTGGGCGTCGGCGGCGACCGTCTGGCGCGCGCGGGTGAGGGCGGCCTGCGCCTCGTGGACGGCCGCGGTCTGGCTCTTGAGGTCGGCGGTCGCCGAGGCTCGGGTCGAGGAGAGCGTCTGCTGGGCGACGTCGATCTGTGAGTGAGCCTGCGTCGTGCTGAGCTTGTTGGCGGCAGCCTGCTGGGGGCTGATGACCTCCTCTGTCTGCGCGACCTTGGCCTTCGCCGCGGCCAGATTGATCTCCGCGGAGGCGAGGTTGCTGCGGGCTGTCGTCTGGTCGACCGTCGCGAGCGGGGTCCCACGGCGCACGTGCGTGCCCACGGAGACGTGCAGACCGACCAGGCGGCCGCTGCTCTGGAAGCTCAGGTTGATCGCCTGTGGCGCCTGGAGGACGCCGCTGGCCGACACCGTCGACTGGACGACACCCGACTCGGCGGTGACGTAGCGCACGGAGGTCGTCGGCGCGCCCGGCGAGCCGACGACCAGGTAGCCGACGATCGCGGTCGCGACGACCAGCGCTCCGAGGATCCGTGCCGGCCAGCGACTGGTTCGGATCTCGATCGCGGTCACGCGGGCAGCCCTCGAACGGCGCCGAGCGGGCGAGACATATCGGCAGGCGGAAGAAGCACGCTCGATGACGGTAGATCCGGCGAGTAAGAGACGGCGAAGAATGCGGTTCTTACTCGACTCTTCGGCCGACCTGACACGCTGGAAGGGATATCGCGGAGATGGCCGAGCGATCCCAGATCCTTGTCGTTGACGACGAGCCGGCGGTCAGGCGGGCTCTCTCGCGGGCGCTGTCGCTCGAGCGCTACGCGGTCGCCCTGGCCGCCGACGGCGCTGAGGCCCTCGAACGCCTGGCCACCGAGCGCTTCGACATGATCGTGCTCGACGTCACGATGCCCAAGCTCTCCGGGATCGAGGTGTGCCGGCGGCTGCGGGCGGCGGGAGAGCGCACGCCGGTGCTGATGCTGACTGCCCGAGACGGGATCGACGACCGGGTGGCCGGCCTTGACGCGGGCGCCGACGACTACCTCGTGAAGCCATTCGCGCTGCGCGAGTTGATGGCTCGCGTCCGGGCGCTCCTGCGCCGTCAGGACGAGAGCGAGCCGGCAAGCCTGCTCCTGTTCGACGACCTCTCGCTCGACGTCATGGCCTATGTGGCCCGGCGCGGGGGGACGAGGATCGAGCTGACGCGGACCGAGTTCTCGTTGCTCGAGGTGTTCCTCCGGCACCCCCGGCAGGTCCTGACGCGCGCGACGATCTTCGAGCAGGTCTGGGGCTACGACTTCGGCACGGCATCGAACACGCTCGGCGTCTACATCGGCTACCTCCGTCGCAAGACCGAGTGCGGCGGGGCCCCTCGCCTGGTCCACACGGTTCGCGGCGTCGGCTACGTCCTGCGGCGACCGTGAGCTTTCGTCGCCGGATCACCCTCGCGGCTGCGGCAGCAGTCGCCGTCGCGGTCGCGATCACCTCGCTGTTCACATACGTGCTGGTCCGCCATCAGCTCCGTGGGGAGATCGACAGCTCGCTGCGCCACCGCGGGGCGGCCTATGTCCGACGGGCACTTCAGCCGCGTTTCGGCGACCCGGCCGCGTCCACCGTCGCCGGCCTGCTGGGAACCCGGCCCGGCGGGATCGGTCCGGCCTTCGGCCTCACCGGGACGCCGGCGACGCGGCAGGGCGGCGGCCTCGTCCTCGGCGGACCGACCACCCCCGTGCGTGCGGGCGGCGTGGGGTCGGCGCTGCGCTTCGCAATCCCGGTCCGCCCGGGCGAGGGCAGCGGGTTCGCGCAGCTCGTGAGCGGCTCGGGATCGGCGACCAAGCTGCCAGCGAGCGAGTTCGCCCTCCCGGTCACGGCGGCGACGCGGGCGCTCGCCCGCGCCGGCCACGGCTCGACGCTCTCGGACGCGAACGTCGCCGGCCAGCACGTGCGGATCCTGACCGAAGGGTTCGCTCCCGGGCTGGCGCTCGAGCTCGCCCGTCCGCTCGGCGAGATCGACTCGTCGCTCGGGAGTCTGCGACTTCTCCTGGTCCTGCTGACCGCGGGTGGAATCGCATTCGCTGCGGTGCTCGGCCGGTTCGTCGCCGGTGCCGCGGTCGCTCCCGTGAAGCGGCTGACAGACGCAGCCGAGCACGTCGCCGCGACGCAGGATCTCGGGCAGCGCATCGACACCGGGAAGCGCGACGAGCTGGGGCGGCTCGCGACATCGTTCAACGGGATGCTCGACGCGCTCGACGGGACGATGCGCGCGCTCGACGAGTCGGCCCGGGTCCAGCGCCAGCTGGTGGCCGACGCCTCGCACGAGCTGCGAACACCGGTCACGAGCCTGCGCACGAACATCGAGATCCTCGAGCAGGCCGAGGATCTCCCCGACGGCGAGCGGACCCGCCTCGTCAGCGACATCGTCGAGCAGCTCGAAGAGCTGAGCGCGCTGATCGGCGACCTGACCCAGCTGGCTCGCGACGACGAGCCCCGGGAGGCGCCGGAGGAGGTCCGCCTCGACACGCTGGTGGCCGAGGCGATCAGCCGCGCGGCGCGCAATGCCCCGGCCGCCCGATTCGATCTGGAGCTAGAGCAGACGATCGTCAGCGGGATACCCGCTCGCCTGGACCGTGCGATCAACAACCTGCTCGGCAACGCCGTGAAGTTCTCCGGCACCCAACAGGCGATCGAAGTGCGCCTGCGCGGCGGGGAGCTGACGATCCGCGACCACGGCCCGGGGATCGACGCCGCAGACCTCCCCCATGTGTTCGATCGCTTCTACCGCGGCGCCGGGGCCCGCGCCCTTCCCGGCAGCGGCCTCGGCCTGGCAATCGTCCGCCAGGTGGTCGACCAGCACGAAGGTGAGGTCACGATCGAGACGCCGCTCGACGGAGGGACGCTGGCCCGGCTGCGTCTGCCGACCGTCTAGGAGCTGCGGCAGTCGACCGGCGAGGAGCTGCGGCAGTCGACCGTTAGGCGAGAACGAAGTAGTCCCGGTGAACCGCCTCCTCCGCGGCCCGCGGCAGGACGCCGTGGACGGCCGCCGACTTCAGACCCATGACCTGCCGGAGGTCGCCGGCCGAATAGTTGCTGATGCCCTTGCCGATCACGCTCTCTCCCGCGGCGACCTCGACGGCGTCGCCGGCTCCGAAGGCGCCGCTGACGCCGGTCACACCGACCGGCAGGAGGCTCGTGCCGGCATTGGTCAGCGCGCGGGCTGCCCCCGCATCGACGAACACCGTCCCGCGGCTCGGCTTGGCGTACTTCAGCCAGAGCTTGAAGCTCGAATAGCGGATCTCCCGGGCGGCGAACCGCGTCCCCTCGGGCTCGCCGGCGAGAACCCGCTCGAGCGCCCCCGGGCGCCGGCCGCTGCAGATCGTCGTGACGATGCCGGCCGCCGTCGCCATGTCGGCGGCGACCACCTTGGAGCGCATCCCCCCGGACCCGAGAGGCGACTTCGTCTGGCTGATCTCGAACGCCTCGAGCGCCTCGAAGTCGTCGACCGTCCGGACGAGCGGCGCGCCGGGGATGACCCGCGGGTCGGCGGTGTGGAGACCGTCGGCGTCGGTCAGGATGATCAGCTCGTCGGCCCCGATCAGGATCGCCACCTGGGCCGAGAGGAAGTCGTTGTCGCCGAAGGAGATCTCGTCGGTCGTCGTCGTGTCGTTCTCGTTGACGACCGGGACGACCTGCCAGTCGAGCAGCTGGCGGAGCGTCCGCCGGACGTTGAGGTAGTGGGTCCGGGCGCTGACGTCGAAGAACGTGAGGAGGACCTGCGCGGAGACGATCCCCCGCTCGTGGAGGAGCTCGTCGTAAGCCCGGTAGAGCTTGCCCTGGCCGATCGCGCTCGCCGCCTGGAGCTCCTCGATCGCGGTCGGGCGTCCGAGCAGGCCCATCTCCCGCATCCCACGGGCGATCGCCCCGCTCGTGACGAGGACGACCTGGTCGCCGGCGGCCCGCAGGCCGGCGGTAGCGTCGCAGACGCGCGCGAGGACGTCGATCCGGGGCTCGCCCCGGTCGTCGGCGACGATCGCCGTGCCCAGCTTGATCACGACCCGCCTCATCGATGGGCCTACTCGGGGTCCAGCTCGAAGACGATGCCGGCGATCTCGACCTCGTCGCCGGCGGTGAAGCCCTGATCCTCGAGCGCCCGGATCACGCCGATCCGCCGGAGGCGGGATTCGACGTGCAGCATGGCCTCCTCGTTGTCGAGGTCGTGACGGGCGATCAGCCGGTCGACTCCCTCGCCGACGACGCGGAAGCTGTCGGGCGAGGTCCGCTCGACGTGGAAGCCGCGGCGGGCGGCCGGCCTGAAGGTCAGGTGCTCGGCCAGCTCGGGCTCGGGCATGCCGACCTCGTCGAACGGGACGCTTCGCAGGAGCTCGGCCGCGAGGACGTCGAGGCCGGCTCGGGTCACGCTCGAGGTGACGATCACCGGGACGTCCGGTCCGAGCAGCTCGCGCCACTCGTCGGCCGCGGCGACCGAGACCTCGTGGGAGACGAGGTCGCTCTTGGAGAGCGCGAGAACCCGTGGGAGGTCGGCCAGCCGCGGATCGTGACTGGCGAGCTCGTGCTCGATCGTTCGGTGGTTGGAGACCGGCACCGAACCGTCGAGCGGGGCGAGGTCGAGCACGTGGACGAGAAGGCGGGTCCGCTCGACGTGGGCGAGGAAGTCGTGGCCAAGCCCGGCTCCGTCGCTCGCCCCCTCGATCAGACCGGGGATGTCGGCGAGGATCAGCTGGCGGCTCTCGCCGTCGAGCGTCCCGAGGACCGGCTCGAGCGTCGTGAACGGATACGCGGCGACCTTCGGCGTGGCCCTGGTGATCCGCGAGAGGAGCGACGACTTGCCGGCGTTCGGAAGTCCGATCAGGCCGACGTCGGCGAGCAGCTTGAGCCTCAGCTCGAGCCAGCCCTCGGCTCCGGGAAGGCCGCGCTCGGCGAACTGGGGGGCCTGGCGGGTCGGCGTCGTGTACCGCTTGTTTCCGCGACCGCCGGACCCCCCGCTCATGATCACGACGCGCTGTCCCGGACGGACCAGGTCGTGGACGTCGCCCTCCTCGGTCGCGACCTGGGTCCCCGGGGGGACGCCGATGACGAGGGACTCGCCGTTGGCCCCATGGCTCAACGATCCGCCGCCGTTGCCGCCGGCCGGCGCCCGGTAGTGGGCACGGCGGCGGAAGGACCCGAGGTCGCGGAGCGACTGGTCGCACTCGATCACGACGTCCCCGCCCCGACCGCCGTCGCCGCCGTCGGGGCCGCCCCGCGGGACATGGGCCTCGCGGCGGAAGCTCATCGACCCATGGCCGCCGGCGCCGGCTGCTGCGAAGATTCGGGCCTTGTCGTTGAGCATCAGACAGTCATCCTCGCAGTCCGGGTAAGAGAAAGGCCGTGATGAACACAACAGGCGCCGAGCGACCGTCCAGGGTCATGCTGATCACCGGCGCGTCGACCGGGATCGGCGCGGCCACCGCCCACCTGCTCGCCCAACGCGGCTGGAGGCTGGGATTGGCGGCCCGGTCGACTGACCGCCTCGAGGCGCTGGCCGGCGAGCTCGGCGGCCCGGAGCGGGCGCTTGCGATCGGCTGCGACGTGACCGAGTGGTCTGAGCAGGAGGCGATGGTCGCGGCGACGCTCGACCACTTCGGCCAGATCGATGCCGTGATGGCAAACGCCGGCTTCGGGGCCAAGCGGGGCTTCCTCGAGGAGACGCCGGAGCTCTGGCGGGACATGGTCCTGACCAACGTGCTCGGCGCGGCCTACACGATCCGGGCGTCGATCCCCGCGCTGAGCGCCAGTCGGGGTCACCTCGTCCTGACGAGCTCGGTGGCCGGCCGGAGGGCGCTCAAGGGGTCGCTCTACTCGGCGACGAAGTTCGCCGTCACCGCGATGGGCGAGGCCGCCCGCCAGGACCTCCACGGGACCGGGGTCCGGGTGACGGTGATCGAGCCGGGGATGACCGACACGCCGTTCTTCGACGACCGGCCGTCCGACGCGCTCGAATCGGCGGACATCGCCCGAGCGGTCGAGTACGCAATCAGCCAGCCGCCCCACGTCGACGTCAACGAGATCCTGATCCGGCCGACCGCCCAGCGCGGCTGATCGCGTCGCGATCCGACCCCGCCACGACGGCTGACACCTGCCCCGCAGGACGATCTGCGACTAGAGGCGCTGGATGCCCGCGAGCCAGGCCGTCGGGCTGAACGCGTCGCCCCCGACCAGCTTGAAACGAGCCGGCTCGATGCTCGTGACCTTCCATCCGTCGGCGAACAGGGCCGCGATCCGGTCCCGCGTGATCCGCCGGGGACCGGGTCCGATCGCGTGCTCGTTGAAGCACATCAGCCAGTACATGCCGCCGGGCGTCAAGACGGCGTGGGCGCTGCTGATCGCGCGGGCCATCGCCTCGTCTGAAAGCGTGTGGAGGCAGCCGCTGTCGGTGATCGTGTCGAAGCTCTCGCCGAGCTCGTCGAGCGCCTCGATGTCGCCAATCGCAAAACGCGCCGCGAGCCCCCGTGGCCGACCCTTCTCGACGGCCCGCTCGATCGCGATCGCCGACGCGTCGATGCCGAGCACGGCGATCCCGCGCGAAGCGAAGTACAGCGCGTGCTCACCCGTCCCGCAGCCGACGTCGAGTACCCGCCCACCGATCGCTCCGGTCTCGACGAGGCGGACGAAGTCTGGCTGGGGCCCGTCGATGTCCCACGGCGGAGAGCCGGCCGCGTAGGCCTGGTCGAAGCGGGACACCGGTATCGACTCGGCCGCGTTCGCACCGCCGCCGGCCTCGACCGTGTGGAACGATGTCGGACGGGTCGCGTCCTGGTCACCGGTCATCGGGTCAGCACTCCGTCCCGCCTTAGCCGTACTTGTCCCGCCCCGTCCCGCCGTACCCGTTCCACTCCGACCGTACGCGTCCCGCCCCAGCACGTACTCCGTCCCGCCGAGCCGCGCTACGCGGCGACCGGGACCTGCGGAGCGGCGGCGCTCGCAGCGGCCAATCCACCGGCGAAGCGCAACCCGGCGAGCGCCGACCCGCCGGCGAGGGCGGTGACCCAGACGACGCCGTAGAGCGGGAGATCGCCGATCGCCGCGAGGGTGACGATGGCGTCGACGCCGTCGATCGCCGCACACGTCCGCTGCCAGCGGGGACCGACCTGGGGGTTCTTGAGCGTGTGGAGAGCGATCATCCCGATCACCATGTCACGGGCGCCCATCGACCGCAGGAGGGCCTGGGTGCCGCGCTGCCTGGCGGCTTTGCGCCCGACCCACGCAGCCCCGGCCTGGCGCGGGCGGATCAGCAGGGCCGCGCCGATCCCGACGCGGGCGATCGCCAGGACCCTGGCACCGGCCTGGGGGCCGATCGGGAGCGCGCCGAGCTTGCCGGAGGCGCTGGGCAGCCCCTTCGGGAGGCTCGGGATCTTCGCGGAGACGTTCGGCAGGCTCGGGACCTTGCCCTTGAGGTCCTTGAGCTTCATCAGGCGGCCTCGACCGGCTCCACGGAGACGACGCGTCCGCGCCAGCCGACGTTGAACTGGACGATGCCGGGGGCCTTCGCGTAGAGCGTGTCGTCCTTGCCCATGCCGACGCCCTCGCCCGCCTTGAAGCGGCTGCCACGCTGGCGGACGATGATCTCCCCGCCGGTGACCGTCTCCCCGGCGAACGTCTTCACGCCGAGTCGCTGGGCGTTCGAATCGCGGCCGTTGCGGCTGGACCCGAGACCTTTCTTATGAGCCATCGACTTCCTCCTTGGCCACGGGGCTCTCGGTCTTCGGCGACGCCGCCCGGCGGCCGGCGGTGGCGGCCGCGGCGAGCGCGATGTCGGTGACTTCGATCCGCGTCAGCTCTTGACGGTGGCCGTTGCGCCGCTTGTAGCCGCGCTTGGGCTTGAACTTGAATACCCGAAGCTTCTCGCCCCGCTCGTGGGCGAGGATCTTCGCCTCGACCTTGACCCGGTCGAGCGAGTCCGCGTCGAACACCGTCTCCTCCGACCGGAGGAGGAGTGCCTTCAGCGCGATGGTCGCGCCCTCGGCGTCGGGTAGACGCTCGACGAGGAGGGTCTGGCCCTTCTCGACGCGGTACTGCTTGCCACCGGTCTTGACGATCGCATACATGTTGCTAGACCTCTTCTGGCGCCGCCGGCGCCGTCGCCGTTGCGGCGGTACGACGCCGGCCGCCTCTGCGGCCGCGGCGCCTGGGAGCCGATTGTACGTCATCGGGCTCGGCCTCCGCCGGCCCGTCGGCGCCGTCCGGCCGCTGGGCGTCGATCAACGAGGCCACCGCCGCCGTCCGCCCGACCTCCTCGATGCGCACCATCAACTTCTGCCCGACGTGGGCTCCCCCGTCGGTCACCGAGATGATGTATCCGTCGATCTTGGCGACCGCATCGTCGACGTTGTACATGTGCGGCTCGACGATCTCGACGAGGACCTCCTCGCCCGGCCGGAACGGCACCGCCCGCTCCTCGACCTCCTCGCGGGTCCCCTCGAGCGTGACCGCCAGGTGGTTGAGGGCGAGGCCCTCGGACCCCTCGAAGTGGAAGTACTTCCCGGTCTGGGCCTCGAGCGCTCGGAGGACCCGGGCCCCGTGGCCGGTGAACTGGACGGTCACCCGGGGATTCATCTGGACGAGGAACGCCTCGACGTCCGGGCTCCCCGCCGCGATCTCCCGCAGCCGGCGCTCGAACTCGATCGAGATCGTCTCCTCGGAGCGGATCACGCCTTCCCCGTCGCAGGTCGGGCACGGCCGGCTCATGATCTCCCGGACGCCCTCGGTCACGTTCTGGCGGGTCATCTCGACCAGCCCGAGCTTCGAGATCTCAGCCGTGAAGGTCTTCGTCCGGTCGTCGTCGAGCGCCCCACGCAGCGTCTTCATCACGGCATCCCGATTGCGCGCGCGGGACATGTCGATGAAGTCGATCACGATGATTCCGCCGATGTCCCTCAGCCGGAGCTGGTTGACGACCTCCTCGGCGGCCTCGAGGTTGGTCTTGGTGATCGTGTCCTCGAGCCGGGCTCCCTTCCCCCGCCCGATGAACGACCCCGAGTTGACGTCGATCACCGTCAGCGCCTCGGCCATGTCGATCATCAGATAGCCGCCGCTCGGGAGGTCGACCCGCCGTGACATCACGCCGTCGAGCACCTCGTCGACCCCGTAGGAGTCAAACAGCGGCTTTGACCCGTCCCACAGCTCGACCCGGTCGACCAGCTCGGGAGCCGTTCGCGAGAAGAACGAGACCAGCCGGTGGTGCTGCTGCTCGTCGTCGACGACGGCCCGCTCGAAGTGAGCGGAGAAGATGTCCCGGACGACCCGGACCGAGAGGTCGGCCTCCTGGAAGACGAGTGCCGGCGACGCGGTCTCGGCGACCCGCTTCTCGAGGACCTCGTGCAGCTTGAAGAGGTACTGGAGCTCTCGCTCGAAGTCCGCCCTGGTCGCCCCGTGGGCAGCCGTCCGGACGATCGCCCCGCCACCGCGGAGGTCGAGCTTCGCGGTCTCCTTGCGCAGCCGTTCGCGCTCCTTGTCCTCGAGCCGGCGAGACACGCCGACTCCCTCGCCGCTCGGCGCGTAGACCATGTACCGGCCGGCGATCGTCAACTCCATCGACAGGCGGGCGCCCTTCGTCTTCAGCGGATCCTTGACGACCTGGACGACGACCTCCTGGCCGGGCTTGAGCAGGTCGGAGATGTTCTGGCCGTCACGGGCCGCGCCCCGGCCCCGTCGGGGGGCCTCGACGCCCGGCAGGATGATCTCGTCGACGTGGAGGAAGCCGTTCTTCTCGAGCCCGATGTCGACGAACGCGGCCTCCAGGCCACCGAGCACGTTGTCGACGACGCCCTTGTAGATGTTCCCGACGATCGACCGGGCGCCCCGCCGCTCGAGGTAGAGCTCGGCAACCCGGTAGCCCTTCGCCGGCTCGGCCGGCCGGGCGCGCTTGGGGCCAGTCTGCTTGCGCGAGGCCGCGGGCGTGCCGCTCGCCTCGAGCAGCGCGACCCGCGTCTCACCGCGGTCGACGCTGACAAGTACTTGTTTCTTCACGAGACATATCCGTTTCTTGTTAGAAGCGCAGCACGCGGCCCTTGAGCGCAGCCGACGTGCGTGCCTGCACGTAGATCGACTGCAGGAGACCGAGCGCCAGGAATGTGGTGAGCACCGAGGAGCCGCCGTAGCTCAGCAGGGGTAGCGTCACGCCGGTGATGGGCATGATGCCCACCGTCATGCCGACGTTGACGAACACCTGAAACATGAGCATCGCGACGATCCCGCCGGCGATCAGCGCGCCAAAGAGGTTCTTGGCAATCGTCAATATTCGAAGCGTGCGCCAGATCATCAGCGCATAGAGCGAGAGAACCAGGGCCGCGCCGACGAAGCCGTACTGCTCGCCGACGACGGCGAAGACGAAATCCGTCTGGTATTCGGGAAGGAAGTTGAGCTTGGTCTGGGTCGCGTCGTTTCCGCGTCCGGTCTTCTGTCCGGAGCCGATCGCGATCTTCGACTGAATCTGCTGGTAGCCCTGCTTGGCCGGGTTGCTCGTCGGGTTCAAGAAGGCCGTCAGACGGTCGACCTGGTAGGGCTTGAGCACGTTCACGCCGGCCGCCGGGGCCGCCAGGAGGATCATCGCGAGCGCGACGATCCCCAGCGTGATCAGCCCGGCGAAGTGCTTCCACGAAGTTCCGGCGACGAAGAGGATCGCCAGCGCCGCGACGACATAGACCATGCCCGAGCCGAGGTCCGGCTGGGCGATCACCAACATCGCCGGGCCCATCGCGAGCAGCATCACCCGGGCGGTCGTCTCCCGCTGGGAGAGCCGCCGGGACCGGTCGACGACGACCGAGGCCAGGAAGACGATCAGGAGGATCTTTCCGAGCTCGGACGCCTGGAAGGAGAAGAACGGGAGCGAGATCGCCCGGACGGAGCCGCGGGCGGCCCGGCCGAGCACCAGGACGAGGAGGATCGTGCCGATCAGGATCGCGTAGAACCCGTACTTCAGCTCCCGCAGGCGTGAGTAGTCGATCCGCGCGAGGGCCACCATCAGGCCGAGCCCGACGCCGAAGTAGATCGCCTGGCGCTCGGTGTAGTAGTGCGGCTGCCCGTGGATCAGCCCGCGGGTCGCCCCGTTGAGGGTGATCAGCGAGCAGATCGCCAGACCGAGCGCGGCGACCATCAGCAGGGGATCGAACGGCAGCGTCAGGGACCGCGGGCTGGCGATCGCCGGCATCTCGCCGGCCTGGATTGGAGTCGTGTTCATCAGAGGGTCTTCGAGCTTCCGGCAACCAGCTTCTTTGTGATGCCGAACCACTGTGACAGCATCAGCCGGACGGCCGGGGCCGCGGACTGGTCACCGAACCCGCCCTTCTCGATCGTCAGGGCGATCACGATCGGGCGCTTGGGGTCCGGCGCGTAGGCCACGTACCAGGCCTGATCGTCCTGGGCGCCGTGCTGAGCCGTCCCCGTCTTACCGTAGACGGTACGCGGAAAATTCCCGAACACATCGTAGGAGGTCCCGCCGGGCGACTGCGCGGCAGCGTGGAGCCCGTCCTCGATCACCTGCTGATTGGCCGAGTCGAACTTGATCGTGCGCTGCGCAGGCGGGTCGATCTTCTGGATCAGGCGCCCGACGTTGTCGTCGATCTCGAGCCCCAGGTGCGGGGTCGGGACCCTCCCGTCGGCAAACAGCGCCGAGTAGGCGACGGCCAGTTGGAGCGGTGTCGCCAGGAAGTCGCCCTGCCCGACGGCGAAGTTCATGTTGTTGCCGGTCACCCACGTCCGCGTCGGGTCGGAGATGTAGCCGCAGATCGAGGGACCGCGCTTGCCGTACTTCTTCAGGCACGTGACCTGCTGTGCCTCGACCCGCGCGAGCCACGACGCGTCGGGGATCACGCCTGCGTACTCGCCCGGAAGGTCGATGCCGGTCGGCGCGCCGAAGCCGAACTGGCGGGCCCAGTGCTGGATCAGCGGGCCCTGGGGGTTGGCCTGCTCGCCGAGGGTGAAGAAGTACAGGTCCGACGACTTCTGGATCGCGGTCGTCATGTTCAACGAGCCGAGCACCTCGTTGCGGGCGTTGCAGAACTTCTGCTGGGTCCTCCCGACCTTGATGCAGCCGGTGTCGACGAACGGGGCGTCGGCCGAGCGCAGGCCGTCCTGGAGCGCGGTCATCGCGGTGATCATCTTGAAGGTGGAGCCGGTCGGATAGGCCCCGTCGATCGCCCGGTTGAGGAGCGGAGCGTCGGCCGAGACGAGCTGGGCCTGCTCAGCCGGGGTCAACGGATGGGTATAGACGGTCGGGTTGTAGCTCGGCAGCGATCCCATCGCCAGGACCTGGCCGTTGCGAGGGTCGAGCGCCACGAAGGCGCCCGCGTTCCCGGCGGTCCCGTTGCTCTGGGCGAGGCCCATGCCGGCCTGGAGAGCCTTGTAGCCCTCCTTCTCGAGGTTGAGGTCGAGCGACAGCTTGAGCTCGTGGCCCGCCGTCGGCAGCGTCGTGTGGGGCGGCTTGCCGCTGGGCAGCCCGGCCGAGTTGACCTGGACCCGCTGAATGCCGTCGGTCCCGCGCAGGAACTGGTCGTACTGCCACTCGACCCCGGCCTGGCCGACGACGCCGTTGTTCGGCACGCCCTTGAACCGCGCCAGCTTCAGCTCGCCCGGGCTGATCGAGCCCACGCTGCCCAGGACCTGGGCGGCGAGCTCCCGGTCGGGGTAGGCCCGGACCGAGACCGGCGTGACCGCGACGCTCGGGAACTGGTCCTGGTTCTCCTTGAGCGTCACCAGCGCGGCCTCACCGGCGTCGACCTTGATAGTGACGTTCGCGTACGGGACGTTCACCTTGCTGTGCATGATCGTCCGGATCGCCGACGGCTTCATCCCGATCACGGCGCCCAGCCGCGTGTAGAGGTCGGCCCGCCCGGCCTTGGTCTTCGGCAGCTGGCTCTGGGTGATCTGGACGGCGACGGCCTGGCGGCTCGAGACGATCGGCTTGCCGGCGCGGTCGACGATGTCTCCCCGCGGCGCCTGGATCGGGATGTCCCGCACGCGGTTGACGTTGGCCAGCTGGACGTACTGGGGACCGGAGAGGACCTGGAGGTACCAGAGTCGGAAGAGGATGATCGCGAAGAGGATCAGCGCGACGCCGCCGATCGTCGCGACGCGGATCGCCAGCTGCGGCGAGAGCGGCGTGTGGCGGTCGAGCGGATCCATCATTGGCGCGAGAGCGGGCTCAGCCCGCCGGTCGTGTAGGCCCGCCGCCGCCGACGCCGCGGGTCCTCCGGGAGGGCCGGTCGCAGCCACCGGCGGACCAGCGCGAAGACCGGGAGCGAGATCAGCGTGTTGAGGACGATCGTCGCCAGCGTCTCCCGGACCAGCAGGAAGCTGATCGGCGCGTTGACGCCGAGCAGGAACTCGAGCACCGCGAAGCCGATCGTCGCGACGGCCGTGGCCGCCGCCCCGAGGCCGAGCGGCGTGAAGGTCGCCTGAGGGGCGCGCAGCTCGCGCAGACGGCCGGCTCCAAACCCGATCAGCGTGTAGACGAGGGCCAGGACGCCGAGCGTCTGGACGAGGAGCAGGTCGGTCAGGAAGCCGACCGCGAAGCCGAGGATCGATCCGGCCACAGGACCGCAGAGCAGGCCGCCTGCGGCGATCACGAGCGGCGCGATGTCGGCGTTCACGCCGAACACGGTGAATTGCGAGACGACCGCGATCTGGAGGATCACGCCGACGAGTGCGAGCGCTGCCAGGCGCAGGGCGAGGCGGCTCTCCTCGTTCACGCGCTGGGCACCTTGGTGAGGATCTGAACGATGTTGATGTCGTGCAACTTTGCCATCGGTGCCAGATGGACCCCGTCGACCAGATCTCCCGCGTTCACGCTCTTGAGCCGGCCAATCGGGATGTTCGGCGGGAAATGCGAGGTCGCCAGGCCGGTCGGCGTGGCCACGGTACCAGCGGTGACGATCACGTCGCCCTGCTTGACGCTGTCGCCGGCTCCCAGGAAGGTCATCGTCAGGCTGTCTGGATCGCCGGGGGTCGGGCCGACCATGCCGGTCGCGCTGGTCGAGTTGTCGGTCGCCGAAACGCCGCTCGTCGAGTCGTTGATCAGCGTGACGAACGCCTCGTTGGACGTCACCGTCGCGACCTTCCCGACCAGCCCGTCGCCGTCGACGACCGCATCGCCGGGGGCGACGCCCGAGCTCGAGCCCCGGTTGACGCCGACGACCTCGTTGAAGAGGTTGGTCGGCCTGACGTTGACGGTCGCGGTGACCGGTCCGTCGGCCGCGAGGTTGTACTGCTGATCGATCCCCAGCGTCGCCAGAGCCTGCGCCCCGGTGCGAGCGGCGACCTGAGCCTGGACCAGCTGACCCTGGGCGACCTGGAGCTCCTTGCGGTACTTGTCGCGCTGGCCCTTGGCGTTGATCGTGTCGCCGATCCACCCGAACAGGTCGCGGATCGGCTTCACCGCCCGGCTCGCGCCGTCCTCGATCGGCGAAAGCACGGTCAGGAAGCCAACCTGCACCGAGTGCAGCCCGCCGCCAGTCCGGCTGCCGAACGACTCGGTCAGCAGGATCAGGGAGAGGGCGACGAGCAGGCCGAGGACTGCGCGACGCCTGCGAACGGTCTTGTCGTACACGTGGAGGGGGGGGTCGCGGAGTAGCTTACGCGGGGCCGGCGACTGCTCGTCGCACCCAGCGACGGGCCGCGGCCAGCTCGACGGAAGCCGGATGTGATCAAGCCGGTGGGGCGGTGACCTGCGCCCGCGGCGCTCACCGGCGCCGCCGGTTGCGGGTGTTGCGGTTCGAACGGCTCGACCGACTCGAGCGGTGGATCACGTCGAATTCCTCCAATGACCGGCCCGAGCCGACAGCAACGCAGGTCAAGGGAGATTCCGCGAGGTGGGCGGGCATCTGGGTCTCCTCCCGCAGGCGCTCGTCGAGTCCCTGGAGGAGGGCCCCGCCGCCGGCGAGCATGATGCCCCGGTCCATGATGTCCGAGGCCAGCTCCGGCGGTGTCCGGTCGAGCGTCTCCTTGACGGCGTCGATGATCGCCGCGAGCGGCTCCTCCAACGCGGCCCGGATCTCCTCGCTGGTGAGGACGACGGTCTTCGGCAGGCCGGAGACCATGTCCCGGCCGCGGATCTCGGCCTGCATCTCCTCCGCCATCGGATAGGCCGAGCCGATCTCGAGCTTGAGCTCCTCGGCCGTCTGCTGGCCGATCAGGAGCTTGTACTCCCGCTTGGCGTAGTTGATGATCGCCTCGTCGAGCTCGTCCCCGCCGATCCGGATCGACTGGGAGACGACGATCCCGCCGAGCGAGATCACCGCGACCTCTGAGGTCCCGCCGCCGATGTCGACGACCATCGAGCCCGTCGGCTCGCCGACCGGAAGGCCGGCGCCGATCGCCGCGGCCATCGGCTCCTCGATCAGGTAGGCGGTCCGCGCGCCGGCCGACAGGCAGGCCTCCTCGACCGCCCGCTTCTCGACCCCGGTCACGCCCGACGGGACGCAGACGACCACACGCGGGTGGGCCCAGCGGTTCTGGTGGACCTTCTGGATGAAGTGCCGGAGCATCTGCTCGGTGACGTCGAAGTCGGCGATCACCCCGTCCTTGAGCGGCCTGATCGCCGAGATCGTCCCAGGCGTCCGACCGAGCATCCGCTTGGCCTCGATCCCGACCGCGTGAACCTCACCGGTCCGCGAGTCGATCGCCACGACGCTCGGCTCCGAGAGGACGATGCCCCGGCCGCGGACGTAGACCAGCGTGTTGGCGGTGCCCAAGTCGACAGCCATGTCACGGCCGCCGAAACCCGTTAGGTAGGTGAACAAGCCCATCGTCTGATGCCTTACAAGAGATAAAGCAGCCGGTCGCCGCTGCGGAGCGCACTGCCAGGCACGGCGCTCCGTCGAAAGATGGACGTAAGCCCTGCTTGAAGGGGGAGTGTAGCGGACTCCCAGCGCCGCCCGGCCGCTCCTAAGCCCCCTCCAATTACCAAAAATCGCTGCAAAATCCGGGCTTGGATGTGCAATTTCGCTGTCAGGATTCGAGCAGGTCCGGCCACAGGTCGAGAAGGCCGGGCACCGGCAGCCCGACGACGTTCGAATAGTCACCCTCGATCCCGGCGACCAGCGCTATGCCGCGTCCCTGGATCGCGTAGCCACCGGCCCGTCCGCGCCATTCACCGGCCGCGACATACCAGTCGACAAGCGACGGGCTGAGGCGGCGGATCCGCACGCTCGTGGCGACCGTCGCGCTGCGCAGCCCACCCTCGGCGTGGATCAGCGCGAGGCCGCTGATCACCGTATGCGTCCGCCCGCTCAAGGCTCTCAGCGTCGCCCGAGCCGTCGCCTCGTCGGCGGGCTTGCCGTAGATCGCCGAGCCCACCGCGACGAGCGTGTCCACTCCGAGTACCGGCAGCCCCCAGCCGGCCGCAGGGCCGTCGACCACGGCCCGCGCCTTGCGAACGGCGTTCTCCAGGGCGACGCTCGCCGGCTCGCCCGCGGCGATCTCCTCGACCCCCGGAACACAGCCGACGAACTCGACTCCCAACGTCTCGAGGATCGCCCGTCGCTGCGGCGAGGAGCTCGCCAGGACCAACCGCGGTCGACTCGTCATGCTTCTCGCCGGCCGCCGAGCACGCGCTCGTCGACACACACGGCCGACGCGGTCGGGTTCGATCGCTCAGGCGAGACCGGGAAAGAAGATCTCGATCTCCCGGCTGGCCGCGTCGGGTCCGTCGGACCCGTGGACCAGGTTGGCTGAAGTCGCCGTCGCGAAGTCCCCCCGGATCGATCCGGGAGCCGCCTCGAGCGGATTCGTCGCGCCGATCAGCTGCCGGGCGGCGGTGATCGCCGACGGCCCTTCGAGGACGAGGGCGACGAGCGGGCCAGACGTGATGAACTTCACGAGGCCGTCGAAGAACGGCGCTCCGATGTGCTCGACGTAGTGATCGTCGGCGATCTCCGGCGTCATCGTGAGCACCCGTGCTGCGACCAGGAAGAGGCCCTTGCGCTCGAACCGGGCGATGATCTCACCCGTCAACCCGCGGGCGTACGCGTCGGGCTTGACGAGAACCAGGGTGCGCTCCTGCAATGCGGTGCTCTCCTTCTCTGCGTCGGATGCTGCGGGTAGTACAAAAGCGGAAGCGGACATCGTTGGGATCCATCCTTGGCAGAAAGTTGGTGGCGTGAAATCAGTGGGCCGTCGGCGGAGCTTCCCCGCCGACCGGCTCACCCGTGGCCGGGCGCCTGCGGCGCGCACGGCGTGGCGGGTCGGCCGCCTCGGGCACTGGAGTCTCGCAGTATGGGCACAGTCCCCACGTCTGCTCGAGCGGCTTGCCGCAACTCCGGCATGGGTTCTTCAGGCGGTGATAGCAGTTCGGGCAGACCAGGAAGTCCGCCGCGACCTCGTGGTCGCAGTGCCGGCAGAGCAGCGAGACCGCCGCGAGCCGCGCCTCCGAGGCCTGCATCTCGAGCTCACGCTCGCGGACGTCGTCGAGATACTCCGGCGGCCTGACGACCATGTAGACCAGGGTGCCGAGAAAGGGGAAGACCGACGCCAGCACGGCACAGGTCACGAGCCACGGATCGGCGATCCGGCGTCGGGCGTCCGCGTAGGTCCAGTAGATCAGCGCCGCGTAGATGACGACGACGAACAGGACCAGCAGGTTGATGGCCAGGTTGATTCCGTCGTTGTTGATCCCGAAGTACCCGACAACCGGCATTTCCCCGAGTTTAACGGTCGGGACATGCGGCGTTGCACGAACGCCTGCTCGGGCGGGAAATTGCGCGGTCGCTCAGAGGAAGAGGCGGTCGCTCAGAGGAAGAGGCGGCCGAAGAGATACCCGATCCCGAAGAAGACGAGGATCACAAGGGCCACGATCGCGGCCACCGCCCCGATCATCGCCGCAACAGACGGGCCGTTGCGGTCGCTCACAGCGTCGATCCCCGCCGGGGTCCGCGGACGACGTCCGAGATCAGGTAGATCGACCCGGTCACGAGGACCACGCCGTCGGGCTCGCGCAGCCGGCCCAGCGCCACCGCCCGCCCCGGGTCCGCCTCGACCTCGACCTCGACCGCCCCGGCCGTCGCATTCCAGCCCACGCCAGCGCCGCCGACGGTCGTCGACGCGACCTCCCCAGCCGTCTCCCCCAGGATGTCGGCCGGCAGCGCCCGCGGGTTCGACGCAGCCGTGCAGATCACCCGGTCGCAGACCGGCAGCAGGGCGGCAAGCATGCTCCGGGCGTCCTTGTCCTCGAGGACCGAGACCACCGCGCACAGCCGGCGGCCGGCCAGGAACTCCGCGAGCGACTCGACCAGCGCTTCGATGCCCGCGGGATTGTGGGCTCCATCGAGCAGCGTCACCGCTCCCGAGCGCCCGTCGCCGATCCGTGTTGTCCGGTCGGCCGGCGGCGGCCCCCCGCCGGTCGGCGGCGTCTGCCGCTCGAGGACCTCGAACCGACCGGCGACGAGGAGCTCGCCCGCCGCTCGCCGCACAGCCTCGGGGTCGAGCGGGCTGGCGAGGTATGCCTCGGCCGCCGCGATCGCCACGGCGAAGTTCCGCCGCTGGTAGGAACCCCGCGCCCGCAGGCTGATCTCCGGCGCGAGGGCCACGGCGGCCTCGACGATCCGGGCTCCGCGCTCGTCGGCCACCCCGCGCGCGACGGCCAGCGCGTCGGGATGTAGGCAGCCACCCAGCACAAGGACCCCGCCCGCCGGCACGACCGCCAGCTTCTCGGCGGCGATCTCGGCGATCGTGTCACCCAGCCAGGCCGTGTGCTCGAGCCCGATGTTCGTCAACACCGCGACCTTCGACTCGATCACGCTCGTCGCGTCGTAACGGCCGCCCAGCCCCGCCTCGATCACCGCAACCTCGACCCCGGCGCCGTCCAGCTCGGCGTAGGCCGCCCCGGTCAGTGCCTCGAACTGGGTCACCGGATCGCGACCCTCGTCAGCCCCGCCCGCCGGGCGAAGCTGGTCGACGACCGCTGCTGCGCGAGCCACCCGCTCGACCGCGCGACCGAAGCGCTCGTCACTCAGGTCACGCTCCCCGACCTGGATCCGCTCGGTGAAGGAGACGAGGTGGGGCGAGGTGTAGGACCCCGTCCGCACGCCATGGCGCTCGAGGATCGCAGCGATCATCCGCGTCGTCGACGACTTCCCGTTCGTGCCCACCACGTGGATCGACGCGAACCCCTCGTGCGGCGACCCGAGGAGCGCCATCAGCCGGCCCATCTTCTCGAGCCCGAAGTGCATCCCGAACCGCTCGAGCCCCAGCAGGTACGCCTCGGCCGTCCCGGCGCTCCACGGCGAGCCCCCGGCGGAGGGGTCCTCAGCGTGCGCTCGGGTCACCGCCGCCGGCCGGGCAGGGCCGCTCGACGACGCCTCCCCGGCCGCGCTCAACGACGCCTTCCCGGCCGCGCTCACAGCGCCTCGAGCTCGGACTCGAGCCCCGCGAGCCGCTCGCGGACGCCGTCGACCACAGCCGGCGGCGCCTTGGCGACGAAAGCCGCGTTGCCGAGCTTCCGGCGGACGCCGTCGATCTCCGCGCGCAGACCGGTCCGCCGCTTCTCGAGACGATCGGCGTGGGCGCCAAGGTCGACGCCCTCTCCCGCGAGGACCTCGACCGTCCCGCCCGGGACCCCGACACTCGCCACGCAGGCCGCCGACTCGGCCCCCTCGTCGAGCCGCAGCCGAGCCATCCGGGCGACCAGCCCGACCACCTCGTCGTGCCCCTCCGAGAGGACCCTCACCGGCATCACGACCTTCGGCTTGATCCCCACCTCGTCGCGCCAGCCGCGGACCGCCTGCGTCGCCGCGATCGCCCACGCGAGCTCCGCCTCGGCCGCCGGATCGAGCCGGTCCTCGTCGGCCACCGGGAACGCCGCCCCGACCAGCAACCCCTCGTCGGGCCGGCGCACGAACGACCAGACCTCCTCCGTCACGAAGGGGATCATCGGGTGGGCGAGCGCCAGCGTCTCCCTGAGCACGTGGAGCAGCGTCGAGGACACCGCGACCCGGTCGTCCCCCGCGCCGGCCAATCGTCCCTTGACGAGCTCGAGGTACCAGTCGCAGAGCTCGCCGTAGACGAAGTCGTACAAGCCGAGCGCCGCATGCGCGAAGTCAAACCGCGCGAGCCGGAGTGTAACCTCGGCCTCGATCCGGGCCAGGCGCGAGAGGATCCAGCGATCCTCGATCGCCGCCGGCCGCGCCTGCGCCGGAGCGTCCGGGTCGATGCTCATGAGGACGAAGCGCGACGCGTTGAAGAGCTTGTTGGCCAGCCCCTGTCCCTGGGCCACCTTCTCCGCGCTGTACTTGACGTCCTGCGTCGAGGACATCGCCAGCATCCCGAACCGCACGGCGTCCGCCCCGTGGCGGTCGATCTCCTCGACCGGGTCGATTCCCGTCCCCAGCGACTTCGACATCCGCCGGCCGTCCGGTGCCTGGATGATCGACGTGATGTAGACGTCTGAGAACGGCTCTGTCCCGCAGAACTCGATCCCCATCATGATCATCCGCGCGACCCACAGGAAGATGATGTCCCGTCCGGTGACGAGCACATCCGTCGGATAGAAGGCCCGCAGCTCCGGGGCATCCTGCGGCCAGCCGAGTGTCGCGAACGGATAGAGGGCGCTCGAGAACCACGTGTCGAGGACATCCTCGTCCTGGCGCAGCCGACCGTCGCACGCGCCGCACCGCTCCGGCGGGGCGGTCGTCACATACGTCTCCTCGCACGCGTCGCAGTAGTAGACCGGCAGCCGGTGGCCCCACCACAGCTGGCGCGAGATGCACCACGGCCGGATGTTGTCCATCCACTCCCTGTAGACCCGCCCCTGCTGCTCCGGATGGAAGCGCACGCGCCCGTCGATCACGACATCGATCGCCGGTCTCGCGAGCTCGTCCATCCGCATGAACCACTGGAGTGAGATCAGCGGCTCGATCCGCTCACCCGACCGGTGCGAGAAGGGCACCTTGTGGGTGTAGGGCTCGCTCCCGCGCAGCACGCCCTCCTGCTCGAGCGCCGCGACGACCGCCGCCCGTGCCCGCTCGATCGACAGACCGGCGAACCGCGGACCGGCCGCGTCGCTGATCCGGCCGTCCTCGCCGATCACCGAGAGCTCCTCGAGGCCATGGCTGCGGCCGATCTCGAAGTCGTTGGGATCATGGCCCGGCGTGATCTTCAGCACGCCCGTCCCGAACTCAGGCTTGACGTACACGTCGGCGATCACCCGCAGCCGCCGGCCGACGAGCGGGAGCACCACTTCACGCCCGACGTACTCCCGGTAGCGCTCGTCGTCGGGGTGCACGGCGACCGCCGTGTCCGCGAGCATCGTCTCCGGGCGGACCGTCGCCACCACCACCTCGCCGTCGCCCTCGGCGAACGGATAGGCGATCGAGTAGAGCGTGTCGGCGACCTCACGCTCCTCGACCTCGAGATCGGAGATCGCCGAACGGCTCCCGGGATCCCAGTTGACCATGTAGTTGCCGCGGTAGATCAGGCCGCGATCGAACAGCCTGACGAAGACGTGCATGACCGCCGCCGCGTATGCCTCGTCGAGCGTGAAGCGCTCCTCGGAGTAGTCGAGCGACGCCCCCAGCCGCTTGAGCTGGTCGACGATGTTCGACCCGTGGAGCTCCTTCCACGCCCAGATCCGCTCGAGGAACGCGTCGCGGCCGATCGCCTGGCGCGTCGTCCCCTCACGGGCGAGCTGCTTCTCGACCTGCATCTGCGTCCCGATTCCCGCGTGGTCGGTCCCGAGGATGAACTTCGTCGGCTGCCCGAGCATCCGGTGGTAGCGAATCAGCGTGTCCTGCGTCGCGACCTGGAGCGCGTGACCCATGTGGAGGTCGCCGGTCACGTTCGGCGGCGGGAAGGCGATCGAGTAGTTGTCTCCCCGGTCGCGCTCCGCCTCCGGATGGAACAGCCCGCTCGAAAGCCAGGCCTCGAGGATCCGCGGCTCGACCTCGGCCGGGTCGAACCGGGTCCGCTCCTTCAGCGCGTCGTGCTCGGGCTCAGACATCGGGCCGGGAAGGCTACCGCCCCCGCCCGACCAGATTCGCGACGGCGTCGGGCGCCGCCCCTAACCGGCTTCTTCGCGCAGCTCGCGCGAGGGCTCCTCGCGGGCGGCCTCGGTCACGAGCGTCGGCGTCAGCCCCTTCTCGATCGTCTCCTTCGTCACCACGCACTTCTTCACGTCCCGCCGGGACGGCAGCTCGAACTGCACGTCGAGGAGGACCTCCTCGATGATCGACCGCAGGCCCCGCGCCCCGGTCTCCCGCTTCAGCGCCCGGTCGGCGATCGAGACGAGTGCCTCCTCGGAGAAGACGAGCTCGATTCCGTCGAAGGAGAAGAACCGCTGGAACTGCTTGACCAGCGCGTTGCGCGGCTCTGTGAGGATCGAGACGAGGTCCGGGTGGGTCAACTGGTGGACGGCCGACATCACCGGCAGCCGGCCGATGAACTCGGGGATCAGACCGTACTGGATCAGATCCTCCGGCAGGCAGCGCTCGAAGACCGCGCCCGTGTCCTTGTCGGCCGCGCTCTCGATCGCCGCCCCGAAGCCGATCCCGTTGTTGCCGATCCGCCGCTCGATCACCTTGTCGAGGTTGGCGAACGCCCCCCCGCAGATGAAGAGGATGTTCGTCGTGTCGATCGACAGGAACTCCTGGTGGGGATGCTTGCGCCCGCCCTGGGGCGGCACCGAAGCCGACGTCCCCTCGAGGATCTTCAGGAGCGCCTGCTGGACTCCCTCGCCCGAGACGTCCCGCGTGATCGACGGGTTGTCGGCCTTGCGGGCAATCTTGTCGACCTCGTCGATGTAGATGATCCCCGTCTCTGCCTTCTTGACGTCGTAGTCAGCCGCCTGGATCAGCTTCAGGAGGATGTTCTCGACGTCCTCGCCGACGTAACCCGCCTCCGTCAGGGCGGTCGCATCGGCGATCGCGAACGGCACGTTGAGGATCCGGGCGAGCGTCTGGGCCAGCAGCGTCTTCCCGCAGCCGGTCGGTCCCAGCAGGAGGATGTTCGACTTCTGGAGCTCGATCTCCGCGTCCTCGACCGCCATCATCTGGACGCGCTTGTAGTGGTTGTAGACGGCCACCGACAGCGTCCGCTTGGCGTTGTCCTGGCCGACGACGTACTCGTCGAGCACGTCGTAGATCTCCCGCGGCTTCGGGAGGTTCTCGATGTCGAAGCTCGGCGGAGCCGTCAGCTCCTCGTCGATGATCTCGTTGCAGAGATCGATGCACTCGTCGCAGATGTACACGCCCGGCCCCGCGATCAGCTTCTTCACCTGCCGCTGCGACTTCCCGCAGAAGCTGCACAGGAGCTGCTCGTTTGAGTCGGTCGGCCGGGCCATCCGCTAGAACGCTTCCCCGCGCATCCCGGAGCTAATGCTCCGAGATCACGCGATCGACGATGCCGTACGCCTTCGCTTCCTCAGAGCTCATGAAGTAATCCCGGTCGGTGTCGTTCTTGACCTCTTCGACCGGCTTGCCAGTGTGGTGGGCGATGATCTCGTCGAGCCGGCGCCGCACGTCGATGATCTCCTTGGCGTGGATCTCGATGTCCGTGGCCTGTCCCTGGAAGCTCGAGCTGACCTGGTGGATCAGGATCTTCGCGTTCGGGAGCGCCATTCGCTTACCCGGAGCCCCCGCGGCCAACAGCAGGGCGCCCATCGACATCGCAATGCCCACGCAGATCGTCGAGACGTCCGGCTTGATGAACTGCATCGTGTCGTAGATCGCCAGGCCCGCGTAGACCGACCCGCCCGGCGAGTTGATGTACAGCGAGATGTCCTTGTCAGGATCCTCGCTCTCCAGATGCAGCAGCTGGGCGACGATCAGGTTGGCGATCTGGTCGTCGACCGGGGTGCCGAGAAAGACGATCCGCTCGTTGAGCAGTCGGCTGTAGATGTCGAACGCACGCTCGCCTCGCGACGTCTGCTCGACCACCATCGGGATCAGTGGGCTCATGTTCCTCGCTTTGTTTCGCTTGCCCGGGCCGATTCCTCCCGGCAAGTGGGGAAGACCTCGCCACACCGGCCTGTGGTTCGAGTCTACCAACCCCGCCGGGCCCGCTCACCGGGGGGCCGGGCGACCTCCCGCGGTGGGCCTTCTCAGGCCCCCGGCGACGGCGGCGGGGCCGGATCGCCGGCCGACTCCCCGCTCGCGGGCTGTCCCTCGTCCTCGGCCGCTCCCGCCGGTGCGGGCTCCAAAGAATCCGAGCGCTCCTCGCCGCTCGACGGCTGCCGGGCAGCGGGATCTGGAGCCGACGCCTGGATCTCGACCGCCGCCTCGACGACCATGTCGACCGCCTTGCGGGCCGCCACGTTCTCGATCAGGTCGGTGATCCGTCCGCTCTTGCGCAGCTTCTCCAGCAGGTCCTCGGGCTCGGGGATCTTGCCGCTCTCGTCGGGCGCGACGTGCTCCTGGAGCGCCTCGACCAGCTCCCACTCCGTCGGCTCGATCCCCTCGGCCTCGATCAGCGCGACGATCGTCGCCTCTCTGCGAAGGGCCTCCAGCGCCTCGGGCTTGGCCTCCTCGCGGACCTGCTCCTCAGGCTTCTGGGCCAGCTGGAGGTACGCCTCCTTGGTGATGCCCTGATCTGAGAGCGACCGCAGCATGCGCGCCCAGGCCTCGTCGGCCCGGGCCTCGACCAGCGCGTCCGGCACCTCGAATTCGGTCTTCGCGCTCGCCGCGGCGACCACGGCCTCCCGGTAGTCGCGCTCCGCCCGGCGCTCGTCCGCCTCGAGCAGCTCCTTGGAGATCTCCTCGCGGAGCTCGTCGAGGGTCTCGTACCCGCCCGCCTCGCTCGCGAAGTCGTCGTCGAGGTCCGGCAGGATCTTCGCCCGTACGTCCTTTACATCGACTGTGAACTCCGCGACCTCGCCCCGCAGATCCGGGTTCCCGTAGTTGTCGGGGAAGGTCAGCGCCAGGACCCGCTGCTCGCCGGCCCGCGCCCCCAGCAGCCCCGACTCGAAGCCGGGGATCAGCTTGCCCGACCCGAGCTCGAGCGGATAGGCCCGCGCCATGCCGCCGTCGACGGCCTTCCCGTCGATCCGGCCCTCGAAGTCGATCACCACGAAGTCCCCGTCCTCGGCCGCCCGGTCCGGGAGGTTCTCCAGCCGACCGTGGCGCTCGCGGAGCGTCTGGAGACGGTGCTCCAGCTCCTTTGGGTTGACCGACGCCCGCCGCCGCTCGACCTCCAGCCCACGCCACTCGCCGAGCTTCGCCTTCGGCCGGACGCCGATCTCGATCGTGAAGTGCATCGACTCCCCGGCCTGCGGCAGGTCACCCCGCTTGATCTCCGGGTCGCCGATGATCGCCAGGCGCGCCTCGTCGATCGCGTCGGAGTACCAGAACGGCAGCTGCTCGCGGACCGCCTCGTCGAGCAGGGACGCCCGTCCGACCCTGCGAATCACGACCGGCGCCGGGATCTTGCCCTTCCGGAAACCCGGGACCTTCAGATCGCGCCCGACCTTCCGGGCGAGGTCCGTCAGCGACCGCTCGATCTCCTCGGGGACCACTTCGACCTCTACGCGGACCCGCGACTCCGGAAGCTCTGTGACGTTGGTCTTGATCGTTTGAGTGCTCATCGCGAGCGGAACGATACCGTCACCTCGTGCCGAGCCTCCGTCTGCGTTCCTCTGAGCGCTTCCTCGCCTGGCTTGTGACCGGCCCGCTCGGTCATCTCCTCGCCGGCCTTGCCGATTGCGGCGTCCTCGTCTGGCGCCTGGTCTGGATGCGAATCCGCCGCTCAGACCACTGGTAGATTGGCGCAGTGGATCCAGACCCCGGGCGCCGGCCGTCGTCGTGGCCGTAACCCTCTCCCTCCTGCGGACCTTCGTCACCGTCGTGCGGACCGGGTCGGTCACCCGGGCGAGCGAAGAACTCGTCGTGACCCAGTCGTCGGTCTCCGGCGCACTCGCCGCCCTTTCCAAGGAGATGGGCGAGCGACTCGTCGAGCGCGACGGCCGTGGCCTGCGTCCGACCGCCGCCGGCGCTGCCTTCCTTCCCCACGCCGAGCGGGTCCTCGCCACCCTCGAGGACGCCGCCGCCGCTGTTCGCGAGGCGGCCGACCCGACCCGCTACCGACTCCGCCTGGCTGCGACGACGACGGCCGCCGAGCACCTCGTCCCGGTCCTCTGGAAGGCCTTTCGCCAACGCCATCCCGAGGTCGAGCTATCGCTCGAGGTCGGCAACCGGGCCGCCGTCAACCGACTGCTCGATCAGTACCAGGCCGATCTCGGGATCGCCGGCCCGCCGATCGACAACCGGCTTCGCGGGCTCGCGTTCCTCGAGAACGAGTTCGTCCTGATCACCGCGCCCGAGGACGCCCGGGCCCGCCGCGGGCCGCTCGCCCTCGAAGAGCTCGCCAACGCGACCTGGCTCGTCCGCGAGCCCGGGAGCGGCTCGCGCGAGGTCAGCCTCGAGCTGCTCGCCGGCGGCCTCGCCGGCCGGCCGAGGCTCTCGACGATCGGCTCAGACGCGGCGATCAAGCGGTCCGTGGCGCTCGGTCTCGGGATCGCCCTGATCTCCCGAACGGCGGTCGACCACGAGCTCGACGACGGCACCCTCGTATCGCTGAGCCTGGCCGGAGGCACGCCGGTTCGTGCATGGCATGCCCTGTTTGCCGCCGATGCCCCGCGTCGCACGGCAGCCGAGGCCTTCCTCGCGTTCGTCCGTCGCGGCGACGCCGCCCAGGCCATCACCGACCGCCAGACGGCGCTCGACGCCCCGACCGCCGGGGGGCCCGAGACTACCGGCAGCTGACCCGCCGCGCCCACGGGCGGCGAACCGCCTCGCCCAGGGGCGGGGACCTAGCTCGCGTGGAACGTGTCGGTGACCTGGTCGAACAGCGGTGCCAGCTTGACCAGGCTCGCGGCCGCAGCCGCCTGATAGACCAGCGTGTACATCCGCTTGCCCGAGAAGAGCGTGATCTGCGAGTGGGCAGCCCGCTGCTGGGTCTGCGGGTCGACGAAGGTGTAGATGTACAGGAAGCCCGGCAGGTTGTTGATGCTCAAGAGCTTCGGACCGGCGACGATCTGCACGCCTCGCTGGGCCTTCAGCTTCGTACCAGTCAGCCCCTCCAGCTCGGCGAGCGTCCGCCCATCTACGGTCACGCCGAGCGTCGCCAGGCGCACCAGCAGCGACGCCCCGTCGGGGCCCGTGGCCAGGAGTCGGACTCCCGCGTCCTTGGAGCTCGTCAGCCGCGTCCAGCCCGCCGGATAGGACATCCGGAACCCGGCTGTCTGGTCGGTGAACGCCGTCAGCGGGGCGTGTGAGTTCGGCGCCCCCGGCGACGCGCTGATGCCGCCTCCCGCCGTGGTTGCCCCGACGGCCCCCGTGACCCCTGCCGACGTCGCTCCCTGGGCGGCTGTGGAGGTCCCCGTTGGAACGCTCGGCCCCGCGGGAATGATCAGCCGTCCGGCGAAGTACCCGACCAACAAAGCAGCAACGGCGCCGCCCGCGATGAGTGCGAGGCGGCGCCGGCTGAGGTTCACTCCTAGAACTGTCTTCTCCGTCACTACTTCCTTACTTCTTGCAGTCCCGCGTCGGACCGACCAGCTGGAAGACGCCGGCACAGTCGATCGAGTTTGCGTGCGCATTGATCGTCTGCGAGCCCATCACGCCGCCGTCGTTGCCGACGAGCAGATTGATGTTGTCGAAGTCGAACAGGATGTTGTGGTCCCTGCCCGAGACTGCCGAGTTGACCTGGTCGATGTCCCCGTTGATGACCTTGATCAGGCCGTTGATGCTTCTTGCGGTTCCGAGGATCGATGTCGCCCTCGCGTTGATCGACTGGACCGTCGTGTGGATCGTCCCCACGTTACCGCCGGTCGTGGCCAACGATGGCGTGATCGAGCCCGTCACATCCTGGTTGATCGAGATCACGGTCTGGTGGATCGGAGTCACTGTGGCGCCGATTCCCTTGACCTTGACGTTGATCGCCTGGGCCGTGTTGAGGATCTTCTGCACGGTGTTGTTGATGTGGATCACCGAGTTGTTGATCTTCACGAATCCCGCGCTCAGCGGCGCGGCGGCGGTGAGGATGTTGTGCGAGATCCCCACCGTCTTGCCGGCCAATGCGATGTAACCCGTGCTGGCGTTGATCGGCGCGAGCTGGCTGTTGATGTATAGGACCCTGCGATCGATCTCCCGAGCGTTGATCAGCGTGCCCGTCAACAGCAGCACGGCGGTCAGCGCCCAGGCGATCAGGATCGCCAGGACCACCTGTGGCAATCCCTTGCTCGTGTTCTTGAATATTCCCATGGTCCTACGTCCCTATGGTCCGCAGGGAGTGGTCGTCTGCAGCAGCTTCAGCAGCCCGGTCAGCGTCCCGACGAGCGGCTGCGTGAGCAGCGGCGCGTTGCAGATGCTGGAGAGATGCTTCTGTGCGGACTGCAGCCCGGAGTTGATCTGCGATGCATTGGCCTCGATCTTGTCGAGCGCGTTGTTTGCCGTCGTGACCCGCGGGACGACACCGGCGGTACCGGGGGTGCTCGCGCTACGAACTGCCCGCAGGACGCCGAGGATCGTCACCAAGGTGCCGCGCACGGTCTTGAGCGTCCCGGACGTCGAGATCAGGGACGTTCCGATGCCTGATGCGACTCCCGATGTCGAGACCAACGAGTTGGACGTCGTGACCAGCTTGTTCGACGTGTCAACCAGCGCGTTGGACGTCGGCGACAGCGATGCCAACGTGCTCTTGAGCGACGAATCGACCGTCGTCAGGTTTCCCTTGACCGAGACGAGCCCGGCGATGATCGAGGCTGCGCCGGCCGGAATCGGCTTCAGTGCCGTATCGATCGACGTCAGGTTCCCGTTGATGTCCTGGATGTACCCCGACAGCGGGACGGCATGACCGCCGATGCTGACGACGGCTGACGTCGCCGTACCGAGGTGCCCGTCAATCGAGTCCAGCGAATGCACGATCCCGAGGAGGAAGCCGATGACGACGACGACCACCAGTGCCAGGATCGTTACCCATGTGAACAACCAGCGTGCGATTGTTGTTTCTTGCTGAGTCATCTAGCTAGCCTCCCGCTCGCTTGTTGCCCTTGGAGACGAAAGCGCTCCCTTGCTCATCGGCAATCACCGTTGCTCCCCAGTCCACCAAAGACCTTCTGGTCGATGCATGCCGCGTTGGTCCGGATCTGACCGGCGTCGCCCAGGATGTTGGTCGAGTCGGTATCGATCGCGTTGGCCACCGAGATCGTGTGATTAATCGTCGCGTTGATCGAGACGGCGTCGCCCCGGATCGTTCTGGCGATGCTGTCGATGCCCACGGCCGGCGCGAGAATCGCCTTCGCCGTCGTGTTGATCGCCCCGCCGGAGCCGAGGATGCTGCCGGCTGACGTGTTGATGCTCTGCGCGCTGCTGAGGATCTTCGTAGCCGTGCCGTTGATGGTCGTCGCGCTGCCCTGCACCGTAATAGCCGCCGAGTTGATTCCGGTCGCCGTGTGGTTGATCGACGAGGCAAGCCCATCGATCGACTGCGCCAGCCCGACCAACGTGTTCACGTCGGGGGCAAGCGGCTTGGCGGTCTTCAGAATCGACGTCGCCGTCTTGTTGGTGCGCGCCAGCTGCACGATCGAGTCCGTGTTGCCGTTGATACCGCGGCCCGTTTGGGCAATCTGAGCGGCCTTCACGTCAATGCTCTGTGCAGCCCGCACCACCATCGAGAGCTGCACCACGGCGGTCACCAAGATCGCGACGACCACCACAAGCGTAAGGGTGCTCGTCCGGTTGAATCCGCGCACATCACCCTCCCAGGGTAAGTAACAAATCAATTTTCCACGAGCAACAGACCAGCCAGACGGGCATTTTCACGCCCTCCGCCCCGCTTCCGCCAGCTCGACTCGGGGATGATTATCCGCTGGTAGGCCTGAATGCAAGAATATTGGCCAATGCCGACGACCAGTGGATAATGCCTATATGTAGTTATTATCGGGTCACATAACCCCGACCCGGGCTCAGCCGGACGATCTTTGATGGACCCTCGGGCCATCCTCGGCCCGCCGGCGAACCAGCGCGCGGGGCCTACGGCTACGCCTCCCTCGCCCAGCGCCGCGTTTGCACCGCGACGGGCGATCCACGCCGGGACGCCGGGCGGCGCGTTTGCAGCGCGACGGGCGATCCACGCCGCGACGCCGGGCAGCGCGGCGGCGGCGGCGGGTCCCGCCGGCGGCCGGACCGGGGAGCGGGGAGCGGGGAGCGGGGAGCGGCCCGAGAGGGCCCGCGGAACTGCCGGGCGCTACCGGCGGGTCCGGAGCCGCCAGACGCTCAGTGGATCTTGCCGCCGCCCTTGGCTTCGCAGAGCCGGCCACCGCTTCGTCCGTAGCGCACGGCGACGAGCTCCGCCATGATCGAAAGGGCAACCTCTTCGTTGGACTTGGCCCCGAGGTCCAGGCCGACCGGCGCGCTGATCCTCGACAGCTGCGACTCGTCGACGCCGGCGCTCAGCAGCCGCTCCCGACGCTCGGCCTGGGCCCGCTTGGAGCCCATCGCGCCGATGTACGCGGGCTCCTGGCTGAGCGCGAGGACGAGGACCTCGTCGTCGATCTTCGGGTCGTGGGTCAGCACCGCGAGGTACGTCGCCCGATCGATCGCACCGAGGTACTCGACGGCAGCCTTCGGCCACTTCGCGACGACCTCCACGGCCTCCGGGAAGCGCTGGGGGGTCGCGAACTGGGCGCGGGGGTCGATCACATACGGACGCCAGTGGGTCTGGCGGGCGAACCGGCTCAGGTGGTTGGCGTACTCGACCGCGCCGAAGATCAGCAGGCGCGGGTCGGGCGCGGTGACGTCGATGAAGAGATCGCCCCGCTGCTCGGAGCGCTCCGCCCACATCAGTTCCTCGGCGTGCCCGATCGCCTCGGCGTCGAGATCGGCATCGCCCAGCGTCCCCTCCCGCGAGCCGTCGGCCATCACCAGCAGCCGTCCGCCGACGTGCGGGCCGGAGATCGCCGTGACCTGGGCCGCCCGTCCGTCCTGGCGCGCGACCTCGGCGAAGGAGCCCTGAACGCTCATCGCTCGAACCGCTCGACCCAGACGTCGATCTCCCCGCCGCACGGCAGGCCGACGTCCCATGCCTCGTTATCGGAGATGCCGAAGTGGTGCAGCTGAGGCGGTGACCCGTCGAGTACCTCTCCGGCGATCTCGACGACCGCGCCCTCGACGCATCCTCCGGAGATCGCTCCGTGGACCTCGCCGAGCGAGTTGACGGCCATCTTCGCGCCGATCGGCCGTGGCGCCGAGCGCCGGACCCCGACGATCGTGGCCAATGCGACTTGGTCGCCGCGGGCGAGCCACTCGTCAACCTGCTCGATTACGTCCTTCATCGCGTCACTCCTTGAAGAGAGAAAATCTGGGCTGGCCGACCCGCCCAACCATCGAACAACAAGGCTATACGGCCCGTCGGTCCCACCCGGATCACCGCGTCGTCCGCGTCCGCGGTCGGCCGGCCGATCCCGCGGAGCATCGATCCGGCGTGGTCCCAGCCATAATCCCTGGCCGCGTCGAGCAAGAGCACGGCGCCCCGGGAGCCCGCACGCCATCCAGCGTCTGCTTTCGGAGCAAAACTCTGTCAAGCCCTATCCACAAGGGGATTCGCTCATGGCCATTCCGGCAGGCACCCACAAACTCGGACCCGACAATGCGACGCTCAGCGTCAAGACCGGACGCACCGGGCCGGCGGCCCCGGCCGGCCACAACCTCGTGATCAACGTGACCAAGTGGGAGGCGACCGTCGACATCGGCGCCGACCCGGCCGCCTCGTCGCTGTCTTTGACCGCGGACGGCGGCTCGCTCAAGGTCCAGTCGGGCGAAGGCGGAGCCAAGGGCCTCAGCGACAAGGACAAGAAGAACATCGAGGGGTCGATCGACAAGGACGTGCTGAAGAAGGGCAACGTCTCCTTCGC
The DNA here is from genome assembly GCA_034664295.1 of Solirubrobacteraceae bacterium. Taxonomy (GTDB): domain Bacteria; phylum Actinomycetota; class Thermoleophilia; order Solirubrobacterales; family Solirubrobacteraceae; genus Palsa-513. Next base: position 12,544 of record JAXDHV010000008.1, on the reverse strand, counting down.
CTCGACGTCGGTCGCCGCGACCGACGGCGGTCTCCTGGTCACCGGCGACCTGACATTGAATGGCAAGACCAAGCCGATCACGTTCGATCTGCGCGTCGGCGACGACGGCGCGCTCAGCGGGGCCGCGAAGCTGACCCAGACCGACCACGACATGAAGGTGTTCTCGGCGATGTTCGGCGCCCTCAAGGTGACCGACGAGGTCGAGGTCGTAATCGAGGGCAGCCTGGCCTGAGGATGCACACGGGTCTGGGTCTCGGCCCAGGCCCGACCCGCCAACTGGCCGGGGCGCGACGCGCGCGCCCCGGACGGGCGGAACTACATCGTCGGAAGCTTCTCGGCGAACTCCTTGACGAGCCCCTGAAGCACGCCGGCGACGGTGCCCTCGCCCATCGACGCGGCCTTGCCGGTGATCTGCGCGCTCACGTGGATGTTGCTCGTCGTGAACGTCACGACGGCGTTCGCGTGACCCTGACCGCCCGCCTCGCGCGCCCGCACCTTCATCGTTGCGCTCGACGCGGTCTTCTCGACGATCTCGACCGTCCCGGTGAAGGTCATCCCCATCGACCCCATCTTGACCTTGATCTCGGCGTTGGCCTTGTCCGGACCTGCCATCGAGATCACGCGGCCACCCGGCACGCATGGGACCAGCTTCTCGAGGTTCAGGATGTTCGCGAAGTTACCCGTGCTGTAAGGCTGATCAAATTCCATCGATGACTCTCTCCCTTTAGCTTGTGTGAGGACGTGGGTCTGGCGGCGATCGCCTCGCGACCTGCGCGAGGGCTTTCCGGCCATGCCGCGCTCCAGCGGGCCGTAGTCTGCCAGACCAGCCGCGAAGCCGGTCTTCCCTGCATTCTCGTCAGGCACTTCATTTTGCGCAACCACCACGGCCGGCTACGAGCGCCGCGGGCACCTGGGATGATCTGTCGGTGGCCAATGTTCAGATCAACGAGATCGACGGCCTCACGGTCGCGGCGATCACCCACGCCCAGCTGACGACGATCAGCGCGACGGCGACGATCGCAGACGCCCGTGCCTACTTCGACGCCAGCACGAGTCGGCGATCCGCCTTCGTCGTCGACGGTGACCGCTACATCGGATCGCTGACGCCCGCAGATCTACCGAGCGACGCCGATCCCTCAGCGCCCGTCCTCCCGCTCGCTCGAGCCGGGGCGACCGTGCGTCCCGAGGACCCGGCGTCAATCGGTCGCGACCTGGCCCTGGCGGCCTCCTCGCGGCGGATACCGGTGATCGGCCGCGACCAGCGCCTGCTCGGCGTGGTTGCGGTCAATCGGACCGGCGAGTGGTTCTGCGGGACCGGCTGACGACCGGCGCCCGGCGGCTCGGGTCTTCCCCGAGCCGCCTTTGCGCTTCACTTCGAGGCTGCTACTTGTAGACCGCCTGCGCGTCCAGTCCACCCTCGACTCCCGGGGGCAGGTCTCCACTTCCGTAGGCGTAGAGCGAGAGATCCTCAATCGTCCTGCCCTGCTTGGGATCGCGCGAGACATACCAGCGTCCGTCGCCCCACTTGAGGTTGTTCGGAGGCGTCCCGAGGGCCATGCCCGCGAGGAGCTGGCACTTCTCACGAATCCTGCCGCACACCGTGGCAACGGCTTGGGCCGTGGCCGGCGACGGCGACGTGTTGAACGTGTGGCCTTCGCCGAAGCGGTCGGTGTCCTGACCGACGACCTTGCAGTCGAGAGTCGGGATCCCGAGCTCCCGGGACACGATCCCCGCGAACTCGGCCTCCTGGCCGTTCGCGGACGTGGTCAGGCTGAGCACGCCCTTGCCCGTGGGGTGCATGCGAAGAAAAACGGCTCGATAAGCCTCATTAGCCAAGGCGAGATCTCCTTCCGAGAGTGTCCACGCGGCCGCGATGAGCACCGCTGTGCAGCGCGCGCAGTATGACAGTTGTTCCGCCTCCGGCCCGATAATCGAGCTGGGCCTGCGGGATATTACGTTCGATCCGACTACTGGTCATCGTTCGATCCTTGACTGCCTGCTCCGGTCCGACTTCCGTCAGCCGGCCGCGGAGCCGCTCGACGCCCCAGCCGCTTCCTCTTCCGCCGCTTTCCGCGCAAGGTGGGTGCTCGATGCGTTGTGCTCCTCGAGGTCGCAGAACTGCGGGCGCGGTCCGCCCAGCTCGTGCCGCGCCACCTTCGGACGCTCGCATCCCGGGAAGATGCAGTTCTCGTCTTCCGTCGCTTCGGTCATCTTTGGCTCTCCTCTTCGATCATCAGGTCAAATCTTGCGGCCGGGGGTCGTCTTGCCCTTCTTCGGGAAGGCCCCGCTCGGCATCGCCACCGAGCTGCCGAGCACCGGCGTCGAGCTGCCCCATGCCTCGTCCTCGTCGAAATCGTGGTCGATCTCGACCTCCGGAGGCTTCCACCTGGCGTTCCCGCCGTTGATCTCGCTCGCCCGATCGGCGCTGATCGCGTCGACGACCTCCTCCAGCGCCTTCAGGCTGTGGCCGCTGACCAGCGCGTCGCAGTACGGCAGCGCCGCGACGAGTCCACCCGCCTGGGGTGAGAAGCCTTCGGCGCTGACGCGGGGATTGACCCAGACGATCCGGTAGGACAGGCGCTGCAACCGCTGCATCTCCTGCCCCAACAGCTCGGGCTCGGCGAGCTCCCAGCCGTCCGAGAGGATCACGATCACCGCGCCGCGGGCCATTCCCCGCCGCCCGTGCCGGTCGTTGAAGGTCTTCAGCGCGTCCCCGATCCGCGTCCCGCTCGACCAGTCGGGCGCTGCCGCGGCCGCCCGCTGGATCGCCCGCTCCGGGTTGCGACCGGCCAACGCTCGCGTCAGCCGGGTCAAGCGCGTCGCGAAGACGAACGCCTCGCTGTTCGGGCCGCTCCCAGCGGCCGAGGTCACGAACTGGAGGTAGGCCCGCGTGTACGGCTCCATCGACCCCGAGATGTCGCACAGCAGGACCAGCCGACGCGGCTCGATTCGCCGCTGGCGCCTCGCCAGCCTGATCGGGTCCCCCCCCGTCCGCAGGCTGGCCCGCAGCGTCCGGCGCATGTCCATGTGCTCGCCGTGTCGGCCCTTCTTCGTCCGGCGCATCCTCCGCTTCGGCGTCGCCAACTGGAGCTTGTTCATCATCTTGTAGAGCGCCGAGAGTTCGTGCGGCTCGAGCGAGTCGAACCGCTTCTCCATCAGCACTTCCTCCTCGCTGGCCTGGGCGATCGGGATCTCGAGCTCTTCGCCCTCGTCGTCCTCGTCGTCCTCGTCCTCCCCCGGAGGCGCGCTCGTCGCGTCCATCGAGCTCGGGTCCGACTCGTTCTCAGATGACGATTCGTTCGTCTTCGTCTCCGGCTTCGGCGCGTCATCTGACGGCTTCTCGATCGTGATCACGTCCTCCGGATCGAACTCACTCGGAACCGAGCCCGTTCCGAAGATCTCGAAGAAGACCTTGTCGAAGATCGGGACCTGGAGCATCCCGGTGACGAAGACGGCCCGCGCCGTCCAATAGAGCACCCGCCGGCCCTCGGGCTTCATCAGCGCCAGCGCCGACGCCAGGTGGGCCGCGCGCTCGGGCGTGACCGGGAGTCCGGCGGCGTGACAGCGTTGACTGAACGCGCCGACCACAGCCGGGAGGTCGAGCTCGATCGTCTCGACCCGGAAAACCCCGTCATCCACCGCTTCAGCCGTTCCCTGCCCCCCGTTGCGCTGCGGCTCAGTCACTGCGACCCCCCGCGAGCGCTTCGAGCCCACTCGCGCGGATCACCTCCTGATCCTCGCTGTACTTCAACACCGACCCGAGCGTCAGGTCGATCGCCGCAGCGTCGAGATGCTCGATGCCGAGCAGGTCGAGCGCGGCCAGCCAGTCGATCGCCTCGGCGACGCCCGGCGGCTTCTGGATGTCGCTCTTGCGCATCCGCGAGACCGCGTCGGCCACCTGTACGGCGAGCGTCTCCGACGCGCCCTTGACCCGGCGGCGAACGATCTCGACCTCCCGCTCGGGGCTCGGGTAGTCGATCCACTGGTAGAGGCACCGCCGCTTGACCGCGTCGTGGAGATCACGCGTCCGGTTCGACGTCAGGATGATCACCGGCGGATAGGCGGCCTTGATCGTCCCGATCTCGGGGATCGTGACCGTCGCCTCGGCCAGCAACTCGAGCAGGAATGCCTCGAAGTCATCGTCTGCCCGGTCGATCTCGTCGATCAGGAGGACCGCCGGGCGCGGGCCCGGATGCTCGAGGGCTCGGAGCAACGGCCGGCGGATCAGGTAGTCCGGGCCGAACAGCTCCTCCTCGCCGAGCTTGTCGCCCGACGAGTCGGCCAGACGGATGCTGAGCAGCTGCTTGGGATAGTTCCACTCGTACAGTGCCTCTGCCGCATCGATGCCCTCATAGCACTGGAGACGGATCAGCGGGGTATCGAGCACCGCGGCGATCGCCTTGGCGGCCTCGGTCTTGCCGACGCCCGCCTCCCCCTCGAGCAGGAGCGGCTGGGGCAGACGAAGAGCCAGGAAGATCGACGTCGCGAGGGCCGCGTCGGCCAGATAGTCGATCTCCCCGAGGCGGTTCTTGAGGAACTCGACATCCGGGATCAGCTCCCGGATCTCGCCGGCGGCCTCGTCGCTGAGCTTGATCGGCGTCATGCCGGCACCTCCTGGCTGAAGCCGGCCGCCGCAAGGACTGCCTCGTAATCCTCCATCGTGTCCACGTCGAGCGGGACGCGACCCGCCGTCGGGACGTCGACGACCTCGCCCGCCCGTTCGTCGAGCAGCCGCCACACCCCCTTGTCGCCGTGCAGCACGCCAAGGTCGGGGAACACGCTGCGGGCAAACGCGATCGGATGACCGCGGCCATCCTCGTACTTGCAGACCGCCAGCGGCGCATCGCCGCGGGCGGCGAGCAGGGCCTCCACGATCGCCGGGGTGACCCCCGGCTGATCGCCGAGCATGAGGACGAGGACCTCGCATCGGGGGTCCACGGCACCAAGCGCCGCGGCGATCGACGACGAGCACCCGTTGCCGAAGGCGTAGTTGACGACCATCTCGACCCCCGTGAAGTCGACGGTCTCCTGGACCGCATCGGCCGCCCCGCCAATCGGGCAGATCAGCTGGTCGAACCCGCAGGCACGGGCGGTGCTCAGCGTGTGGTCGAGCAGGGTCCGATCGCCGTAGGGAAGCAGCTGCTTGGGGCGCCCGAGGCGCCTCGAGCCGCCAGCCCCGAGCACCAGCCCGGTGACGAAGCTCTCAGTGTGCGGCAACCGCATGTAGATGCTCCTTCTCGAATTTGGTCCGGCAACCGGCGCAACAGAAATAGACCGTCTCTCCGTCGTGCTCGAGACGCGGCGTCTCGGCGTCGACGACGACGGTCATCCCGCAGATCGGATCGATTGCAGTGGTTGGTCCCGGAGCCGTCGCGGGAGCCCCCGCATCCGCGCCCGATCCCAGGAGGGACTTCTCGTACTCGTCCTTGCAGCCAACCCGACAGAAATAGACCGTCTCGCCGTCGTGCTCCACCTTCGGCGTCTCCGGACCCGGAATCACGGTCATCCCGCAGACCGGGTCGATCGCCGTGGCGGGGGCCGGGGCAGCGTCGAAGACCGGCTTGTAGGTCCCGCCGCGACGGACCTCGACGACCCGCGCGAGCAGCGACACGGCGATCTCGGCCGGCGTGACCGCGCCGATCTCGACGCCGGCGGGAAAATCGATCCGATCGAGCAGTTCGTTCGGAACGCCGTCCGCCCGTAACTCTTCGACGAGGCCGTTCCCGCGCTTCGGGCTGGCGACCAGCCCGACGTAGGGCAGCTCGGCCTCCAAACCACGGCGGATCGTCGGCAGCTCGTCGCGCCCGTGGGCCGCCACGACCAAGGCGAGATCGCCCGGCCGGGGCTCGAGGCGGTCGCCCTCGACACGCTCGAGCTTCAGTCCGAGCTCGGGCGCAAGCCTCGCGACGGCTTCCGCGATCGGCGTGTGGCCCACCAGAAGCACGCGGGGCTGGGGTAGCACCGGCTCGAGGAAGACCTCGATCGCGCCGCCCGAGAGGCACGAGTTCTTGACCGTGATCGAGCCGTCCTCGCGGTCGGTCTCATAGCCCGCACCCTCCTCGATGTCGGTCGCCGCGTCAGGGAGGATCTTCAACAGCACCGGCTCCCCCGACTCGAGCACCTTCAGCGAGTAGAGGCGAACGCTGTGCTCTGCACAGACCCCGCCGACGAAGCCCTGAATCGAGCCATCTGTTGTGACGAGCGCGACGTTCCCGGCCTGCGCGCTGGTCGGACGCTGAGCGCGTACGACCGTGGCGGTCACGAACGGCGCGCCCTGCGCTGCGAGCTCTTCAGCTCGCAGCGCAAGGGCGTCCGTGATCACTGCGGTGGCTCTGCGCGACCCTGCATGGCCGCCCATACCCGAGCCGGGAAGCACGGGATGTCCATGTGCTTGACACCGAGCGGGAGCAGCGCATCGATGACCGCGTTTGCGATCGCCGGTACCGAGCCAACGTTAGGCGACTCGCCGACGCCCTTGGCACCGATCGGGTGATGCGGACACGGCGTGACCGTCTCGCCGAGCTCCCAGTCCGGGCACTCGAGAGCCGTCGGGATCAGGTAATCCATGAAATTACCGTTGAGGCAGTTGCCCTGCTCGTCGAACGTGATGACCTCCATCAACGCGATGCCCAAGCCCTCGGCCAGACCACCATGGATCTGTCCGTCGACCACCATCGGGTTGATCCGCACGCCGCAGTCGTCGACCGCGATGAAGCGGCGGCAGTGGACGTAGCCCGTGTCCGGGTCGACGTCGACGACCGCGATGTACGCGCCGTACGGGTAGGTCAGGTTCGGCGGGTCGTACATCGACTGAGCGTCGAGTCCGCCCTCCAGACCGGCGGGCATCGGCGCGCCGCTGTACGCACGGGACGCGATATCCTCGATCAGCGCGCCCTTCTCCGGGTCACCCCGGACGAACCAACGACCCTTCTCCCAGGCCAGGTCCTCAGGCCTGGTCTCGAGCATCGTCGCCGCGATCAGACGCGCCTTGTCGCGCACCCTGCGGGCCACGATCGCAACCGCGCCGCCGGAGACCGGAGTCGACCGGCTTCCGTAGGTGCCAAGACCATACGGGCTCTTGTCGGTGTCGCCGTGGCGGACCGTGATGTTCTCCGGCGGGATCCCGAGCTCCTCGGCGACGATCTGAGCGAACGTCGTCTCGTGGCCCTGGCCCTGCGTCTGCGCGCTGATCGAGACGACGGCCTTGCCGTCACCGTGGACCCGAAGGTCCGCCCCGTCGTTCATCGCAAGCCCGAGGATGTCCATGTGCTTGCGCGGACCGGCGCCCACGCCCTCGGTGAAGAACGCCACGCCGATGCCCATCAGCTCGCCGTTGGCACGCCGCTCGACCTGCTCCTTGCGGAGGTCGTCGTACCCGGCGATGTCCATCGCGACCTGCATCGTCTTGGCGTAGTTGCCCGAGTCGTACGTCCAACCCGTGGTCGTCTCGTACGGGAACTGCTCCGGCCGGATGAAGCTCCGCATCCGCAGCTCGACCGGGTCCACCCTCATCTCGATGGCCAGAGCGTCGACCATGCGTTCAACGAGGTACACGGCTTCCGTGATCCGGAAGGAGCAGCGATATGCGACGCCGCCCGGGGCCTTGTTGGTGTAGACCGCCTTGACCGTGACGTGCGAGGCCTCGAGCGTGTACGAGCCACAGACGATGTGGAAGAAGCCGGCCGGGAACTTGGTCGCCTGAGCGGTCGAGTCGAACGCCCCGTGATCGGCGATCACGTCGACCCGCAGGCCGGTGATCTTCCCGCCCTTCGAGCAGATCTCGCTCCGCATGATGTAGTCGCGGGCGAAGCTGTCGCACATCAGGTTCTCTGAGCGATCCTCCATCCACTTGACCGGCGCGCCGGCGACGATCGAACCGGCGATCGCGCAGACATAACCCGGGTAGACCGGCACCTTGCCGCCGAACCCGCCGCCGATGTCCTGGCACATGATCCGAATCATGTGCTCGGCGAGACCCGCCACCTGGGCGTAGACCGTCCGGTGGGCGTGAGGCGCCTGGTTGCCGTTGTAGATGTTCAGCTGACCGGTCGCCGGGTTCATGTCGGCGACCATGCCGCACGTCTCCAGCGGAGCCGGGTGGCAACGCGGGTAGATGATGTCGCGAACGGCGATCGTGTCGGCCTGGGCGAAGACGCGGTCGGTCGCGGCCTTGTCGCCGGCCTCCCAGGTCGGGCTCGCCAGGTTGTCGCGCTGACCAACCTTGTCGTCGCGGATCAGGACGGTGCCCGGATCCAGCGCCTTGCGGGCGTTGACGACGACCGGCAGCGGCTCGTAGTCCACGTCGATCAGGGTGATCGCGTCCCGCGCCGAGTAGGCGTCAAGGGCGATCACGAAGGCGACCTCCTGATGCTGGAAGCGGACCTTGTCGCCTGCGAGCACGGCCTGCGTGTCGTAGGAGATCGTCGGCATCCACGCGAGACCCAGCGTCTCGAGGTCCTTCGCGGTGATGACCGCCGCGACCTTCGGGTGCGCCAGTGCGGCCGACGTGTCGATCGAGATGATCTTCGCGTGGGCATACGGGCTGTGGAGGAAGGCGCCGAACACCATTCCCGGCAGACGGAGGTCGTCGAGATAGTTGCCCTGGCCGCGAATGAAGCGCGCGTCTTCCTTGCGCTTCAGGCGCCCATAGCCGATCGGACGCTCCTCGGTCGCGCTCGGAAGGTTCGGCGCGTGGTCCTCAACTGTTGCCATGCTCAGCTCCCTTGGGTTGCGGCGGCCTCGAAATCGGCCGCCCAACGAACAGCGTTGACGATGTTCTTGTAACCGGTGCACCGGCAGATTGCACCTGAGATAGCCGTACGGATTTCGAGCTCGGTTGGATCAGGATTCTCGTCGAGCAGGGCCCGCGTCGTCATCAGCATGCCGGGGGTGCAGAATCCGCAGTGCAGCGCGTGCTGCTCGTGGAAGCCCGCCTGGATCGGGTCCAGCTGTCCGTCGACCTCGAGGCACTCGACCGTCCGGATCTCGTGGCCTTCGCACATCGCCGCGAGGATCGTGCACGACTTGACCGGCATCCCGTCGTACAGGATGACGCAGGCGCCGCAGTTGGAGGTATCACAACCCCAGTGCGTCCCGTGGAGCTCGGCCACCTCGCGGATGAAGTGCAGCAGCAGCAGCCGCGGCTCGACGTCGCCGCTGTAGGGCTGGCCGTTGATGTTGATCGTGACTTGCATGTTCTTAGGCCTCCTGACCCAGTGCGCGCGCCGCGGCGCGGCGGAGGGCACGCTTGCTCAGCGCCGACGCGAGATGACGCTTGTAGTCGACCGGGCCCCGGCTGTCGGCGCTCGGACTGCAGTCCGACGAGGCCATCTGACCGGCTTGGGCAAAAAGCGACTCTGACGGCGCCTTGCCGCGCATCAGCTCCTCCGCCCGGGACACGTGGACCGTCGTCGGGCCGACCGCGCTGCACGCCAGGCCAGCGTCGGTGATCACGCCGCGGTCGATCCAGAGTGCGGCCGAGACGGCGCAGATCGCCCAGTCACCGGCACGCCGCTCGCACTTCTCGTGCGCGCTGCCGTGATTCGGCCGGATCGGGATGCGGACCTCGGTGACCATCTCGCCTTCGCCGACGGCCGTCGTGTACGGACCGACGTGGAACTCCTCCATGCCGACGAGGCGCTCGCCGCTGCCGCTGCGGAGGACCGCGACGGCCTTGACGGCCGAGCAGACGGCCGAGAGGTCCTCGGCGGGGTCCGCCTGGCAGAGCGAGCCGCCGATCGTCCCGCGGTTGCGTACGACTGGGTCCGCGATGACCATCTCAGCGTCATGGAAGAGTGGGAAGTGCTCGGCCAGCAGCGGCGACTTCAGCAAGTCGACGTGGCGCGTCAACGCGCCGATCCGGATCTCGTTCCCTTCCTTGCGGATGTACTCGAGCTCTGTCAGATCGTTGATGTCGATCAGGCACGAGGGGTTTGCGAGACGAAGCTTCATCATCGGCAGCAAGCTGTGCCCGCCGGCGACGATGCGCGAGTCGGGACGCCCTGCGAGAGACGCGATGGCTCCCTCGACGCTCGTCGCGCGCTCGTAGTCAAATGGGCCCGGGGTCTGCAAGTGCTACTCCTTCCGTCGGGGAGCCTTCCGTTTTTCATAGTCGCACGTCCCGCTTCGCAGAGTCAAGCCGGCCCGCCGACGGCGGCCGTGAAGCCCGATTTCCAAGCTTCTAGACCTGGGGGAGTGTGCCGGCGACCCATTCCGGCGGCCCATCCGCCGGGTGCTCGCGCTTCCAGATCGGCGCCTGGCTCTTGACCGCGTCGAGCAGCTGGCGCGCCCCGGCGAAGGCCTCCCCGCGATGGGCGGCCGACGCCGCGATCACGATGCTCGGCTCGCCGAGGGAGACCGTGCCCGTCCGGTGAGCCACCGCGACGGCCGCGAGATCGTGGTCGGCGACGGCCGCCGCAGCCAGCAGGGCGATCTGCTCGCGGGCCATGTCGACGTACGCCTCGTACTCGAGGCTCGGGACGTCCCGCGTCGTCCCGATGAAGACGACCGTCCCGCCCGTGCTCGGATCCGCGACCAGCCGGCGCACCGCGTCGATGTCGAGATCCTCGCCGGTGACCTCGGCCAGGCGAACCCGGTCGACGGCCGAGCGGACTTCCTCAGGCGCTCCTCCACTGACCGGCGGGACCAGAGCGAGCTCGTCGCCCTCCGCGAGGACCCGGTCGCGCTCGGTGTACTCCCGGCCGACGGCCGCCACGAACTGGGCCCCGGCGGGAAGTCCGCTCAGCGCCCCCCGGCGGAGATCGGCGATCGCGTCGTCGACGGTCGCCCCGTCTGGGAGCTCCAACCTGAGGGTGCCAGCCCCAGCGTGCTCACGAAGGCTGGCAAACAGTCGAACCGAAATATCCACGTCAATATGCTAAGGCCATGGACACAGAGCTGCTGACCCACCTCGACGAGCAGGGCCGCGCCCGGATGGTCGACGTCGGTTCCAAGCCCCAGACCGAGCGGGTCGCCGTGGCCCGGGCGATCGTCCGGATGACGCCGCAGACGGCGGCTGCTGTGGCCGCCGGAAACGCTCCGAAGGGCGACGTGATCTGCATCGCCCGGCTCGCCGCGATCCAGGCCGCCAAGCGGACCGACGAGTGGATCCCGCTGGCCCACACGCTCCCGCTCGACTCCGTCGAGGTCGATGTCGAGGTCGACGTCGATGCCGGGACGGTCACCCTGACAACGACCGCCCGGGTCTTCGCCCGGACCGGCGTCGAGATGGAGGCGATGGTCGGCTGCGCGGCCGGCGCCCTCTGCGTCTACGACATGGTCAAGGGGATCGAACGCGGCGTCGTCCTCGAGCGCGTCGAGCTGCTCGAGAAGCGCGGCGGCCGCTCCGGCCACTGGCGGCGCGACGCCGCGACTTGAGTCACGGCGCGCCGCGGTGCTTCCCGCCCGATCGCCGGCTTCGAGCTGACCCGTCGCCCTCGAAGCTGACCCGTCGGCCTCGGGCTGACCCGTCGGCGTTCTCGGGTGCCGTCCACTCTCCCCGGCTACCACGCGTTGGGCACCCCAACGAGCTGTCAGACGCAGAGAAGGCCGGTCGTCGAATGACTCGACAAACCGGCCCCCTGCACATCCAGATCCTCCTAGGCGGGCAGCGTCAGCCTCAACGCTCCCACGGCCGCAGGCCGATCGCCGACCGCTGTCCGACTCCGCCCTCGGCGGGAGCCTCGGCTTCGGCGGCGGGCTCGGCCGGCGCGGGTGCTGCCGGCGCCGCCTTCGCACCGAAGATGCCCGCTCCACGGGTCGGTGCGCGCACCGGCGGCGGACCCGGTGCCACGGCGTCGGCCGCAAGCACCTTGCGGGGCTTGTAGGCCTCTTCCTTGACCTCGTACTGGTTCGGCGAGTCCTTCCCGATCGTAGGAGTCCGCGGAAGGTTCTCGCGGCTCGAACCCGACGAACGCCGGGGGTCCGGATAGAGCAGACGCGACGAGGAGCTGGCGTACGTGACGTTTCGGATTGCCGCACCAGCCGGGTTACCGGCGGCGATCGGAGCCTCGCGGCCCAATCTGGCAAGCGTCAACGTGCCCCTCGTGTAGACCTCGCCGATCCGCGGGACCGAACCCCGCGGGCGGCCCTGCTTGCGGAAGCTCTTCGGCGCCGACGCGGGGAACAGCCCCTCGACGAGTCCGATCGCATCGGTCATGCCGGCCTTCTTCACGAGCAGGCCCTCGAGCAGATCGACGCCCGCGTCGAGTTGACGGTTGATCGTCGAGACGACGGAGTTGACCGGCACGGTCTGCCTGACGAGCACGAGAACGGCACCGATCGTGACGTTCAGGTCGGCGGTGATCGTTCTCAGCTCGACGATGATCGCGATCAGGTAGACGACAAGTGCGAGGACGATCACCAGGGTGATCAGGATCGTTGCTACGGCTGCTGGATTCATGGTTCCCTTTCCTCCTTTACGCGTCGTCGAGGATGACGTCGAGGGAGCCGCCGTAGTTCGCGACCGTTTCGACCGTCTTCACGATGTACGCCTGCGTGGTCAAGAGCAGCGGAATCGGCTCGAGATCCTTCGTCGCGGCCGTAG
>JAXDHV010000100.1:0-3904 GCA_034664295.1 Solirubrobacteraceae bacterium | reverse complement strand
ACGGAGCTGGCAGCCCTGCTGGCCGGGGTCGAGGAGGAGCTGCGGGTGGCGCTGGCCGGGCTGCCGAACCTGCCGCTGGAGGACGCCGCCGACGAGGATTCGGTGGTGCGCGAGGTGGGCGAGGCAGGGTGGACCGGCCGCGACCACTTGGAGCTGGCGGGCCGGATGATCGACATGGAGGCGGGGGCGAGGCTCTCGGGCTCGCGGTTCGCCTACCTACGGGGCGACCTGGTGATGCTGGAGCTGGCGCTCGTGCGGTGGGGGTTCGAGCGGCTCCGGGCGCAGGGGTTCGAGCCGGTGGTGCCGCCGGTGCTGGTGCGGGAGGAGGCGCTGTTCGGGACGGGCTTCCTGCCGGACGCCGAGCAGCAGATCTATCGGCTGGCCGAGGACGACCTCTACCTGGTCGGGACCTCGGAGGTGGCGCTGGCCTCCCTTCACGCGGGCGAGATCTTGGACGAGGCGGCGCTGCCGCTGCGTTATGCGGGGTTCTCGTCGTGCTTCCGGCGCGAGGCGGGCGCGGCGGGCAAGGACACGCGGGGCATCTTCCGGGTCCACCAGTTCGACAAGCTCGAGATGTTCGTCTTCAGCAGGCCGCAGGACGCGCGGGCCGAGCACGAGCGGCTCCTGTCGATCGAGGAGTCGCTGCTCGGGGAGCTGGGGGTGCCCTACCGGGTGGTCAACATCGCCGTGGACGACCTGGGGGCCTCGGCGGCCAAGAAGTACGACCTCGAGGCGTGGCTGCCGGGGCAGGGGCGCTACCGGGAGCTGACGTCGTGCTCGAACACGACCGACTACCAGGCGCGGCGGCTGGAGATCCGGATGCGGCCGGGGGACGGCGGACGGCCGGTCACGGTGCACACGCTGAACGGGACGGCGGTGGCGGTCGGGCGGACGATCATCGCCGTGCTCGAGAACGGCCAACGTGAGGACGGGAGCGTCGTGGTGGCGGAGGCGCTCGTCGCCTACGGGGCGCCGGCTGTGCTGGGACCGGCGGAGGGCTGAGGCCGGCGGCCAAGCAACGCGCATCCTCCGAGGAAAAGTTCGGGCGGGCGGTTCCGCATCGAGGCGGGTGAGCCTAGATTTTCGCCGTAGGACGCCAGTGGTGGGCTGGCTTTGCGAACAATCGAGGGGAGCACCATGTCGGAGGCCCAGGCGACAGCGGGCATCAAGGTCGAGAACGATCCGCTGGAGCCGGATTGGCGGTTCCGGCTGGTGGAGGAGGACTCCGTGGTGGGTGAGGTGTTCTTCGACGCCGACAACGGCTGGGACGTGGCCGACCGGCCGCGGGGGTGGACGCTGCGGTACGTCGAGGAGGGGGTTCCGGCGGAGTTCTGCCGGGAGGAGGAGATCAGGCCGCCGAGCGGCAAGCCGCTGTCGTGGGCGGCGGGCGAAGTGGCAGCGGCGGCGGCCGTGCGGATGGTGGCCGCGGCGCGGGGCGCCTGAGCCGGAGGGCGAGCGGCGCCGGCGCCGGGGCCGAGCGCCGGCCGGCTTGTTAGGGGGTGGTGATCGGCCTGGCGCCGGGGGCGTCGGCGGCTAGGAAGTGGCGGCGTCGTCGTCGGCGGTGGTGCCGGCCGGGCGAGGGGCGGGCGCCTGCCCGCGGCCGACCGATCCAAGGGAGTGGCGATGAGAGCGCGTGACCTGATGTTGGCTGTGACGGGGGCGGCGGCGCTGGGTGGCCGTGCCGGGTACGGCGGTGGGCGACGCGCTGATCGGCCAGTATCCGAGCGGCAATGTCCAGGGCGCCGACAGCGGTCAGTCGGGGATCAACGGCTCGGGTGGCGGGGAGTTCTCGGGCCGGGGCCGGTCAAGTTCGTCGACGGCTACTCGGCGCCGAACCTGACGCAGACCTCGACGAACCTCGAGACCGACGACGGCCTCATCGAGAACTCGACGAACCTGCTCGTGTCGTGCGAGCTGGTCATCAGGGGCCCGGCGGCCGGCTGCTGAGCGGGCGGCCAGGGGGGCGGCCGGGGCGGGCACGGAGGGGGAGGGATTCGAACCCTCGGGACGGGGGTTACCCGGCCAACGGTTTTCAAGACCGTCGCATTCAACCGCTCTGCCACCCCTCCAACGAGTCCGGCGAATGCTACGGCCTGCGACGCCGGCCAGCCGGGTTCGGCCGGGCCGACGGCGGGCCCTGAGTCTCTAGACTGCGTCGGTCGGGAGAGGTGGCCGAGTGGCTGAAGGCACTCGCCTGCTAAGCGTGTTTGGGGGTTAAACTGCATCGCGGGTTCGAATCCCGCCCTCTCCGTGGTACGTTCGACGTTCGAAGCTGGCGACCAGCGGACGTTCAGTCCTCGGCGACGAGGGGGTAGCGTTCCGGGTGCTCGATCGAGTCGATCGTCAAGTCGATATCGAGATCGGGCCAGTGGAGGTGGGTCGGGCGTGGTCGCTCGACTCGTAGAATCGCCCCGACCGTTGCACGTCGGAACCACGGGAACTCGTCGAACGGGAGGAACAGCTCGCGTTCATCGACGAGCAGCCAGAACCCGTGCTGAGAGATGTTCGTGACCTCAGTTTCCGAAGTGACGGATCCAGGCATCCCTGATTTCCTCCTCGTGTCGTTGGATCGCTTCTGCTGCGCGTCGCACGTCCAGATCTGCGAGGCCATGGTTTCGCGCCAGCTCGATGCTCGGATTCAGCCAGAACTTCGCCTCGCCGTCGGCTGAGGAGACGTGGATGTGCAGGCGGGGCTCCTCGCGCGAAAAGAAGAAGAACCGGAACGGCCCTTCGCGGAAGACGGTGGGGCTCATGCGGTCCCGCCGGCCTTGTCCTGCGGGTGAGCTTCGCGTATTCGCGGGCCGCGCGTTCCGATACGCGAAACGTCCGCCTCACGCGGGGGCGCGACGATCAGCGATCTGCGACGGCGTCGAGGCTTCGGAACATCTCGTCCCGTGCGGCACCGGTCCGCACGCGTGCGGCACCGATCGCGGCGTCCACCGATCCGAGCTCGAGGACGAGCGAGCCGTCCTGCGGCGGTTCGACGACGACGTAAGGTCCGGCGTGCTCCACGTCGATCAGCGTTACAACGATCCTCGCGGTCGACGTTGGGTGACCGTATCGCGGGTACGGACGGACGGCTCGCCTCGCAGCCCAGAATCGGGGTTCGAAGGCCGCTCGGGCGGCCGTCGGGCGACACTCGCGCCGTCCTTGGAACCGCGTTGCGGTCGGCCACCGCCAGGCTCACTCCGATGAGCGCAGGAAGTCTCGCCACCGAGCCATCTTTTCGGCATCCGGGAGAACGTGTCGGCCCGGTGTCCCGCTCGACGATGGAAGCGTGGTCGTGGGGGGCGGGCTGTGCGGCGCGGCGGCTGTCGGCCGGATGTGCTGTCTCCATAGGGTCTCTGCCCGCGTGCCATTGAATGCGAGTCGTTGCAGGCCTGGGAACTTGGCCAGTAGGTGGTCGAAATGGTTCGGTGTCGGGTTTGCGATGGCCGAGTCTTCGCTGCCCGCTCGCTCGGCGCTCTGAAGGACATCCCAGAGCGCAACTCGATGAGTCGCGAGGAAGCCGAGCCGCTCTGGATAGCTCGTCCCAACCGGCGCGCCGAGGGCAGCGGCCAAAAGCGACCAGAACCTATTGCTCGGATCCCCGTAGTAGCGCTGCTGTCGTATGGACTCGTCGCCGGGGAGCGTGCCCAGAATCAGAACCCGGGAGTTCTTGTCCACGACTGGCGCAAGCCCATGCTTCATCGCCATACAGCCGGCCTCCGCATTGCCGAACGTCGCTGCGTCATCGCGTGCGCGACCAAGGCCGTAGACTATCGCGCGCTGATCGTCGCGATCTCGACCTCCCGCGCGACCCGCGCGCCAAAAGGAGGATTCGAAAGACGACGCAGCAGGGTCGTCCAGCTTCGAGCCCGAATGTAGCCGTCGAGAGGGGACTTGGCCCACACGCCACGACCCC
>JAXDHV010000107.1:0-3017 GCA_034664295.1 Solirubrobacteraceae bacterium | reverse complement strand
GCTTGGCTGGGCGGGAGATAACGATGACAGAGCTGACGATCTCCTCCGATGAGATCCGGAGTGCGATTGCGGGCTACGTCTCCTCCTTGGAGACGGGGACGTCGCGGGAAGAGGTCGGCACCGTCCTCGACACCGGTGACGGCATCGCGCACGTCGAGGGGCTTGCCTCGGCCATGACCAACGAGCTGCTGGAGTTCGAGGGCGGCGTCCTCGGCGTCGCGCTGAACCTCGACCAGCGTGAGATCGGCGCGGTAGTGCTGGGCTCCTACGACGGCATCGAGGAGGGGCAGCAGGTGCGGCGCACCGGCGAGATCCTCTCGGTGCCGGTCGGCGACGCCTTCCTCGGCCGCGTGATCGACCCGCTCGGCACCCCCATCGACGGCCTCGGCGACATCGAGGCCGAGGACCGCCGCGTCCTCGAGCTGCAGGCCGCCTCGGTGATGCAGCGGCAGTCGGTGTCCGAGCCGCTGCAGACCGGCATCAAGGCGATCGACGCGATGACGCCGATCGGCCGCGGCCAGCGCCAGCTGATCATCGGCGACCGCAAGACCGGCAAGACCGCCGTCTGCATCGACACGATCATCAACCAGAAGCAGAACTGGGCTTCTGGTGACCCGGACAAGCAGGTGCGCTGCATCTACGTCGCGATCGGCCAGAAGGGCTCCACGATCGCCGGTATTCGCGCGGCGCTTGAGGACGCGGGCGCGCTCGAATACACAACGATTGTCGCCTCCCCTGCATCTGACCCTGCCGGGTTCAAGTGGCTCGCCCCCTACACCGGCTCGTCGATCGGCCAGCACTGGATGTACGCGGGCAAGCACGTCCTGATCATCTTCGACGACCTGTCCAAGCAGGCCGAGGCCTACCGCGCGATCTCGCTGCTGCTGCGCCGCCCGCCGGGCCGCGAGGCCTACCCCGGCGACGTCTTCTACTTGCACTCCCGGCTCCTGGAGCGCTGCGCCAAGCTGTCGGACGAGCTGGGCGCGGGCTCGATGACCGGCCTGCCGATCATCGAGACCAAGGCCAACGACGTCTCGGCCTACATCCCGACCAACGTCATCTCGATCACCGACGGCCAGGTGTTCCTGGAGTCCGACCTGTTCAACCAGGGCGTCCGCCCGGCCATCAACGTCGGCATCTCGGTGTCGCGCGTCGGTGGCGCCGCGCAGGTCAAGGCCATGAAGTCGGTGTCGGGCTCGCTGCGGCTCGATCTCTCCCAGTACCGCGAGCTCGAGGCGTTCGCCGCGTTCGGCTCCGACCTGGATGCCGCCTCCGCAGCGGCGCTGGGCCGCGGGGGACGCCTGGTCGAGCTGCTCAAGCAGGCGCAGTACTCCCCGTTCCCCGTCGAGGAGCAGGTGATCTCCATCTGGCTCGGCACCACCGGCAAGCTGGACTCGGTGCCGGTGGCCGACATCGGCAAGTTCGAGCGGGAGTTCCTGGACCACGTCCGCCGCAACTCCGAGGGCGCGCTGACCGAGATCCGCGACACCGGCAAGCTGACCGACGAGAACATCGAGCGGCTGGACGGCCTCGTCAAGGACTTCAAGGACGGCTTCACGGCCTCCGACGGCTCCTCCGTCGCCCCCAAGGAGAAGGCGGCCGACGCGATGGACCCGGACGACGTGGACAAGGAGACCGTCAAGGTCCGCAAGGCGCAGGGCTGAGGTAGCGGGTCATGGCGGCACAGATTCGGGTGCTGCGGCGGCGCATCAAGTCGACGCAGTCCATCAAGAAGATCACCCGCGCCATGGAGCTGATCGCGACCTCCCGGATCGTGAAGGCCAGGGCGCGGGTGCAGGAGTCGCGGCCCTACGCCGAGCAGATCACCGCGGTGCTCACGGAGCTGGCCAGCAACTCCGCTCTGGACCATCCGCTGCTGGTCGAGCGGAAGGACCCGAAAAGGGCCGCGGTACTGGTCGTCACCAGCGATCGCGGGCAGTGCGGCGGTTACAACACCAACGTGCTCCGCGAGGCCGAGCACCTCTACTCGCTGCTGCGCGAGGAGGGCAAGGAGCCGGTCGTCTACGTGGTCGGCCGCAAGGGCGTGAACTACTACCGGTTCCGCCGCCGCAAGGTCGAGGCTTCGTGGACCGGCTTCTCCGAGCAGCCGACCTACGCGAATGCGGCCGAGGCGGCACGCACGCTCGTCGCGGCGTTCATGGCAGGCGAGGACGACGACGAGCAGAGCGTCGACGAGCTGCATCTGGTCTACACGCAGTTCAAGAACCTGGTCACCCAGACGCCTTCGGCTCGGCGGATGGCGCCCATGGTCGTCGAGTACACGGAGGACAAGCCGTCGTCGGACGGGATCCAGCCGCTGTACGAGTTCGAGCCCGATCCGGACGCGCTGTTCGATGCGCTGCTGCCCAAGTACATCGGGGCGCGGCTCTTCTCGGCGATGCTGGAGTCAGCGGCGTCGGAGTCGGCCAACCGGCAGCGGGCCATGAAGGCCGCAACCGACAATGCGAACGAATTGATCCGTACGCTGACCCTGGAGACCAACCAGGCTCGCCAGGCCCAGATCACCCAGGAGATCAGTGAGATCGTCGGTGGCGCCGACGCTCTCGTGACCGCAGGAAGTGAGAGCTGATGACCGCCACGGAGACAAGGACCGGCCGGGTCGTTCGCGTCACCGGCCCGGTCGTGGACGTCGAGTTCCCGCGCAACCAGGTGCCGGAGCTCTACAACGCGCTGACCGTCGAGGTGTCGATCGGCCAGCTGGCCAAGACGCTGACCCTGGAGATCGCCCAGCACCTCGGCGACAACCTGGTGCGCACGATCTCCATGCAGCCCACCGACGGTCTGGTCCGCGGCCAGGAGGTCACCGACCTCGGCCGTCCGATCTCGGTGCCGGTCGGCGACCAGGTCAAGGGCCACGTGTTCAACACGATGGGCGAGTGCCTTGACGACCCTGATCTCGAGATCACCGGCGAGCTCTGGGGCATCCACCGCAAGGCGCCCGCGTTCGACCAGCTCGAAGGCCGCACGGAGATGCTGGAGACCGGCATCAAGGTGCT